>NC_021915.1:2090680-2787574 GCF_000442645.1 Corynebacterium maris DSM 45190
GTTGAGCAGGTGGGATTGGAGCATGTCTTCGGCGGCGCCGGTGGAGTCGTAGAAGTCGGCGCGGCCTTCGAGGCCGAGGGCTTCGTCGTAGACGATGTCGATGGTTTCGACGGCGGTGTTGTTCCAGCCGGCTTGGAGGAGGTGGTTGGCTTCGAGGGCGCCGATGAGGTTGATGGTGGCGGCTTGGCTGAGGAAGTGGTCGACGCGGAAGATGTGGTCTTCGGTGACGGTGGCGGCGAGTTTGTCTTCGAGTTCGGCCGCGGAGGGGGCGTCGACGCCGAAGGGTTTTTCCATGGCCAGGACGGTGTTGTCGGGCAGGGTGATTTGGCGGAGGTGGTCGATGGTGTCGTCGGTGACTTCGGGGGCGAGGCCGTAGTAGATGACCAGGCGGGCGTCGGGGTCGCGGTGGACGGCGTGCTCGACGGCTGTGGTGAGGTCGTCGAGGTCGGTGGCGTCGGCGGTGACCCAGGTGGCGGTGTCGGCGAGGTGGTCGATGACGTCGTCGGTGATGCCGTCGGCGTCGGCGTCGGCGAGGGCGTCGCGGATGAAGCCGGGGTAGTCGTGGTCGTCGCTGCGGCTGCTGCCGACGATGCGGATGCTCGCCTGCGGGGTGAGGGAGAGGTAGTCCGCGATGCCGGGGATGAGCAGGCGTCCGGCGAGGTCGCTGTTGCCGCCGAGGATGAGGAAGGTGTGGGGGGTGGGGGCGTTGTTCTCCGTCATGGTTCTCCACGGTAGTGCGGTGGCGGCGGCGGTGCGTGGGGGTGTGGGTTTCTTTAGGCTGGGCGGGTGATGCGCCCCGGTGGTGGCGCAAGCATGGCCGTGGAAGACGAGTGTGGGAGAGATGATGATGGCAGAGCGGCAGGCAGGTTCCGGCTCGACCCCGTTGGAGGACTACGCGTTGGTCTCTGACACGCATACGGGCGCGCTGGTGGCCCGCGACGGCAGCGTGGATTGGTTGTGTCTGCCGCGGTTTGATTCGCAGGCGGTGTTTTCGTCGTTGGTCGGCGATGAGTCGCACGGCCATTGGCGGATCGGAATCGCTGGCGGGGAGGTCACGGAGCGGCATTATGTGGGGTATTCGATGATTCTGCGCACCGTGTGGGCCAGTGAGACGGGCACCGCGGAGGTGGTGGATTTCATGCCGACCACGCCGGACGCCGACGGCAACGTCCGGCATGACCTGGTGCGGCGGGTGCGGTGTCTCAGCGGCGTCGTGGAGGTGGAGACGGTGCTGCGGCTGCGGTTCGATTACGGGGCGGCCACCCCGTTTTTCACGTATGACTCCGACGTCGACGGCGATGCGTTGATCTGCGCGATTTCGGGGCCGAACGCGGTGCAGGTGGCGGGCCCGGAGTTGCGGCGGTCTCCGAAGACCAACTGTCACCACGGAACGCACCGGTTGGCGGAGGGCGAGGAGGCCAATTGGGTGTTGACCTGGCATCGCTCCTATGACGATGCGCCGGAGCCGATGGATTATTCCGAGGCGATGGAGACCACCCGGGAGTATTGGTCGAAGTGGGCGGCGCATCCGGAGTTGTCGGGCCAGTACGAGGATGAGGTGCGTCGCTCGTTGGTGGTGTTGCGTGCATTGACGGATTCCACGACGGGCGGCATCGTCGCCGCCCCGACGACGTCGTTGCCGGAGGAGTTCGGGGGCAGCCGGAACTGGGATTACCGCTACGTGTGGCTGCGGGATTCGGCGCTGTCGATCGAGGTGCTGGTGCGCTCCGGGTTTTCTCGGCGCGCGGAGGAGTGGCGGGATTGGCTGCTGCGAGCGATCGCAGGTGACGCGCATGACCTGCGCATCATGTACGGGTTGGGCGGTGAGCGACATCTGCCGGAGTTCGAGTTGGATCATCTGCCCGGTTATGAGGGGTCGCGCCCGGTGCGCATCGGCAACGGGGCGGCGGAGCAGTATCAGGCGGACGTGGTGGGCACGGTGATGGTCGCGTTGGAGAAGATCCGGGACGCGGGTGTGCCGGAGTCGGAGTTGTCGTGGGATCTGCAGCGGGCGTTGTTGCGCTTCCAGAAGGCGCGTTTCGACGTCAAGGACCACGGGCTGTGGGAGATGCGCGGTGAGCCGGACTGGTTCACGCATGGCCGGGCGATGATGTGGGCGGCGTTCGACCGGGGGATCGCGGCCGTCGACAAGCATGATTATCCCGTGGAGGACGGGGAGCTCGACACGTGGCGGGAGTTGCGGGAGCGTCTGCGCGAGGAGATTTTTGAGCGCGGGTGGAACGACGAGATCGAGTCTTTCACCCAGGTGTACGGCGGCACGGAGGTGGACGCCTCGTTGTTGCAGCTCGCCCAGATCGGGTTTGTGGACTACGACGACCCGAAGATGCTGGCCACGGTGGCGCGCATTGAGTGTGACCTGCTGGATGACGCCGGGTTCCTGCACCGCTACCGCACCACCGGTTTCGACGGCCTGGAGGGCGACGAGTATCCGTTTTTGATGTGTTCCTACTGGTTGACGGAGCAGTACGCGTTTTCCGGGCGGCTGGACGATGCGCACGCGGAGATGCGGCGGTTGTTGTCGGTGAGCACGGATCTGGGACTGCAGTCGGAGGAGTATTCTCCGGAGCATGGCCGGCTGGCGGGGAATTTCCCGCAGGCGTTTTCGCACCTGGGTCTGGTGCGGGCGGCGCAGACGATCGGGGAAGTCGAGCAGGTAGACTAGTTCCGTCAGTGTTCGGGGCCGCCCCGGGGAATGTTGTTCGACGAGTGAAGGAAGTATTTTCTCATGATTCAGTTCGTCATCGGAGCCGCCGCGGGGTACGTCTTCGGCACCCGGGCGGGACGCAAGCGTTTTTATCAGATCAAGGACGGCTATCAGGCCGTGATCAATTCGCCGGTGACGAAATCGGTGGTCTCCTCCACCCGCAAGGCGATCGCCGACAAGCTCGATCCGCAGCCACGGATGCGCGAGGTCAAGAATCTGAACAAGGACTCGCGCGTGGACGGCCAGGAGATCTTGGAGCGCGATGACCTCGACGACAAGCGGTGAGCGCTCATGTGGATCGGGTGGATTGAGTTCGACTTGCTCATGGGCGACGTGCATTCGCTGAAGCAGAAGCGCTCGCTGGTGCGCCCCGTGGTCGCGGAGCTGCGGCGGAAGTTCCCGGTCAGCGCCGCCGAGGTCGGGCACCTGGACTTGCACCGCCGCGCGCTGGTGGGCGCCAGTGTCGTCGCCGCGGACCGCGCGCACGTGGTGGACGTGCTCGACGAAATCGAACGCCTGGTGGCTTTCCGGCCGGAGTTCGAGCTGTTGTCCGCGCACCGGGACATGCTGCGCTCCGACGAGGAGTGACCCGCCGAGGGGCGCGGTCGGCCGGTCACCGGCGCCGGGTGAGCACGTAGCCCACCGCGCCTAACCCCAGCATCGTCCCGGCCGCGAAGCGCTCGTCGATCCATACCCCGCGGATGCGCGGGATCAGCTCCGGGAATTCCGCCTGCAGCCCGCCGGTGCCCGGGTAAAGGAAAGCGCTTGCCATCGACGCCCAGAACAGCGCCGGCAACGCGGCGCCGGCGGCCGCGTCATCACGGCGGTGCAGAGCGTATAAGCCGCCGCCCAACAGCGCGGCCAGGGAAATGGTCTGGGCGTCGTGAAAACGCGCATGCGGCGGCCAGGCGGGATTGAACAGGTGCGTGCGGTTGGCGTCGACGGCTGCTCCCCCGACCGCGGTCGCGGCGGCCACCCCGGTGAGGATCCGCCGGCCCCAGGCCCGCGCCCTACCCGGCACGGCCGCTGAGCTGAAAGAATGTCTGCTTCATGACCCCCAGGGTAAGCGTCTCACATCCGAAACGCCCGGTGGTTGTACTCGCGTCGCGCCTGCTCTAGGGCGATGATGTCGGCGAACAAGGTGTTGTAGGCCTGTTCGTCGTCGGCGGGGCGCATGCGCTGCAGTTGGCTTTTTAACTGGGCGATCTGGTTGCTCACGCGCTGCTCCTGCAGCCGGGAAAGCACGGAGTCGGTGAAGGTGGCCAGGTCGTCTTCGGTGGCGAGTGCTTCGACGGCGAGCTCGGAGACGAGGTTGCGGCCGGAGAGGTCCGCCATCTCGCCGGCGACGGCGGCGATCCACTCCACTCCCCCGTCCCCGCCGGACGCACATCCGCCGGCGGCGACGATGGCCTCACGCACGGCCGAGTAGGCCTCGTTGGTGAAAGTGTCGGAGCTGAGCCCGTCGAAGTAGGAGCCCGCCTGGCTGGGGTACTGCAGGGCGATCTTGAGGGATTCGCGCTCCGGCCACAGGCGCGGGTCCTTCGGGTTCGGGGCGATCAGCAGGGGGATGTCCTGCACCGGCTGGGACTCACCGTGCTCGAAGCGGGTGGCGCGGCGGCGGGCGTCGTCCTTCTTCCGCTTCGGCTTCCGGGATTCGGCCTGGACCTGGCGGATGACCTCGTCCGGGTCGGGCCAGCCGACCCAGCCGGCCAGCTGGCGGGCATATTCGACGCGTAGGGCATCGTCGCGGATGTCGGCGACCACGGGCACCGCGCGCCGCAGCGCCTGCAGTCGGCCCTCCGCGGTGTCGAGGGAGTACTCGGCGATCAGGGAGTCGACGACGAACTCGAACATCGGGATGCGGGAGGCCACCAGGTCGCGGACGGCGGCGTCGCCGCGCTCCAAGCGCAGGTCGCACGGGTCCAGGCCTTCCGGCGCCACGGAGACGAAGGACTGGCCGGTGAAGTTCTGATCCCCCTCGAAGGCGCGCATGGCGGCCTTCTGGCCGGCCTCGTCGCCGTCGAAGGTGTAGATCAGCTCACCGCGGAAATAGTTGTCGTCCAGCATCAACCGGCGCAGCACCTGCAGATGGTCGCCGCCAAAGGCGGTGCCGCAGGAGGCCACGGCGGTGGTCACCCCGGCGGCGTGCATGGCCATGACGTCGGTGTAGCCCTCCACCACCACCGCCTGATGCGACTGAGCGATGTTGCGCTTGGCCAGATCCAGCCCGAACAACACCTTCGACTTGTTGTACAACATCGTGTCGCGGGTGTTCATGTACTTGCCCATTTTGTCGTCGTCGAAGAGCTTGCGGGCGCCGAAGCCGATGACATTGCCGGCCAGATCCTTGATCGGCCACAACAGGCGGCGGTGGAACTGATCGATCGGCCCGCGCCGGCCCATCTTCGCCAAGCCCGCGGCCTCCAGCTCCTGAAAGTCGAAGCCCGTGCGCAACAGATGCTTGGTCAAGGTGTCCCACCCCGCCGGGGCGTAGCCGCACCCGAACTCGTAGATGTGCTCGCGCGCGAAGCCGCGCTGCAGCAAAAAGTCGCGGGCCGGGGCGGCCTCCGGGGTCTCCAGCTGCTCGCGGTAAAACTCATGGGCCGCCTTGTTCGCGGCGATCAACCGCTGGCGCGTGCCCGGCTTCTCCTTCCGCGCCCCCGTCGACCCGCCCTGATAACGGATGGTGTAGCCGATTTTCTGGGCGACGGACTCCACCGCCTCCGGGAAGGACAGCTGCTCCATCTCCATGAGGAAGCTGAAGACGTCGCCGCCCTTGCCGGTGGAAAAGCAGTGGTAGTAGCCGCGCGCCGGGCGCACGTGGAAGGAGGGGGTGCGCTCGTCCTTGAAGGGGCTGAGCCCCTTCATCGAGTCGGAGCCCGCCGGTTTGAGCTGCACGTATTCGCCGACGATCTCATCGATCGGGGCGCGCTCGCGGATGGCTTCGATGTCGCTCTCCGGAATTCGTCCCTGTGCCATAACTTCGTAGTTTACCGGGGCGGGCAAACCGCGCCGAGGGACGCTTCCCCGCCCGCCATTAACCTAGGGTTTATAGAGTTTTATTAGCTGGCCTTCAGGGTGCCACAATGAGCGCATGGCTCATCAGGCCCCGCAGAAAAAGACCGTCCTCGGGACAATCGGCGCAGCGTTGCTGGTTGCCATCGGCGGATATTTCGGCGTGGACCTGCTCACCGATGAGCAAGCCCCCGCCGGGTCGACCGTCTCTGGCCTGCCGGCCTGCGAGATGGGCTCACTTCCCGACGAGGCCGAGGAAACCGCCGCCGACATCGTCGCGGGCGGCCCCTTCGAGTATCCGGACAACGACGGCACCCGCTTCGGCAACTACGAAGGCGAACTGCCCGACCAAGAGCTCGGCTACTACCGGGAATACACGGTGGACACCCCGGGCCTTGATCACCGCGGCGCCCGCCGCATCGTCACCGGCGGCGACGCCGACACCGACCCGGACGTCTGGTACTACACCCACGACCACTACGAATCGTTCTGCGAGATCCCCGATGCCTCTTAGAGACAACCCGATTCTCATCAACCACCGCCTGCGCTGCCGCCAGGACTTCTTCGACGCGCTGACCGCGATCAGCTACCGCGACTGCGTCAACCCGCGCCCCGCCCCCACCAACCTCGACGGGATGGCGGACCTGCTCCGCGAAGCCCGCGCCGGCAAGATCATCGCCTCCGACTGGGGGCTTGACGACGCCGACACCTCCCGCATCAACGGGATCCTCGACGACCTCGGCATCACCCTGTGCCGCTGATCGACGCCTAGCCCATGAACCCGGCCAGGCCGGCGGAGTGCTTCGCGATGCGCTCCAGGCGGGCCTCCGTCATCGACGCGATCTGGTCGATGACCACCCGCTGGCGTTGCGCGTCCGTCTCCGCCTCCCGGTACCACTGCCGGTACATCGGATCCAACGTGCCCGGCGCGCCCGCCAGCAGATAGTCGTGGACCCGGTAGATCCGGTCGCGTTGGCGGTGTTGGCGTTGCTGGTGCACCGGCATGCCCATGACGTAGAGCACCGCGACGGTTTTGAGCAGGGTGACTTCCGCCTGGGCGTGTTCGGGCACGATCAGGCGGCCGTGTTGGCGGCCCACGGGTCGCTCGGCCGTCTCGTCGGTGGCGGCGACGGCGGCGCCGACGTAGCGGCCCACCAGTTCCGAGGTCATGCGTTTTAAGTCGACGTAGCCGCGCAGGGAGTGGTTGAAGTCGGCGGCGGCGTTGATCACGTCGAGTTGGCGTAGGCGGTCGGCGGCCTCCAGCAGTCCGTCGGGGGTGCCGCCGAAGGCCTGGGAGCCTTTGTCCGCCAGCGACGCCAGTTCCACCAGGTCCCACAGCACCGTGAAGGACATCCGGCCGGAGACGACGGCGTCTTCGACGTCGTGCACGGAGTAGGCGATGTCGTCGGACCAGTCCATCACCTGCGCCTCCATGGGCGGCGAGTCGTCGTCGTGGCCGTCGCGCAGCCAGGCCAGCACGTCGGCCTCGGAGTCGTAGGCGCTGTATTTGCGGTTGAGGGTGCCGTCCGGGTTGGTGCGGGTGCGCGGGTACTTGCACGAGGCGTCCAGCGCTGCGCGGGTGAGGTTTAATCCGACGCTGCGGCCGGCGTCGTCCAGGGTTTTGGGCTCCAGTTTGGACAGGATGCGCAGGTTCTGGGCGTTGCCTTCGAAGCCGCCGCAGTCGGCGGCCAGCGCGTCGAGGGCGCGTTCCCCGTTGTGGCCGTAGGGCGGGTGGCCGATGTCGTGGGTCAGGCCGGCGACTTCGCAGAGGTCGGGGTCGAGTCCCAGTTCGGAGCCGATGCCGCGGGCGATCTGGGCGACTTCCAGCGAGTGCGTCAGCCGGGTGCGTGGGGTGTCGCCGTCGCGGGGCCCGACGACCTGGGTTTTGTCGGCCAGCCGGCGCAGCGCCGCCGAGTGCTGCACGCGGGCGCGGTCGCGGTCGAAGTCGCTGCGGTGGTCGGGTTCGGCGTCGGCGAACTGGCTGCCCTTCGCCCCTTCGGCGAAGATGCGGGCGGTGTCGTGGGCGGTGTAGGTGTACGGGGGCATCGGTTACGTGTCGGTGTCTTCCAGCTGGTTGATTCGGTCCCGGCGCGACGGCTTGAACAGCAGTTGCAGCCTGCGCAGTGTGGTTTCCAGCATATCCGCCGCCGCGGGGCCCAGGAGGTGGGAGACGTCCAGGACGACTAGTCCGCCGCTTTCGTGCACCACGGATTCCCACCAGGAGCGGTCCGGAAATTGCGACGGGCAGTACGGGGTGGGTGAGGCGACGGCGTCGATGCCGGCGGAACGGGCGATTTTCTCCGCGCGCAGGCAGTGGTTGGGGTCGGTGATCACCAGGCAGCGGCCCACCTTGCTGCGGGCGGCGAGTTCCTCGAAGGAGTCTTTGGTGCTGGAGCCGACGGGCACGGCGTTGATGCGTCCGGTGACGCCGGCGTCGCGCAGGTATTTCTCGGCGGACTGGGCCTCGGTGTAACGGTCACCGGGCAGTTTGCCGCCGAGTGGGTGCAGCACCGCGTCGGGGAAACGGGCGGCGACGTCGACGGCGTGGTCCAGGCGGCCGCGCAGCTGGGCGGAGGGGCGGCCGTCGTACTGTGCGGTGCCTAAGATGGCGGCGGAGTCGACCGTCGCCGGGGTGCTGCGGGAGCGGCGGGCGGAGTGCCAGAGAATCCGGGCGGGCCAGCTGGCCGCTGCGAGCGGGAGGGCGGTGAGCAGGGCTAGGGCCCCGGTGCGGAATGGTGTGTTCATGCTGTCCCCAGTATGACAGGTTTCTCGCCGATACCCTGTAGGCAGGGTTCTCACAGTAGTGTGCTAGGCATGCCTTCCTCCCGTGTGCGCTCGGTGTTTCCTAAAATCGTGTCTTCTTTGGCCGCCCTGGCGTTGTTGTCCCTGACCCCGGCAGCCGTGGCCCACGCAGCTCCGGCGGTCGCCTCCACCGCCCAGGAGGTGCTCCAGGCGCAGGCCCCTGCGCTGGCCGACACTCTCCCACCCGGCCAGCTGCCCGACCGGGTGACGGATGCCTCCGGCGTGCTGGGCCCAGAGCAGAACGCGCAGCTGGCCGCCGCCCTCCAGCAGTATTTGACGGATCACCAGAAGTCGATCTTCCTGGTCTACTTCCCCTCTTTCGGCGACTACACCCCGATGGAGTGGGCCGAAGCTGCGGCCGCCGCCAACGGCGGGGGCAACACCCTGGTCTTGGCGGTGGCCACCGAGGACCGCCACTACGGCCTGGCCGCGGACACCTCCGCCGGGTACTGGGCCGAGTGGGAGCTCGACGACGTCGAGGACGCCATCTTCCCGTCACTGGTGGACTCCGACTGGGCGGGCGTGGGATTCGCGGCAGTGGAGGATGCGACTGCGTCAGCTCGGATGAACGAGGCCGTGGACGATGTGGTGGGCGGTATCGCCAGCTTCTTCGGGCTCGACGACGATGCTGAGCCGGAACCGCCAGCCCAGGCGGAGCCGGAGAAGGTGGAGGAGACCGCTGCCGCTGTCCCGGAAGAGGACCCGCCCTATGTCACGGACCTCTCCGGCGTGTTGGATCCAGCTCAGGCGGCTGAGATGGAAGACGCGATCGATGAGCTCGCGGAGGAGGCCGGCAGAAATCTCTTCGTGGTCTACGTGCCCACCGCGGAATATGATCTCAGCGAATGGTCCGCCCAGGTTTCCGATGAGGCGGATGAGGCCACACTGACGGCCATGTTTTTCACCGACGACGTGGCGCACAGCGTCGGCCCGCTCTCGGAGACCGGCTACTGGGACCAGGAGCAGCTCGATTACCTACAGGCAGCCACCCGCACCGGTTTAGAAGAGTCCGGGTGGGCGGGCGGCGGGTTCGCGGCCATCGAGGCGGCCTTCTCCACGGAGATCTCCGCGGCAGGCGTCGACCCCGCCGCAGTCGCCGCTGAACCCGCCCAGGTCTCCCCGACACGGCCCGCCTATGAAGTCTCCCCGAGCAGGCCTGCCCGCAACGACGGCGCAGGGACCGGCTGGCTCCTGCTGGCCATGCTCGTTATCGCCGCTGTCGGCGCCTTAGCGATCGTCCGGTATGTGGCGCAAAAGAAAGCTGCGAAAAAGATGGCCACTGCCCGCAGCATCTCCCCCGCAGATCCCTCCGAGCTGTCCTTATTGGCGACCACCACCTTGCGTCGCCGGGCCGAAGAAATCACCGTCGCCATTCGAGCCTCCGTGCTCCGGGGCCAAGAAGCGCTCGACAACGCCCATAGTGAGTTCGGGATAGGCCGCACCCGTGCCTTTACTCGAGCGCTCGATAACGCCGATCACGTCCTCCAGCACACGCAGCGTGAGCGGGAAGAACTCTTCCTGGTCGTTCCCACGGTGCAGGCCGAAAACTCCACCGGTTTTTCCCGCACGCTGAAGAAACTCGGCTACAGTCTCAAACGGCGGTGGTTCCACTCCGTGAAATCACAATCTGGCTCTGACGTGGAACAAGAGCCGCGCACACGCATCAGACTCATCAATCTCATCTCTGCTTATGGTCTGGCCCAAGAAGAACTCGACGAACAAATCAGCGCATTCGCCGACCGGCGAGAACTTCTCCTGCACGCTCACGCGCATCTCGATGAGCTCACCCGAGCAACCGTCGCCCTGCGGACTCGTCTCAAGAGGATGAGCGTCGTCTTCTCTGATCTGGAAGCCCGTTACGGACCGGCCCTCTTCTCGTCCATCAGCGAAAACGTGGGCAAGGCCACCGAGTCCCTCGACCACGCTGAACGACAACTGCAGATCGGCTACGAACTCAAAGCCAAGCCAGCCGGGGAGCAAGGACGGTTGTCTTACATCATCCGGGACACCACCCGGGCGGTGGAACTGACCGATGACCTGCTGCTGCGCATTCGAAATGCGGAAGACGACCTCACCATCGCCCAAGAAGGGCTGCCACCGCTCATCAAAGAAACCACCGAAGAAATCAAGGAGGCGGCGCAGCTCAAGAAACGTGGCGCGTCACTGTATCTGCCTGCTGACTGGGACGCCTTGGACACCGCCGCCGCAGAAGCCTCGATCGTGTTGGCGGAAGCGGAAACCCGCGGCGCAACTGACCCCTTAGGGTCGTATGTCGCCCTCTTGGAGGCGGACACCGCGTTAGAAGAACAGCTCCGAGCCGCTCACACGGTCATTGACGCACAGAAGCGACAGCTGACGCGACTTAATAAATACCTGTTACCCGCCCAGGAACAGATCCAGGTGGCGGACAACCTCATCGTCACTCATCAGGAGATAGTGAATACCGAAACCCGCGCCTCCCTGCTGAACGCTCGGCGACTGGTCGAACGAGCGACGCAGCTCCGAGAAGCCGCGGCCCCGTTATGGCAAGCAATCGAATACGCGACACCATCTACCCAGCATGCGAAGCAGGCTGCCGAGCAGGCGCAAAAAGACATCACAGCTCACCAGGAAAAAGTGGAGGCGGAGCAGGAAGCCGCGCGCACCGCAGCGCATAGAGAAGCTCGCATGGCAACGCTGAGAGAAGCACGCAGGGCGACCCAAGAACGAGAGAACGAGAACAAAGCTGCGCGGAAGGCCACCAACAGAGCCGCCCGTTGGGCAGCCGCCATCGCCGCCTCCAGCTCTTCGACCAGCTCCCACTCCAGCTGGAGCTCGAGCTCCAGCGGCAACTCGAGTTCCAGTTCCAGCCGCAGATCCTCCGGCTCTAGCTCCAGATCGTCTAGTTCCCGCCGTAGCTCCAGCCGAGGCGGAAGTTTCGGGGGCGGAAGCAGCACCAGAAGCAACCGTGGCAGCCGAGGCGGCGGGTTCTCCAGCCGGGGCGGCTCGTTCTAGTTTTCTGCCGCCATCGCCCAATCCCCACAGGGCGGTTCCCGGTAGTCTTGGGTGCATGACTTCCTCGCGTTTCCGCTCGATTCTTCTCGGTGGCGCGTCCACCCTGGGCGCCGCCGCACTGGTGTCCCTGACGCCACTGGCCGCGGCCCAGCAAGCGCCCTCCCCCGCCCCTGCCCCGGCGGAGCCGCTGCAATGGCAGCAGGCGCAGGCCGAGGCCCCGGCGGGCACGGTACCGCCCGGGCAGTTGACCAACCGGGTCACGGACGCCTCCGGGGTCTTGAGCGCCAGCGAGCTCGCCGAGATCGAGGACGCGATCAACCAGTTCATGACGGAGAACCAGAAGTCGATCTTCATCGTGTACCTGCCGTCGTTCGGCCAGTACACCCCGCAGCAGTGGGCGGAGCAGGCCGCGGCGGCCAACGGCGGCGGCAACACCCTGGTCGCGGCGATCGCCACCGAGGACCGGCAATACAACTTCGGGGCAGACACCAGCGCCGGATACTGGACGGAGCAGGAGCTCGACGACATCGACTCCGCCATGTACGGCCCCCTCGTCGAGTCCGACTGGGCGGGCGCCGGCCTGGCCGTCGTCGAGGGCGCCGCCACCTCGGGCCAGATCTCCGGGGAGTCCGCCGCCTGGCTGGGCGCCGGCGGGGTGGCCGTGGTCGGCGCCGGCGCCGGCATCTGGGCCGTGTCGCGCCGCAACAAGAAGAAGACCTCCGCCCAGCAGCTGGAAACCGCCCGGGAGCTCTCTCCCGACGACACGGACGCGATGCTGCGCCTGCCGGTGGAGACCCTGGAGACCCGCGCCCAGGAAGCCATCGTCGCCACCGACGAGTCGGTGCGCCACGCCCGGGAAGAGCTCAACATCGCCGTTGCCGAATTCGGCGCGGAGCGCACCCGCCCGTTCACCCGGGCGATGAACAACGCCAGCGGCGCCCTGCAGCGCGCGCACCAGACGCAGCAGAAGCTCAACGACGCCATCCCGGAGACCGAACCGCAAAAACGCGCGATGCTGGTGGACATCATCTCCACGTGCGGGCTGGCGCAAGAGTCCCTGGACGAGCAATCGGCGGAGTTCGCCGAGCTGCGTAACCTCCTGGTCAACGCCGGACCGAAGCTGGACGAGCTGACGCAGCAGACCATCGCCTTGCGCGCCCGCGTGGAACCGGCCCGGGCCACGCTCTCGGATCTGCAGTCGCGCTACGACGAGGCGATGCTGGAATCCATCGACGACAACGTGGAGATGGCCGAAGTCGCCCTCGAACAGGCGGAGCAGCAGCTGGAGAAGGGCCGCGAGCTGGAAAATAAGCCCGCCGGCCAGCAGGGCGGGCTGGTCAACGCCATCCGGGAGACCGAACGCGCCCTGGACCTGACCGAGACGCTGCTGGTGGGCGTGGAGCACGCCGACCAGGACATCGTCACCGCGCAGGAGGGCCTGCAGCCGCTGATCGACGAGGTCACCGAGGAAATCCAGGAGGCGGAACAGCTCAAGAAACGCGGCGTGAAGCAGGGCGCGCAGGCCGACTGGGAGGCCCTCGACGAGGCCGTCGCGGAGGCCTCCTCCGTGCTGGAGCAAGTCCGCACCCAGGCCGCGCGTGACCCGCTGGGCGCTTATTCCGAGCTCATGGACTCGGACAGCAGGCTGGACGTCCAGCTGGACGCGGTGCGTGAGTCCACGGCGTCGCAGGAACGCCAGTTGGCGTTGCTGGACAAGCAGCTGGCCGCCGCCCAGTCGCAGATCCAGTCCGCGGAGGATCTCATCGCCTCGCGTGGTGCGGTGGTCCAGGCCCAGGCGCGCACGTACCTGGCGAACGCGAAGCAGCTGTCCGCCCAGGCGATGCACGGGCGTAAGACGCACACGCGCCAGGCCACCGAGTACGCCCGCCAGGCGGCCCAGCAGGCGCAGCGGGCGTCGAAGCAGGCGCAGTCGGACGTGTCCGAGTACCGGCGCCGCATGACCACCCAGCAGGTCGGCGGCGGCGTCGGCAACGTGGTCACCGGCATCGTGTTAGGCCAGCTGCTCGGCGGCGGCGGACGCGGCGGATTCGGAGGGGGCTTCGGCGGCGGTTTCGGTGGCGGGGGCGGCTTCGGCGGAGGCGGCGGCGGGTTCTCCAGCCGCGGCGGCTCCTTCTAAGGCGCTGCCCGGCCAGTACAGCTAGATCAGGGTGCGGCGCACCGGGGCGTCCACCAGCACGCACGCCCAGGTGAGGAACACGGCGTCGAGCAGCGGCAGGGCGTCGGGGTGCGGGCCGTCCCGGACCTCGACGTCGCCGGTGAGCAGCGGCCGCACGTACGCGGCCACCTTGCCGTCCGCGGTTTCCACCGCGCGCTCCTTACGGAACACGGACGTCCGGTTGAGCCGGTAGCGTCGCCCGGCGCAATCCCCGATCAGCCGGGAGACGGTCATGCCGGGTTGGGTCACCCGGTAGACGTGGCCGTCGTCGGTGGTCGCCCGCACCCGGAAATACATGGGGCCGGACGAATGTTCCACGAGGAGGCGCTGGCCGCTGGTGACGATGACGTCGGCGCGGACGATGGCCAGGGTCTGCCCGGTCCCGTCGCGAAGCTCCGAACCGTCCCAGACCCATTGGCCGCCGGAATCGTCGGTGAAGATTCCGGCGCGGTCGCTGCTGAGATTAGGCACAGGGCCAATCTATCGCGCCTAGATGATAAAGGCGAGAACCCCGGCGATGCTGAGAATGATCAGCGTGACGATCAACGCGTTCGCCGTCTGATCCATCCGCGACTCCAGCGCCAAGCGGGCGAACCAGCTCAGGGCGACGACGTCGTCGCTGTCTAAGCCGTGGTCCTCCGCTTCCCCCTCGAACTCGAGGATCGCCTTGCGCACGCCGTGGTGCGAGCCGGTGAACTGGGCGATCTTGTTGTCGTGGTTGTCGTCGATGATCCAGTCGTTCTTGTTCTCGTTGACGAGGGTGAACGAGTGCCCGTTGAGGGAGACCTTGAGCTGTTTGTCGCGCGGGAACTTGCCGGCGGCGCGGTAGACCCGGCCGTCGGCAAGCGTGGCCGTGGCGCCGAGGTCCTTGGAGTAACTCAACTCCCAGGTCTCCCCCGCGACGGCCGCCTTTTCCGCGGCGGTGTCGAACACCGCCAGCTCCAGCGGTCCGTCTTCGGCCAGCAGCCTGGGGCGGTCGCGGTCTCCGCGGTCCCAGCTGGTGTAGTGCATCAGCAGCCGATCAGTCGCTGGGCCAGGTATCCCTGCAGCTCATCCAGCGGCACGCGCTCCTGCTCCATGGAGTCGCGCTCGCGGACGGTGACGGCGTTGTCCTCGAGGGTGTCGAAGTCGTAGGTCACGCAGAACGGGGTGCCCGTCTCATCTTGACGACGGTAACGGCGGCCAATCGCGCCGGAGGTGTCGAAGTCGATGTTCCAGAACTCGCGCAGCTCGTTGGCGAGTTTCTGCGCCGGCTCCGCCAGCTCCGGCTTCTTCGACAGCGGCAGGACGGCCACCTTGACCGGGGCCAGGCGGCGGTCCAGCTTCAGGACGGTGCGCTTGTCCACCCCGCCCTTGGCGTTCGGAGCCTCGTCCTCGGTGTAGGCGTCGATGAGGAAGGCCATGAGCGCACGACCCAGGCCGGCGGCCGGCTCAATGGTGTAGGGGATCCAGCGCTCCTCCGCCTCCTGGTCGTAGTAGCTCAGGTCCTCGCCGGAGGCCTCTGAGTGCACGCGCAGGTCGTAGTCGGTGCGGTTGGCGATGCCCTCGAGCTCGCCCCACTTGGTGCCCTGGAAGCCGTAGGCGTACTCGATGTCGACGGTGCGCTTGGAGTAGTGCGACAGGTCCTCCGGCGCGTGCTCGTTCAGGCGCAGGTTCTCCGGATCGATGCCCAGGTCGATGTACCACTGGTGGCGGTTGTCGATCCAGTACTGGTGCCAGTCCTCGTCCTCGCCCGGCTTGACGAAGAACTCCATCTCCATCTGCTCGAACTCGCGGGTGCGGAAGATGAAGTTGCCCGGGGTGATCTCGTTGCGGAAGGACTTGCCGATGTTGGCGATGCCGAACGGCGGCTTCATGCGCGACGAGGTCATGACGTTCTTGAAGTTGACGAAGATGCCCTGCGCGGTCTCCGGGCGCAGGTAGTGCAGCCCCTCTTCGTCGTCGACGGCGCCCAGGTAGGTCTTCATCAGGCCGGAGAAGGCCTTCGGCTCGGTCCACTTGCCCGGCTGGCCGGTCTCCGGGTCGTTGATGTCGGCCAGGCCATTTTCCGGCTTGCGGCCGTGCTTTTCCTCGTACGCCTCGATCAGGTGGTCGGCGCGGTAGCGCTTGTTGGTGTGCAGGGACTCCACCAGCGGGTCGGTGAAGACCTCCACGTGGCCGGAGGTCACCCACACCTGGCGCGGCAGGATGAGCGAGGTGTCCACGCCCACGACGTCGTCGCGGCGGGTGACCATGTGGCGCCACCACTGACGCTTGATGTTCTCCTTCAGTTCCACGCCCAGCGGGCCGTAGTCCCAGGCGGAGCGGGTACCGCCGTAGATTTCACCCGCAGGGTAAATCAGACCCCTGCGCTTGCAGAGGTTGATGACGGTGTCAAGAACGGAAGCTGCCATGGCTCTGAACTCATTCTCCTGTGATAGGCGGTCAACTCGCGCCCAGTCTAGCCTGCGCGTGTTCCCTGTTTAGCAGGGGTCCACCACCGCAACATATCTAGGACACCTGTATAATATTGAAAAATGCCCCTCGCCTTTACAATTCACTCTATTTCGCCGAAACTCTTTCCTGGAAAGCCTCTTTCGGACTAGGGCGTAAGAAAACCTTTGAAGGAACGATCGCAGCGTGACCATTCGCCAACACGATCCCACATCCCTGCACAAGGCGGCCACCGTCATCGCCGCCCTCGATTCCCCTCTACGCCTAGACATCCTGATCAAACTCCACGAGCGGACGCACGTCGTCCATGAGCTCGTCTCCCACCTGGGGAAATCCCAGCCGCTGATCAGCCAGCACCTTCGCGTGCTCAAGCGCGCGGGGCTGGTGGAGTCGCGGCGCTCCGGCCGAGAAGTCTCCTACCGGCTGGTCACGCCCGAGACGATCGACGTCATCGACCTGGCCGCCCGCCTCGGCGAGCAGGTCAGCCAACGGCAGGGGCAGCAGGACGAACTGGCCGCCCGCCGGAAATCCCGGCGCGCCCGGGGGACGGACGTGGAGGAGTCCACCGTCTCCATCAGTAAGGCCGCGATCGTGGATCCTCCCACCCACGTGCACGAGAACATGCCGGGCCTGGTTCCCGCGACCCCGGAGTCACCGTCGCCGACGTCGAAGTAGCATGGAGGGACACATCCCAGTCCCGTCATGTCAGGAGCAGCATTCATGTCCCCCGTGAACTCCGGGGTCCCGAAGCTCGGGGCGCGCAACACCCGGCAGCGCACCGCCGTCGTCGAGCTCATGAAAGGACTCGACAACTTCAGCTCCGCCAAGGATATCTACTTAAAGCTGGAGGAGCGCGGCACGAAGGTGGGGTTGACCACCGTGTACCGCACCTTGCAGTCCTTGGCGGAGGTCGGCGGGGTCGACGCGTTGCATATGGCGTCCGGGGAGACGCTGTACCGGGCGTGTCATTCGGATGTGCATCACCATCACCTGGTGTGCACGGAGTGCGGTTTCACGGAGGAGATCGACGGCGGTCCCGTCGAGGCGTGGGCCAAGGGGGTCGCCAGCCAGCACGGTTTTACCTTGACGGGGCATGACGCCGAGATCTACGGCGTTTGCGGCGCGTGCGCCGAGGCGGGGGCCGGGAAGGAAGCGTAGCCCGCCTCAGTCTAAGAGGGCTCAGCCTAAGAGGGCGCCGAAGAGCAGCCCCAGCACGTAGGTGACGCCGGCGGCGCCGAGGCCGATGAGCAGTTGGCGCAGGGCGCGCGCGGCGGGCGGTTTTCCGGACAGCAGGCCGGTGATGCCGCCGGTGATCAGCAGGGCGACGGACACCAGCACCAGGGCGATGATCGCGCCGACGGCGGCCGGGGCGCCGAAGAGGAACGGGATCAGGGGGATGAACGCGCCGAGGCTGAAGCACACGAAGGAGGACAGGGCGGCCACCCAGGCCCCGCCGTGGCTCTGCTCGTCCGGCGCGGCGGGCGCCGGGGCGGGGGCGTGGGCGTCGCGGGCGTCGTGGCGCGGGGCCGTGGAGATGCGGGCGAAGGTGTCCGCCGCCTTGTCTGCCGCGTCCTCGGCGCTCATGCCGCGGGCCCGGTAGACCAGGGCCAGTTCGTTGGCGTTGACGTCGACCTGCCCGGGCAGGGTGTGGGCGGCGGCGTCGGGTGTGGAGGCCTCGAGCAGCTCCGACTGGGATTTCACCGACACGTACTCGCCCGCCGCCATGGACAGCGCGCCGGCCAGCAGCCCGGAGATGCCCGTCAACAGGATCGCGGTGGACCCCAGTCCGGAGCCCAGCACGCCGAGCACCAGCGCCACGTTGGAGACCAGGCCGTCGTTGGCGCCGAAGATCGCGGCGCGAAATCCCCCGGAGATCCGTTCCCGGCCGCGGGCGGCCAGGGCGCGGACGACTTCGGCGTGCATCCGCTCGTCGGCGGCGATCTGTGGGGAGGCGTCCTTATCGTCGATGTAGGGGCTGCGGGATTCGGCGGTCTGCATCAGCGCCAGGGTGAACACCGAGCCGAAGTGTTTGGCCATGAAGCCCATGACGCGGGTGTTTAAGTCCGGTTGCCGGGGCATGCCGACGTAGTCGCCGAGTTTGTCGCGCCAGTATTGCTCGTGCCGGGATTCGGCTTCTGCCAGTTCCAGGAGGATTTCCCGCTCGGCGCCCTCACGTTTGCGGGCGAGCTCCCGGTAGACGGCGGCCTCGGCGCGCTCGTTGGCCAGGTAGCGGCGCCAGGTGTTGATTTGCGCGCGCGTGGGCGGTTTCTGCACGGGCATTTACTTCGTGCCTCCGAACCTGCGGTCGCGGCGGGCGTATTCCACCACGGCGTCGAACAGGTCCTCGTGGGTGAAGTCGGGGAAGAGCTTGTCCTGGTAGATCATTTCCGCGTAGGCCGACTGCCAGGGCAGGAAGTTGGAGGTTCGCCGCTCCCCGGAGGGGCGCAGGAACAGGTCCACGTCCGGCATCCGCGGGTCGTAGAGGAACCGCGGGAAAGTCTTCTCAGTGATCTCCTCGGGCCGCAGCCGTCCGGCCGCGGCCTCGTGGGCGATGGTGCGCGCGGCGTCGATGAGTTCGGCGCGTCCGCCGTAGTTGACGCACATGACCAGCGTCATACGCGTGTTGTTTGCGGTCATCTCCTCGGCGGCCTCCAGTTCCCGGATCACCGAGCGCCACAGCCGCGGGCGCCGGCCCGCCCACACCACGCGCACGCCCTTCTCGTGCAGGACGTCGCGCTGACGGCGCAGCACGTCGCGGTTAAAACCCATCAAAAAGCGGACCTCGTCGGCGGCGCGGCGCCAGTTCTCCGTGGAGAACGCGTAGGCGGACAGGTACGGCACCTTAAGGGCCAGGCAGGCGTCGACGACGTCCATGAGCACGGCCTCGCCGCGTTTGTGTCCTTCGGTGCGCTTCATGCCGCGCTGCTGCGCCCAGCGGCCGTTGCCGTCCATCACTAAGGCGATGTGCTCGGGCAGGAACTCCGCGGGGATCGTCGGCGGGTTCAGCGCCGCTGCTTGGGGGTTATTCGGCTCACTCACGCCTCTATTGTGCCCTATCGCTGATCCATGACCTGCACACTGGTGATTGTGGTCTCCACGTGCCACTGCAGGTGCGCCACGGTCAGCCGGTGCGCCGCCGCCACCAGCTGCGCCCCGCCGTCGGCCTCGGCGATCTGCCGGGCGGCGGGCCAGTGCGAGTGGGCCAGCAACCACATCAGATGCAGGGTCTCCTCCGGCACCTCCGCGCTTTTCGACGGCCGGCACCGCACGCACGCCGCCCCGCCGATCCCGGGGTGAAACGCGTGGTGCGGGCCGCGCGCCCCGCACTGCGCGCAGTCGAACAACCCCGGCGCCCAGCCGGCGTGGCGCATCGCCTGCAGACAAAAGGCGTCGAGCACCAACGACGGGTGCCGGGTGGACTGCATGCGGGCGAAGGTCTCGGTGACGGACTCGTACAGGTACGGGTCACCCGCGGCGGCCTCGACGCCGGCGAGCCGTTCCGCGGTCTCCAGCACGGCGCTGGCCGCGGTGTAGCGGTCGTAGTCCTCGATGATCCCGGCGCCGTAGTAGGCCACGGTGTCGGCCTCCGCGACGGTGGCCAAGTTCTTGCCCCGGTACAGGTGCACGTCCAGAGCCACGAAAGGTTGCAGGCGGGAGCCGAAGCGGCTTTTCCCGCGGCGCACCCCTTTGGCCACGGTGCGCACCAGCCCGTGCTCGCGGGTCAGCAGCACCACGATGCGGTCGGCCTCCCCGAAGTCGTAGGTGCGCACCACCACCGCGCGGTCGCGGTAGGAGCCGCGGCGCATCTAAAACCCGAGCCGGCCCAGCGACTTCGGGTCCGACTGCCAGTTCTTGAGCACCTTGATGCGCAAATCCAGGTACACGTTGCGGCCCAGCAACTCGATGATTTCGCGGCGGGCCTGCTGCACGGTGCGGCTCAGGCGCCGGCCGTCGCGGCCCTCGATGATCTTCTGCTGGCCGGGGCGCTCCACATACAGCACGGCGTAGACGTTGAGGCGGTCGCGTTCGTCGTCCTCGAGCATTTCGTCGACCTCGACGGCCACCGAATGCGGCAGCTCGTCCTTCAGCCCGGTCAGCGCGGCCTCGCGGATCAGCTCGGAGATGCGAGTCTGGGTGTCGTCGTCGGTCAGGTGGTCGTCGGGGTAGAACTTCGGGCCCTCGGGCAGGTTCTTGACGATGACGTCGGAAAGCACGTCGATCTGCTCGTTGTTGACGGAGGAGACCGGCACCACGTCCACGTCTCCCCCGCCGAGCAGCTCGAAGACGGCCATGAGCTGGGCGGCGACCTCGTCGCGCGAGACGGCGTCGGTCTTGGTGACCACGCCGATGATCGGCGTGTTCGGCGACGCCTCCCGCACGTTGTCCAGGATCCAGCGGTCGCCGGGGCCGATCTTCTCGTTGGCCGGGATGGTCAGCCCGATCAGGTCGACGTCGGCGTAGGTCTCTTTGACCACCTCGTTGAGGCGCTCGCCCAGCAGGGTGCGCGGGCGGTGCAGGCCCGGGGTGTCCACGACGATGATCTGGGCGTCGTCGCGGTGCACCAGACCGCGGATCGGGTGGCGGGTGGTTTCGGGCTGGTCCGCGGTGATGGCGATTTTCTCACCGACGAGCGCGTTGGTCAGGGTCGACTTTCCGGTGTTGGGGCGGCCGACGAAGCTGACGAAACCGGAACGAAAGCCTTCCGGGGTGTCGGTGAAACTGTGCACCTGTCTCCTTGGGGTAGTGCGGATGAAATAGTGCCCTCCATCCTATCGCGCCCATTGATCATCGCCCAACCTGCGGTTATCCGCTATGCGCGCGCAGAGTGCCGGGCGGGCCGACCCCGCGCGCCGGAGTCAGATCTCGCGGACCTGGAACTGCAGGCGCGGCTCGGCGTAGTAGTGCTGCGCGTCGATCAGCCGCAGCTCACGCGAGTCGGCCTGGTAGGTGGTCTCCAGCAGGTCGTAGACCGAGGAGGCGGTGCGCGCCAGGGCGTCGGCGGCGTCGCGGTGCTTGATGTAGTGGCCGGTGAACAGCGCGGCGGTGACGTCGCCGGAGCCGTTGATCTTGAACGGCAGGTACGGCGTCTCCACGATCCACCGGCCGCGGTCGTCGACCACCAGCATCTCCACGGTGCCTTCCCTGCGCTCCGGGCGCAGCACGGAGGTCACCAGCACAGTGTTCGGTCCCATGGCGCGGGCGGCGTCCACGGCGGCGAGGGTGGAGTCCAGGTCGCCGGCCTGCCGGCCGGTGAGAAAGCCCAGCTCGAACTGATTCGGGGTGATCACGTCGGCGTGCGGGACGACGACGTCGCGCAGCAGCGGCGGGATGTCGTCGGAGACGTGGCAGCCGCTCTTGGCGTTGCCCATCACCGGGTCGCAGGCGTAGATCGCCTCGGGGTTCTCCGCCTTGATCTTGGCCACGGCGTCGACGATGACGTGCGCGATGTCGGGCCCGCCCTGGTAGCCGGAGAGGATCGCGGCGATGGAGGCGAATTCGCCGCGCTCGCCGACGCCGGCGATGACCTCGGCGACGTCGGCCGCCGGGATCATCGGGCCGCGCCAGGCGCCGTAGCCGGTGTGGTTGGAGTAGTTGACCGTGTGCACCGGCCACACCTCGTGGCCGATGCGCTGCAGCGGGAAGACGGCGGCGGAGTTTCCGACGTGTCCGTAGGCGACGGCGGACTGGATCGACAGGATGTTCATGACAAGCAATTGTGCACCCTGTCCGGCGGGGGCCGGGCATCGCCCCGCCGGATTTATTCAGGTATTACTTGTCGTCGGCGCGGGGTTCGCCGATCGCGGGCAGTCCCCCGCCGGGCACGACCTCGTCGAGTGCGGCGCGGTCGGCGGCGCTCGGGAAGGCCGCCGCCCCGCTGGGCTTGGGCTGGAACTCCACGCCGCGGCGGGTCACGTCGTCGTACCAGTCGGCGAGCAACTCGTTTTGCAGGGCGAACATCTCGCGCTCGGACTCGGCGTCGGCGTGGTCGTAGCCGAGCAGGTGCAGGGCGCCGTGGACGGTCAGCAGGGCCAACTCGTGGCCCAGCCCATGCCCGGCGGCGGCGGCCTGCTTCTCGGCGAACTCCGGGCACAGCACGATGTCGCCGAGCATCGCCGGGCCCGGCCCCGGCGCGTCGGGGCGCCCGCCGGTGCCGGGGGTCAGCTCGTCCATGGGAAAGCTCATGACGTCGGTGGGCCCGTCCAGGTCCATCCAGCGCACGTGCAGGTCGGTGATGACCTTTTCTTCCACGCAGGTGAGGGTGACTTCGGCGTCGGGGTGGATGTCCATTTCGCCTAAGACGAAGGAGCAGACGTCGACGAGCATTTCTTCGTTGACTCCGCCGTAGCCGGATTCGTTCAGGACTTCGATGCTCATTGCTGGGCTTCCTTTCGCTGCGCCGCGCGGCGGGCGTTGTCTTCGTCGTAGCTGTCGTAGGCGGTGACGATGCGCCCGACCAGTTGGTGGCGCACCACGTCGGTGGAGGACATGTCGGCGAAGTGGATGTCCTCGACGCCGTCCAGGATGTGGCGCACGATGTGCAGGCCGGATTTGGTGCCGCGGGGCAGGTCCACCTGGGTGGCGTCGCCGGTGACGACCATCTTGGAGCCGAAGCCCAGACGCGTGAGGAACATCTTCATCTGCTCGGGCGTGGTGTTTTGGGCTTCGTCGAGGATGACGAAGGCGTCGTTGAGGGTGCGCCCGCGCATGTAGGCCAGCGGGGCGACCTCGATGACGCCGGCCTCCATGAGTTTGGGGATCATCTCCGGGTCGAGCATGTCGCGCAGCGCGTCGTAGAGGGGGCGCAGGTAGGGGTCGATCTTGTCGTTGAGGGTGCCGGGCAAAAAGCCGAGTTTTTCGCCGGCCTCGACGGCGGGGCGGGTGAGGATGATGCGCTGGACTTGCTTGGCCTGCAGCGCCTGCACGGCCTTGGCCACCGCCAGGTAGGTTTTGCCGGAGCCGGCGGGGCCGATGCCGAAGACGACGGTGTGCTCGTCGATGGCGTCGACGTAGTTCTTCTGCCCCGCCGTCTTGGGCCGGATGGCCTTGCCGCGGCGGGCGATGATGTCGGAGCCCATGATCTGACTGACCGACTGGGGCGTTTCCACCGTGACGATGTTCAGGGCGTGTTTGACCCCGTCCGGGGAGATGGTGTGCCCGCGGCGGGCGATCGCCTCCAGTTCGCGCAGCACCTTGCCGGCGCGGGCGACTTCGAAGCCGGGGCCGGTGACGGTGACGACGTGCCCGCGGGCGAAGAGGTCGGCGTCGATGAGGTTGTTGAGGACCCGGAGGTTGTCGTCGTTGATTCCGAGCACCTCGCCCGCGTAGGCGGAGTCGAGTTCGATCTTGGTTTTGACCACGTCAGCCACTATGGCGCCGGCCCTGCCTTTCCTTAAACGATTGTGGGTGAGCTTACCAGCGCTTGAGCGCCCCGATGGCCGACAGCGCCACCATGGCGGCGCTGGCGGTGCGGTAGACCTCCGGGCCCAGGCGCACGGCACGTGCCCCGAGGGCGTCGAGTTCCTCCTCGCCGACGCCGCCTTCCGGGCCGATCAGCAGGTAGAGCTTGTCGACGTCTAGGTCCACCGCCCCGATCGGTTCGGCGGCGTCCTCGTGCAGCACGTAGGCCGTGTGCCCGGCGATGAGCTCGGCGAGCTGGCTCGTGGTGACCGGCTTATTGATCGGCGGGATGCGCGTGCGCCGCGACTGTTTCGCCGCCGCGGTGGCCGCGGCCTCCCACTTGGCGACGTGCTTGGGGGTCTTGGCGTCCGTCCACTTCGCCTCGCAGCGGGCGGCTTGCCAGGGGATGATCTCGTCGGCGCCGGCCTGGGTGGCCAGGTCGACGGCCAGTTCGCTGCGCTCGGATTTCGGCAGCGCCTGGACCACCACGACGTACGGCCGCGGCGGCTGGTGCGGGTGACGCTCAATGACCTCGCCGACCAGCGTGTCCTTGCCGCTGACCTCCGCCACCTCCACGGTGGCGGCGTCGCCGGAGCCGTCGATGAGCAGGACCCGCTCGCCCGGCTGGATGCGCTTGACGGTCACCGCGTGGCGGCCCTCCCCGCCGGTGAGCGTGAGCCGCTCGCCGGCCAGGGAGTCGGTGAGAAAGACCGGCAGGCTCATCGCCGGAACCGGTCGCGCAGGCGGGAGAAGAACCCGCCGTCGCCGTCGTCGTCGCTGTGCACGGAGGAGTTCTCGGCGCGCAAGTCGCGGATCTCCTCCAGCAGGGAGCGGGTCTTGTCGTCGAGCTCGTTGGGCACCATGACGTTGACGTGGGCGATGAGGTTGCCGTGGCCTTCGCGGCGCAGGCGCGGCATGCCCTCGCCTTCGAGCACGATGGTCTGGCCCGGTTGGGTGCCGGGGGCGACCTCCAGGCTGACCTCCTCGCCCTTGAGGTCGGCGGCGGTGAAGGTGACGCCCAACGCGGCGTCGACCATGGGGACCTTGACGTCGACGTGCAGGTTGTCGCCGTCGCGGCGGTACACCGGGTGCGGCTTGACGCGGGCCTCCACGTACAGATCACCGGCGGGTCCGCCGCCGTGGCCGACCTCGCCCTGGCCGGACATGCGGATGCGCATGCCGTCGTCGATGCCCGCCGGGATGGTCACCGTCAGGTCGCGGCGCTTGCGCATGCGGCCCTGGCCGGCGCAGTGGTCGCACGGGTCCTCGATGATCTCGCCGAAGCCTTCGCACGTGCCGCAGGGACGCGTGGTGAGCACGTTGCCCAAGAAGGAGCGCTCCACGGACTGCACTTCGCCGCTGCCGCCGCAGGAATGGCAGGTGACCGGCTTGGCCTTGGTCTTCGAGCCGCTGCCCTCACACCGGTCGCACAGCACGGCGGTGTCCACCGTGACGTCCTTGCGCACCCCGGCGTAGGCCTCCTCCAAGGTGACCTCGGTGCGCAGCAGGGCGTCGTTGCCCGGCTGCACGCGCGAGCGCGGCCCCGAGGAGCCGCCGGCGCCGCCGCCGAAGAAGGCCTCGAAGATGTCGCCGAAACCGCCGAAGCCGCCCTGTCCGCCGCCCGGCATGCCGCCGCCGGACTCCATCGGGTCGCCGCCCATGTCCACGACGCGGCGCTTGTCCGCGTCCGTCAGCACCTCGTAGGCGGTGGACAGTTCCTTGAACTTCTCGGCCGCCTCCTCGGAGGGGTTGACGTCCGGGTGATACTTGCGAGCCAGCTTGCGGTACGCCTTCTTAATGTCCGCGTCCGACGCGGACTTGTCGACGCCCAGGATGCCGTAATAGTCACGAGCCACGTTATAAGAGTCTTTCTAAGTGAATTATTGTTGTTGACTGGTGGGCGATCTTACTCACCCTGCAGGATGCGACCCACATACCGGGCAACGGCCGAGACCTTCGACATAGTTCCCGGATAGTCCATGTAGGTCGGCCCCACCACACCGAGGCCGCCGAGCTTGCCGTCCTCTTCGTTACCGTACGCGCTGGTGACGATCGAAGTGACGTGGAGCTGCTTCTCCTCGTTCTCCTCCCCGATCACCACCGACACATTGCCCAGATCCGGCAGGTCCGCCATCAGCTTGAGCATGACCACCTGCTCCTCCAGCGCGGAGATCACGTCCGGCAGCCCGACGGGGAAATCCCGGGCGATCCGCGTCAGGTTCGACGCGCCCGCCATGATCAGCCGGTCGTTGGGCTGATCCACCAGCGTCTCCCGCAGCACCGTCGCCGCCCGCAGCATATGCTCGTGCAGCTCCGGCGGCACCTGATCCGCCAGCTCCGCCAGACTCGTCGACGCCTCCGCCATGGTCTTGTTCTGCAGCGCCTCGTTGAGCAGGTCGCGCAGGCGGTGCACCTGCTCCTCGGCGGCGGGCGCCGCCAACTCCACGTTGCGCTGGTCCACCCGGCCGGTGTCGGTGATCAGGACGAGCAGCAATCGCATCGGGCCAAGCGCCACCACCTCGCAGTGCTTGACGCGCGAGGTGTTCAGCGTCGGCAACTGGACCACCGCCGCCTGCCGGGTCAGCTGCGCCAGCAGATGCACGCTGCGGCGCAGCACGTCCTCCAGGTCGACGCCCTCTTCCAAAAACGTCACGATCGCGCGGCGTTCCGGGGTGGACAACGGCTTGACGTCGTGGATCGAATCCACGAACGCCCGATAGCCCTTCTCCGTGGGCACCCGGCCCGACGACGCATGCCGCTGGGTGATGTAGCCCTCGGACTCCAGCACCGCCATGTCGTTGCGGATGGTCGCGGACGAGACGTTGATGTGGTGTCTCTCCAGCAGCGCTTTCGACCCCACCGGTTCGTGCAGGGAAATGTAGTCGGCGATGATGGCGCGCAGAACTTGCCCGCGTCGCTGATCCGTCGCTCCCGCCATTGGCACTCACCTTCCTCGATTGCTAATTGCCCAGTGTAATCACTGACCGGCGCGGGGCAAATGCCCTCGTGCAGGCGGGAAGCGTGCCTTCGAAACGTCCCCGGAACTCAGCCCTCCTCGGCGATCAAGATGTCGGTGACGATGCCGTCCGCCAGCAACCGGCCACGGTCCGTGACCGCGAGACGATCACCGTCGACACGCAGCAACCCGTCGGCGACGTACTTGTCGACGAGCGCCCGCGCCCCGGCCCCCACCCAGGTGAGCGGAACGCCCTCGCGCAGCCGCAGCCCCAGCATCATCCGCTCCGTGTGGCGGTCCTGCGGCGTCAACTCCTCCGTCGCCGCGATCGGCAACCCTTCGGCCGCGTAGTACCGCGCCGGGTGCTTGACGTTGTAGAAACGCCTGTCGCCCAGGTGCGAGTGCGCGCCGGGGCCGGCGCCCCACCAGTCGCCGTCGCGCCAGTAGATCATGTTGTGCTCGCATTGCCCGCCCGGCTTCGCCCAGTTGGAGACCTCGTACCAGTCGAAGCCGGCGCCCTCCAGCCGCTCGGAGATGATCGCGTAACGGTCGGCGAAGACGTCCTCGTCCGGGGCGGGCAGCTCGCCGCGGCGGACTTTGCGCGCCATGGCGGTGCCGTCCTCGACGATCAGCGAGTAGGCGGAGACGTGGTCGACGTCGGCGTCCAGCACCGCGTCCAGGGTGCGGCGCACGTCGTCGTCGGTTTCGGTGGGCGTGCCGTAGATCATGTCCAGGTTCACGTGCTCCACGCCCGCGGCGCGGGCCTCCTTCGCCGCGTCGACCGCCCGGCCCGGGGTGTGCGCGCGCTCCAGGATGCGCAGCACATTCGACGCGGCCGACTGCATCCCCAGGGAGACCCGGTTGTAGCCGGCCTCCAAGATGCCCTCGAAAAACTGCGGCGACACCGACTCCGGGTTCGACTCCGTGGTGATCTCCGCCCCCGGCGCCAGGCCGAAGGAGTTGCGCACCGCGTCCAGCACCCGCGTCAGACCCGCCGCGCCCAGCAGTGAGGGGGTGCCGCCGCCGACGAACACCGTCTGCGCGGGCCGCCCGTGCTGCGCCGCCGCGGCGTCGAGTTCGCGCTCCAGCGCCTCGAGGTAGGCGTCGGTCGACGACGCCGCCCCCAACTCACCCGGGGTGTAGGTGTTGAAGTCGCAATACCCGCAGCGGGTGGCACAAAACGGGACGTGGACATAGACACCAAACATGCCGCCCACGATAGTCCACCCGACCTCTCCCGCCGAACGGTGGTTTCGTGTACTTTTGCTTTATCTGCTTTTACCACGATACCGCCCCTCACGGGCGAGAAGAGGATGGATAGTGCCCGACCCCGACAGTCGCAGCCCCCGACCCCACAGTTGTGCGGAAGGGGGTGCAGCATGATTGAAGCCATAGTTTTGTTGCTGGTCGGATTGGTGATCATCGGCCTGATCATCGTCTGGAACGGCTTTCACGTCGCCCAGGAATTCGCCTACATGTCGGTCGACCGCAATGAGCTCCGCCTGGCCGCCGACGACGGCGACGCCCGCGCGGGGCGGGCCCTGGATATCACCAGGAAAACCTCGTTCATGCTGTCGGGCGCCCAGCTCGGCATCACGGTCACCGGCCTGCTCGTCGGCTACATCGCCGAACCGCTGGTCGGGCAGGCCCTCGGCACGATCTTCGGAGGGTTCGGCGTGTCCGAGGCGGTCAGCATCGGCGTGGGCACCGTCTTAGCCCTGACGCTGGCCACCATCGTTCAGATGATTTTCGGGGAACTCTTCCCCAAGAATTACACGCTCGCCGCCCCCTATAAATCCTCCCTCGCACTCGCCCGGCCCACCCAGATCTACCTGCTGCTGTTCGGTTGGCTGATCCGCTTCTTCGACTGGTCGTCGAACACTTTCCTGCGCCTGTTGGGCATGGAACCGGTCGACGACGTCGACTCCTCCGCCAACCGCGAGGACCTCGAGCGCGTCATCGAGAATTCCCGCGACTCCGGCGACCTCGACGGGCGCACCTACCTGGTGCTCGACCGCATGCTGGAATTCCCGCGGCAAGACGTCGACCACGCCATGATCCCGCGTTCCCGCGTGGCGGTCCTCTCCCCCGAATCCACCGTCGCCGAAGCCCGGCAGGAGATGGACAACTCGCACACCCGCTTTCCCGTCATCGACGACGAGCACGTGCCCGTCGGCGTGATCAGCTTGCTCGACGTCCTGGACCGTTCCCTGGACCAGGACACGCCCGTACGCGAGCTCATGGCGGAACCGACGATCCTGCACGAACTGATGAGCCTGCCGGACGCCGTCTCCGAGCTCCGCGCCGCCAACGACAAGATCGCCTGCGTCATCGACGAATACGGCGGCTTCGTCGGCATCATCACCCTCGAGGACCTGGGCGAGGAGATCTTGGGCGAGTTCACCGACCGCCACGAGGACTCCGAGACCGAGGAGATCACCGAGTCCGCCGACGACGAGTGGATCGCCGACGGTGACACCCCCGTCGATGAAGTCATCCGCGCCGTCGGCTACAAACTGCCCACCGGCGACTACGAGACCCTCTCCGGCCTGCTGCTCTCCGAGTCCGGCGGCCTGATCGAGGAAGGCGAGACCGTCGTCTTCGAGCTGGAGGCGCTGCCCGAGGACTTCATCGACGGCGACGAGATCCCCGAGCGCTCGCTGCACGCGGAAATCCTCGAAGTCGAGCGCAACGTGCCCAGTGAAATCAAGCTCACCCTGATCGAACCCGAAGATGAGAACGAGAACGAGGAGGACAAGTAGATGACTGAGTGGTACATCGCTTTGCCGGTGACGGTCTTGATCATCGCGGCCTCCGCGTTTTTCGTGGTCATCGAATTTTCGCTGCTCTCCGCCCGCCGCCACCGTCTCGAAGAAGAGGCGGAGACCTCGGGTGCGGCCCGTGCCGGCCTGCGCAGCCTCAACGAGCTGACCGTCATGCTCGCCGGCGCGCAGCTGGGCATCACCGCGGCCACCTTCGCGCTCGGCGCGGTGACCAAGCCGTGGGTGCACGGCCTGTTGACGCCGCTGTTTGAGGCGGCGTCCCTGTCCGCCGGGGCGGCCGACGTCATCGCCTTCATCGTGTCGCTGTTCATCGTGACGTTCCTGCACCTGGTCATCGGCGAGATGGCGCCGAAGTCCTGGGCCATCGCCCACCCCGAATCCGCGCTGCGCATCATCGCGGTGCCGGCCCGGTGGTTCGTGGCCGTCTTCCGCCCGCTGCTGCTGTGGATCAACAAGATCGCCAACAAGCTGGTCGCCCGGACCGGGGAGATGCCCGTCGACCGGGCCGCCGCCAAGGGCTACGACACCGAGACGCTGCACCACCTGGTGCGCCACTCCGCGGAGACCGGCACCCTGGACAAGGACTCCGCCGAGAACCTCGAGGGCGTCATCGCCATCGAGTCCGGCGACATCGGCCAGGCCGTGACAGACTACGGCTCCGCGATCTCCACGTTGCCGTCCACCGCCACCGTCGCCGACGTGCAGGCGAAGGCCCGCGCCGAGAACTACCTACGGGTGCTCATCGATAAGCCCGGCTCCGCGCTGCCGCACGTCGTCCACGCCCAGGACACCGTGCTGGCGGACCCGGACGAGCCGGCCGCGCGGTATTCCTACCCGGCGCTGCAGTGCGACGCCGCGACCGCCATCCGCGACGTGCTGGACCTGATGCGCGAGCACAACGATCAGCTGGCGCTGGTCACCGAGGGACGCACCATCCTCGGGTTGATCACGTGGGACGACATCATGAACCAGCTGTGGCCGGAGATCGAGCAGAAGCTCGACCGGGCGGGCCGTTAAACCGGGACGGGGAACGGCCTAGGACGCGAAGTCGCGTTCCCGGGCCTTCTTCGCCGCGACGCGGGCGACGATGGCGTCGACGCGGGCGCGCTCGACCAAAAACTCCGGCGGGTTCGCTCCCCGCATCGTGCGGGTGTACCCCGGGTGCGCCTCGACGACGGTGTCCAACCAGCCGCGGGTGACCTGGGTGACCAGCTCGCCGATGCGCGCGTAGTGGCGCGGCAGCGACACGGCGTCCAAGTCGCGGGCGACGCGGTCGGTCTGTTCGAGGGTGAAGTCCACCAGCTCGGTCAGATGCTGCACCGCCAGGGCGGTGCGCGCGTCGAGGGCGTCGGCCAGCTCGCGCACGGCGACGGGCGTCGACGAGACCGGGTGCAGTTCCTCGAGCCCGTCGGCGTCGAGCAGCTCCGGCTCCGGAATGCGGGCGTCCACGGAAGACGACGCGGACAGGACCCCGGCGCGCACCCCGGAGGTCAGCGCCTGGCGCAGACCGAGCAGCTCGCCGATGATGCGGCGGGCGTCGTGGCGGGCGTCGTCGACGATTTCGGAGAATTCGGCGAGGCATTCGGCGGCGAGGTCGCCGTCCCAGTCGTGGACGGCTTCGACGAGGTGCTCGATGTACTCGGCGACCTCGTCCCCGATGTTGTAGATTTCCTGGGTCAGCTCCCGGTGGCGCAGCTGTGCGGCGACTTTCTGCATCGAGGTGCTACTCCTTTCACCGACCCGGACGCCTTCGGTGTGAAGACGAGGACTCGTGTTCGTCGTGCCTGACTCTAGGCGAGATCACCCACCCTGGGGCGTTAAGACACACCGGCGTGGCTAGCGTCCATCGTAGAGCGCGTTGATGTCCTCTGCGAAGCGTTGGAAGACGACGTTGCGTTTGACCTTGAGGGTGGGGGTCAGTTCGTTTTCCTCCTCGGAGAGGTCGCGGTCCAAGATCCAGAACTTCTTGATGGCTTCGGCGTGGCTGACGCTCTTGTTTGCCATGTTGACGGCGTCCTGGATTTCGCTGCGCAGGGAGGGTTCGGTGACCAGGTCTCCCAGCTTGCGGTTTTCCGGGATGTTGCGGTCGTCCTTCCAGCGACGGAACTCCTCGTCGTCGAGGGTGACCAGCACCCCGATGAAGGGCTTGCCGTCGCCGACGATCAACGCCTGGGAGATCAGCGGGTGCTGGCGCAGGATTTCTTCCATGGGGCCCGGGGAGACGTTTTTGCCGCCGGCGGTGACGATGAGGTCTTTCTTGCGGCCGGTGATGGTGATGTGGCCGGTGTCGTCGATTTCGCCGAGGTCGCCGGTGTTGAACCACCCGTCCTCGAGCACCTCGGCGGTGGCTTCGTCGTTGTTCCAGTAGCCCTGGAACACGCCGCCGCCGCAGACGAGGATTTCTCCGTCGGCGGTGACTTTGGCGCCGTAGCCGTTCAGTGGCTGTCCGACGGTGCCGATCTTTTGGTCGGCGAAGTCGACGGCGCAGGCCGCCGCGGTTTCCGTCAGCCCGTAGCCCTCGTAGACGGGCACGCCCAGACCGCGGTAGAAGTGCGAGAGATCCGAGGACATGGTGGAGCCGCCGGTGATGCAGTATTCGACGTGTCCGCCCAAGGCGTCGCGGATTTTGGCGTAGACCAGCCGGTCGAAGAGCGCGCGACGGGTTTTCAACGTCCGGGAGGGGCCGTCCTCGGTGTCGAGTGCCTGGGAGTATTCGATGGCGGTCTTCTCGGCGCTGGTGAACAACGCCGCCGGGATCCCGCCCCTGTCCGCGGCCTTGTTGTAGGCGGCGGTGCGGACTTTCTCGTAGACGCGCGGCACCCCGAGCATCAGGTGCGGGCGCACCCGGTCCAGCGCGACGGTCAGGGTGGCGGTGTCCGACCAGTGCGACTGGGTGGCCCCCGAGATCGTCAGCGCCAGCGACACCGCGCGGGCGAGCACGTGGGCCATCGGCAGGTACGTCAGCATGCGGGTGCCCGGCTTGGCGATCGCCCCGATCGGGTTGGTCAAAATGGCGCGGGCCTGGAAGATCCAGTTGTAGTGGGTCAGGTGGCAGCCCTTGGGCTTGCCGGTGGTGCCGGAGGTGTAGACGATGCTGGCCAGGTCCTCATGGCGGATGGCGGCTATCCGTTTCTCGACGTCCGCGTCCGGCACGGTGCGCCCCTCGAATTTGAGGGTGTCGATCGCCGAGGCGTCGATCTCCAGGATGCGGCGCATCCGGCTCGGGGAACCGGCCAGCTGCGGGGTGCCGTCCTCCTGCAGGAGGAGGTGCTCGATCAGGGAGGTGTTCTCCCGGGTTTCGGTGATCGCGACGACCGCCCCGGAGTCCTCGATGATCCATTGGATCTGTGCCAGGGAGCTGGAGGGATAGATGGGCACGCTGGCGGCGCCGGCGGCCCAGATGGCGAAGTCCAGCAGCGACCACTCGTAGCGGGTCGTCGACAGCAGCGCGACCCGGTCCCCCGGCTCCACGCCCATCGCGATCAACCCCTTGGCCACCTCCTTGACCTCGGTGGCGAAGTCACGGGCGGTGACGTTGATCCATTCGTAGTTGGCGGGGCGGGTGAACAGCACCGTGTAGGGGTGCGCGAACGCCCCCGCCAGCATGGCGGACAGGCAGTTCTCGTCCGGCGCCAGCTCGAAACCGGCGGGGGTGTGGAATTCCTGCGAAGGGTCGGTGGCGGTCACGGTGGCGTGCCTTTCTGGTCGCATTGCAGTCACCGCTCACCGTACCCGCACCCCCGGGCATTCTCGGTAGGTCAGCCCGATCCCCGCGCGGGAACCGGACCTTTTTGGCAGGATGGCGGATGTGACTCATCTGGATGCGCTCAATGAACTGGCGAAGGCCTACGGCCTCGCCCCCTCGTACACCGACAGCAGTGGCACGACCGTCACCGCGACGGCCGACACGTTGGTCAAACTGCTCCGCGCCATGGGCGTGGACTTGGGTGAGGCCGAAGAACCCGCTGAGTCGGACATTCAGGCCGCCCAACAGACCATGCGCGAGGAGCTGGCCACCCGGCCGCTGCCGCTGACGGTGGCGGCCGTCGAAGGCGACGCCGCCACCTTCGACGTGCACGTGCACCACGGCTCCCCCGCCGAGGTCGCGATCGTCTGCGAGGACGGCACCCGCCGCGAGGTCACCCAGGAACACAACTGGCGCCAACCGGTGACCGTGGCGGGCACCACCTGGGGCGAGGCGACCTTCCGCCTGCCCGCCGACCTGCCGACCGGCTACCACACCATCACCTTGACCTCCGGCGAGCTGGAGGCCAGCACCCGGCTGATCGTCTCCCCCGCCCGGCTGACCACCGCGGACGCCTACCTCTCCGAACGCCGCTTCGGGGTCATGGCCCAGCTGTACTCGGTGCGCTCCGAAGCCTCCTGGGGCATCGGCGACTTCCGCGACCTGGGGCTGCTGGCGAAGACCGTCGCCACGGAGATCGGCGCGGACTTCCTGCTGGTCAACCCGCTGCACGCCGCCGAGCCGGTCCCGCCGGTGGAGGACTCGCCCTACCTGCCGACCACCCGGCGCTTCACCAACCCGATCTACCTGCACGTCGAGGACGTCCCCGAGTACACGCAGGCCGACGAGAAGGTCCGCGCGCAGATCGACGCCGCCGCCAAGCGCTTCCACCCGCGCAACCGTTCCGGCGAAGTCATCGAACGCGACCCGATCTACGCCGCCAAACTCGAGGCGCTGCGGGCGCTGCACGCCGTGAATCCCACCGCCGAACGCCGGGAGGCCTTCGCCGCCTACCGCGCGACCGAGGGCCAGGGCCTGGTCGACTTCGCCGAGTGGTGCGCCCGACAAGACGACGACCACGCAGACGACCTCGTCGACTTCTACATGTGGCTGCAGTTTCTGTGCGACGAACAACTCGCCGCCGCCCAGCGACGCGCCGTCGACGCCGGCATGGCCGTCGGCGTGGTCACCGACCTGGCCGTGGGCGTGCACCCGGGCGGCGCCGACGCCCACAACCTCGCCCCCTGGCTCGCGGCCGACGCCTCCGTGGGTGCCCCGCCGGACGGTTACAACCAGCAGGGCCAGGACTGGTCGCAGCCGCCGTGGAACCCCGCGGAACTGGCCGCCGCCGGCTACGAACCGTGGCGGGAGATGATCAACACCGTGCTGCGGCATGCCGGCGGCGTGCGCGCCGACCACATCCTCGGCCTGTTCCGACTGTTCTGGATGCCGCGCATGCAGCACCCCTCCACGGGCACCTACGTCAACTACGACTACGAGGCCATGGTCGGCGTGCTGACCCTGGAGGCCGAGCGCGCCGGGGCCGTGGTCATCGGCGAGGACCTGGGCACCTTCGAACCCTGGGTGCAGGACGTGCTGACCTCGCGCGGGGTGCTGGGCACCTCCGTGCTGTGGTTCGAGTCCAGCGACCGGGAGGACGGCCCCCGCCACCAGGACGAATACCGCCAACTGGCGCTGTCCGCGGTGGGCACCCACGACCTGCCGCCGACGGCCGGCTACCTGGTCGGCGAGCACATCCGGCTGCGCGACGAGCTGGGCCTGCTCACCACCGACGCGGCCGACGAAGAAACAGAGGACCTGCGCTGGCAGGGCCAGGTCCTGGACCGGGTGCGGCAGGCCGGTGGCTTCGAGGGCACCGCCGCGCAGGACACGACGTTCACCGGTCTGGCGCGCGGGCAGCGCGGCGACGTCGCCGACCTGCTCGTCGGCCTGCACCGCTTCATGGCCGGCACCCCCTCGGCGCTGACCGTGACCAACCTGGTCGACCTGGTCGGCGACGTGCAGATCCAAAACCAGCCGGGCACCAACTCCGAACAGCACCCGAACTGGCGCCTCCCGCTGGCCGACGGCGCCGGGAAGGTCGTCCTCATCGAGGACCTCGCGGACAACGAGTTGTTCCGCCGGGTCGGCGCCGCTTCCCGACGCGGCTAACGCACGGCCGAAACGCCCGCACCAGGGTGGCCCTGTTTCAGGGGCCGCCCCGGTGCGGGCGTCGTCGTGCGGGGTCGGGTGGGGTTACAGGATCAGGCTGATCAGCCAGGCGACGACGACGAGCGCCAGCAGCACCCACAGGGATTTCGTCACCAGCGACTGCGGGTACTTGCGCCGACGTTTCGGCAGATTGCTGTCCTGCTTGCGCAGTTCCTCCGGATTGGCCATGGCGTCGAGTCTAGTCAACGTCCGGGTTGAACCACCGATTCAGGTAGAAGGCGGTGAGGTCGACGGCGCGCAGCAGCGCCCACCCCAGCACGCCGGCCAGCGGGACGAGGACGAGCAGGACCAGGGGCAGCTGCAGCCACAGGGGCATGGCCGTCAGCTGCTGGGCGATCGAGTCGAAGACGTTCACTTACACGCCTGTGCCGGCCAGCCCGCGGCGGGCCAGCAGCGGCTGGACGTCTTTGTCGCGGCCGCGCAGGGCTGTGAAGGCCTCCTGGTAGTCGCGGGAGGCGCCCTTGGACAGGATCAGTGCGCGGAACCTCTCCCCGGCCGCACGGACGTCGTCTTGTTCGGTGAACCAGTCGAAGCCGTCGGCGTCTAAGGCCTCGGCCCACAGGTAGGAGTAGTAGCCGGCGGAGTAGCCGCCGGCGAAGATGTGGTTGAAGTAGGTGGTGGCGTAGCGCGGGGCGAGTTCGTCGACGCGCAGGCCGGCCTCGTCCAGGGCGCGGGACTCGAAGGCCTCGACGTCGGCGGCGGTGGTGTACTGCTCGGCTTCTTCCGGGGTCAGGGAGTGCCAGGCCAGGTCGATGATGGCGGCGGCGAGGTATTCGGCGGTGGCGAAGCCCTGGCCGAATTGGCGGGAGGCCTGCACCGCGGCCAACCAGTCGTCGGAGATGGTCTCGCCGGTGTCGACGTGGCGGGCGAAGTTGCGGACCACGGCGGGGTCAAACGCCCAGTTCTCGTTGATCTGGGAGGGAAATTCCACCCAGTCGCGCGGGACGCTGGTGCCGGAGAAGGAGGGGTAGCGCACATCGGAGAGCAGCCCGTGCAGGGCGTGGCCGAATTCGTGGAACAAGGTGGTGACTTCGTCGATGGACAGCAGCGGTTCGGAGCCGTCGGCGGGGCGGGTGATCGACATGACGTTGACCACGACGGGTCGCTCGCCCGTCAGGCGTGCCTGGCGGCGGAAGGTGGACATCCAGGCGCCGCCGCGCTTGGAGTCGCGGGCGAAGTAGTCGGTGAGCAGCAGGCCCACACCGGCGCCGTCGGCGTCGAGGACTTCCCACACGTCCACATCGTCGCGGTAGGCCCGCAGGTCGGGGCGCGGCTTGACGGTGACGCCGTAGAGGCGCTCGGCGGCGTAGAAGACGCCGTCGACGAGCACCTGGTTCAGGGGGAAGTACTGACGCAGCTGCGCTTCGTCGAGGGAGAGGTCGCGTTCCTGGCGGCGGGCCTGCCAGTAGGGCCAGTCGGCGCCGTCGAGGTCGTGGCCGCCGGCGAGTTCGCCGGCGAGCTTGCGTTCGGCCTCGGCGTTGGCGCTGGCGGCCGGGGCCAGATCGCGCAGCAGGGTGCGGGCGGCGTCGGCGGTGCCGGCGGTCTCCAATTCGATGACGTAGTCGGCGTGGGTGTCGTAGCCGAGCAGGCGGGCGCGTTCGGCGCGCAGGCGCACGGACTCCGTGGCCACGGCCACGTTGTCCTCGCGGCCGCGGGCACGCGAAGCCTCGAACAGCGCGCGGCGAGAGGCCGCGGACTTCAGCTCCGCCTGGGCGGACTGGGTGGTGGGCAGCTCGAGGGGCAGCACGTAGCCGCCGTCATCATGGCGGGCGGCCTCGATGCGGGCCTCGGACAGCCCGGCCAGCTCGTCCGCGTCGTCAAAGCGCACGGCGAGTTTCTGGGTGTCGGCCAACAGGTTGCGGCCGAACTGCTCGGAGAGCACGCTCAGGCGCTGGTTCAGTTCGGTCAGGCGCGCCTTGCCGGCGTCGTCGAGTTCGGCGCCGCGGCGTCGAAAAGCACGCAGCAGGTGCTCGTGCAGGCGGCGGGATTCCTCGTCGCCCGGCGGGGTGACCGCCTGCAGCGCGCGGTAGAGCTCGGCGTTCTGGTAGATCGCGTCCGAGTGCGCGGAGAGCATCGGCACGATCTTTTCGGCGACGGCGTCGAAGCGCTCGTCGGCGTCGGTGCCCTGCAGGTTGAAGAACCAGGCGGTGGCCCGGTCGAGGGTCTCGCCGGAGGCTTCGAGCGCCTCCACGGTGTTCTGCCAGGTGGGTTCGTCCACCGCGCAGATCGCGGCGATCTCGGCGTCGTGTTCGGTAATGCCGCGTTCGACGGCGGGCACGACGTGGTCGAGTTCGACGGCCATAAAGTCCGGCAGGCCGTAGGGAAGCTGGGAAGAGGTCACAAGGGGGTTCACGTCAATCACACCCGCCATCCTAGTGGCCTATACTTCCGGCATGGCCGTCACAGTAGCAGCGCCCGCGGGCAGAATCACCGGAGTGACGGAAGATGACGTCACCCACTTTCACTCCATCCCGTACTCCCACATTCCCGGCGAGTACCTCGACGCCGAACCCGCCGCGGAGGGCGGGGACATCGACGCCACGGTCCCCCGCCCGGACGCGATCGCCTTGTCGATCACCGTCCCCGCCGGCACCGCCGCCTCCGACGATCTTCCGGTCGTGGTCTACATCCACGGCGGGCGCTACGAAAAGGGCTCGCACACCGACCCCCGCGCCGAGGGCAGCGCGAACGCCCGCGGCGGGGTCATCACCGTCCAGATCGGCTACCGCGTCATGCTCGCCGGGCTCGCCCGCTTCCACGACGACGACCCCGCGCACTACCGCGCGGTCCACGACTGTCAGCTCGCCCTCGACTGGATCCAGCGCAACATAGAGTCCTTCGGCGGCGACGCCGGCAACGTGACGGTGGTGGGCCAGTCCGCCGGCGCGACGACCGCGCTGTGGCTGTGCCGCAAGGACCACTACCGCGAGACGTTTCAGCGGGTGCTGGCGATGTCGCCGTGTTTCCCGCGCGTGCCGTACAAAAAGCGCAAGGGGCTGCTGCGCCAGTGCGTGAACACCCCGCTGACGCGCAAGCACCTGTCGCGGGCGAACCCGGCGCGCATCAAGCGCGGCTACGGAGTTTTCCGCCGGCTGATCTGGTCGGACATGGCGTTGGGCCCGCATCCGTTGGAGCCGAAGAAGATGGCGAGGGTGCCGATCGTGATCACCTCGACCCGAGATGAGTTCTACGATCTAGGCGAGCCGGCGGACAAGCGCGGCAGCGGCGCTTTCGCGGCGCGGATGCTCGCCCCGATCATGGGGGTGAAGGGGAATTTCCGTGACTGGTTGGCGGCGGCGAAGGAGATCGATCCGAACCGGTTGGCCGGGCGGTTGATCGGCGATTCCTGCAACCGTCGGTGGGTCAGCGAGGTCGCCGAGCGGGCCCCGGGCCCGGTGTGGATGGCGGAGTTCGTCGGTTCCCAGGAGGAGCCGGCCCGTCATTGCCGGGAGATCCGGCCGCTGTTCGGGGTCCACGACTCCCCGTTGAACGACTGGTTGGTCGGCTACGCGCATACCGGGGAGCCCGGGTGGGAGCCGTATAAGCAGGGACAGGTGGCGCGTCGTTTTTCGCTTATCGACGGCTCCTTCGACCACGTGGTCGACCCGTTGGGTTACGTGCGGGAGGCCTTCAACCCGACGCGCAGGCGCTGATCCGCGAGCTCTTCCACCAGCCAGGGCGAAAAGGCGAAGGGGGCGGCGTCCACGGCGGCGCACAGCTGCTCGACCGTCAGCCAGTCATGCGAGTCGATCTCGTCGGGGTTGGGGGTGAAGGTGGCGCCGTCGGCGAGGGTGACGATGAACACCGGGCAGATTTCGTTTTCGACGACGCCGGAGGAATCCGTGGCCCGGTACTGAAAGTCCGGCAGCACCGGCTGGACCTCGCCGAGGTCGGCGGGGTCGATGCCGACTTCTTCCGCCGCGCGGCGGCGCACGGCGTCTTCGTTGGATTCGCCCGGGCCGGGGTGTCCGCAGAAGCTGTTGGTCCACACACCCGGCCAGGTTTTCTTGCTCAGGGCGCGGCGGGTCATGAGCAGGCGGCCGTCGGCGCCCAGCAGGTAGGCGGAGAAGGCGAAATGCAGCGGGGTGTCGGCAGTGTGCACGTCCGCCTTGGGGGCCGTGCCCGCGGGGCGGCCCTGGCTGTCTGCGAGCACAACGAGTTCAGTCATGGCCTCCACCCTAGCCGTAGCGCCGTCGTCAGTTGACCAGGTTGCCTTCGTAGATGATGTTGCCGATCTCGAATTCCGCGTCGTAGAGGCTGCTGCGGGAGACGTCGTAGGTGAAGCGCAGGTTGGTGGTCGCCCCGGTGCCCAACGGCAGGTCGAGCGGGACCTGCGCCGGCGGGGAGCCTTCGGGCACGGTGGTCTCCAACAGGCTGGCGGTGGTGGAGCCGGTGCCGTCGTCGTAACGCAGCTCCGGCTCGCCCAGGGCCTCCGGGGGCAGGGCCTCGTCGTTGAGGTTGGTCACCGCGACGGTGACGGCGGTGCCGCCGTAGGGCCCCCAGGAGGTGCCCTGGAAGTGGTATTCCACGTTCAGTCCTTCGTCGAGGACGGGTTGGGCGAACTCGCTGGAGTCCACGGTGCGCGTGTTCACGTCCTGGGCCTCGAAGTCGGCGCCGGGTTCCACCGGTTCGTTGACCTCCAGCGACTCCCCCGGGCCGGTCTCTTCGTCGGGACTTGAGCAGCCGGCCAGAACAAGACCAGCGGTGAGCACGACGGCCAGGGCAAACCTCACGGGCGGACCTTCCTTCTCATCGTCGTCGATCGCGGATAAAACGGTGACCGTCAGTTTATCCGCCCGCGGCCTGAGGCGGTGCATGGGCGTTGTTGCTAGCATCAGCTATTCATCATCGAGTCCCGTTTTAGGAGCGCATCACCCCGTGCAGTCCCTCGCCCGGATCCTCCGCAACGCCTCCGCGCTGTGGCCTTTTTACCTCCTCATCTTCCTCTGTGCGTCGCTGGTCGCCGGCTTCGGCCTGGTGTCCCCGTTCCTCCTGCGAGAGGCCACCGACACGATCGTGGCGTCGCTCAGCGGCGACGTGACCGCCGGCGACGTCGCCGGCACGATCGTCTGGCTCGCCCTGGGGCTGTTCGCCGCGGATCTGGCCAACACGGTCTCCACCAACGTCGGCGGCTACTACGGCGACGTGATGGGCGCGCGGCTGCGACAGATCCTGTCCACGCGCTACTACGCCAAGCTGCTGGCGCTGCCGCAGAAATACTTCGACAACCAGGTCACCGGCACCGTCATCGCCCGCCTGGACCGCTCGATCACCTCGATCACGCAGTTTCTGCAGTCCGCGGCGAACAACTTCCTGCCGATGATCATCCAGGTGGTCGCGATCCTGGTGATCACCACGTTCTACTACTGGCCGCTGACTCTCTTGCTGGCCGCCCTTTTCCCGATCTACATGTGGCTGACGGCGTTGACCTCCAAGCGGTGGCAGCGACTGGAAGGCGCGAAGAACGAGCAAGTGGACCTGGCCAACGGACGTTTCTCCGAGACGGTCAGCCAAGTCAAGGTGGTCAAGTCCTTCACCGCCGAGATCCGGGAGCTGGGCGACTTCGGGCGTCGTTACGGCAAGACCGTCGACATCACCCGCCCGCAGTCTTCCTGGTGGCACCGGATGGACACCGCCCGCGGCAGCGCCTTAAACGTCATTTTTCTGGCGATCTACCTGGTGCTGTTCTTCCAGACCCTCAACGGCAATTTCACGCTCGGCGACATGGTGATGCTGCTGACGCTGGTGAACATGGCCAAACAGCCGGTGCAGATGATGAGCTTCATCGTCGACGCCGCCCAGCGCGCCATCGCCGGGTCGAAGGACTACTTCAAGGTCATGGCCGAGGAGCTCGAACCGACCGCCAACGCCCAGCTCGTCGAAGCGACGCAGGCTTCCGACGTGCCGGCGCTGCAGGACGTCGCCGTCGCCCCACTGCGCCCCAGCCCGCACACCCCGGTCATCGAGCTCGACGGGGTGACCTTCGCCTACGAAGTCGGCGAACCCGTCCTCAGCGACGTGTCCTTCACCGCCCGGGAAGGCCAGAAGATCGCCCTGGTCGGCGAGTCGGGCGGCGGCAAATCCACCATCGTGAACCTGCTGCTCGGGCTATACCGGCTCAACTCCGGCTCCATGTCCGTGTGCGGGCACGACGTGCGCGACCTGACCTCCGAACAGCTGCGCGCCTCCGTCGGCGTGGTCTTCCAGGAACCGAACCTGTTCTCCGGCACGATCCGCGACAACATCGCCTACGGCAAGCCCGACGCCACCGACGAGGAAGTCGTGGCCGTGGCCAAGCGCGCCAACGCGCACGACTTCATCATGGAATTCGCCGACGGCTACGACACCGTCATCGGCGAACGCGGCCTGCGCCTGTCCGGCGGGCAGAAACAGCGCGTCTCCGTGGCGCGCGCCATGCTCAAGGACGCCCCGGTCCTGGTGCTCGACGAGGCCACCAGCGCCCTGGACAACCGCTCCGAACGCGCCGTGCAGGCCGGCCTGGACGAGCTGATGAAAGACCGCACCACCTTGATCATCGCCCACCGCTTGTCGACGATCGCCGACGTGGACACCATCATCACCCTGGACAGCGGCCGCGTCGACGAGATCGGCTCCCCCGACGAGCTCGCCGGCTCCGGGGGCATCTACTCGCAGCTGCTGCAACTGACCGCCTCCACCTCGGCCGCCGACCGGGAACGGCTGAAGAAGTTCGGCTTCACCGCAGACGCGACCGACGAAGATGAGTAACCCGGCGGGATAAGTACGCTGGCGGGTATGAAATTTCCCAGCCTCGCCGACCTGAAAGCCCGCAACACCCGCAAGTGGACCGTCTACCCCGACGACGTCCTGCCGCTGTTCGTGGCCGAAAGCGACTTCCCCACCGACCCGGCGGTCAAAAACACCGTCCGCCGTGCCGTCGAGAACGAGTCCTTCGGCTACACCCCCGCCACCAGCGACCTGCCGGAAGCGCTCTCCGACTTCTACGCGCAGCGCTTCGGCTGGCGCCCGGACCCGGCGAAAGTCTTCCCCGTCGCCGACGTCGTGCGCGGCATGCTGCTGGGCATCCAGTACTTCACCCGCCCCGACTCCCCCGTCGTCGTGCCCGTGCCCACCTACCCGCCGTTCCTCGAGCTACCGGAGACCGCGGGACGGGAGCGCATCGACGTCCGCGCCGCCGGCGGCCTCGACCTCGCCGAAATCGAAGAGGCCTTCCGCGCCGGCGCCGGCTCCCTGCTGCTCGCCGCCCCGAACAACCCGCTCGGCTACACCCTCAGCGCCGAGCTGCTCACCGACCTAATCGACTTGGCCGACCAGTACGACGCCCGCCTGCTGGTCGATGAAATCCACGCCGCCATCGTCTTCGACGGCACCCACGTCCCCGCCGCCTCCCTCGGCGAGAAGGCCGAGAAGGTCTGCGTCACCGTCACCGCCACCTCCAAGGCGTGGAACATCGCCGGCCTGAAGTGCGCGCAGATGATCTTCTCCAACGACGAGGACGTGCGCACCTGGCGCGGCCTGACCGGCGTGGCCAAGGACGGCGTCGGCACGCTCGGAATCTGGGCCGCCGCCACCTGCTACCGCGACGGCGGGCCGCAGCTGGACAAGCAAATCGATTACCTGCGCTCCACCCGCGACTGGGTCGCCGACGAACTCGAGGAAAACGTCCCCGGCATCAAGGTCACCCGCCCGGAGGCCACCTACCTGATGTGGATCGATTTTTCCGGCACCGCGATCGGGCACCTGGAAAAGCCCGCCTCGTGGCTGGTCAAGAACGCGAAGGTCGCCCTCAATGAGGGCGTCACCTTCGGCCCCGGGGGCGCCCACCACGCCCGGCTGAACTTCGCGACGTCCCCGGAAATACTCGCGGAAGCCATCAGCCGCATCGCCGACGCCATCGCAAAAGCGGAATAAGCTGCCACTTCCCTGCCTGCTCCCTGGGAGTAGCCCAATTCCCGGGAAGTCACCGAGCAAGTGCGCACAACTCATTGAGCAATGACGCTGCGACAGAACCCGCCCGGTAAGGCATATTTATTTCTGCGAGGCTGAAGAGCTTCGCCGGCCGCACCACCGGGGCCGTTTCGGGGGATGGATTCGGGGGAGTCCACAACACCCGGGTAGGGCGCATATCCGCGCCACACCCGGGTGTTTTGCTCTCTTCAGTGCGGTGCATCCCAGTGCCTCCACTATGCGCGCGCATAGTGCGCCGGGCCTTGTTTATGCCAAGAGAAAATCCTTCTACCTGCAGTGACTTACTATGCGCGCGCATAGTAAAACTCCTCCCGCTGGCCCGGGAACCATTCCGGCGGCAGTCCAGTCTAAGTACATGGGTGCGTTCCACCCCGTGAAAGCCACTCTGCGCACTATGCGCGCGCATAGTGCGCAGAGCCAGCCCGCAGCCAGGGGAAGGCCTGCAGGATCACGCCGCGTGAGGCACTATTCATGGGGCGGAACGCGCCCACACCAGGACGAGGCCGCATCATCACACAGCCACACCAAGGGATCGGGGGACCCAGTGGGAAAAAGAATTCTCAGCGCCATTGCTGCCATCACCACAGCTGCGCTACTCAGCTCCTGTGCACCGGCCACCAGCCAAGCACCGGAAACTGACACCGACGTCGCGGCCACCACCCAAACCGAGCTACCTCCCGGGTTCTATCTCGGAGAAGAATTCATCGAGATCGGGGAATTCAACCCGAACAAAGTTGAGCTCATCGACCTATGCGAAGAAATTCCGGATGAGGTGTTACTGGAGGCGGGGATGATAAATAATGGCACTGGGGGGATTGAAGGAAGTGAGTCGATAATCTGCACCTTGCGGGCGCAAGAAAAAACCTTGTCCAAAGGTGACTTCAGTCTGATTTCAGACGCACTGACAAAACAAGTTTTTCAGGACAACGACCTAATCATAGAACCGCGCTTAACCAAGACGGTCCCTGGTTCTTTTTTCTATGCATTCCCATCTGATAATGCATCCTGTTTTATAGCCACAGAAACGAGCCAAGGGCTCATCTCAGTAGTCTATGACAACCCTTTTACTGGGGCTCCGCAAGAAGATTTATGTCACCCGGCTCTAAAGGCACTTGAGTCAATCTATTTTCAACTTCGGGGGAAGTAATGACACTGCACATCGTAAATGAATCGCTGCAAAATTCGGTTCAGAAAATGTTCCTCATAAAAGACGAGACTTCAAGAGCTGCGCTAGAAGCCCAGCGAACCACACTGGGGCCCTCCTATTCACCAGTCTCTGGGATGGACCAAATGGGCACTACCCACGGATCAATTCTTCGCGAGGGCGCAAGCTCCGCCAACGGCACTTTGGAGCAGATTTCCAGGGATATCCATTGGCTTCGAGACAACCTCACCTCCAACCTGGAGGCCTTCTCATCTCAGGAAGATGCGGCCACATTCGCCATCGACCGGGCGGACATGGGCTCGAGCATGCACGAGAATTCGGTGGCGTCTGCAGCTAAGAGCGGCGGCGGGTGGGGCGCTTTGATCAGCGCTCCGCCAGTTATTTTGCCGTCACCGGATCTGCGGACCTTGCACGGCCAGTTCTCGCAGACACAGGCGGCGCAGGCGAAGGACGCGGCGTTAACCTGGCTCAACCTGGTGGATTCCACCCAGACGATCGCCAGCGACCTGCGAGGCATCGCAGCCGGGCTGGCCGGGACGAACAGCGGCGCAGCCATCGACGCCGCGACGAACGCAATCCATGAGACTGCCGGCGCAGCTGACCGCTTTGCGGCGAACGCGACGGCGATGCACACCCACGTCACTCTTTTGGACGCCGCGAAGTCTGAGGGCCATGCGTTGGTGACCTCGATGCTCATGATGGTCCGGGCGGTCCGCAGCGCTGGTCTTCCGGAGGCGCAGGCGTTGGCTGAAGCGACCGACAGGAGTTTGGCCACGGCTTTCCCGTCGTACTTCCTCCCGATCCTGGCGCCGTCGCAACCGTTGGTGACTGCGTTGACGGACCCGTCACCGCCGAGCTCTGCGCAGATCATGCAGGCGGGTATGGGCACCGTCAGTGCACATGAAGGGTTGCAGGCGGCGGTGAATTCGTTGCAGCTTCCCCGTGAGTTCGCCGAGACCGTCAACCGGGAGATCGCGACGCATCCGGAGAACTTCACCGACATCGACGGCGCGACAGAGATCCTCGACCGGATCGGTGAGAACCCGGGCGGGCAGCTGCTGGATCCGGGGATGTTCGACACCACCTCCGCAGGTACGGGTATGCCGCAGCCGGCGTCGATCACCGGCGGGATGGGCGGTGCTTCACCTGCTTCCGGTTTCAGCACTGGTTCCGTCCCCACGTCGCCCACCGGGCTTCCCGGTCTGGCGGGCACGGGTGGTGTTCCTGCGGGCGCTCTCGGGGCGGGAGGGTCCCCGATTCCGGCGCTGGCCGGGCTGGGCGCCGCCGCACAGAACGGTGGCGGCGGGCGAGCGTCGACAAGCGGTGGCGCCGCTTCCCGCCCGGTCCCGGTTCCGTCCGGAATGCCGCGGCTGGCGAATACGGTGTTTCCGGGTGCGGCCGGCGGCACGCCTCCGGCCGGGGTCGGCGGGCAGTCAGCGCATCCGGCTGCTGGGCAGCAGACGATGGCCCGCTCAGCAGGAGCCGGCGGAGGGTCCGGCGCAGGCATGGCCCGCGGCGGGCACATCGTCAACACTCCCCCGGCGCGCGGAGCGGGTGGCCGCACCGAGCAGGCGACGAAGGCGAAGGCCGTGACGTCGCAGGTGGAGCGAGAGGGCAATCTGAAGGATCTGCTCGGCGACAAGGATCCGGTGGTGCCCGGGGTCATCGGCAGTTGGGTGTTTGATTCTGCTGCACAGAGCCCTGATAAATAAGGGAATGTCGCCGGGGTCACCTGCAGGGGTGGGTGGAAATCCCTACGCTGGTGCCCATGGACTCCGAATTTGGAAATGCATTCATGGACAGCCCTGAACCGCCGGTGAACCCGGATGAGAATCCGACGCATCCTCTGGCCGAAAACACGGATGAGGAGGCGCCGGTTCCTCGTCCGGCGACGGACGCGGAAGGTTATGTGATCGAGCATGAGTCGGAGGAGTATGAGACTCCGACTCCTGCCCCCGGTGACAACCCGTGGGAGCGCCCGGAACACGACTGGTACAAGGACGCCGTGTTTTATGAGGTGTTGGTGCGTGCCTTTTACGATCCGGAGGGCAGTGGCTCCGGCACGTTGAAGGGTGTGACGGAGAAGCTCGATTATCTGCAGTGGTTGGGCATCGACTGCATCTGGTTGCCGCCGTTTTTCGATTCCCCCCTGCGTGACGGCGGGTACGACATCCGTAATTTCCGTGAGGTGTTGCCGGAGTTCGGCACGGTCGACGACTTCGTCGAGTTGATGGACCAGGCTCACCGTCGAGGCATCCGCGTGCTCACGGATCTGGTGATGAACCACACGTCCGATCAGCACGCGTGGTTCCAGGAGTCGCGCCATGATCCGGAGGGCCCGTACGGGGACTTTTATGTGTGGTCGGATGACCCGACACTCTATTCCGAGGCCCGCATCATCTTCGTGGACACCGAGGATTCGAACTGGACGTGGGACCCGGTGCGCAAGCAGTACTTCTGGCACCGTTTCTTCTCGCATCAGCCGGATCTGAATTACGACAACCCGGAAGTGCAGGAGGCGATGCTCGACGTCATGCGCTTCTGGCTGGATCTGGGGTTGGACGGGCTGCGTCTGGACGCGGTGCCCTACCTGTACGAGCGGGAAGGCACCAACGGCGAGAACTTGCCGGAGACCCACGCGTTCCTCAAGGAGGTTCGTGCGGTCATTGACGAGGAGTACCCGGGGCGCATGCTGCTGGCGGAGGCCAACCAGATGCCGGAGGAGGTCGTCGAGTACTTCGGCGAGCCGGACCGCGGCGACGAGTGCCACATGGCGTTCCACTTCCCGGTGATGCCGCGGATCTTCATGTCTTTGGATCAGGAGTCGCGTACTCCGATTTCGGAGATTTTGAAGGAGACGCCGCACATCCCGAAGACGGCGCAGTGGGGCATGTTCCTGCGTAACCACGATGAGCTGACGCTCGAGATGGTCTCGGACGAAGAACGCGACTACATGTACTCGACGTATGCGAAGGACCCGCGGATGAAGGCGAACGTGGGCATCCGCCGCCGTCTGACCCCGCTGCTCAACGGCAACCGCAACAAGGTGGAGCTGCTGACCGGGTTGCTGTTGTCGCTGCCAGGATCGCCGTTCCTGTACTACGGCGATGAGATCGGCATGGGCGACAACATCTGGCTCAGCGACCGCGACGGGGTGCGCACCCCGATGCAGTGGTCCTCGGACCGCAACGGCGGTTTCTCCCGGGCGGATCCGGAGCGGCTGTACCTGCCGGCGATCATGAACGATCAGTACGGCTACTCCACCGTCAACGTGGAAAATCAAATGCGGCGCGAGAACTCCATGCTGCACTGGACGCGCGAGCACGTGCTGGTGCGTAAGCAGTACAAGGCTTTCGGCCGCGGCACCTACCGGGAGGTGCCGTCGGGCAACGAGCATGTGCTGGCTTTCCTCCGCGAACACAAGGGCGAAGCGATCCTGTGCGTGAACAACTTCTCCTCGCGCCCGCAGGCAGTGAAGCTGGATGTCTCGGAGTTTGAGGGTGTCACCCCGCGGGAGCTGACGGGCGGCGAGCTGTTCCCGGAGGTTAAGCATTACCCCATCACGGTGACTCTGCCTCCGCACGGTTTCTTCTGGTACGACATGAGCGGCGAGGACAACGATGACTAACTATGAGCAGATGCTGGCTGAGGCGCGTTTCTACGGCGCCAAGTCCGAGGCGATCGACGCCGTCGACGTGATTGATTCGCGCCTGGTCGGGCACTACCGGCATGAGCTGCTGCAGGTCACCCATGGTGGGGTTCAGGATTTCTACCAGGTGCTGACCGACGCGGACGGCGACGCCTTACACCGGTCGCAGCCGGCGGGCGCCTATGCCCGTTCGTTGGCGGAATCGCGGTTGGGCACCGTGCATGGCTCGTTCCCCTACCCCGCCGACGCCCCGGTCCGCGCTTTTGAGGGCGAGCAGTCGAACACCTCCCTGATCGTGGAAGCGGATCCGCCGGTGATGCTCAAGGCCTTCCGCAAACTGGAGGCCGGGCTGAACCCGGACGTGGAGCTGTTGTCGCGCATCGGCGACTGCCCGCACGTCGCCGGGGTGTATGGCTGGGTTACCCAGGAAATCGGCCGCGAGACCTACACCCTGGCGATGGCGCAGCAATTCATCGAAGGCGGCCGCGACGGGTGGGAGTTGGCGCTCAGCTACGCCCGCACCGGCGGTTCCTTCGCCGAGGAGGCGCGGATGTTGGGCGAGGCCACCAGGGCAGTGCACGTGGCGCTGGCGGCGGAGTTCGGAGTGGAGGAGCAACACGCAGAGATTCGCGCGGGCGAATTGGACCGGCACCTGGAGCAATTGGCGGCGCGTAACCCGGACGTCGAAAAGCACGCCAATCAAGCGCATGACCTGTACGCGTCCCTGGCCGGGGAGATGACCACGGTGCACCGGGTGCACGGCGACCTGCACCTGGGGCAGGTGCTGCGCACCGATGACCGCTACCTGCTCATCGACTTCGAGGGCGAGCCCGCCCGTTCGCTGGCGGATCGGCAGTTGCCGGATTCCCCGCTGCGGGACGTCGCCGGGGTGTTACGGTCGTTGGATTACGCGGCGCACTTCCACGCCGACAGCCCGGACCCGCAGAAGTGGGTGGCGGAGGCGTCGGAGGCTTTCCTGGCGGGCTATGGCATCCGACGCACCCCCCTGCTGGATGCGTATGTGCTGGATAAAGCGCTCTACGAGGTAGTCTATGAGGCGGATAACCGCCCCGATTGGGTGGGGATCCCCCTGTCGGCGGTCACCCGCCTGCTCTCCTAAATTGATCTACCTCACAGTGGCCCGGTAGCGTTTGCCCACATCACCGGCATAAGGAGAATGATGTCCACGACGACCGCCCCCAAGAAATCCCACGTGTCCCTCATCGTGGTCACGTCACTCATGCTGTTCTCCATGTTCTTCGGGGCCGGCAACCTGATTTTCCCGCCGCAGCTCGGCGTGGACGCGGGCACGAACTTCTGGCCCGCCATCATCGGCTTCCTCGGGGCTGGCGTGCTGCTGCCCGTGCTGGGCATCATCGCGATCGCGCTGTCAGGCCACAGCGTCCGTGACTTGGCCTCCCGGGCGGGCCGCGTGTTCGGCCTCATTTTCCCGATCCTCGCCTACTTGTCCATCGGCGCGTTCTACGCTCTGCCGCGTACCGGCGCCGTGTCCTTCGAGATGGCCGTGACCCCGCTGACCGGCTGGGATTCCATGCTGGCGTCGGGGATCTTCAACTTCATCTTCTTCGGCGTGGCCCTGGCCCTGTCGTGGAATCCGAACACGATTTCCTCGACGCTGGGCAAATACCTCACCCCGGTCTTGGTCGTGCTGCTGGCGCTGCTGATCATCCTCGCCCTGGTCAATTTCGACTACGCCGCCGGAGCCCCGAACGAAGTCTACACCGACGCGCCGATGGCCGCCGGCCTGCTGGAGGGCTACCTGACCATGGACGCCATCGCCGCGCTGGCGTTCGGCATCGTGGTCATCTCCGCGCTGCGCTACAACGGCGTGAAAGAGGGCAAGCCCTTGGCCTCCGCCGCCATCGTCGCCGGGGTGGGCGCCGGCGTCTTGCTGGGCGCGATCTACATCGGGCTCGGCTTGATCGGCCAGGTCATCCCCGACGGAGGCTCCTACGACAACGGCGCCTCCATCCTGTCTTCCGCGGCGAACCTGACGATGGGCGTCCCGGGCCAGATCATCTTCGCCGCGATCGTGGTGCTCGCCTGCCTGACCACCGCCGTCGGCCTGATCACCGCCACCAGCGAATTCTTCACCGAGCTGCTGCCCGGCATCAGCTACAAAACCTGGGCGGTCATCTTCGCCTTCGCGTCCTTCGCCATGGCCACCGCCGGCCTGGACACCGTCTTGTCGATCGCCGCCCCAATCATCGGCTTCATTTACCCGCCGGCCATCGCCCTGATCTTCATCGCCCTGATTGAGCCGATCTTCGGCCGTGGCCGCTTCCGGTGGACCTACCTGCTGGGCGTGTGGGTCGCCGTCATCTGGTCCGCGCTGACCAGCTTCGGCGTCACCGCCCTGGTCGACTGGGCCCCGCTGCAGGGCGCCGGACTGGGCTGGGTCTTGCCGACGGTGGTTGCCGTCGTGATCGGCTTGATCATCGATCTGACCACCCGTCGCGGGCAGCCCACGCCGCCGCCGGCCACGCAGCAGCCGCAGGTGCTGACCGAAAGCTAACAGCGGCCGGGGCGCACCCGGTGGGCCTTCCGTAGGCTGGGAATGAGAATCCTTGTTCCCCGTCAACGAAAGGCCAGGCCACCATGACTGCCCGCCTCCCCTTGTCCGTCATCGATTTCTGTACCATTTATGAAGGAGAAAGCGCCGGTCAGTCCATGGCGCGTTCCCTGGAGCTGGCGCAGACGGCGGAGCGGCTGGGGTACTCGCGCATCTGGTACTCCGAGCACCACAACATGCCGTCCATCGCGTCGTCCTCCCCGGCGGTGCTGATCGCGCACATCGCGGCGAAGACCGAGCGGATTAGGCTCGGCGCCGGCGGCGTCATGCTGCCGAACCATTCCCCTTACGTCATCGCCGAGCAGTTCGGCACCCTCGCCGAGCTCAATCCGGGCCGCATCGACTTAGGTCTGGGGCGCGCCCCTGGCACGGACATGAACACCCTCGGCCGGGCGCTGCGCCGTGACCCCAACGCCGCGGAGCACTTCCCGGACGACGTCGTCGAACTGCACGGTTACCTCACCGGCAACTCCCACATCCCGGGAGTGCAGGCGATCCCCGGGGCGGGCACGAACGTCCCGCTGTATGTCCTGGGTTCCTCCATGTTTGGCGCCACGCTCGCCGCGAAGCTCGGGTTGCCGTATTCCTTCGCCTCGCACTTCGCCCCCACCCACCTGATGCAGGCGACGAAGTACTACCGCGATAACTTCGAGCCTTCCGACGTGCTCTCCGAGCCGTACGTCATCGCGGCGGTCAACGTCACCGCCGCAGAAACGCAGGAGGAGGCGGAGCGGCAGACGGAGATCGTGCGCCGAAACCGGGTGAAGCAGATGGTCAACAGCCGGGCGCCGATCACGGAGGCCCAGCTGGACCGGCTGGTCGAATCTCATTCGGGGCAGCAGATCATCGAAATGTTGAAGTTCACCGCCACCGGCACCGGTGAGCAGGTCCGTGAGTACCTGGAAGGGTTCACGCAGACGGCGCAGGCCGACGAGCTGATGGTGTCTTTCCAGGGCCCCTCCCACGCGCACGCGGTGCGTTCGATGGAGATCCTCGCGGACGCGTGGGAGCTGGACCCGGCGGAGGCCGCCGGGGCCCCGGGCGACTGGAATGAAAAGCGCTAGTCTTCGTCCCAGGCGCGGGGCCGGACCTGCTCCACGACCCGTAGGTCGCGGGTCACGTTGCCGGCCTCGTCGCGGTTGACGATTTCGCCGCCGATGACGACGTCGCCGGGGATGACGAGGTTGCCGTCCTCGTCGTACTCTAGGACCGGTTCCGGCAGGGGGTCGCCGTCCTCGTCGTAGCCCGGCGCCGGGCGGGCGTCGTGCTCCTCCAGCTTCTCCGGGGAGTCGGTCTTCTCCCACTGCCTGGTGCGGATGCGGCGGGCGGCCGCCGCATCGTCGCTCATGCCCTTGATCAAGGAGAACATCATGATGAACTGCATGATCAGGAAGGGCAGGCCCATGATGATGGCCACCTCCTGGAGGGTGGCGATGCCTGTCTCCGGGGAGATGATCAGCATGGCCGCGGTCACCGCGCCGATGCCGATGACCCAGGTGACGCGGTAGTAGGTGGGGGTCTTGGCTTCCTCGCCGGTGGTGAACATGTCCATGACCAGGCCGGCGGAGTCCATCGAGGTGATGAAGAAGACGATGATGATCAGGATCGCGATCGGGGCCACGATGGCGGTCAGCGGCAGGTTGTCCAGCAAGGTGAACAGGGCCGCTTCCGTTTGGCCGTCGTCGACGACGGGGCCGGTCATGCTGCCTGGGTCGTTGCGCTCGATTTCAATGCCGGTGCGGCCCATGATGGAGATCCACACGACGGTGAAGATGGACGGCAGGGCGAGCACGCCGCCGATGAATTCGCGGACGGTGCGGCCGCGGGAGATGCGGGCGATGAACATGCCCACGAACGGCGACCAGCAGATCGTCCAGGCCCAGTAGAACACCGTCCAGGAGCCCAGCCAACCCGGGTTGCTGTTGGAGGCGTCGACCCAGAACATCAGCTCAGGCAGCGTGGAAGCGTAAATGCCGAAGCTTTCGACCGTCTGGTTGAGCAGGGTCAGCGTCGGGCCGGTCAGCAGGATGAACGCCAGCAGCGCGACGGCCATGCCGATGTTGATGTTGGACAGGATCTTAATGCCGCGGTCCAGGCCCGAGGCCACCGAGATGCAGGCCACGGCGGTGATGAACATGATGACCAGCAGCTCGACCCAGCCGGCCAGCGGGACGTCCCAGATGATGTTCAGGCCGGCGTTGATCTGCAACACACCCAGGCCGACGGACACGGCGATACCGAAAGTCGTGCCGATGATCGACAACGCGTCGATGAACTTGCCGGGCCACTTGTAGATGTGTCCGCCCAGGATCGGGGCGAACACCGAGGAGATGCGCGGGGGCAGTTTACGTTTGTAGATGAAGTAGCCCAGCGCCAGGCCCGGCATGGTGAAGACCACCCACATGTGGGTGGCCAGGTGGTAGAAGGCGTAGCCGAAGCCCTGGGTGACCGCGGCGTCCGACATCGAGGCCATGTCGCCTTGCGGCGGGTTATAGGAGTGGTGCAGCGGTTCGGCCGCGCCCCAGAACATCAGGGTCGCGCCCATGCCCGCGGCGAACAGCATGCCGAACCAGATGTGCAGCGGGTAGCGGGGCTTTTCGTCGTCGTCGCCCAACCGCAGGGTGCCGAACCGGGAGATGAAGATGGCGATCAGGAAGAGGAAGATCGCCGAGACTCCGCCGATGTAGAGCCAGGCGAGGTTGGTGTTCAACCCGTCGGCGACGGTGGCGAAGAAATTCTGCGCGGATTCACCCGCCAGAATCGCCCCGACGACGAAGATGACGATGAACCCGACGGCCCCCAGTGTGATGGCGGGGTCCGATTGTAGGCCGAGGAAAGGCTTTTTGGGTTTTTGTTCGTACTCTTCCTTACTTCGGGGCTCCGAAGTAAGGGGTGGCGTCTCTGAGGACATGACGAGTTTCCTTATCTTTCGAGAAAAGAGAGAATACCCCCATGATTGCGAAGAACAGACTGGTTTGCACCCCCTTCCCCCCGTTTTTGTTGGCGGTGGCGTGAACTCCAGGTGGACCTGGGGTTAGAGCGCGTGGCAGGCTTCGGCGTCGGCGACCTCGCAGATCTCGCGGACCGGTAGGCGTAGACCCCTGCCCCGGCCATGCGACGCCCCTCTTTCCCACCCCGTCGTGTGTATGTCGCACCGCACTTTAATAGAGCTCCCCGACCTCGGCCGCATGTCCACCCGTTCCCGCGTAAGCTCATGGGGACGCGTGCCTTTTGTTGAATTTTCGCCAGTGGTAGTATTATTTACAACTTAGGCCGTTACCCGCTTTCATCATCTCAAGGAGTCGCCCATGGCACCCCTTCGCCGACCGCAGCAGCACGAGAAAATCGCCGAATACCTGCGGAAAGAAATTCGCGACGGCACATACGAACCCGGCGACACACTGCCGTCGGAGGCGGAGTTGTGTGCACAGTTCGATTCTTCACGTGGTCCGGTTCGCCAGGCCATGTCCACCCTGCGCTCCGAAGGGTTGATCTCCTCCGGCCGCGGCCGCCGCTCCATCGTCCTGGACACGGGCGACAACAACGCCGCGTCCTTCGAGACGGTGCTGTCCACCAGCCAGTGGCTGAAAAAGCTCGGCTACGAGCCCGGCCAGCGGACGGAGTGGATCACCCGCCGCCCCGCGGACGAGGAGATCGCCGAAAAGCTCGAGTTGGAGTCGGATGATCCCATCGTGTCCGTGGAGCGCGTCCGCCTGGCGGACGGCACCCCGTTCATGATCGAGAACGTCAGCTTCCGCATCGAGGCCGGCGTCCACGTCCTCGGGTTCGACACCAGCTCCGGTTCCATCCACAGCCACCTGGCCCGCCAGGGCGTCAAGTTCGACACCATTCGGCGTTCGCTGCGGTTGCGTGAGGCGTCGGAGGACGACGCCGAGAAGCTGGGCGTGACCCCTGGTTCGCCGCTTCTGCAGACGCTGCTGCACGTCTACGACCAGAACGGCGTGCCCGTGGAGTTCGCGGACTACCGGTACCTCGGCGACGTGCTCAGCCTGGGCACGACGCACATCAACGGCACGTCCATCCCGCTCTGGGGATCACTGGACATTTAAGCTCCCGCTTGACCCCGGTCTCCAGGGACGGCCTATGATTTGTCCATGCTGATCCGCCGGGTAGTCCTCGCCTGCACCGTGGTGTTGGCCCTGGCGTTGCCGGCCTGCTCCGCGGGATCCACCGCCACCCAGGTCGGACGCGTCGACGACGGCGTCGTCGTCGGCACCGTCGCCGCCCCCGCTTCCCTGGATTTCACCTCGACCGGCGGCGCCGCCATCCCGCAGGCGCTGATGGCCAACGTCTATGAGACGCTCGTGCGCATCGACGAGGACGGCGAGATCGTCCCGCACCTGGCCACCGGGTGGGACGTCTCCGACGACAGACTGACCTACACCTTCCACCTGCGCGACGGGGTCACCTTTTCCAACGGCGAGGAGTTCACCGCCGAGACGGCCGCTTTTTCCATCGACTACGTGCAAAACGAGTGGACGAACGGGTTGAAATCGCAGATGGATCCGGTGGCCCAGGCCCGCGCCGTCGACCCGCTGACCCTGGAAGTGACGTTGGCGCACCCCTCCAATGAATGGCTGTGGTCGATGGGCACGCTCACCGGCGCGATGATGACGCCGACCGGCACACAGACCCTGGCGACCGACCCGATCGGCACCGGGCCGTACACCGTAGAACGCTTCGCCGTGGGCGAGTCCGTCTCCTACTCCGCGCGCGCGGACTACTGGGGCGAGCCCGCGGACGGTGACGCCGCCATCCGGTACTTCTCCGACGCCGTCGGCTCCGTCAACGCGCTGCGTTCCGGGGACGTCGACGTGGTGTGGTCGCTGCAGGCCCCGGAGCTTCTGGACACGCTGCCCGAGGAGTTCGGCGTCGAGGTGGGCACCACCAACGGAGAGTTGTTGCTGAGCATGAACAACGACGCCGCCCCCTTTGACGACGTCCGGGTGCGCCAGGCCGTGGCTTACGGCGTCGACCGCGAGGCCGTCAGCCAGGTCGTCTATGAGGGCTTGGCGACGGACACCGGCGGCGCCCCCGTGCCTCCCACCGACCCGTGGTTCACCGGCCGCGACTACTACTCCCACGACCCGGAGCGGGCCCGGCGGCTGCTGCGCGAGGCCGGCTATTCCGAGGACGACCGGCCGCAGGTGACCATGAAGATCCCGTCGCTGCCCTACGCCGAGACCGCCGCCGAATTGTTGTTTTCCGAATTGCGCCAGATCGGCTTCGACGTCTCGCTGGTCTCCTCCGAGTTTCCCGCCGTGTGGTTGTCCGAGGTGATGGGCTCCGCCGATTACCAGATGTCGCTGATCGCGCACGTGGAGCCCCGCGACGTCCCGGTGCTTTTCGGAAACCCCGACCACTACCTGCGCTTCGACTCCGAGCCGGTCCGCGAGCACCTCGCCCGCGCGGACTCCGGCGACGACCAGGTGGGCCACATGCGGCGCGCGGTGGACGAGATCATGGCCGAGGCCGGGTCGCTGACGTTGGTCAACACCCCGAACATCGTGCTCACCGCGCCAGGTGTGACCGGCGTGGAAGCCAACGTGGTCACCGACGCCCTACCCCTCGCGGAGATCGGGAGAAGCGCATGATTCTTCGGCTCCTCGCACGGTTTTTAGGTTCCCTGGCGGTGGCCAGCGTGGTGATTTTTCTGCTGTTGCGGGCGATTCCGGGCGACCCGGCGCGCGTGGCGCTGGGGGTCACGGCCACGGATGAGGCGGTGGCGGAGTTGTCTGCGCAGTTGGGCACGGACCGGCCGTTGGCGGTGCAGTATGTCGAGTGGGTCGGTGGTCTGCTCACGGGTGATTTCGGGACGTCGTTGGCGTCTCGGCAGGACATCACGCCGTTGGTGTGGGACCGGTTGCAGGTGTCGTTGATCCTGTGCGGGACGGCGATGGTGTTGTCTTTGCTGGTGGCGGTGCCGTTGGGGGTGTGGGCGGCGCGGCGGGCGTACCGGGCGGACGGTGTGGTCATCAGTGCGTTCAGTCAGGTGGGGATGGCGGTGCCGAGTTTTTTGGCCGGTGTCCTGCTGGTGGCGGTGTTTTCCGTGCGGTGGGGGTGGCTGCCGGCGAACGGGTGGGTGCCGCCGGGGGTGGACTTCGGCGAGTTTCTGCGGCGGTTGATTCTTCCGGTGGTGGCGTTGACGCTGGTGCAGGCGTCGATCATGACGCGGTATGTGCGCGGCGCCGTGGTCGAGGTGTTGGACACCAATTACATTCGCACGGCGCGTTCGATCGGCCAGTCGCGGGACGAGGCGTTGTGGCGGCACGGCCTGCGGAATGCGGCGTTGCCGGTGTTGACGGTGACGGGCGTGCAGTTGACGAGTCTGATCGTCGGCGCGGTGGTCATCGAGCAGGTGTTCGTGTTGCCGGGGTTGGGGTCGATGCTGCTGGACGCGGTGTCGAACCGTGATCTGACGGCGGTGCAGACGATCGTGATGTTGCTGGTGGTGTTCACGTTGGCCGTGAATTTTGTGGTGGATCTGTTGTACCGGCTGGTGGATCCACGGCTGCGGCGGCGTCGTCGCGACGACGAGGCGGTGGTCGCATGAAGCTGAAGATCGGGGCCGTCATCGTCGGCGTGACGGTGGCGTTGGCGGTGGTGTCGTTGGTGTGGACGCCGCAGGATCCGTTGCTGGCGGTGCCGGCGGAGCGGCTCGCCGGTTCGTCGTGGGAGCATCCGTTGGGCACGGACCGGTTGGGGCGCGACGTGTTGTCGCGCATCATGGCGGGCGCGCAGATCACGATGTTGGTTGGGTTGGTGGCCGTGGGCGTCGCGGCGGTGTTCGGCACCGCTTTGGGCGTGTGGGCGGGGATGCGCCGCGGGTGGCCGGAGACCCTGATTATGCGGGGTGCGGACATCGTGTTGGCGTTTCCGGCGTTGTTGTTGGCGATCGTGGCGGGCGCGGTGTTCGGCCCGTCGACGGTGACGTCCATGCTGGCGATCGGTGTGGCGGGCATCCCCGGGTTCGCGCGGGTGGCGCGGGCGGGGACGTTGCAGGTGATGACGCAGGATTACATTGCGGCGGCGCGGGTGTCGAAGGTGCCGGGCCCGGTGATCGCGTGGCGGCATGTGCTGCCGAACATCGGCGGCATATTGGTGGTGCAGGCGACGGTGGCGTTCGCGTTGGCGATCCTGGCGGAGGCGGCGTTGTCTTTCCTGGGGTTGGGCACCGCTCCCCCGACGCCGTCGTGGGGCCGGATGTTGCAGGGTGCGCAGGCGTATCTGGGTTCGGCGCCGCAGTTGGCGTTGTGGCCGGGGTTGGCGATCGCGGTGGCGGTGTTGGGTTTCAATTTGTTGGGCGACGGTCTGCGTGACGCCCTGGATCCGAAGCGGAGGCGTTGAGATGTTGGAGGTCACCGGGTTAAGTGTCGGCGGGATTCTCGAGGACGTCTCCTTCACCGTGGGCCCCGGCGAGCGGGTGGGCATCATCGGCGAGTCCGGTTCCGGCAAGTCGATGACCGCGCTGGCGGTGCTGGGGCTGCTGCCGGACGGGATGCGCGCCACCGGGTCGGTGTCGCTGGCGGGGCGGGAGATTCTGAATCTGCCGGACAAGAAGATGCGGGCGCTGCGCGGGTCGAAGGTGGCGATGGTGTTTCAGGAGCCGATGACCGCGCTGGATCCGATGATGACGGTCGGCCGGCAGGTCGGTGAGGCCTGCGGCGGGGACCGGGCGCGCGTCGAGAAGCTGTTTTCGGACGTCGGTCTGGCCGCGGAGAAGCAGCGCTCCTACCCGCATGAGCTCTCCGGCGGGCAGCGGCAGCGGGTGCTCATCGCCTTGGCCATGGCGGGTGACCCGGACGTGCTCATCGCGGATGAGCCGACCACGGCGCTGGACGTGACCAGTCAGGACCAGGTGTTGGGACTGCTGAAGCGGCTCGTGGCGGAGCGCGGCATGTCGTTGGTGTTCATCAGCCACGACCTGGCGGTGATCGCGCGGATGTGCGGGCGCGTCGGGGTGATGCGCGACGGCCGGGTCGTGGAATCCGGCCCCGTCGAGCAGGTGCTGCGCCGTCCGCGGCACGAGTACACCCGGGCGTTGGTCGCCGCGTCGCGCCCCGGCGCCCCGGCGCGGGTGACCGAGGTCGGTGAGCCGGTCATCCGGGTCGAAGACGTCAGCACCCGGGAGGCGCTGCGGGAGGTGTCGTTGACGGTGCACCGCGGTGAACGTCTCGGGGTGGTGGGCGGTTCCGGCGCCGGCAAGACCACGTTGCTGCGGATCATCGCCGGCCTGGCGGAGGCCGACTCCGGTTCCGTGCGGGTCGACGCCGGCCTGCACGTCGTCTTCCAGGATCCGCAGTCCTCGCTCAATCCGCGGCTGCGCGTGGGCAAGGCGGTGGCGGAGGGCGGCGGCGACGTGGGGCGGGTGGCGCAGGCCCTCGCCGAGGTGGGGTTGCCGGCGGACGCCGCCCGTCGTTTTCCCGCGGAGTTTTCCGGCGGGCAGCGCCAGCGCATCTCGATCGCCAGGGCGGTGGCCGGCCGTCCGGAGATCCTGCTCGCCGACGAGCCCGTGTCCGCGCTGGACGTCTCCGTGCGCGCCCAGGTGCTGGGGGTGCTGGATGAGTTGGTGGAGGATCACGGCCTGACCCTGGTGTTCGTCTCCCATGACCTGTCGGTGGTGCGCCAGGTGTGCTCGACGGTGGCCGTGATGCATGAGGGCCAGATCGTCGAGCACGGCGCGACCGAAGATGTGTGGGCCCATCCGCGGCACGAGTACACCAGGGCGTTGTTGGCCAGGGCCGCTACGTAGCCGTGGTCATCGGCGCACCGTGAAGCGGCCGGCGGGGTCGAAGACCAGCTCCACGCGCTCGCCGGCGCGCGCGTTCAGGGCGGCGAGGAAGCGATCGATGGGGCCGGTGATAGCGTCCCGCTCACCGAGGTGGACCAGTTGTCCGCCCAGCTCAGAGGTCAGGGTGCGCTGGTAGTGGCGCGGCACGCCGAGCAGGCCGGCGACGGCCCGCGGGACGGGGACGACGGCGCCGTCGAGAAGCTCGGCCGTGACGGTGACGGGCAGGGCCCAGGCGCCTGCCCCGGCGTCGGTGAGCCGGGGTTCGTGCTGCGGGAACCAGGTGCCCAGCCGTGGGCGGGAAATCCGGGCCACGTGCCCGCCAGTGATGTGGAAGTCGCCGGATTCAGCGACGGTGCGCACCGCCGCAGTGGGAAACGGGGCGCGGTCGAGCAAGGGCTGCAGCTCGGTGCGGCCGGCGGCGATTTCGGCGGCCACCCAGTCGGGAATGGTCGTGTTCTGCATGGCCGAAGAGTACCGCGGGAGCTGTGCACTATGCGCGCGCATAGTGGATAAGCGCAGGTCAAGAGATTCTCGAAACTCTGTTCGAGCACATGTCCGCCCCGTGGTTTAACGTAGGGGGCGTCACCGAACATGCGTGCCAAAATTTGGGGGAAACAATGACCACGCTGCCCGCTTCCTTGACCGATACCGCCCTTGTGTCCACCCTGGCCGACTCCCACGAGGAGATGACCAGAAGCAAAGCCCTGTTCCTGCTCGCCCTCGCCGAATTCCACGCCCGCGGCCTCGCCCGCGACCACGGCGCGCCCAACACCGTGATCTGGCTGCTGCGCCACTGCGACGTCCGGGAATCCACCGCCTTCGAATACCTGCGGGTGGGAACGCAGCTCAGCGCCTTTGAGCTCGCCGCGCAGGCCTTCCTCGCCGGCCGCGTGTCCTACTCCAAAATCCGGGTGCTGCTGCGCCATCTCACCGCCGACAATGAACCCGAACTCGTGGCGCTGGCCGGGCAGATGACGCTGCGCGAACTCGAACAGGCGCTGGCCGGTCGGGAGAACGCCGCCCCCGCCCCGCCGGCCGACCGGTTCCGGGTCATCGTCGACGACGAGACCGGCTGGGTGCGCTTCCACGGCGAACTCAACCCCGTGCTCGGCGCGGAACTGCTCGCGGCGTTGAAGATCGCCGAACTGGCGAACCTGCGCGACCTCGCGGACATCGATCCGGCGGTGCTTGACGACGCCGAGCGGCTCGACGCCGCCCTCGCCGAAGCGGAAGATACCCCCGTGGAGGTCGAGGCCGTCGACGAAGCCACCGGCGTCGACCTGTCCACCACCAATTTCGGGGTGCCCACCCGCAACGCCCTGCTCAGCGCCTTGACCGGCATGATCCAGATGACCCGGTCGCGGCCCACGAACAAGCTGCGCACGCCCGGCGCGCAGGTCAACCTCACCGTCACCGAAGACGGCCACGCCTACCTGCCCACGCAGCCCGCGGCCCCGGCGAGCGCGCTGGTGGCGGCGGTGCTGGGCGGGGAGATCCGGGCGCACCTGCTGGATGAAAAGGGGGTGCACCTCACGCTCGGGCGCGGTCGCCGGCTGGTCAGCGACGGGCAGGTCAGGGCGCTGATGACCCGGTGGAACCACCAGTGCGCGATGCCTGGCTGCAACCACACCAGGTTCCTCGAATTCCACCATCTCCACGAGTGGTCGGCCGGCGGGCCGACGGATCTGTGGAATCTGGTGCCGTTGTGTTCGGCCTGTCACGCCCTGGTCACGGTGGGGCGGGTGCGGGTGGAGATTGATCCGGCGGACACCGGGCTGATGCGGTTCCGGTTCCCCGGCGGGCACAGCTTCGTCTCCCGGAATCGGGGCACGCCCATCCGGCTGGGCACGCATTTCGCCGCCGCCCACAGGGCGGCGGCGTGAGCTAGCTGGAGTAGAAACGCACCAGCAGCGACGGGTCCGCGAGGTGTTCTTCATGGACCTCAAAGACGCTGGTCAAGCGGTCGAATTCGGAGGTTTCCTCATGCGATAGTCCCACGTGTTCGCGGGAATCAGGAGCCTGCATGCCACTTACCGTACCCGACGCTTCTCCTCGAGCGGAATATTGCGCATGATCGCCGCGTAGATCGCCCCGGTGATGTTGTGCAGCACCGCCGCGATGGCCCCGGGCAGGGCCGCCTCCGGGCTGAAGAACTTGCCCGCCATGCCGGAGGCCAGGCCGGCGGACTGGGTGCTGACCTCCACGGACATGGTGCGGTTGGCGCGGTTGTCGAGCCGGAAGCCCATGCCGGCGAGGTACCCCAGCACGTAGCCGATGAGGTTGTGCAGCAGAACGGCGCCGACGGCGAGCAGGCCCACGGTGGCGATCAGGTCGCGGCTGGCGGCGACCGTGGGGAACACGACTCCCCCGATTCCCAGGATCGAGATCAGCGGCAGGACGGCGGTGACCTTCTCCACCAGGGAGCTGAAGAAGTAGCGGATGACCAGGCCGCCGAGGACCGGCAGCAGGACGGTCTGCATCAGCGACCAGGCCATGCCCGCGGCGTCGATGTCGGTGCGGGCGTCGGCCAGCAGCAGCATCAGCGCCGGGGTGACGATCGGCGAGAGCACCGTGGACACGCTCGTCATGGTCACGGACAGGGCGACGTCGCCTTTGGCCAGGTAGGCGATGACGTTGGAGGAGGTGCCGCCGGGGACGGTGCCCAGCATGAGCAGGCCGACGGCCAACGCGGCGTTGAGGTCCAGCGCCCAGGCGACGAGCACCGCGCCGAGCGGCATGATCGTGTACTGCAGGATCACGCCCAGCACGATCGGCCCGGGGCGGCGGAGCACCTCGGTGAAGTCCGGGATCGTCAAGGTCAGCCCCATGGCGAACATGATGATCATGAGGAAGTAGGTGATGTAGTCGCTCAGCGGCAGGAACGGCTGCGGGAAGAAGTAGGCGACGGCGGCGCCCGCCAATATGAACAGCGGGAAGACCGTCACCGTGATCAGCGCGGAGCGGTCTTCTTTCTTTTTGGCGTCCTCCCAGTGCCCGGTCGTGTCCGGGTCGACGATGTGAGAAGTAGACATGACGCAGTCCTTTCAAAAATGACACGGTGAAAGTGAATCCGCGCTCCGGGATGGGTGCCCTAAAGCCTCACTCAGTTCGCGGGCCGCCGGATGAGGCCCCTGAGGTGGATGCGGACATAGTACCCCCTGCGTGGACGTCCTCCCCGTATCCTGCGCGAAAACCATGGCGCAGGGGTAGTTTGGGCCTCATGCTGAAGAACCGGAACTTGACCATCCACGCCAACGGAGCTCACGTCACCTCCGCCGAGACCCCGCTCGGCGATCTCTTCTACGTTTCTTCCACCAGTGATTTCGGCGAAGGCGCGGCGATCCGCGGCGGGGTGCCGATCATCGCGCCCTGGTTCGCCCAGTTCCTCGGCGACCAGCAGCACGGGTGGGCGCGTCGGCGCCGCTGGGAGGTCGCCAAGACCGACGTCGGTTTTTCCGGTGAATACGCCGAAGACGGGATCAGCCTGCGCCTGGACGTCGGCGAGCTGGGCAACAGCCTGCGTTTCCGGCTGAGCGCCACCAACACCACCGACGAATCCCGCCGCGTGCAACTGGCCTACCACCCGTACTTCGCGGTCAGCGACGTCGAGGACGTCCACCTGGAGGGGCTCGGCGCCCTGCGCGGCGTCGACCGCGACTCCGGCGCGGAGATCACCCTGCCGGAAGAAGTCACCTTCGACGGGCTGGTCGACCAGATCGTGTCGGGTGCCCCGGAGGTGCGCATCGTGGACGAGAAAAGAGTGATCACCGTGAGTTCGCGGGGCGCGGACTCGACGGTGATCTGGAACCCGGGCGAGCGTAAGGCCGACGGGATGCCGGACATCGGGCCGCGGGAGTGGAACACGTTCGTGTGCGTGGAGCCCGCCCTCCTGGGTTCCGATCAGAAGGGCACGCTGTTGACCCCCGGTGAGGTCAACACGCTGGAGATGATCGTGCGGGTCGAGGCGCGTTAGCCGCCCTTGACCAGGGTGACTTCCCAGCCGGCGTCGCCGTTCTGACGGAAGTCGCTCACGCTGTGCCCGTCATCGGCCGCCCACTGCGGGATGGAGTCGGTGGCCTGGGTGCAGTCGAAGGCGATGATCAGTTCGTCGCCCGGCTGCAGGGTGTTCATGACGTCCTTGGCTTCGACCAGGGGGAACGGGCAGACCGCGCCCATGGTGTCCAGCGCGTAGCGGCCCTCCGAGAGCGTGCGGACCTTCTCGGAGACCTTAGGCCGGGGAGCCATGGAGATCAGGCCGGTGGCGACCGCCAGGTTGCCCGTTCCGGCGGGGCCGGCCGGCGGGGTGATCGGGTCGACCGGGTTGGCGGGGGCGCCATGGTCCAGGGACTGCGGGGTGGAGTAGGTGCCGGCGGCGGGGGCGGCCGTGGTCGGCGTAGCGGAGCCGGACTTCGGCTTGATCCACAGCTTCGCGCCCAGTCCGACGCCCAGGAAGATGAAGACCATCGCGATCCAGCCCTTGAAGCTGAACAGGGAGGTCTCGACCATGCCGTTGCCCACGGTGCAGCCGCCGGCCAGGGAGGCGCCGACGCCCATCATGAGCCCGCCCCAGACGGAGCGCACGCTGGTCTTGGCGTCCGGAACGCGGACGCGGAATTCACCGGTGGCCTTGGCCGCGATGAAGGAGCCGACCAGCAGGCCGAGGACCAGCAGGGTGCCCCAGTTCAGGCGGGCCGGATCGGCGGTGGTGGCGTAGGTCAGGGTGTCCGCGGTGGGCGTGGTGATGCCCAGTCCGGAGTTACGTCCGGTGGCGGCGGACAGCGGCCAAGCGATGACGCCGATGACGCCGACGATCGCGCCGGCCGTGTACATGTGCAGCGGCTTCTTGTACCACGGCTGGTTCAGGGTGACCTTCGGCTTCGCGGCGTCCTGGAGCAGGAAGTGGCGGGCCAGGGCGGCGGTGACCAGGGCGATGGCGAGCGCGAACCACCACGGGGAGACCCCGAGGGCTTCCGGCACGGTGGTCAGGCCGGTGTCCCAGGACTTCATCCAGGAATCGAAGCCGGCGAGCGGGCCGTACTTCATCGCGGCCGCAGAGACCGCGTACATGACCAACGCGATCCACGAACCGACGAGGCCCTCCCCGGAGCGGTACCAGGTGCCGGAGGCGCAGCCGCCGGCGAGGATGATGCCCAACCCGAAGATCAGGCCGCCGACGATGACCGCCGCCGGGGCGAAGGTCGAGTAATCCGGCGCAATGACGCCCGTGGAAGTCAGCGCCGCCAGGCCGACGGCGTGGACGGCGATGACGATGAGCAGCGCCACCAGATTGCGGTAGGTTCCGCTGAGCCAGATGTCGCGCAGCATGCCGGTGACGCAGAAGCGCCCGCGCTGCAGGACGACGCCCAGCACGGCACCCAAGATCAGTCCGGAAACGATCATTTGTGTACTCTTTTCACTTTCACATCTCGTTGACGGGAGATCACACTACCCCCTGCAGACACATCTGTCTAGAACCCTGAACCGAGCTGTCTGCAGGTGGGTGCGGGCCCGGCCTGCCTCCTCGGCATAGAATGACGCTGACCACCGCCCGACGCCTGATCGGGCAGACGAAGAATACATAAAGAGTATAAAGAGGCAGAACGATACAGTGAGCGACGACCGGCACGCGGCAGAGCAATTACCCTCCCGCGTCAACCCGTGGCAACTGCTGACCGCCTTCAACTCCTCCGCCCCACGCTGGCCCGGCGCACTGCGCGCGGCCCTGGCGATCTTCCTGCCCGGCGCCGTGGCCCTCCTGCTGGGGTATCACCAGGAAATGTTTCTCATCGCCGCGGGCGGCTGCGCCGTGATCTACGGCGAGGGCCACCCCTACCGCACGCGCTGGCGCATCATGCTCATCGCGGGTCTGCTGCTGTCGACGGGCGCGACCGTCGGCGCCTTCGTCGGCTCCGTCGCCTGGGCCCAGATCGGGGCGGGCGGATCCCAGTGGTGGCTGATGCTCCCGGCCCTGTTCGCCACCTGCATGGCCACCGTGGGCGGTTTCGTGCAGAACGCGCTGCGGTTGCGCCCGCCGGGGTCGTTTTTCATCGTCATGGTCGCCGGCGCCTCGACGATGGTCGCGCGCCTGGGGCTTGACCCGGTGGAGGTCGGCCTGTGGACCAGCGTCGGCGCCGTCAGCGGCGTCATCCTTGGGCTGCTGCCAGCGCTGTTGTCCCCGCACGTCCCGGAGCACCGCGCGGTGCTCACCCTGGACAAGGTCGTCGCCGACTTCGAGGAGACGCCCTCGCCCACCTTGGCGCAACGCAACCAGTGCCAGACGGCGCTGGCCGCCGCCTGGTCCGCCCTCGAGGACGCGGGCGTGATCCGTGGTGGCCGAGTGCTCAAGCCGAACCAGGCGCATCTGGTCCACCGCACCCGGGAGGCGCAACTGCGGCTCGTGGCCCGCGGCGCGGAGCTGGGGGTGGTCGACGCCGACGCCGAGCTGTTGAGCGACGTGCCCGCGCTGGTCCAGGCGAACCGCGCCCACATCCCGCTGGCCCGGCCGTCACGCAATTACCGCGTCTACCGGTCAATGGACTGGAGCTCGCACGCCTCGGTGACGGCGCAGAAGATTTTCCTGGCGTGTTTGGGGGCCTCGGTCGCAGGCATCGCCCTCGGGCTGGATAGGCCGGACTGGGCGATCGTCTCGGCGCTGCTGATGCTGCAGTGGGGGCCGGACAAGACCCCCGGCCAGATCCGCGGCGTCCACCGCGTCATCGGCTCCCTGCTGGGCATCGCCTTGTTCGCGGTGTTCCACCTGCTTGATTTCCAGGGGTGGACGCTGCTGGTGGCGCTGGCGGTGTGCCAATTCGGGGCGGAGGTGTTCGTGGTCAAAAACTACGCCGTCTGCGTCATCTTCACCACGCCGCTGGCGTTGTTGATGGGTAACGCGGTGGCCGATCCGCTGGGCGAGGTCGTCGTCTCCCGCACGGCGGAGGTGGTGCTGTCCATTGTCTTCGGCTCATTGGCGTTGTGGTTCTGGCGTCCGCGCGCCGCCGCGACGGACCAGATCCGGCTCGTCGGCCGCTGTCGCAAGGCCATGGGCTCGCTCCTGGGCGCCTTGGCCACCCGCTCCCCGGAGGGCGCCCTGGAGGAACGCCGCGACCTGCAGTACGAGCTGCTGTCCGAACGCCGGGCCATCCAGTCCGTCGCCGAGGATCACCGCCCCATCGCCGCGGCCCGGTGGGAACACCACCTGCAGCTGCAGCGCGCCGGTTACCACTTGCTGGATCACTGCAACGCCAACACCACCCGGGAAGTGTCGATCGCGGAGATCGCCGGCCTGGCCGAGCACGTCCGCGCCACCGAGGCCGACTCAGCCCAGCAGTAGCTTTTCGACGCTCTCCTGCGGCGCCGGCCGAAAGCCCCACGCCTCCACGCCGACGTCGACCTGCCCGGGGCCGGTCACCGGCTGCGGGGAGTGCAGGTGCCCGTGCACCAGGTACTCGGTGCGCAACCGGACGTCGTCGTAGCGCGAGGCCATCCCCTCGTGGTCCTGCCCCGGGCGCGGGAAGTGCGACAGGTGCACCGCCCTCCCCTGCCACCGCAACGTCTGGAACGCCTGCACGGACTCGAAGACCTCGAGGAAACGGCGCTGCATCCGGAACGACGACTTGTGGATCGGGTGGCACGAGTCGTGGTTGCCGGGGACTAAGTGCAGTTCGAGGTGCCCGGCGTGTTCGGCGATCACATCAAGCGCACGGTCCTCGTCGTCGTGGCGGCCGCTGAGATCGCCCAGCACCCACACCCGGTCTCCGGCGGGCACGGCGGCCAGGCCCGCCAGGATCAGGGCGTCGTGCTCGTCGACGTCGGAAAATCCCCGCAGCCCGGCCACAAAGCGGTGGCCGAGGTGCAGGTCAGAGGTGAACCACACCCGCATTATTGTTCGCCTGAGCTCTCCGAGGCTTGTGCCAGGGCCTGCTCAAAAAGCTCGACCGGCTGCGCGCCGGAGACCGCGAAGCGGCCGTCGAAGACGAAGAAGGGCACGCCTTGGACCCCCAGCTGGCGACCCATGGTGATTTCCTGCACGACGTCGGTGGCGTACTCGTCGGAGGCCAGCACCTCCTGGACGCGGTCCGCGTCCAGGCCCACCTGAGCCGCGAACTCCGTGAGCTCACCGTGGTCGGCGACGTTGGCGCCCTCCGTGAAATAGCCGTGCTTGACCACCGTGTCCCACTCGTTGCCCTTGCCCGCCGCGCGGGCGAGATGACCCACCCGGTGAGCGTCGAAGGTGTTCGCCACGACCGAGTCGCGCCACTGGAAATCCAGGCCGACGGCGGCGGCGCGCTCCGCCAGGCCGGAGTTCATCTGCTTCACCTCCGCCAGGCTCATCCCCTTGGAGCGGGCGAGGTACTCGGGGGCCTTCTCCGTCGGCTCCGTCGGCGCCGAGGGATCCAGCTGGAAACTGCGCCAGGTGATCTCCACGTCGTCGGCGCCGGCGAACTTCTCCAGGGCGAGCGCCAGATGCCGTTCGCCGACGGTGCAAAACGGACAAATGTAGTCGGACCAGATATCGATTTTCATACTTCCATCCAACACGACAACCCCTATTTCCATTCCCCACCAGGGCCGAGAAGTTGCGGACGCCTGCGCAAAAGAGAACACTTACAGGAATGTCCAACCAGACCAGTTATCCGGACGACCTCCACCCAGGGCTCGTCCCGGGCATCGGCGTCGATCAACAACGCAACCGCTTCGGACTCGATAAAATCAGTTTCGCCCTCACGGCGATCCTCATCCTCGCGTTCATCGCTTGGGGCCTGATCAACCCGGACTCCGTGTCCACCGTCTCCTCCACGATGTTCTCCTGGGCCATGGAAAACGTCGGCTGGCTGCTCAACATCGTGATGATCCTCGGCATCGTCGTGATGGTCATCCTGGCCTTCAGCCGCTTCGGCCGCATCACCCTCGGCCGCGACGACGAAAAGCCCGAATTCTCCCGCTTCTCCTGGGTCGCGATGATGTTCGGCGCCGGCATCGGCGTCGGCATCTTCTTCTTCGGCCCCTCCGAACCGCTGTGGCACTACCTCTCCCCGCCCCCGGAGACCGTCGACGCGGAGACCCCCGCCGCGCTGCACCAGGCCATGGCCCAGTCCCACTTCCACTGGGGATTGTCCGCCTGGGCACTGTATTCCCTGGTCGGCGGATCGATCGCCTACTCCATCTACCGCCGTGGGCGCGTCTCTTTGATCAGTTCGGTGTTCGCTCCCCTGCTGGGCGAAAACAACACGGGCGGGCCCGTCGGCAAGCTCATCGACATGCTCTCGATCGTGGCCACCCTCTTCGGCACCGCCGCGACCCTCGGCCTGTCCGCCATCCAGATCGGCGAGGGCGTGCGCATCGTCTCCGGCATGAGCCAGGTCGGCAACAACGTCCTGATCGTCATCATCGCGATTTTGTCGATCGCGTTCATCTTCTCCGCCGTCTCCGGCGTGGCCCGTGGCATCCGCTACCTGTCCAACGTCAACATCACGCTCACGCTGGCCGCCGTCGCCTTCGTGTTCCTGGCCGGGCCGACGCTCTTTTTGCTCAACCTGATTCCCTCCGGCACCCTGACTTACTTCGACGAGCTGCTGGCCATGATGGGCAAATCCCTGTCCTGGGGTGCGGAGACCGTCGAGTTCCAGGGCGCCTGGACCGCCTTCTACTGGGCGTGGTGGATCGCCTGGACCCCGTTCGTCGGCATGTTCATCGCGCGCATCTCCCGCGGCCGCACCCTGCGTGAGTTCGCCCTGGTGTGCATGGCGGTGCCCACCTTCATCCTCATCCTGGCCTTCACCGTCTTCGGCGGTGCGGCCATCGTCTTCAACCGCGAGGGCGTCGCCGGCTTCGACGGCAGCTCCTCCTCCGAGCAGGTGCTCTTCGACATGTTCGCTCAGCTGCCGCTGTCGCAGGTCACGCCGTTCATCCTCATCCTCATCCTGGCGATCTTCTTCGTCACTTCCGCGGACTCCGCTTCCACGGTGATGGGCACGATGTCCACGCGCGGCAACCCGACCCCGAACCGCTTCGTCGTGGTCTTCTGGGGCCTGTGCATGGTCGGCATCGCCATCGTCATGCTGTTGGCCGGCGGCGAGGACGCCCTGTCCGGACTGCAGAACCTGACCATCCTCATCGCCCTGCCGTTCTGTCTGGTGCTGCTGGGCATGATGGTCTCCTTCGTCAAGGACTTGAGCACCGACCCCTCCGCCATCCGCCGCACCTATGCCCGCACCGCCGTCGACAACGCCGTCGTCCGCGGCCTGGAGACGCACGGCGACGACTTCGAATTCGCCGTCGCCGAGGCCCCCGAGGGCCGCGGCGCGGGCGCGGACTTCGACTCCACCGCCGAGAACGTCACCGAGTGGTACCGCCGCAAGGACGAGGACGGCAACGACGTCGGCTACGACTACGAAACCGAAACCTGGTCCGACGGATGGGAGCCCAACCCGGACCCCAAGGAAGAAAAAACCACTCCCAAGGAGTAGTTCTGCACGCATGATCCTCGCGCTGGACCTGGGCACCTCGGGTGCGAAAGCCGCCCTCATCGACCCCGCCGACGGCTCCTACCACGGCGAGGCTTTCGAGCCGTACCCCACGGACACGGGCGCAGACGGCCGCGTCGAGCAACACCCCGCCGACTGGGTCGCCGCCGCCCGCGCCTGCGCCGCCCGCCTGCCCGGGGCGGACGCCATCGCGTTGACCGGCCAAATGCAAGATCTGATCTGTCTGGACGCCGACGGGTCGCCGATGGCCCCGGCCGTGTTGTACTCCGACACCCGCGCCCGCGCCGAGGCCGACGCCCTGCACCGCGCCCTCGGCGACTGGAACCGGATCACCGGCAACGAACAGTCCGCCACCTCGAATGCGGCGATGTTCGTGCGCGCGGGGCTCACGCCGGCGCGCATTCTGTTTTCCCCGTCCGGCTACCTCGCCCACCACCTCGGCCTGGGCGCGCACGTGGACTCCACCACCGCCTCCACGACGGGGCTCATCGACGCCGCCACCGGCGACTTCTCCCCCGCCGTGTGCCGGGTGGCGGGCGTCACCGCCGACATGCTGCCCGCGATCACCGACGGCCCGCTCGGTGAAGTCGACGGCGTCCCCGTGGTGCTCGCCCCCGGCGACGCCGTCGCCACCACCGCCGGCATCGTCGGCCTGGCTCCGGGCGACGACTACGTCTACCTGGGCACCTCCGGCTGGTACGCCTTCCTCGCCGAAAAAGACGTGGACCTGCCCGGCGCGGTACACCGCCTCGCCGCGCCGGGCGGGCGGCGGTTGCACATCGCCGCGTTGTCCTCAGCGGGCGCCCTCGCCGACTGGGGCCGGGAGAATCTGTTGGGCGGGGCCTCGCCCGCGGAGGCGGACGCGGTGCTGGCCACCGGTCCGCGCGCCCCGAGCGGGCTGCTCGCGCTGCCGAGTCTGAGCGGGGAGCGTTTCCCGGTGCGCGACGACGCGCTGGGCGCCGCGATCACCGGCATCCGCGCCACGACGACCCCGGCGCAGATGTACCGGGCGCTGCTGGAGTCCGTCGCGTTCGGGCTTTCCCACGCCATGGCCGAGGAGCCCGTCGACCGGCCCCTGCCGGTGGTCGGCGGCGGGGCGGCCTCGCGCCCGTGGTTGGAGATCCTGGCCGACGTCACCGGGCGTCCGGTGACCCGCGTGAGCACGGGCGGGGACGCCGCCTTGACCGGGGCGGCGCTCGTCGCCGCGGAGGCGCTGGGCCTGGAGCACGGGATCATGCCGCTGGGCCGCGGCGATGTCGACGCCGTCGCCCCCGACGCTGTGGCCCACGCGGGCTACCGGGGTCTGCGGGCACGGCATCGACGGCTGTATTCCGCTCTCGGTGATACGGCGGGCCCGCCAGAATGAATGTCTCCGCGCGCACTTGTTGCAGAGCTACCATGTGGCCGTGACTGTGCTGTTGGCCGTGCTTCCCCTGCTCGTGGTGATCGGGGCATTGTTGGCACGGCGGTCCACCCTGTCGGCGGCGGTGCTGGGTCTGCTGTCCGCGGTCGTGGTCGCGGCGACGGAGTTCGACCTGTCGTGGGCGAGCGTCGCTGAGCTGGCCGGGAGCTGGTGGCCGCTGGTGGTCGAGGTCATGGTGATCATCGGCGGCGGCGTGGCCTTCGCGGAAGCCGGGCGGCGCATGGGCGATCAAGCCAGGCTGTCGGAATGGCTGCGCCGTTGCCTGGCTCCGGGGTGGCGCCTGCCCTGGCGGTGGTGCACGGGGTGACCCCGCTGGCGGAATCACTGACCGGCTTCGGCGTCGGCGTGACCATCGCGGTGCCGCTGCTGATCGGCCTGGGCTATGCGGGACATAAGGCCGCCCCCATCGGGCTGCTCGGGTTGTGCGCGGTGCCGTGGGGGTCCATGGGGCCGGGCACGCTGATCGCCGCGGAACTGTCGGGCACCGGTTTCCGGGAACTGGGCGTGATGAGCGCCCTGCTCAGTCTCCCCGTGTTCCTGGGCGCGGGCGTCGCGGCCGCGCTCATCGCCGCCGAGCGCGGCGACCGGGCCCGGGCGGTCGGGCTGGCGGTGGCCTCCGGGCTGGTGCTGTGGGTGAGTGTGACGGTCGCCAACCTCGTCTTCGGCACTGCCCCGGCCGGGGCGGTGGGCGCCGCTGTGACCCTGGCGGTCCACCTGCTCGCCCACCGGCTGCGCCACGGCCGTCGCCTGGCTGTCTCCGCGGCCGAGCTGCGTGCCCTGGCGCCCTATGGCCTGCTGCTCGGTGGGGTGCTGGCGGCGTCGGTGACGGTGCGTGTCCTCGGGCTCGACGGCACCGGCTGGCGCTACCTGGCCTCCCCCGCGCCGTGGCTGGTTCTGACGGCCCTGTTCACGCTGCGCTCTTCGCTTGCCGACGTCGCGCCCACCGCGTCGCACGCGGTGCGCACGTGGGCGCACGTCGGCCCCGCCACCGCCTTGTTCATCCTGCTCGGGGCGGTGATGTCCGAATCCGGGATGTCGGGGCAAATCGCCGTGGCCCTGGCCGGGCTCGGCGGCGTCTTCCTGTTCTTCGTCCCCGTCCTCGGGGGCGTGGGCGGGTTCATCACCGGGTCCAACAGCGGGGCCAACGCCATGTTCGCCGGCCCCCAGGCGCAGGCCGCCGCGGCACTCGGAGCGTCGGTGGCGTCGGCCACGGCCGCGCAGAACGTCTCTGCCTCGCTGCTGACGATGTCCTCGCCCGCCCGAATAGAGCTGGCGGTGCGTCTATGCCCCGACCCGCCCGCCCGCCGGCCCGTCTTCGTCTGGACACTCGGCATGGCGATCCCGGTCATCCTGGCGTTGTCGGTGCTCACGGTTGTGCTGGTGGGCTGACCGGGATAACCCCGCCCGCCGCGGTGGGGCTAAAATGCCTGGACATGAGTGGTTACAGCAAGCGGGAACGCGGCCTGGCCGCCAGCTACGCGTTCATCGCCGGTTTCGTCGACTCCATCGGCTTTCTCTTTCTCGGCGGCGTGTTCCTGTCCTTCATGTCCGGAAACACCACCCGCGCCGCCACCTCCCTGGTCAGCGCCGACTGGGACCTGGCGGTCTTGGCCAGCAGCTGCCTGATCCTCTTCCTCGTCGGCGTGATGCAGGGGGCGCTGGTGCGCCGGCTGGCGCGGCGCTGGGTGCCGCTGCACTGGGTGCGCGACGTCGTGATCGCGAACATGGACATTTTGTTCGTGATCTCCAGCGTCCTCATCCTCATGGACCAGCCGCGCATCGGGATCATGTTCGCCTCCCTGGGCATCGGGGCGATGAACTCGATTTTCGAACGCGACGGCGAAGTCGACATCGCGCTGACCTACATGACCGGCACGCTGGTGAAAATGGGACAGCGCTTCATCGACACGTTCTTCGGCGGGGCCCACTCCAAGTGGCTGCAGCACTTCGTGATGTGGGCGTCGCTGTCGGCCGGCGCGATCACCGGGGCCCTGGCCTACCGGGCGGTCGGCGTCCACGCCATCCTCATCGCCACCGGGCTGTGCCTGCTGTTGACCGGGCTCGTGGAGGTGGTGCGCCTCCACGGGCGACGACGGGGCGTGGTGCGGGTGCATGAGGACGTCGAGCCGCGCTGACCTATCCTTCGTCGGTGGACAGCGCCGCGACGAACGCCTCCTGCGGGACCTCCACGGAACCGATGTTCTTCATGCGCTTCTTGCCGGCCTTCTGCTTCTCCAACAGCTTGCGCTTACGCGAGATGTCACCGCCGTAACACTTCGCCAGCACGTCCTTGCGCAGGGCGCGGATGTTCTCGCGGGCGATGATCTGCGAACCGATGGCCGCCTGGATGGGCACCTCGAACTGCTGGCGCGGGATCAGCTCGCGCAGCTTCTTGGTCATCTTCAGCCCGTAGTGGCGGGCGTCGTCACGGTGGACGATGGCGCTGAACGCGTCCACCGGCTCACCCTGCAGCAGGATGTCCACCTTCACCAGGTCCGCCTCCTGGGAGCCGGCCTCCTCGTAGTTCAGCGAGGCGTAGCCCTTGGTGCGAGACTTCAACAGGTCAAAGAAGTCGAAGATGATCTCGCCCAGCGGCATGACGTAGCGCAGCTCGACGCGGTCCTCGGACAGGTAGTCCATGTTCTTCATCTGGCCGCGCTTGGTCTGGCACAGCTCCATCGTGGGGCCGACGAATTCGGACGGCACGATGAGCGTCATGTTCACGATCGGCTCGTGCACCGCCTGGTGCTTGCCCTCCGGCCACTCGGAGGGGTTGTGCACCACGATTTCTTCGTTGGACTCGGTGTGCACGCGGTAGGACACGCTCGGCGCCGTGGAAATCAGATCCAGGTCGAATTCGCGCTCGAGGCGGTCGCGGGTGATCTCCATGTGCAGCAGGCCGAGGAAGCCGCAGCGGAAACCGAAGCCCAGCGCCACGGACGTCTCTGGCTCATATGACAGGGACGCGTCGTTGAGCTGCAGTTTCTCCAGCGCCTCACGCAGCGCGGGAAAATCCGCCTGGGAGATCGGGAACAGCCCGGAATACACCATCGGCACCGGCTCGGCGTAACCCTCCAGGGGCTCGTCCGCCCCGCCCCGCGCCCAGGTGACGGTGTCGCCGACCTTGGTCTCGCGGACGTCCTTCACGCCGGTGATGATGTAGCCGACCTCGCCGGGGCCCAACCCCTGACACGGCTTCGGCGTCGGCGAGACCACCCCGATCTCGTTGATGTCCAGGGTCGCGCCCGTGGCCATCAGCTGCACCTTCTGGTTCGGCTTGAGCTGACCGTCGACCACGCGGATGTAGGTGACCACGCCGCGGAAAGTGTCATAGACCGAGTCGAAGATCATCGCCCGGGCCGGAGCGTCCACCGGGTGCTCGCTGGTCGGATGCGGGATCGTGTCGGTGAGCCGGTCCAGCAGCTCCGGCACGCCCTCGCCCGTCTTGCCGGACACGCGCAACACGTCGCCCGGCTCGCAGCCGATGATGTTGGCGATTTCCAGCGCGTACTTCTCCGGGTCCGCGGCCGGCAGGTCGATCTTGTTCAGGACCGGGATGATCTCCAGGTCGTTTTCCATCGCCAGGTACAGGTTCGCCAGGGTCTGGGCCTCGATGCCCTGCGCCGCGTCGACGAGCAGCACCGCCCCCTCGCAGGCCTCCAGCGCACGGGAGACCTCGTAGGTGAAGTCCACGTGGCCCGGGGTGTCGATCATCTGCAGGACCATCTCCTCGCCGGCGTGGTCCCCGGAACGCGGCACCCACGGCAGGCGGACGTTCTGCGCCTTGATCGTGATGCCGCGTTCCCGCTCGATGTCCATGTTGTCGAGGTACTGGTCGCGCATGTCGCGATCCGCGACGACGGCGGACAGCTGCAGAATGCGATCGGCGAGCGTCGACTTGCCGTGGTCGATGTGCGCGATGATGCAGAAGTTCCTGATCTTGGCAGGATCGGTGAACGTCTGCTCCGCAAAGTTATTCGCCATTGTCTGGGCTTCAATCCCTTCCTAGTTGAATCCCCCTAACTCTACAGTGACAACACATTTTACTTAAGTGGAGTAACGGTTAGAGTGGCGATGGGGATGAATTATTCAGACACCCCTCACATTCCCCACCTCGACGTCGAACCAGGATGATCCGCATGAAATTCAGCGGGCGGGCCCGAAACGCACTTCTTTCGCGCGGCGAAAAACGCAAGGCCACGAAGAAGTCTGCACTAGACCGCGGTCTGGAAGCGCTGCGCAATCAACTGGGCCTCGGTCCGAACGCGGGCGCAGAAACACCGGAAGACAACTCTCACCGCGGCCATGCCCCGCTCGAAGTCGGCGACACCGACGACCACGCCCGCACCATCTTCTACGCCCCGGACCTGGACGGCCAGGCGGACCCGGGGGAGATCGTGTGGTTTTTGGCCCCCGTCGACGCAGCCGCCAAACAGCACTCCGAACGCGCGATGCTGGTCGTCGGACGCACCCGCCGCCGCGGCGTCCTCGGCCTGCTGATCTCCCCGAACTCCACGCATTCGCACGACGGCAACTGGATGGAGATCGGCTCCGGCCAGTGGGACTCGCTGGGCCGCCCCTGCTGGATCCGGCTCGACCGGGTGCTGGAAGTCCCGGACCATGCGTTACGACGCGCCGGGGCGCTGTTCCCCCGCGCCCGCTTCGAGCGCGTTGCCAGCGCCCTGCGCTCACGTTTCGACTGGAACTAGGTTTGGAACGGGCCCACCGGCCTGCTAAACTCCCTGAGGTTATCCTTCATCCGGGAACGCCGGTCGGGGCGGGCAGGACCTTGGGTTCGCTCTTCGTAATCGGCGTCGCGTCTCCCAGCGGTGACAAGGGAAAACAGCATCGATTCCGATCTAGTTCAAGAGGTAGCTCACCATGGCAAACATCAAGTCTCAGCAGAAGCGCAACCTGACCAACGAGAAGGCCCGTCAGCGCAACCAGGCCGTCCGCACCGCTGTGCGCACCGAGATCCGCAAGTTCCGCGCCCTCGTCGAGGCCGGCGACAAGGCCAAGGCCGAGGAGCAGCTGCGCACCGCTTCCCGCGCGCTGGACAAGTCCGTCTCCAAGGGCGTCTTCCACCGCAACAACGCGGCGAACAAGAAGTCCGCGATGGCTCTCGCCTTCAACAAGATGGGCTAATCTTTCCGCCTTCGCTTGACGACGATCGCCCCGCACCCTGAATCAGGGAGCGGGGCGATTTCTCGTCTGCGCCCGCCTCGCTAGTCCACGACGTCGATGACGCCGTTGACCACCAGCACCGCGCCGGCCACCAGGAAAAACAACCCGGCGACGACGTCGATCCACGGGCCCGCGCGCAGCAACCGGCGGCGCACCGCCTTCGTGGAGATCACCAGGCTGAGCACCAGGTGCAGCGCCAACGACGACCACGACAACGCCAAGACCACCGTCACCGCCAGGCCGACCGAAGGACTGCGCGGCAACAGCGGGGCGATCAACGCCGCCAAGAACAGCACGATCTTCGGGTTCGACAGATTCGTCGTCAACCCCTGCCGGAACGCCTGGCCGAGACTGCCCATCCGGCTCTCCGCGTCCTCCAAGTCCACGGGCGGGCTGGTGCGGTTGCGCCACCCGCTGGCGAGCATGCCGCGGCCCATCCACAGCAGCCACGCGCCGCCGAGGATCTGAATCACGCCGAGGACCTCGGGGAAGGCGTTGAGCACCGCCGCCGCGCCGAACACGGTCACGGTGCACCAGAACAGCACGCCTAACTGGATGCCGGCGGTGACGGCCACCGCGTGCCGGCGCGACTGGGTGGCGGTCCGGGTGATCAGAATGATGTCCGGGCCCGGCGACAACGCGCCGACCAGGTTCAACCCGACCAACGCCGCCAGGTTCGTCAGAGTCACTGCTGCCGGGTCAGCCGCGGGAGCAGGTCGGTGCGCCCGAACATCTTTGCGCTGTCCACCGCGTTCGGGTGCCCGGCCAGCGGGTCGGCGTCCGCCTCCAGCAGCGCCTCGACCACGCCGTCCTCCTTCTTGAAGATCGCCCCCGCGAGCGGGCTCTGGCCGTGGCCGTTGAGCTTGTCCGGGTCGGCGCCTTCCGCCAGCAACCCCTTGACCAGTTCCTCCCGCCCGCTGTAGGCGGCCAGCATGAGGAAAGTGTTGCCGTCCTGGTTGGCTAAATCGACGTTGACGCCCTGGCGGACGTACTCCAGCAGCGTCAGGTCCCCCTCGCGGGTCATGGCGAAGAGTTTGGTCACCAGTTCCTGGACATCCTCGGGCAGGGCTTCGGGTTGTTCGTTCATGACACCGGAGTTTAGCCCGCCAGTTCACTGATGCGGCGCACGGCGTTCTCTATCGCGAACTCGGGGTCCCCGCCCTGGCCTTTGACCTCGGCGTCCAGGTCCGCCATGAGCACCACCGCCTGACTCACTGATTCGCCCGACCACCGCCGCGCGACGCGCTGAGTTTTTTCCACCAGCCATGGCGCCATGCCGACCGTGCCCGCCAGCTGCTTGGGGTTGCCGCCGCGGGTGGAATACAACCGGGCGATGCCGCCGACCTTGGAGCTCAGCGCCGCCGCCAACGCCACCGGGGAGATGCCCAGCTGCAGGGCGCGCCGCGTGGAGGCCAGCGCCTGGGAGGTCTTGCCCGTCACCGCGAGATCCGCGATGTCGAAGCCGGAGACCTCCGCCACCCCGGTGTAGTAGGCCCGCACGGTGCCCACGGTGATCTCGCCCTGGGCGTCCGCGATGAGCTGCTCGATGGCCGAGGCCAACTCGCGCAGGTCGGAGCCGACGGACTCGAGCAGGGCCTGCACCACGTCGGGGGTGGGGCGGACGCCATGGGCGCGGAACTCCTGCATCACCCAGCCGGTGCGCTGCGAGGGCTTGATCGCCGCGACGTCGTGGACTTCGGCGATCTTGGAGAATTTGGGCACCAGCGTCTTGGTGCGCCCGCCACCGGAATGCTCGATGAGGAAGTAGATGCCCGGGGCGGGATCGCGGGCGGATTTCAGCAGCAGGTCGGCGGCGTCTTTGCCGGCGTCCTCCGTCTTCTGGAAGACGATGGCACGGTCTTCCGCGAACAGCGACGGGCTAGAGACCTCGATGATTTCGGAGCCGGTGACTTCCCCGGCGCGCATGACGGTGCTTTCCACCTCGGGGCCGAGGCGGTCCAGGATGCGATGGCGGGCCCGCTCGGCGAGGAATTCGTCGTCGCCGAGGATGAGGTGCACCTGCGGAATGTCCATGCGTTCATGGTGCCACACCGGGGGTGCGGCGCAGACGTCAGAACCGGCCGTCGGCGGCGCGTTGGGTGCCGTCGGTGTGCAGGGTGACGGGGCCGTCGCGGGCGGGGAAGAGGACGGGCACGCCGTCGACGGTGGCGCTGGGGCGGTCGGCGCGGCGGCCGTCGGGGTCGGTGACGATGATGGCTTGGGTGCCGGGCGGGGCGGCGTCGACGTCGTCGACGGTGGCGACGGTGTGGGTGACCAGCAGCTCCAGCGGGATCTCGGGGGCGGGTGACTCTGCGCGCGCATAGCTCAGCAGCCCCACCAGTCCCACGGTGACCACGAGCCAGGTCTTACCGGCCAGGATGGCGGCGATGATCCACCCGTAGACGATCAGCACCCAGACCGGGTCCGCCGACACCGTGACCACCGGCAGGGAGGCCAGCCAGTCCGCGGAAGCGTGGATCCACCACGTCAACGGCGAGACCACGGTGATCAGCAGGCCGGCGCCCGGCCCGGGCAGCAGCGCCAGGGCCGCGGCGAACAGCCCGAGCACGGTCACCGGGGCGGTGGCCGGGGTGACGACGACGTTCGCGACGACCGCGACCAGCGAGACCTCCCCCGCCATCATGGCGATCAGCGGGGCGGTGACCACGTCGGCGGCGATCGACACCGCCAGGCTGCGCACCAGCAGCAGCGGCAGCCTGGTCCGTGACAGTGGGGCGTCCAGCAAGGGGGTGAGCGCCACGATGCCGGCGGTGGCGGCCACCGACAGTGCGAAACCCCACGCGGCGGCCAGGTCCGGGTCGACGGCCAGCAGCACGATCACCGCGACGCACAGGGCGTGGACCGGTTCCATCTGCGCGGATCCCAGCACGGCGGCCAACCCCACCAGGCCGGTGACCGCGGCGCGCAACACGCTCGGTTCCAGGCCGACGAGCCCGACGAACCCCACCAGGGCCAGCGCCGCGACCGCCGTCTGGCCGCGCGGGCCGACGCCGATGGCCCGGCAGGCCATGATAGCCACGGTGGTGACGATGGTGACGTTGGATCCGGACACCGCGCTCAGGTGACTGAGGCCGGTGTCGATGTAGAGCTGCTGCGCGGCGTCGCTTTGCAGGGAGACGTCGCCGAGCACCATCCCGGGGATCAGGCCGCGGTGCTCCCCGGACAGCCGTGCGTCGACGGCGGCGGCGAAGGTGTCCTTGACGTGTGCCGCGATCGCCGCCCATCCGGTGGGCGGACCCGCCGAGAGGATCTCCGCGTCAGCGACCACCGGGGACAGCCCGGGTGAGCCCGCTTCCGAGTAGGTGGCCTCTAAGGCGACGGTGGCGCCGGCGGGCAGCCCCTGCCCGGACTCGTCCGTGAACGCGGTCAGCTGGGCCGGGTAACCGGGGACGCTCAAACGCAGTATCCCGCCGCCGGCGGACGTCGTGCCCGCAGCCGTGTTCAGCGTGCCGGTGATCTGCCCGCCCAGGTCGGTCTCCGCGGCCTGCCGGGCACGCAGCCAGGTCATCAGCGTGACGGCCCCGCCCAACACCGCGGTCAGCGTCGTCTGGCCCGGCTGCCGCGCCGCGGCCAACGCGCCGGCGGCGAGCAGCACCGCCGCCAACGACGGCCAAGGTTGCCCGGTGAGCAGGACCAGCAGCGCGGCGGCCCAGACCGTCAGCGCCGCCGGGACCAGTCGTAGCTCCGCCATCGCCTATAAGCCGACGTGATCTTTGAGCTGCTCGAATTTCGCCGGTCCGATGCCTTTGACCTCCTGCAGCTGCTCAATCGCGGTGAACCCGCCGGCACTGGTGCGGTGGTCGATGATCGCCTGGGCGGTCGCCTCCCCCACCCCGTTCAAGGTGGTCAGCTCCGTCACGTCGGCGGAGTTCAACGACACCAGCCCGCTGCCTGCGGGCGGTTGTGCCTCCGGCGCCCCGTCGTGGGCGGGCGCCTCCGGTCGGGCGGGGACGTGGATCTGCTGGCCGTCGACGAGCAGCTGCGCCTGATTCAGCGCGGTGACGTCGGCGTCGAGAAGCGGCAACGCGGACAGCAGGGCGTCGGCCACCCGGGAGCCCGCCGGCACCGTGATCAACCCCGGCTTCTCCACCGCCCCCACCACGGAGACCACGATCTCGTCGGTCTCTTCGCCCGGCGTCGCCTCCTGCCCCACCTCCGGCAACGCGGCCAGGGACGGCTCCACGGGGTCGGGGCGCTGGAGGAACCACACCGCCCACACGGCGACGGCCACGACCACCACGGCGGCGGCGATGACCGCCTGTTTCGGCGTGACCGCCAGGCGGGGAGTCGGATAAGAGACGTCGAGGAGGTCTTCCTCCCCGGTCGGACGGGTCAGTTCGGTGAGTCTGTCAATGACGGCCATGCCCCTGAGACTAAAACGGCGGCCGGCCTGCTCCGCCGGGTCCGGCCACCGACCGGGGATAACCCCGGTGACACGTCACTGATCCTGTGGAATGTTCTTCCTCCCCGGCCGGGAAGAAGATCGTTAATTCAACTGCGCCTGTTCACCGGTGGCGCGTTCGAGGTCGTAGCGCTCAGCGGCGCTGGTTCCCGGCGGAGCGACGCCCGCACCCAGGTTGGACGGCGTCTTGATCTTGCCGAAAGCCGCGGCGAGCACGAGGTCCACGATCAACCCGACGCCCACAACCAGCAGGACGACGGCCACCACCATGCCCCACGTGGTCTCCGGGGACTCACCGATCAACAACGCCCCCACGGCAATGAGCACCGCCCCGAGGACGCTCTCCCCGACCAACCGCACCCAGATATTCACTGCTGACGTGTCCTTTCCGCTAGGAATAGTATGCCCTCCACCCTAGAGCCGGGGCGCCGAACGGAAGAATTGGAAGGAAGAAACGTGACCTCCCTCTCACCGGGCGGGGTGGCCTCAGTCGTCGTCGCCGGTGTCCGGGGCGGTGGAAAACACTGCGGACACGCCGATCGCGCCCGCCCCGGTGTGCACCGTGAGCACCGGGCTCAACGGCGCCAACATGAAGCTGGAACCCTCCGGCAGGACTTCCTCCAGCAGATCGCGCAACTGTAGCGCGGCCGGCTCCGTGTCGACGTGCTGGACCGCGACGAACACCGGGTCCCCCGCCGCCCGCTCGACGACCAGTTCCGCCACCTTGCTGAAGGCCTTCGCCTGGGTGCGCGTCTTGCCCGCCAGCTCCAGCTTGCCGTCGTGGATCTCCATGATCGGCTTGATCGCCAACACGGCGGCGGACATGATCGCCGTGCCCGTCGACAGCCGGCCCGATCTACGCAGATCGTCGATCTTCTGCAGATACACCCACGTCGACGACCGTCGCAGCGTGTCGCTGGCCAACCTCTCGCACGCATCCAGGTCGGCGCCTTCCTGGGCGAGTTTGGCGGCGGCCATCGCCGCGGCGCCCACGGCCATGCCCACGCTGGCGGTGTCGATGACCCGGACCGCCCCGTCAAACACCGCAGACGCGGCGACCGCCGCCGAATACGTCGACGACAGCTCCTTGGCCACGTGCAGGGCGACCACGCCGTCGTCGCCGCCGCGCTCCAGCTGGCGGGCGTACGCCGCCGCCAACTCCAACGAGGACAACCCCGACGTCGTCGTCTCCGTCTCCTTGTCCATCACATGGAGGTCAACGACGGTGATGCCGAGTTCCTTGACGACGTCCTCGGGCACGCCGGCCGAGGAATCCACGACAATGCGCACAGCCACGGCGACTAGACCTTCCCGCCCAGGTTCCAGGCCTGCAGATGCCACTGGCCTTCCGGCTCGTCCTCCGCCTTCGCGCGATCCGTCAGCACTGCGGCGGCGGTGTTGTGCAGGCTGGTCAACAGCGGGTACTGAGACACGTCCAGCCCCAGCAGATGCGAGGTCAACGCCGAAATGGTTCCGCTGTGGGCGACCAGCAGCACCGAGGAGCCGGGCCACGCGCCGAAGTCCTCGATCAGCCCGTCGACGACGGGCCGGGCGCGGCGGGCCACGTCGAGGCGCGACTCGCCGCCGGGCGGGGCCCAGGTGGCGTCGTTGCGCCACCGCAGCCGGGCGTCGGGGTCCTCCGCGTCCACTTCAGCGTGCGTGCAGCCTTGCCACTGCCCCAGATCGGTTTCCCGGAGCCGGGCGTCCGTTTCCACGGCCACGTCGATCCGGTCGCCGATGATGGTGGCGGTGTCGAAGGCGCGCTCCAGGTCGGAGGCGATGACCCGGGAAATGCCGGCCGCGGCGAACCGCTCCGCCGCCAGCGCCGCCTGCTCACGGCCGACGTCGTCCAGTTGGGTGTCCAACTGTCCCTGCATCCGACGGGTGGCGTTGTAATACGTCTGCCCGTGGCGCAACAAAATCAGGCGGCGGTACATGAAGTCGCTGGTGTCCTACTGCTCGTCGTCGTAGTAGTAATAGTCGTCGTCGGAGTCTCCCTCGGCGGGGCCTTCGCCGGCCAGCGGAATCTCGTCGATGGATTCGACGGAGCGCACGTCCACGTCGTCGGCGTAGGCGCCCGGACGCTCCGGCGGCTCCACGCCGTCGACCTCGATGAGCGGGGAGTCGCGGTACAGGCGGTCCAGGCCGTAGAACTCGCGCTCGGCGGTGCGCTGGACGTGGACCACGAATTGGCCGTAGTCCAGCAGCACCCACCGGTTTTCGCGGTGGCCCTCACGGCGCAGCGGCTCGACTCCGGCCTCGGTGAGCTTGTCCTCGACCTCTTCGACGATCGCGCGCACCTGGCGTTCGTTGTCGCCGGTGATCACGACGAAGACGTCGGAAATCGCCATGACGTCGGAGACGTCGTACACGGCGATGTTGGAGCCCTTCCGCTCATCGGCGGCGAGGGCGGCGATGGTCGCCAAACGGCGGGATTCGTCAGTGGCAGTCAATGAATAAACATTCCTACTTAAGAGTGGTTTTGATAGTCACCCGCTAGTCTTCCACGAACGCGGGCCCGAGCGCTATTCACCGTAGACCTCGTTCTTGGCAATGTACTGCACCACCCCGTCCGGAACCAGATACCACACCGGCCGGCCGGCGGCGGAGCGCTCCCGGATATCGGTGGAAGAAATCGCCATGGCCGGCACATCGATGAGCTCCACCCGGTCATCGTGCCCTTCCGGCAGCATCTCCTCGCTCAACTCGTACCCCGGGCGGGTGACCCCCACGAAATGCGCCAAGTCGAACATTTTTTCCCAGTCGTGCCAGCTCATGATCGAGGCCATCGCGTCGGCGCCGGTGATGAAATACAGCTCCGCCCCCTGAAACTGCTCCCCCAGATCCTTGAGGGTGTCGATAGTGTAGGTCGGCCCCGACCGGTCAATGTCGACCCGGCTGACCGTGAACCGCGGGTTGGCGGCGGTGGCGATGACCGTCATCAGGTAGCGGTCCTCGGCGGGGCTGACTCGGCGATCGGCCTTCTGCCACGGCTCCCCCGTGGGCACGAACACGACCCGGTCCAGGTCGAAGCGGTCGGCGACTTCGCTGGCCGCGACGAGGTGTCCGTTGTGGATCGGGTCAAACGTGCCGCCCATGATGCCGATGCGCGCAGGGGTAGTCATGGTCACGAAGTCTAGCGCCCCTGGGCGGCGAGGATCCACGAAGCGAAGCTTTCGGCGGCGCGCTCGTCATATTCCCGCGGGGCCTTGCCGGTGAAGTAGTGGGTGTGCGCGCCCAAGTCCTCTAACTCGCCGGACAAGTACGTCTCTTTTGCCGCGTCCACGGCGCCGGTCACGGAAAGATTGCAGACGACGTCGGCGGGCAGGCAGTAGTTGACCCGGGGCGCCTCCGCTACGGCGTCCTCCCACTCCGCGGGCACGCGTTGCAGCAGGCCCCCGCCAGGAGCCGCTCCCCCGACCAGGGAAGGATCATTCGCCTTGAGCAACGGGTTACCCAGATAGACCACCCCGGCCAGGCGGTCATCCTCCGCCAGCTTGCGCTCCTGCGCCGTCATCACGACCGCGCCCTGCGAGTACCCGGCCAGGACGTAGTCTGGCTCGCAGCCGGTGGCGGCCTCCCATCCGGCCAGGTAGCTCATCGTATTGGTGACGCCGGAGTTCACGCTGCGGGCCAATTCGCCCAAGGAGATGCGGGCGATCTCCGGTACGGAGATCTGGTCCAACAGCTCGGAGACACGCTGAACGAGCTCCCGCGCCGCCACCTCCTCGCCCTCCTCGACGAGCACCGGCAGGGGCAGGGCGGCGGGGTACACCTCCGGATCCAGGGCGATCACCGGCACGTCCTCCAGCAGCGACTCACCGGTTTGTTCCACGTGGTGGGCTTCGGCGAAACGCAGGAACATCCCGATCTGGTAGCCCTCATAGCCGTTGGACTCCCACGCGGAATCCGGCGCATAACGGGTCGGTCCCAGATCGACGTTTTCCTCGCTGCCTCGGGCGGCGACCACCGCCACCTCCGGGCATACGCCCTGCTCCTGCTCTGCAGAGGCAGGGGCGGGGGCGACCACGCCTAACGTCATCACCGCGGCGGCCAGACTAGAGAGAATTTTGCGCATATCTCTCAGTGTAGTCGCCCGATTCACAGACAGAACACAGCCTACGCTACGGGCGGGTGTGGCCGGTGCCCTCCAGGACCCACTTGGTGGAAGTCAGCTCCGGCAGCGCCATCGGGCCGCGGGCATGCAGCTTCTGGGTGGAGATCCCGATCTCCGCGCCCATGCCGTAGACCTCGCCGTCGGTGAAGGCGGTGGAGGCGTTGACCATCACGGCGGCCGCGTCGACCTCGTTGGCGAACTTCTGGCAGGTGTAGGCGTTCAGCGACGCCACGGCCTCGGTGTGGCCGGTGCCCCACTCGGCGATGTGCGCGATGGCGGCTTCCACGCCGTCGACGACCTTGGCGGCGATGTCGAAGGAGAGGTACTCCTCCGCCCAGTCGACCTCCTCGGCCTGGACGACGTCCGTGGCGCCGAAGGCCTCCAGCTCGGAGACGTCGCCGTGGACGGTGACGTCGGCCTCCTGCAGGGCGGTGACGATACGCAGCTTGTCGGCGTCATCCAGCGCGGCGTCGATGAGCACGACCTCGGTGGCGTTACACACCGAGCAACGGCGGGTCTTGCCGTTGAGCAGCATCTCGATGGCGGTGTCCAGGTCCGCGTCGCGGTCGATGTAGAAGTGGCAGTTGCCGGTGCCGGTCTCGATCGCCGGGACGGTGGCGCCCATGACCACGGCGTCGATGAGGTTCTTGCCGCCGCGCGGGATGACCACGTCGACCAGACCACGGGCGGTGATCAGGTCCTGGACGGAATCATGCGTGTCGCACGGCAGCAGCTGCACGGTCTCTTCGGGCAGGCCATGCTTGACGACGGTCTGCTGCAGCACCTCCACCAGCTTGGCGTTAGAGCTGCGCGCCGACTTCGAGCCGCGCAGCAGCGCGACGTTGCCGGACTTCAAGGCCAGGCCAAAGGCGTCGACGGTGACGTTCGGGCGGGCCTCATAGACCATGCCCATGACGCCTAGCGGCACACGGACCTGCTTCATCTGGATGCCGTTGGACATCACCCCACCCTGCAGGACCTCGCCCACCGGGTCCTTCAGGCCGGCGACCTGGCGCAGGCCTCCGGCGATGCCTTCGATGCGCTCGGCGTCCAGGCTGAGGCGGTCGATGAGGGATTCCGCCAGGCCGCGCTCACGGCCGGTGTCGATGTCCTCCTGGTTCGCCGCCAGGATGTCGTCGGTGGCGGACACCAATTCATCGGCGGCGGCCAGCAGAATGTCGTTCTTCTGCGGGGTCGGCAGCTTCGCCAGCTGCGGAGCGATCTGCTTCGCAGCGCGTGCCTTGCTCAGGACTTCTTCTCGTTCGGTTTGTCGTTCGGGAGTGAGATCAGTCATGGCCACCAGCGTACATAGCCCGCGCCTCAGTAGCCGACTTTTATATCCACTTCTGTGGACATGCGTTGACCAGCCGCAAAGAATTCGGCGTTGCGCGCCGCCAACGCCCCGATGGACGCCCGGATGTTTTGCTCGGTGTTGGCGGTGTGCGGAGTGATCACCACGTTCGGCATGGCCCACAACGGATGGTTTTCCGGCAGGGGCTCCGGGTCCGTGACGTCGAGCCCGGCGCCGGCGATGGTGCCGTCGCGCAGCGCGGCGACCAGGTCATCGGTGACGATCAGGGGGCCGCGGCCGGCGTTGACCACCACCGCGTGCGGCTTCATCTTGGCCAACACCTCGGCGTCGATGAGCCCGCGGGTGTCTGGCGTCAGGGGCAGGAGCACAACGAACACGTCTGCCTCACCCCACACGTGCCCGGCGGCGGCCAGCGCGACCGTTTCCGTGGCCCCTGGTACGGGCCGGCCGGTGCGGTTGACCGCCACGGTCCGGCAGCGGAAGGGCGCGAGCAGCTCAATCATGCGCTGCCCGATGCCGCCGGCGCCCACCACGGCGACCGTGGTGTCCGGCGTCAGGTAGCGGGTCTTCGCCGCGATCTCGTCGCTGACCGCGAAGGAGCCGGCCATGCCCGCCGCCTTGTGCTGGTGCGTCACCGCCAGCAGCAGGCCCAGGCAGGATTCGGCGACGGTGTCCGCGTACAGCCCCGCCGCGTTCGCCCAACGGACGCCGGATTTTTCCAGCACCCCCGCGGCGTGCAGCGGATCAATGCCGGCGGACTGGGTCTGTACGAATCCCACTGACTCCGGCAGCGGCAGCGGCAGCTCGTCCGGGCCGCCGTCGAAGACGAGGAAATCCGACTGCGACAGGTCTTCGACGAAGGTGTGCCCGGCGGCGGTGAGGTCCTCGACCACGACGTCGTGGCGGACCGGGGCCATGGTGAAACGCACGGAGTCAGTACCCCGCTTCCACGTCGACCTCGGTGGGCATGCGTTCGCCGGCTTCGAAGGCCGCGGCGTTGTCCACGATCTGCGGCGCGATCATCTTCCGCGCGATGCGGGCGGTGGCGGCGATGTGCGGGGTGATCGTGGCGTTCGGCAGCTCCCACAGCGGGTGGCCCTCCGGCAGCGGTTCCGGCTCGGTGACGTCCATGGCGGCGCCGGCGATGACGCCGTCGCGCAGCGCGTCGACCAGGTCGTCGGTGACCACCAGCTGGCCGCGGCCGACGTTGACCACCACGGCGTTGGGCTTCATCTTGCCCAGCACCTCGGCGTCGATCACGCCGCGCGTCTCGTCGGTCAGCGGCATGGTCAGGACGAAGGCGTCCGCCTCGCCCCACACGTGCTCCGCCCGGTCAATGGCGAAGGTCTCGTCGGCGCCGTCGACGTCGTCGCCGGAGCGGTTGACCGCAATGATCTTCACGCCGAAGGGGCGCAGCATCGGGATCATGGCCTTGGCGATGCCACCTGCCCCGATCAGCGCGACGGTGCGGCCGGAAAACAGCCAGCCCTGCTTCTCGTCGGCCTCCCAGCGGATGTCGAAGCTTCCCGCTTGTGTGACGGCCTTGACCTGGTGCAGCTGGGCCAGCAGCAACGCCATCGCGATCTCCGCGACGGGAGTGCCGTAGACGCCGGCCGAATTCGCCCAGCGCACATTGGGTTTGATGGTGCCGCTGCCGATCAGATGCTCGACGCCGGTGAACACGTGCTGCACGAAACCGATGTTCTCCGGCAACGGGTCCGGGAAGTGCCGCGGCCCACCGTTGAAGATGAGAAAATCCGCGTCTTCGATCCGGTCGACGAATTCGTGGCCGGCGGCCGCGACCTCGTCGACGACGTTGTCCCAGGGGGCGGGGTACATGGTGAATTTCATGCACCCCACCCTACCTAGAGGCGGGTGGCGTAGTTGGAGAGGTAATCGGCGTGCACAACCGGGCGGCGGCGGTTCGCCGGCAGGTCCTTGCTGCGCTTGCCCACCATGTCGATCAGGATCTCGGAGTCGTAGTTGACTTCGCCGCGGCCCAGGACCTCCCCGTCCGGGCCGACGATGTCGACGATGTCGCCGCGCTTGAAGTCGCCGGAGATGGAAGTGATGCCGATCGGCAGCAGTGAGGTGCCGCCGGAAGTCACCGCCTCGACGGCGCCGGCGTCCAGGCGCAGCACGCCCTCCGCGTCGGCGGCGTAGAGCGCCCAGAACTTCCAGGCGTTGAGGCGGCGCTCCGGGCGCGGATGGAACACGGTGCCCACGGAGGCGTCCGCCAAGGCGGGGCCGATGTTCGACGACGACGTCAACAGCACCGGCACACCGGAACGCGAGGCCAATCGGGCGGCGGAGACCTTCGTCGCCATGCCGCCGGTGCCCAGCTTGCCGCCGTCGCCGGCGGCCACGCCCGCGAGGTCGTGGCCGGTGCGGACTTCTTCCACGAACTTGGCGCCCGGCTCAGCCGGGTTGCGGTCGAAGAGCCCGTCGACGTCGGACAGCAGGTACAACGCGTCCGCGCCGGTCAGGGCGGCCACGATCGCGGCGAGGCGGTCGTTGTCGCCGAAGCGCATTTCCGAGGTCGCCACCGTGTCGTTTTCGTTGACGATCGGGATGATGCGCAACTGGATCAGCTTCTCCAGGGTGCGCTGCGCGTTACGGGTGCGGTCGCGGCGGCCCGCGTCGCTGGCGGTCAGCAGGACCTGGCCGATGGTGCGGTGGAAACGGGCGAAGGAACGGCCCCACTCGGCGGCCAGATGAACCTGACCGACGGTGGCGGCGGCCTGCTTGACCGCCAGCTCCGTCGGTCGGGTCTTCAGCCCGATTGGAGCCATGCCGGCGGAAACGGCGCCCGAGGACACGACGATGATGTCGCTTCCTGCGGCCATGCGCGCCTGCAGGGCGTCCACGAAAGCGTCGATCTTCTCGGAGTCGACGCCCTTCTCCGGATCCGTCACGGAGGAGGAGCCGAGCTTGATGACAATGCGTTTCGCCCTCGCGATGTCATCCCGTAGCGGCGAACTGTGACCGAAAGCGGGCCCCTCAGCCGCTGCCAACGGCTGCGGGAATTCGGCCCCCAGCATTGGGCTGGTGTCGTACGGAGTGCGAGGTAGTGAATCCATGTCCTAGTTTCGTCTAGAGGTCAGGTCTCTCTAGCCTTGCCAGCGATCGCGATCCGCGACCTCCCCATCACCGAAGTCGTATTCGTCGATCAAGCCGCGGCGTGCCTGGGAGGCACGCTTGCGCTCTGCTGCGGAGGCGCGGTCAGTGCCCATGAGTCGGGCGTCGCTCCCACGGCTGGCCAGAGTCGGGTCGCCCGCAAGGGACGGTTCCCACTCGAAGGATATATCGCCGATGGTGACTGTTGCACCTTCCTGGGCCCCGGCCTTGCGTAATTGGTCCTCCACACCCGCCTTTGCGAGCCGGTCTGCGAGGTAGCCGACGGCCTCGTCGTTCTCGAAATCCGTCTGATTGATCCAGCGCTCGATCTTTTCGCCCTCGACGATGAAGGCTCCGGGAGCCTCCGGATCCTCGGAAACCGTGAAGTGCGCGTGCTTCCCCCGCTTGGGGGAAGAGACGGCCTTCGGGCGGATGATCGTGTGCTCTGCGTCGGGTCGCTGCCGCGGTCGCTTGCGGCGGGCTTCCTTGACCACCTCGAGCAATTTGTACACCAACGGGTCGAGCCCCTGACGCGCGACGGCGGAGATGATGAACACCGGCCAGCCGAACTGCTCCTCGAGGTCTTCCTTGAAAAACTCCGCCAACTCCCGGGCCTCCGGGACGTCGGCCTTGTTCAGCACGATGATGCGCGGGCGGTCCCGGAGATCGCCCAGGCCGATGTCGTCGCTCAGCTCCGACTGGTAGTCGGCCAACTCGTGTTCCAGCGCCTCGATGTCGCTGACCGGGTCACGGCCCGGCTCGATCGAGGCCGTGTCCACCACGTGCACGAGCACGGCGGTGCGCTCGATGTGACGCAAAAAGTCCAGGCCCAGGCCCTTGCCTTGCGACGCCCCCGGGATCAGGCCGGGCACGTCGGCGATGGTGAAACTCTCGTGTCCGACGTTGACCACGCCGAGGTTCGGCGCGAGCGTGGTGAACGGGTAGTCCGCGATCTTCGGCTTCGCGGCGGAGAGCACGGAGATCAGCGAGGACTTGCCCGCCGACGGGAAACCGACCAGGCCGACGTCCGCCATGGACTTCAGCTCGAGGGTCAGGTCGATTTCCTCGCCCGGCTCCCCCTTGAGGGCGAAGCCGGGGGCCTTGCGGTTGATGTTGGCCAGGGCGGCGTTGCCCAGGCCGCCGAAGCCGCCCTGGGCCGCGATGAAGCGGGTGCCGGGCACGGTCAGGTCCGCGAGCACCTCCCCCTTGCGGTCGAGCACCACAGTGCCCACGGGGATCTCGAGGATGAGGTCTTCGCCGCGGGCGCCGCTGCGGTTGTCGCCCCCGCCGTTGTCGCCGCGCTCGGCCTTGATGTGCGGGCGGAAATGAAAGTCGAGGAGGGTGTGGACTTGGTTGGAGACTTCCAGGATGACGTCGCCGCCGTGGCCGCCGTTGCCGCCGTCGGGGCCGCCGAGCGGCTTGAACTTCTCGCGGTGGACGGACACGCAGCCGTGGCCGCCGTCTCCTGCTGACAGATGCAGCACGGCGCGGTCTACGAACTGGGCCATAATTTTTCCTTCACAGGGGTAGATAAGACTAAGAAAATGGTAGCACCGGTAGGCTATCTAACATTAAAGCCGGTTTTAACGGAACCAAATAGGATTGTGGTGCATATGAGCTACGACTTCATCATCTTCACGCCCGACGTCAACCAGCACGGCACTCCCGTCCTGGTCGGCGAAAACGCCTGGCAGCGCCTACGCTTCCGCGTCGATGCCGCCGAGGTCACCGCCGACGACCGCTTGATCGCGTTGCGGGACGCCGTCAACGCCGGCGAACGGCCCGCCGGAGTCGCACTCGCCGACGGCGCGGTCCGCCTCACCGGCGACCGATGCCTGTTGATCGCGGTGGACGAATCCTCCGTCAACGCCACCGGCCAGTGGTTGTCCGCGCTGAGCCTGAGCAATCACCTCGGACTGGCGTCCGCCACGGACAAGGCGGTGATCTTCTGCGGCGACGAGACCGACGAATTCACCACCGAGACCGCCGACATCGAGATGCCCACGTTTTCCCGGGCGGAGTTGCCACACCTGTTGGACGCGGTGCGCAAGGCCCAGGTCGACGCGCACGCCGACCACGGCAAACAGGACTTCGCCGAGGATTTCCTCATCGTCGGGATGGATGAGAAACCGGAATACTACGTGCAAGCAGTCTACCGTCCCGAACAGGAGTCCTGGCAAGTCGAGTACCGCCTCGGCGCGCAGAGCCGCCACTACTTGGCGACGGTGCGGGAGCAGGAGGAAGTGCGGCAGATCTTCTTCGACTGGGTCACCCGCGACACCGCCTACCAGACCCGCCACGACTGGCGGCTGCTGGAATTCCCCGAGGCCGTCATCGACTACAGCCAGCACAACGAGGAGCGGGGGCTCTAGGAGCTCCGCCTCCCAGGATGACGTAGCTTGTGATCACGTCCGTGGGGAGCGCCTCCGCGTGGCCGGCGAACTGTCTGGCACGCGCAGGATTCATGCAGAAAACACTGAAACCCGCTCCTCACCTGCACGGCGAGAAACGGGTTTCAGTGTCAACGTCTTTATCCCGACGTCAGGGAGAAGCCCTTAAACGGTGGCTGCCTCAGCCTCGGCCGGAACCTCGGCCGGGACGATGTTGACCACGCGACGGTTGCGCTTGATCGCGAACTGCACGGCGCCATCTGCGAGAGCGTACAGGGTGTCGTCGCCGCCACGGCCGACGTTCTCACCCGGGTGGAACTTGGTGCCGCGCTGACGGACGATGATTCCGCCGGCCTTGACCTGCTGGCCGCCGAAACGCTTCACGCCAAGGCGCTTGGCCTCGGAGTCACGGCCGTTGCTGGAGCTGGATGCGCCCTTCTTAGTTGCCATGGGATGTCCCTCCTTCTACCTTTCTTTAGCCTGCAGACTACTTGATGCCGTTGATCTTGAGAACCGTCACGGGCTGACGGTGTCCCAGGCGACGCTTGTAGCCGGTCTTGTTCTTGTACTTCATGATGTCGATCTTCTTGCCACGTGCGTGTTCGACGATTTCGGCGTCGACCTGCACGTTGGAAAGTTCATCGGACTTCGACTTGATATCGGCACCGTCGACGAGCAGAACGGGGGTGAGAGCCACGGACGATCCCGGCTCACCCTCGATCTTCTCGACCTTGACGAGGTCACCTTCGGCAACCTTGTACTGCTTGCCGCCGGTCTTGACGATCGCGTACATAGGAGGGTTACCCCTTATCTATACTCGGCTCAGCCCCCAGACTGAACCGGGCGCTGAATGGACAATGTGTTCATTCCTGCGTTTCAAAGGGCGCGGGCAACCACAGATCGGGACCCGCGCACTCTCTTTAAAACAGCGACTGTCAAAGAATACCGTGAAAGGGACGGTTTCTCCAAACCGCCCCCGGTTCCGATCATGTCTCCGGGGCTACTGGCGCCCTGAACCCGACGAGCGCCTGCGGGTCGCGCGTCGGCGTCCGCGCCCGCCGCCCGATTGCTTCGCAGCGGCCGGGGCCTGAGCGGGACGCTCGGCCCCGCCCGTCTCCTTCTGCTTCGTCGGCTGCTCCTGCTGCTGCGGCACGACGCTCTTGCGCACCGCGCGTCGGCGGCCCCGCCGGCCCGGCGAGGCCTGGACCGCGGCCTTCTGCGGGGCCTGCTTCTGCGCGACCTGCTTTTCCGGCGCCGGCTCCTGCCGCTGTTCCTGCTTCTGCTCCGATCGGCGGGTGTCCTCGCGGGGCGTGTCCTGAAAGTCTTGCCGCTTGGGGCGGTGATCGGAGCGCGAGTTGCCGCGGGTGCGGCGACGCCGGCGCGGGGAGGCCTCAAACTCGGCGACCGCCTGCTGGAACGTCTTCTCTCCCGTTCCGCTGGTCTCGGCGACGTAATCGGCGTCCGACGGTTCTTCGGGATCAGCTTGGGTCGCGGCGTCGATCGCAGCAGAGACGATGGCGTCGACCTCGCTCAGCGTGTCCTCCTGCGGCGTTTGCGCGTCGTGGTCCTGCCGTTGGCGGTCATCGCCGGAACGACCCCGGCCGCGACCGCGGCCGCGTCCGCCACGGCGACGCGAGGAGGACTTGCCGGAGCGTTCTTCCCGCTCGGTGTCTTCCGCCTGCTCGCCACCGGAGACCACGGCTGCGGCGATCTGCTCGAAGGTTTCCGCGTCTGTGCCCGCGTGTTTGCCGGTTTCCCGTTCCTCGCGCTTGGGTGCGGTCTTTTTCGTCTGCTCTTTCCGCTCTTCGCGCTTGGACTGCGAACGAGAGCCCTTGCCCCGGTTGTGACGTCCCCCGTGGTCGTGCTCGTGGTGCTCGACCGGGTCCTCGTGCAGGATCAGTCCTCGTCCGCCGCAGTGCTCGCAGTCGGTGGAGAAGGTTTCCAGCAGTCCGGTGCCCAGGCGCTTACGCGTCATCTGCACCAGCCCGAGGGAAGTGACCTCGGAGACCTGGTGGCGGGTGCGGTCGCGGCCGAGCGCCTCCTTGAGGCGGCGCAGGACGAGGTCCTGGTTTTCCGGCAGGACCATGTCGATGAAGTCGACGACGATCATGCCGCCCAGATCGCGCAACCGCATCTGGCGGACGATCTCCTCGGCCGCCTCGAGGTTGTTGCGGGTGACGGTCTCTTCGAGGTTGCCGCCCGAGCCGGTGAACTTGCCGGTGTTGACGTCGACGACGGTCATCGCCTCGGTGCGGTCGATGACCAGCGAGCCGCCGGACGGCAGCCACACCTTGCGGTGCAGGGCCTTTTCCAGCTGCTCGTCGATCCGGTAGTGGGCGAAGGCGTCCTGGTCGTCGTGGTCGCGACGGTCATAGCGCACGAGGCGGTCCACCAGGTCCGGGGCCACCGACTTCACGTAGGCCGACACCGTGTTCCAGGAACGCTTGCCGTCGACGACCAAGTGGGTGAAGTCTTCGTTGAACAGATCGCGCACGACCTTGATCAACATGTCCGGCTCCTCGTACAGGGTGACCGGCTGGGCGCCCTTGGACGCCTTCTCCTTCTCCGCGCGACGCTGTACGTCCTCCCACAGCGCGTGCAGGCGGTCGACGTCGGCGCCGATGGCCTCCTCGGGCACGTTCTCCGCGGCGGTGCGGATGATCGCCCCGCCCTGCCCCGGGATGACGCGGCCCAAGATGTCCTTGAGGCGCTTGCGCTCGGGGGCGGGCAGCTTGCGGGAGATGCCCGCGGACCTTCCGCCCGGCACGTAGACGAGGTAGCGGCCGGCCAAAGAGATCTGGGTGGTCAGGCGGGCGCCCTTGTGCCCCATCGGGTCCTTGGACACCTGCACCAGCACCTGGTCGCCGGACTTCAGCGCCTGCTCGATGCGACGGCTGCGACCGCCCAGGCCCGCGGCTTTCCAGTCCACTTCGCTGGCGTAGAGCACGCCGTTGCGGCCGGTGCCGATGTCGATGAACGCGGCCTCCATGCTCGGCAGCACGTTCTGCACCCGGCCGAGGTAGATGTTGCCGATGATCGACGCCTGCGCGTCCGAGGTGACGAAGTGCTCGACGAGCAGGTCGTCCTCCAGCACCCCGACCTGGGTAACCAGGCCCGGGTGCTCCGGGTCCTCCACCCGGTGACGTTCGCGCACGACCATGGTGCGCTCGACGGATTCCCGGCGCGCGAGGAATTCCGCCTGGGAGACGACGCGCTTCTGCTTGCGGCCGGCCTCGCGCATTTCGTTGCGGCGGCGTCGCTGCGACTCCAGACGGGTCGAGCCCTTCAGTGCGACGGGTTCGGTCGGCAGGTCCGCTTCTTCCTCTTGCCGGGTCTCGTCGACCTGGTCGGCGGGCGCGGCGGGCTCAGTGGGCTCGGTTTGTGCGGTCGTCTCCGCCGGGGCGGCGGCCCGGGTGCTGCGGCGGGCGCGGCGGCGTGAGCTCGCCGGCGAACGCTTCGCCGGGGTCGCGTCGTCTTCGTCTTGGTCGTCGCGGTCCTTGGAGCGGGTGGGCGTGTCTGCCGCCGGGGCCACGAAGAGCGGGGCGTAGGCCGCGGCGGCGGGCTTGTCTTCCGGCGCCGGGGTGATCTCGGGGGTGACGTCTTCGAGGGGTTCGTCGCTGTGGGCGTCCTCGACGGCGTCGGCGAGGTCGGCGTCGACCTTGGCTTCGATCTGGTGGATTTCGTTTTCGACGTTCTTGCGCACGCGGGTGCGGATTTTTTGTTCCGGCTCCGCTTGCTCCGCGGGTTCGGCGGTGTCTTCCTGAGCGGCCGGGGCCTGCTCCGGTTCCGCGGCGGGCGGGGTGGGGTCGACGCCCGCCAGGTGATCGAGGACGCGGCCGGCCTCCTCGCGGGAGAGCGCCGACTGCGCGACCTTGACCAAGCCCACGGCGTCGAGGGCGACGATGAGCTCCTTGGAGGTCATGCCCAGCTGCTTGGCCAGGGCGTGCACCCGGGTCTTCTCGGCGAGGGCGGCGCGGTCGAGGCTAGTCGCCGACTCGGCCGGGGAGGTGGTGGGCTGGGCGGGCGCGGCGGTTTTCTTCGCCGTCTTCTTCACGCTTTTCTTGGTGGTTTTCTTCGTGGTCTTTTTGGCCGCCGGGGCGGTCTTCTTCACCGTTTTGCGGGTGGTCTTGCGGGTTGCGCGGCGCTTCGGCGTCGGCGTCGATTCCTTGTCGTTGTCGTCGTGTGCGTCAGTGGTGTCGTTCGTCGCCACAGGTGAAACTCCCGTCGTTGATATGGCCGATCCGCTCTCCTCGAGGCCTCCGGGCGCTGGCGGGCATGTCCTGACGTGCCCGCCGCCGCCGTCGCGGAGCGCCCCGGGAGTGTGGGGCCATGATGTCTGCAATTATGTGAGTGAAATCTTGCGCTGTTTCCGCACCCGCGCCTTCTGCGGCAAAGGGGACGACAGCTGCCCTCCATTGTGACACACCGGTTAAGGTACTCGGCGATGAGTAGTGTCAGCGTGTACCGGCGGCGGAACATCATTTCGTGGCCGCACGCCACCGCGGTGGCCGCCCCCATGGCCCTCGGCGTGGCGCTCAGCCGCTTTCTGGACTTCGGCGGATGGGAAGTGCTGATCGCCGTCGTGTGCGTCGTCGCGTCGTTGATCGTGCTGGGCCCGCGCCTGCGGACCGGGATGCGACTCGACGATCACCGCCCCGGCGACTATCCGCCGCATTACGCGGCGGTGCCGGTGCTCGGCTGGGCGGGCAGTCTGGTGGCCTCCGCCCCGGTGTTCGACGTCATCGACGAACGCATCTTCGCCAGTCCGCTGGTCGGGTGGCTCTCCGCGGCGGGGTTGGCCGCGGGCCTGACCGTGTTCGGGGCGTGGAGTGTGCGCCGGGTGGAGGGCCGTGACGCCCGCGTGGGGCAACGGCGGGCCCGCGCCATTGTGGCCTCCACCGACATTTCAGAGGTCACCGAGGCCCGGCTGGAAGCATTCGAGCGGCACGGGGACTTGGTCGCCACCCTGGCCGGGGTCGGCGCCATCGACGGGGTGCAGGTGCGCGCCTGGAAGCTCGCGCAGTTGACGGGCACGTCGGTGGAGGAGGTGACGGCCGCGGGCCGGGAACTGGCGGAGCTGGGGCTGGTCCGCATCGCCAACATCGGGCTGGATTCGGCCACCCGGCACTGGTGGCTGTCCCTGAGCGAGGTGGGTGTGCGGGTGGGCGCCGAACTTCCGCGGCGGTGATCCCGCACTCCGTGCACTATGCGCGCGCATAGTGGATACGTCGGACATAAGGGCCCCCTCCCCTCTCACCCCGGCTGCTTTTCCAGCAGGTCGACGAGGGCGCCGCGCACCGACGCGAGCACGTCCTCGCGTTGTTCGACCACGGCCACCAGGACGGCGCCGCCGATGCGGGCGTTGACGCTGCTTTCCTCGACGCCGGGATACCCGGCTGCGTCGAGCAGCACGCGGAAATCCAAGTAGAGATCGCAGCGCACTCCGTCGAGCGCCGCGCGGAGCGGCTCGGACTCCCGGATGCCGTCGAGCATGATCGCCAGCCAGTCCGTCAGCATGTCCCCGGTGGGCTCCTCGCCGACCATGATCCGCAGGAGCAGGTCCGCAGTGGCTTCCGGCGGAAGTGGGGCGCGCACCTCGCGCAGAATCGTTTCTGCGTCTCGTCGTCGACGACGCCCCAACTCTGCGACGGCGGTGACCAGCAGGTCTTCGCGGGTGTTGTAGTAGTAGCCGATGGATCCCACCGGTACTTGTGCGCGGGCGGCGACCTGACGGTGGGTCACCCCCGGCACGCCCTTTTCAAACATCAGCGCGACGGCGGCGTCGAGAATCTGCCTCTTTTTCTCAACCGCGCGGGCTTGCTGCGCACGACGCACAACGGTCATGTCCAACCCTTAAGCGACAAACTCATGCATAACAACTTATTTGAATGGGGGGCGGCATGCAATTCCCGTTTCTTCCCCATGCCTCGGACGAACACGAAAAGACGACGCCGCCGCACCCTTGTCCAGGGAGCGGCGGCGCAACACGTCGTGCCTAGAGGTTGGGGAACCAGATGGAGATCTCGCGCTCGGCGGACTCCGGGGAGTCCGAACCGTGGACGACGTTCTCGCCGACGGTCAGAGCGAAGTCACCGCGGATGGTTCCCGGGGTGGCCTTGGACACCGGGTCGGTGCCGCCGGCCAGCTGACGCCACGCCTCGATGGCGCGCTCGCCCTCGACGATGCCCGCCACCAGCGGAGCGGAGGTGATGAAGTCGACGAGCTCACCGAAGAACGGCTTATCCTTGTGCTCCTCGTAGTGTTTCTCCGCAGTCTCGCGGTCAGTGGTGCGCAGGTCCAGAGCGGTCAGCTTCAGGCCCTTGCGCTCGATGCGGGCGATGATCTCGCCGACGTGGCCGTTCTTGACGCCGTCCGGCTTGATGAGGATGAGAGTGCGTTCAGTCATGGACAAGACTCTACCCAATTCTTTTCCCGACAGTGCGCCGAGGTCCGGCTCACTTCACCCCACGCACGACCGCGCCCGCGTCCTCGGTGCTCGCGTAGCGAAACCACAGCTGCACCTGCCGGATCGCGCCGGCGTGGTTGCCCTCGGATTTCATCCGGCGGACCGTCTCCGTCTGTTCCTCGTCCAGCACGATCGGCTCCGGTTCATGGTTCTTCGCGGTCACCACGAACCCGAGCGCCAAAAAGATTCCGGCCACGACGATGGCGACGACGGCCGTCCAGGTGGGCTGGCCCAGCACACGCAGGGCGATGGCCACCACCGAGAAGACCGCGGCGAGCGAGAAATAGAGGATGCGCATGGCCCGCCAGTCTAATCGCCGCGCGGGTAGCGTGGGGCCATGTCGAACACCGAGCCCGCCCCCAGCGAAATCGATCTCGCCACGACCGCGCCCGTCTGCGCCGACGGGGCCAAGGTGGAGATCATCACCGCCCGCGCCGTCCCCCTCGGCGGCCCGCGCGCCATGACCGTGCACCGCACCCTGCCGCAACGCCAGCGCTCCACTATCGGCGCCTGGTGCTTCGTCGACCATTACGGCCCCGACGACGTCAGCGACACCGGCGGTATGGACGTGGCCCCGCACCCGCACACCGGATTGCAGACCGTCAGTTGGCTGTTCGAGGGCGACGTCACCCACCACGATTCGGGCGACCACCACGCCGTCGTCAAGCCCGGCGAGGTCAACCTCATGACCGCGGGCGCCGGCATCTGCCACTCGGAGGTGTCCACCCAATCCACGACCATTCTGCACGGCGTGCAGTTGTGGACCGTGCTGCCGGACTCCGCCCGCCACGGCGAACGCCGCTTCGACCACCACGCCCCCGCACCCGTCGCCTTCGACGGCGGCGAGGCGCTGGTGTTCATCGGCGAGCTGCTGGGCTATTCCTCCCCCATCCCCGCCTTCACCCCGCTCGTCGGCGCGGAGCTGCGGCTGGACCCGGGCGCCGTCCTCGAGCTCGACGTCGACCCCGACTTCGAACACGGCCTGCTCGTCGACGCCGGCGAAATCGACCTCGAGGGCGTCGCCGTCGCGCCCCGCGAACTGGCCTACACCGGCGTCGGCGAAACCCGCCTGCGCATCCGCAACAACGGCGCCGACCGCGCCCGGCTGGTGTTCATCGGCGGCGAGCCCTTCACCGAAGACGTGGTCATGTGGTGGAACTTCATCGGCCGCGACCACGATGAAATCGTCCAGTTCCGCGAGGAATGGGAAAACCACGCCGAGCGCTTCGGCGTCACCCGCGGTTACGTCTCCCACGACGCCGACGGCCTGGACCGCCTGCCCGCCCCCGGCTTCCCCAACGCCCGCATCCGCCCCCGCGTCAGCCCCGACCCGGTCGCCCGCCCGGAATTGAGGACCGAATCATGAGCCTGAGCGACACACTCGGCAACCCCGTGGACGTCCGCCCACAGGGGCAGTCCTTCCATATCACCTACGCCGACGACGAAGTCGCCGGTCGCGCCGACTTCCGCGACACAGACGGCGAACGCCTCTTCTTCCACACCGAAGTCGAAGAACAGTACGGCGGCCGTGGGCTGGCGTCCACGCTCCTCGACGCCGCCCTGGCCGCCACCGCCGCCGACGGCCTGACCGTCGTGGCCGTCTGCCCGTTCGTGAAAGCCCGCCTGGAGAAAGACGCCGGGCCCGTCACCTGGCGTAAACCCTCCCCCGATGACCTGACCTGGCTGCGCCGACACCTCTGACATCAGGAGAACCCCATGACTGATTCCACCCCGAGCTACGGCCCCTACCTGGACAAGTTTTTCCCCGAGGTCTACAAGTCCCTCAACAAAGTCTCCGGTCAGGTGCGCAAGATTTACCCCGACGTGGACCTGTCCACCGCCCTGATCGAGCTGATCAGCGTGCGCGCCAGCCAGCTCAACGGCTGCGCCGCCTGCCTGTCCATCCACGTGCCCGCCGCCCGACGCGCCGGCGTGAGCGAGACCAAGCTGCAGGTGTTGCCCGCCTGGCGGGAGGTCGACGTCTTCGACGCGCAGGAAAAGGCCGCGCTCGAGCTCTGCGAGGAACTGACCCTGTTGCCGCCGGGGCGTCGTCACGCGGACGCCGCCGTGCGTGCCTGCGAGCACTTCGCGGAGGAGCAGGTCGCCGCCCTGGAGTGGGCGATCATCCTCATCAACACCTACAACCGCATTTCGATTGCCTCGGGACATCCGCCGCTGACGCGATGAGCGGGGCACCCAAAACAGGAAGGATCACTTCATGACTGACCAGAACACCCCCGTTGGCCCGCAGCTCGACCAGGAGCTTCGCGACGTCTTCCTGGCGCAAGACAAGGCCGCCTCCCTGCTGGGCAAGAAATACGCCGAGGTGGAGCTGCCCGAGGCGCTCGTGGAGCTGACGATGGTGCACGCGAGCCAGCTCAACGGCTGCGCGGCGTGCTTGACGACACACGTGCCGGCCGCCCGTAAGGCCGGGGTGCCGCAGGAAAAGCTGGACGTGCTGCCCGCCTGGCGCGAGGTCGACGTCTTCGACGCACAGGAAAAGGCCGCGCTCGAGCTCTGCGAGGCGTTGACTCTGCTGCCGCGGGGCAGGCGCCACGCCGACGCCCCGGTGCAGGCCGCCGAGCACTTCACCGACGGGCAGTTAGTCGCCCTGGAGTGGGCGATCATCATGATCAACACGTATAACCGCATCTCGATCGCCTCGGGCCACGGCCCCACCGGGTGACGGGGTGGCTGGGCCTTAAATACACGAGGCGCCGCACGGAGAATGATCCGTGCGGCGCGTTGTCGCCGCGGTTACTTGACGTCGTCGGCCGTGCCCAGATGCTGGGTGACCAGCAGGCCGCGGCGCATGCGCTCGATCAAGTTGCGGCGCAGGGCCAGCAGATACCACCACACGAAGATGAAGATCACGACCATCGCGCCGAGTGACCAGTGGACGAGGAAGCCCACCAGGCCGACGGCCTGCAGCGCCAGGTTGATCTGCAGTGCCTTCGGCAGCCGCTGCAGGAACGCCATCACGAAGTACAGGGCGCCGAGGATGACGGTGAACCAGATGTTGAACGGCGTCCACAGCACGCCGCTGTCGATTTTGAGGATCACGGTCAGCGACAGCCAGACGGTGAGCGCCTCCAGCACCAGCACTCCGCTCATCACCCCGCGCAATCCCTTCAGGGGGTCTTTGGCGGGGGCGTGGCCGGGGCCTAAGGGGCCGGGATTCACGGCGTGGTCGGACGTGGCGTCGTGCTGCGGGTCCGTCATTGGGGGTCCTTTCCGAACATGGTGCGGGCCTCGCCGGCGGCGACGACGGAGCCGGTGATCACGATGCCGGAGCCGGACTGCACGTCGGCGTCCTCCGCCAGTTCAACGGCCAGGGCGTAGGCGCCGGGCAACGAATCCGCCACGTGTACGCGTTCCTCGCCGTAGATTTCGCGGGCGGTCTCCGCCAGATCATACGCGTCAAGCGCCCGCGGGGAAGAAACCTGGGTGACCACGATCTCCGACAGGTGCGGCTCCAAGGAGGCGAGGATGCCGGGGGCGTCCTTGTCGCCGAGGACGGCGACCACGCCGATGAGCCGGTGGAAGTCGAAGTCGCGCTCCAGCGCCTCCCCCAACGCTTTCGCGCCGTGCGGGTTGTGGGCGGCGTCGATGAACGTCGTCGGGGTCGAGCGCATGCGTTCCAGCCGGCCCGGAGAGGTGACCTGGGCGAAGCCGCGGCGCACGGTGTCGACGTCCAGCGGGCGGCCGGGGCCGGCGCCGAAGAACGCCTCCACGGCGGCGAGTGCCACGGCCGCATTGCGGGCCTGGTGTTCGCCGGACAGGGGCAGGAAGACGTCGTCGTAGTCGCCGGCCAGGCCGCGCAGGGTGAGCTGCTGGCCGCCGACCGCGATACCGGATTCGAGCACCCCGAATTCGCTGCCGGCGCGCGCCACGGCGGAGTCCACCTCGACCGCGCGTTCCAGCACGACCTGCAGGGCGGCGGGGTCCTGCTCCGCGACGACGGTGACGTTGTCCGACGGGGTCAACGGGTCATCCGCGTCCGCCCGGCGTTTGATCACGCCGGCCTTCTCCGCCGCGATCTCCTCGATCGTCTCGCCCAGGTAGTCCGTGTGGTCCATGCCGATCGGGGTGATCACGGCGACCTCGGGGTGGATGACGTTGGTCGCGTCCCACTCCCCGCCCATGCCGACCTCCACGACGGCGACGTCCACGGGGGCGTCGGCGAACGCGGCGTAGGCCAGGGCGGTGAGAACCTCGAACTTGCTCATCGGGGTTCCGGTGCGCTGGTCCACCAGCTCGACGTAGGGCTTGATCTCCTCCCACGTGCGCACGAAGTCGCGCGGGTGGACGGGCACGCCGTCGAGGGTGATGCGCTCGGTCACCGACTGCAGGTGTGGGCTGGTGGCCCGGCCGGTGCGGCGGTGGAAGGCGCGCAACAGCGACTCGATCATGCGCACCGTCGAGGTCTTGCCGTTGGTGCCGGCGACGTGAATCGATTTGAAGGAGTGCTGCGGGGAGCCGAGCAGATCCATGAGCAGCTCGATGCGCTCTAAACTCGGCTCGATCTTCGTCTCCGGCCAGCGCTGGTTCAACTCCGCGTCGACGCGCGCCAGCTCGGCCCAGTCGGCGTCGCCGATCGCCTCGGACGCCGGGGCCGCGCGCTCTTCGTCGAGGTTGGCGCCGCCGAGGTTCAGCGTCAGCCCGTGGTCAGTGAGCTTGACGTCGCCGAACTCGCTGAGGTCCTCGCCACCCTCGGCGTCGCCCTCCTCGTCGAGGTCGTCGACGGTGGCGGGCCCGTTCATGTCTTCGAGCGCCTCCCGGATCTTCTCCAGCGCCTCGGCCTCGTCGGGGGTGTGCTCGTCGCGGGAATCGGCCACTACTTCAATCCCCCCAGTCGGGCGGTCAGTCGCTCGACCTCTTCTTGGGCCACCTGCCGGCGGGCCCGGATCTTATCGACGACCTCGGTCGGCGCCTTCGACAAAAACGCCTCGTTGGCGAGCTTCTTGCCGGTGCCGTCCAGTTCCTTGTTCGCCGCCGCGAGTTCCTTTTCCAGGCGCTTGCGCTCGGCGACCTTGTCCACCGTGCCGGAGGTGTCCAGCGCGACGGTCAGGGTGGACTGCGACAGGCGCAGCTCCAGGGAGGCAGACTCCTCGAAATCGTCCTCCGGGGCGGTCACCTTCGCCAGCGAACGCACCAGCGGCTCCTGCCCGGCCAAGTCGGCCGCCGCGAAGTCGATGGCGGCCGGCACCTTCTGCGAGGGTTTGACGCCCTGGTCCGAACGGAACCGACGCAGTTCGGTGACCAACTTCTCGGCGTCCTCGATGCGGCGGGCGGCGACCTCGTCGGCCGTCGCGCCGCCGTTGGTGTCCGCGGCCGTCGGCCACGGCGCCACGGTGACGGTCTCCCCCTCGGTCAGGGTGGTCCACAGCAGTTCGGTGATGAACGGCATCGACGGGTGCAGCAGACGCAGCACCACGTCCAGCACCCGACCGAGCACGATCTGGGTGTTCGTGCCTTGCTGGGTGACCTCGTCGCGCGGGATCTGGGTCTTGGCGATCTCCAGGTACCAGTCGCAGAACTCCGACCAGGTGAACTGGTAGAGCTCCTCGTTGGCCTTCGCGAACTGGTAGTCCTCCAGGTAGGCGTCGACCTTGCCGCGGACTTCCTCGAGGCGGTCGAGGATCCAGCGGTCGGCGTCGGTCAGCTCCTCGCGCGGCGGCAGCTCGCCCACGTCCGCGCCGTTGAGCAGGGCGAACTTGGTGGCGTTGAAGAGCTTGGTGGCGAAGTTACGCGAGGATTGCGCGTGATCTTCGCCCACCGGCAGGTCGATGCCCGGGTTGGCGCCGCGGGCCAGGGTGAAGCGCAGCGCGTCGGCGCCGAACTTGTCCACCCAGTCCATCGGGTCGATGCCGTTGCCCAGGGACTTGGACATCTTGCGGCCGTGCTCGTCGCGCACCAGGCCGTGCAGGTACAGGTCCGTGAACGGCACCTGCGGGCGCCCGTCCTTGCCGCGTCCCAGCAGCTCCGGGGTCAGGGTGCCGGCGAAAGTGCCGAACATCATCATGCGCGCCACCCAGAAGAACAGGATGTCGTAGGCGGTGACCAGCACCGAGGTGGGGTAGAACTTCTCCAGGTCGGGGGTCTTGTCCGGCCACCCCATCGTGGAGAACGGCCACAGCGCGGAAGAGAACCAGGTGTCCAGGACGTCCGGGTCCTGCTCCCAGCCTTCGCCGGCCGGCGGCTGCTCGTCCGGCCCGACGCACACGACCTCGCCGTCGGGTCCGTACCAGATCGGGATGCGGTGGCCCCACCACAGCTGGCGCGAAATCGTCCAGTCGTGCATGTCGTCGACCCAGTCGAAGTAGCGCGGCTCCATCGCCTCCGGGTGGATGACGGTGTCGCCTTCGCGAATCGCGTCGCCGGACATCTTCGCCAGTGCATCGACCTTGACGAACCACTGCAGCGACAGGCGCGGCTCGATCGGCTCGCCGGAGCGCTCGGAATGGCCCACGGAATGCTCGTAGGGGCGGACTTCCTTGACGATGCGTCCCTGCTCGGCCAGGGCCTCGCGCACCTTGACGCGGGCCTCGAAGCGGTCCAGTCCGTCGAAGTCGGTGCCGGTGTCGGCGATGTGTCCGGTCTTGTCCATGATGGTCGGCATGGCCAGATCGTGGCGCACGCCCATGGCGTAGTCGTTGGGGTCGTGCGCCGGGGTCACCTTGACGGCGCCGGAGCCGAACTCGGGGTCGACGTAGTCGTCGGCGATGACCTTCAGCTTCAGGTCGTCGCGGAACGGGTGCGCGAACTCGGCGCCGATGAGGTCGCGGTAGCGTTCGTCTTCTGGATGCACGGCGATCGCGACGTCGCCGAGCATCGTCTCCACGCGCGTGGTGGCCACGATCAGGTGCGGTTCGTCGTCGTTGAGCGAGCCGTAGCGGATGGACACCAGCTCACCCTGGACGTCCTTGTGGACGACCTCGATGTCGGAGACGGCGGTCTCCAGCGACGGCGACCAGTTCACCAGTCGGTTGGCCCGGTAGATCATGCCCTGGTCGTAGAGCGCCTTGAAGATCGTCTGCACCGCGCGGGAAAGCCCCTCGTCGAGTGTGAAGCGGTCGCGGGACCAGTCGACGGAGTCGCCGATGGCGCGCATCTGCGACTGGATGTCCCCGCCGTACTGCTGCTTCCACTCCCAGACCTTGGCGATGAACTCTTCGCGGCCGTAGTCGTAGCGGTCCTTGCCCTCGGTCTCCTGCAGCATCTCCTCCACCTTGGTCTGGGTGGCGATGCCGGCGTGGTCCATGCCCGGCAGCCACAGCACCTCATAGCCCTGCATCCGCTTCCGGCGCACGATCGAGTCGATCAGGGTGTGGTCCAGGGCGTGGCCCATGTGCAGCTGCCCGGTGACGTTCGGCGGCGGCAAAACGATGGAGTACGCGGGTTTTTCGCTCTCCGCGTCCGCCGTGAAGTAGCCGCCGTCGACCCAGCGGTCGTACATCGTCGTTTCGTGCTCTTTCGGCTCCCACGACTTAGGGAGCGCGTCGGCACGATTGGTACCCAGATTCTTTCCCATGCTCTGCTCAGTCACGGGCACCATCATAGCCGTCGTGGCCCCGGGCCCAGCACACGCGGCCAGGCGGGAGAGGCTACTTGGTGACGACCATCCCCATCGCCGGAACCTCGATGGCGACCTTGGCGATGCCGTCCGGGCTGACCCGGATGCGCTCGACGACCTCCGGGCCGCCGTCCCGGCGCTCCACCGGCACGTCCTTCAACTGCGCCACGGGCGGCAACTTCCGGTCAAACGGCACCGTCACCTCGCACAGCACCGACATGTCGCCCGGCTGGCCTTTCTCGTCCAGCGACGTGTACTCCACGAACCGGAACACGCCGATGTTGTGCGCCGCCTCGTAGCGGCGCACCACCCGGGTCACCCCGTCCTCGTCGGGGCTGGCCGACAGTTCGACCAACGGGTCGAAGACGACGCCGGCCCCGCCGTCGCGTTCCCGGAACACGCCGATGCCGCGGCCCCGGCGGTCCAGCAGGTGGAAATCCGACTCCGGATCCGCGGCGATCGCCAGCCCCACCGCCGTCGACGCGCCCGGCAGCGGAGAGCGGTGCACGCGGCGGGCGTAGCGTTCCCGCAGCGTCCGCGGAATCAACGGCAGGGCACTGGCGCCACCCACCAGGTAAATCCCGGCGATGTCCGTGTCCGTCAGCGACTCCTCGTGCCCCACCACGTCGGAGAGCAGGTCCATGGTGAGGGTCACCAGCGCCTCCGCCTCGTCGTAGAACTCCGTGACGGGCACGGTCACGTCGGTGTCGGCGACGTCCAGGATCAGCCTCCGCGACTGTGGCTTGAGCTGCTCCTTCGCGGTGCGCGCCTCCTCGAGCAACCGCATGCTCGCGCGGCGACCCAAGGCGTCGTCCTGCCGGCCGGCCTTCGCCAACGCCAGGGAAAGCAGCAGCTCGTCGAAATCGTCCCCGCCCAGGCGGCTGACGCCGCGGGAGGTGATCACTTCGTGGGCGTTGCCGTCGATCTTGATCAACGACACGTCGAAGGTCCCGCCGCCCAAGTCGTAGACCAGAATGCTGGAACGTTTGGTGTTCAGGGTGCGCTCATGGCGGTGGCTGTATTCGAAGGCCGCGGCGCTGGGCTCGTTGACGAGTCCCAGCACCCGGACGCCCGCCCGGGTGAAGGCGTCCATCGTCAGCAGCCGTTGCGCGCTCGAGGCGTTCGCCGGCACCCCGAGGACCGCCTCCGTGGCGCTGTAGTCGCCTAATTCCGCCTGGTAGCGACGCAGCTGGCGGGCCACTTCCTCCGCGAAGGCCAACAACACCTCGCTGATCGGGCGCAGCTCATCGCCGATGCGCACCGGGGTGCGCGCCGTGACGCCCTCCCCGCTCAACATGCGTTTGAAAGAGCGGGTGTACTCCGCCCCCTCCAAGGCGAGCGCCTCCCACCCGGCGACGATCTTTCCTCCCCTGGCGGCGTCGATGGCGACTACCGAGGGGAGGTAGTCGAAGAAATCCCCCTCCGGATCCGCGGAGTGGACCACCGGGTAGTTGCCCCGGTCCACCGCCGCCATCACCGTACGTGTCGTGCCGAAATCAATCCCGAAGCGCATAACCGCCCAGTCTCCTTGTGTGTCCGACCTAACCCAGCAAACCTAACCCAACAAATTCTGGACTGCGGAGCGTTCCTCCCGCAGTTCCTGCACAGACTCCTCGATGCGGCCGCGCTGGAAGTCATTGAGCTCCAGCCCCTGCACGATCTCCCACTTTCCGTTGCGCGCCACCGTCGGCACACCGGCGACCAGCCCCTCGTCGATGCCGTAGGAGCCGTCCGAGACGACGGCCGCGGAGGACCACGCCTCGGTGCCGTGGATCCAGTCGTGCATGTGATCGACCGCCGCCGAGGCCGCGGAGGCTGCCGATGACTTGCCGCGCACCTCGATGATCTCGGCGCCGCGCTTGGCCACGCGCGGGATGAACTCGGACTCGTACCACTCCTGTTCCACCAGCTCCAGGGCCGGGCGGCCGTCCACCGTGGCGTAGGTCAGGTCCGGAAACTGGGTCGCGGAGTGATTGCCCCAGACGACGACGTCCTCGATGTCCGTGGTGGGAACCTCCAGGCGCGTGGACAGCAGCCCGAGGGCCCGGTTGTGGTCCAGGCGCATGAGGGCGGTGAAACGCTCCGCCGGCACGTCCGGGGCGGCGGATTGTGCGATCAGGGCGTTCGTGTTCGCGGGATTGCCCACGACGAGGACGCGGACGTCATCCGCCGCGTGTTCGTTGATGGCCGCCCCCTGGGGACCGAAGATGCCGCCGTTGGCCGCGAGCAGGTCCGCGCGTTCCATGCCCTTGCCGCGCGGCTTGGCGCCGACCAGGAAAGCGGCGTTCGCCCCGTCGAAGGCGGTGTTGGCGTCGTCCGTGACGGTGATCGACCGCAGCAACGGGAAAGCGGAGTCGGCCAACTCCATCGCCACGCCTTCCGCGGCGTCGGTGGCCTGGGGGATCTCCAGCAGGGAAAGCTCGACCGGAGTGTCGGGCCCGTAGACCTCTCCCGCGGCGAGGCGCCACAGCAACGAGTACGCGATGTTTCCGGCGGCGCCGGTGACGGTGATCTTGGCGGTGGTCATGAGACGACGTCCACTTTCTGTCGGGGGCGCCCCGCACCAGATGGCGGGGCAAGTCAATCAATGGGTTCTCCCGCTCACTCTAATAAATTATGGCGTGGCGCGCGCCACCCCAGGAATGGGGTGGGCAGGGGAAGGCGAAACGTAGTCGCTACCCCCGCCGCCCCTGCACTTTTACTTATTATTCGGGATCTGGCACGTTACAGATTCCCGGTGCCACCCCTTTCGGGCACGATAGAAACCAGTTGTGTCCTAAACCAAACTTTTGACCACCACACCGATCACCGATATTTAATTCAAAGGATGGTTGCGATGAGCTCCGACAAGTCCACCGACTCAGCCGAGCCGGGCTCGCCCGACGGAGCAGCATTCGACCACCACGAGGCCGGGGCGACGGAAATCACGGTCGACGTCGCGGTCGAGCACTTCGCCCGCGACGGGTTCGAGGGCGCCAAGCTCGAGGCGATCGCCCGCGACGCCGGCATGTCCAAGCGCATGATCCACTACCACTTCGGCGACAAAAAGGGGCTCTACCAGCAGGCCGTCGCCGAGGCACTGCAGCGGCTGCACGTCCCGGAAGAGACGTTCCAGGTGGACTCCGCCGTGCCCGTCGAAGGCATCCGCGTCCTCGTCGACGCGGTGTTCACGCAGTTCACGCTCCACCCGCAGTCACTGCGCCTGGTGGTGTCGGAAAACTTGGTCAACGTCCTGCAGATGGACGAACAGCCCCCGCTGATCGATGAGACCGGACTGAAGCTGCGGCTGGATCGGCTGCTGCTGATGGGCCAGGACGCCGGGGCCTTCCGCCCGGGCATCAACGCCGACGACCTCATCACGTTGATCAGCGCGCTGCCCTTCTATCGGCTGACCAACAAGCTGCAGACCCACAACCTGCTCGGCATCGACTTCGATTCCGAGGAAAACCTGGCCGGCATGCACCGGCTGACCGTCGACACGGTGCTGGCTTTCTTGACCTCGAACATCCCGGACACCGGGCAAAGCAGTTACTTGAGCCCGCTGGAGTCGACCACGCAGGCGCAGACCAGTTTGAGCGTCTACGCCGACGAGGATTTTTAGGCGGTCTTCTCCGCCTCGTCGCGCAGCACCAGTTCCGGTTGCGCGTCGCCCTGGACGCATTCGGGGGTGATGATGGCTTCGGCGACGTCGTCGCGGTCCGGGATGTCGTACATCACCGGGACCAGCAGCTCCTCCATGATGGCGCGCAGGCCGCGGGCGCCGGCGCCGCGTTCCAGGGCCTTGTCCGCGATGGCGCCCAGGGACTCCTCCTCGAAGGTGAGTTTGACCCCGTCCATCTCGAAGAGTCGTTCATACTGCTTGACCAGTGCGTTGCGTGGTTCCGTCAGGACCCGGACGAGGGATTCCCGGTCCAGGTTGTCGACGGTGGCCACGACCGGCAGTCGGCCGATGAACTCCGGGATGAGCCCGAACTTGACCAAGTCCTCCGGCTGCACGCTCGCAAACAGGTCCTGCTTCTCCCGGTCGTCGGCGGTCTCTAGTTCGGAGCCGAAGCCGAGGCCCTTCTTGCCGACCCGCTCCGCGATGACCTTTTCCAGGCCGGAGAAGGCGCCGGCGACGATGAACAGCACGTTGGTGGTGTCCAGCTGAATGAATTCCTGGTTGGGGTGCTTGCGCCCGCCCTGCGGCGGGATGGAGGCGACGGTTCCCTCGAGAATCTTCAGCAGCGCCTGCTGCACGCCTTCGCCGGACACGTCGCGGGTGATCGACGGGTTGTCCGACTTGCGCGAGATCTTGTCCACCTCGTCGATGTAGATGATCCCGCGCTGCGCGCGCTCGACGTCGAAGTCCGCGGCCTGCAGCAGCTTCAGCAGAATGTTCTCGACGTCCTCGCCGACGTAGCCGGCCTCGGTCAGGCTGGTGGCGTCGGCGATGGCAAACGGCACGTCGAGCAGCTTGGCCAGGGTCTGGGCCAGGTAGGTTTTGCCGGAGCCGGTGGGGCCGAGCATCAGGATGTTCGACTTGGCGATGTCGACGCCCTCGTGGTCGTCGCCCCGCTTCCGGTGCCGGGCGGTGTCCGCCTGCATGCCCGCCTGGATGCGCTTGTAGTGGTTGTAGACGGCCACGGCCAGGGTGCGTTTGGCGTCGGACTGGCCGATGACGTAGCGGTCGAGGAAGGCGGAGATTTCCGACGGGCGCGGCAGCGCGACGTCGGCGGCCTCATCCTTCACGTCCTCTGCGCCGATCTCCTCTTCGATGATCTCGTTGCAGAGTTCGATGCATTCGTCGCAGATGTAGACGCCGCCGCCGGCAATGAGTTTCTTGACCTGTTTCTGGCTCTTTCCGCAGAAGGAGCATTTCAGCAGATCTGCGCTTTCTTGCATACGTGCCATTTTCTGGTTGGGAATCCGTTCTTGTCGCGGGCCAGCTTTGACCTCATGTCTCACGCCCACTCTAGCGCTCACGTCAATTCAACTGGCCGAGGCCGGGCGCTATTCCATCTGACCACATTTCCCCTGCGCGTAGGGACGGCGTACTCCGTGATTACCCGGATCCGGCCGCTGTGTTACCTTTTACAGTCGCCCAGCAGTCGATCGTGGACGTGAACCGGTAACGCGGCTTCCCATGAACGCTCATGAGAAGGAAAACATGTCACCCGTCAAACGCCGCATCATCTACGTCCTGTCGTATGAAGCCATCGCCATCCTCTTCGTGTCCGTGTCCCTGACCCTGTTGGGGCTGGGCGGCGGCAATTCGACGCTGATCGCCGTCGTGTCCTCGGTGGTGGCGGTGATCTGGAACTTCATCTGGAACACGTTGTTCGAAAACTGGGAGAAGCGCCAGCAATCGCAGAAGCGCACGCTCGGCCGCCGCGTGGTCCACTCGCTCGGTTTCGAGGGCGGGCTCGTCTTCTTCCTGGTGCCGATCATCGCGCTGATTCTCGGGGTGGGCCTGGTGGAGGCGTTCATCCTCGAGCTGGGGCTGCTGATCTTCTTTCTCATCTACACGTTCGTGTTCGCGTGGGTCTTCGACCGCATTCTGCCGCCGCCGGCGACCGTGGTGCGGCAGGAAGATCCCCGCTGAGCCCGCCAGACACGCAACTGGGCCGGCCCCTCCCCGACTGATCGGGGAAGGGCCGGCCCAGTGCCGCGTCAACGCACGAGACCGTCAACGCACAAGGTGCTAGACGAGGGCGTCGTGCACCTTGAACTCTGCCTCGGTGACTTCGCGGACCGACTCGACGGTCTCGCCCTCGGCGCACTCGAGCAGGGTCAGGCCCTCCTCGGAGTCCACGGAGAAGACCGCGTAGTTGGTCACGATGAGGTCGACGCACTTGGCGCCGGTCAGCGGGAGCTTGCACACCGGCAGGACCTTGGAGGCGCCCTTCTTGGTGGTGTGGTCCATCATGACGATGATCTTCTTGGCGCCGTGGACCAGGTCCATCGCGCCGCCCATGCCCTTGACCATCTTGCCCGGGATCATCCAGTTCGCCAGGTCACCGGTTTCGGAGACCTCCATGGCGCCCAGGACGGCCACGTCGATGGAGCGGGAGCGGATCATGGCGAAGGAGTCCGAGGAGGAGAAGTAGGCGGCGCCTTCTCCGGCGGTGATGGTTTCCTTGCCGGCGTTGATCAGCTGCGGGTCGAGCTCGTCCTCGGTCGGGTACGGGCCGACGCCGAGGATGCCGTTCTCGGAGTGCAGGACGACCTCGAGGTCCTCCGGCAGGAAGCCGGGGATCAGGGTCGGCATGCCGATGCCGAGGTTGACGTACTGGCCGTTGTCCAGTTCCTTGGCGGCACGGGCCGCCATTTCTTCACGAGTCCAAGTCATTACTTGCTCACCGTCCGATTCTCGATGCCAGTTTCCTGCGGGCCGACCACCACGATGCGGTCGACGTAGATGCCGGGCAGGTGCACGTCGTCCGGATCGATGACGTCGACGAGTTCCTCCACCTGGGCGATGGTGACCTTGCCCGCCATGCCGGCGTCCGGGTTGAAGTTGCGGGCGGTCTTCTCGAAGACCAGGTTGCCGTAACGGTCGGCCTTCGCGGCGTGCACGAAGGAGTAGTCCGTGCGGATGGACTCCTCGAGGACGAAGAGCTCACCGTTGAACTCGCGGGTCTCCTTCGGCTTCGAGGTCTCCGCGACGGTGCCGTCGGAGTTGTAGCGCACCGGCAGGCCGCCGTCGGCCAGCTGGGTGCCCACGCCGGCCTTGGTGTAGAAGGCCGGGACGCCGGCGCCGCCGGCGCGCATGCGCTCGGCGAGGGTGCCCTGTGGGGTGAACTCCACGGAAAGCTCGCCGGAGAGGTACTGGCGGGCGTATTCCTTGTTGGAACCGATGTAGGAACCGATGGAGCGGCTGATGCGGCCGTCCTCCAGGAGGAGGCCCAGGCCGAATCCGTCGGTGCCGAGGTTGTTGGAGACGATGGTCAGGTCGCTCGCCCCCTGGGTGCGCAGGGAGTCGATGAGACGGGCGGGGATACCCACGAGGCCGAACCCGCCGACGGCGACAGACGCACCGTCGGGGATGTCGGCCACTGCGGCATCCGTACTAGGAAGAGTCTTGTCAAGCATGATTGACACTGTACACTTGGTGCGAGAAGCGCACAAGGGTTCACAGAGCGAACTTTGGTGCAACCATTGCAGTAAGGAAAGGAGCCGCCGACGTGACACCCCACACTACGGGCGACAGCGCATACGTGCAGTCGCTCGCCCGGGGCCTCAGCGTGATCACCTCATTCGACGCGGACCGCCGCCGACAAAGCCTCACCCAGGTCGCCGAGAACACCGGACTCGCCCGGGCCACCGCCCGCCGATTCCTGCACACCCTCGTCGGCCTGGGGTACGCGGGCACCGACGGCACCGAGTTCTGGCTCACCCCCCGCATTCTCGAGCTGGGTTACAGCTACGTCTCCTCCCAGGAGCTGCCGGACATCTCCCAGCCCCACATGGAGTCGTTGTCCGCGACGCTGGGCGAATCCTCGTCGTTGTCCGTGCTCGACGGCACGGACGTCGTCTACATCGGCCGGGTGCCGGTGCGGCGCATCATGAGCGTCAACATCAACATCGGCACCCGCTTCCCCGCCCACGCCACCTCGATGGGCAGGACGCTGCTGGCCGGGCTGCCCCCGGATGAACTCGACGACTACTTCGCCGCGGCGGAGTTGACCGCCCTGACCTCCGAGACCGCAGACAGTCAGGCTGAGCTGCGCCAGGCCATCGCCACGGTCGCCGACGTCGGCTACTCCGTGGTCGACCAGGAGCTCGAACCAGGGCTCCGCTCCGTCGCGGCGCCTATCGTGGACTCAGCCGGGCGCACGGTCGCCGCGATCAACGTGTCCACGCATACCGCCGGATACACCCTGGAGACCCTCCAGCGGCACGTGATCCCCGCCGTCCGCCAGGCGGCGCGGGACATCAGTTCCGACTACATCTCCACCCAGCACCTTTAACCCGAAAAGACACAGAAAGGCACTCACCATGACCAACCCCACCGACATCGTCCTGTGCTCCCCGCTGCGCACCGCAGTGGGCCGGTACGGCGGCGCGCTGAAGAACGTGCCCGTCCAGGACCTGGCCGCCACCGTGGTCAAGGCCCTCGTCGACAAGACCGGTCTGAAGGGCGAGCAGATCGACGACCTCATCCTGGGCCAGGCATCCCCCAACGGCGCCGCCCCCGCACTGGGCCGCGTCGTCGCCCTCGACGCCGGCCTCGGCGAGTCCGTGCCCGGCATGCAGCTCGACCGCCGCTGCGGGTCCGGCCTGCAGGCCATCGCCACCGCCGCCGCGCACGTCCAGTCCGGCGCGGCTGACCTGATCATCGCCGGCGGCGCCGAGTCCATGTCCGGAGTCGAGTACACCGTCGACGCCGACGTCCGCTGGGGCAAGAAGGGCGGCAACATGGTCTTCCGCGACCGTCTCGCCGAGGCTCGCGAGACCGCCGGCGGCAAGAACCACCCGATCCCCGGCGGCATGATCGAAACCGCCGAGAACCTCCGCCGCGAGCACGACATCGAGCGCGAGGCCCAGGACAAGATGGCCTACGAGTCCCACCAGCGCGCCGTCGCCGCGCAGGAGCAGGGCCTGTTCGACGCGGAGATCGTCCCCGTGACCATCCCGCAGCGCAAGGGTGATCCGATCGTCTTCGACACCGACGAGCACCCGCGCGGCGACACCACCCTGGAGAAGCTGTCCACCCTGCGCCCGATGATGGGCCGGCAAGACGACGAGGCCACCGTCACCCCGGGCAACGCCTCCGGCCAGAACGACGGCGCCGCCGCCGTGGTCGTCACCACGGCCGCCAAGGCCGAGGAGCTCGGCCTGACCCCCGTCGCCAAGCTCTCCGGCTGGGCCGTCGCCGGCGTCGCCCCGGAGACCATGGGCATCGGCCCGGTCAACGCCACCGCGAAGCTGTTTGAGCGCCTCGGCCTGACCTTCGACGACATCGACCTGATCGAGCTCAACGAGGCCTTCGCCGCCCAGGCGCTGGCGGTGCTCAAGGAGTGGGGCATCTCCGCGGACGACGAGCGCCTCAACCCGGTCGGCTCCGGCATCTCCATGGGCCACCCGGTCGGCGCGACCGGCGCCCGCATGATCGTCACCGCCGCCCACGAACTCGCCCGCTCCGGCAAGCACCGCGCACTGGTGACCATGTGCATCGGCGGCGGCCAGGGCATGGCGGCCGTCATCGAGACCGTCTAACCCAGTTTTACAAGGAGTGACACGACAATGATTCTGCACCACGTTGAATACGGATCCGGCCCGGCCGTGGTCCTGCTCGGCTCCATCGCCTCCACCACGGACATGTGGCTGCCGCAGCTCGACGCGCTGAGCTCGGGCCACCGCGTCATCGCCCTCGACCACCGCGGCCACGGCCTGTCGCCCGACCCGGAGGTCGAGCCGGGCGAGACCACCATCGACGACCTTGCCAACGACGTCTTGGAGACGCTCGACAGCCTCGACGTCACGGAGTTTGCCGTCGTCGGCCTGTCGCTGGGCGGGGCCCTCGCCCAGTACCTGGCCGCGACCTCCGAGCGCGTCACCCGCGCCGCGTTCCTGTGCACCGCCGCCTACTTCGGCGGAGCCGACAAGTGGAACCCGCGCGCCGAACTCACCCGCGCCGAGGGCGTCGCCCCGATGCTGGAAGGCGTCGTCGGACTGTGGGTGACCAAGGGCTTCCGCGGCGCCCTGCCGGCCACGACCGACTGGTACCGCGCGATGATCTCCACCACCCGCGGCATCGGCTACGCCGCCTGCTCGGACGCGCTGGCCGGCTGGGACTTCCGGGAGCGCCTGTCGGAGATCACCGTCCCGGTGCTCACCCTCGCCGGCGCGGAGGACGAGTCCACTCCCCCGGCCGCGCTGCAGACCATCGCCGACGGCGTCGCCGGCCCGGCCACCACCGTGACCGTGACCCCGGGCGCGCACGTGCCCACCTACGAGGCCGCGGACCAGGTCAACGAGGCCCTCACGGCCTTCTTGGCCGGTTAGTCACGCCTGAAAAGACGACGCCGCCGTGCCCCCGATTTCCGGGGCCACGGCGGCGTTCTTTTGTCGGTGGTCAGCCGACGTAGTCGACGCCCTGCTCGAGCGCCTTCTCGATCGGGGTGTCGCCGTCGTAGAAGTTTACGGTGCAGCCGATCGAGGCCGGGTTGTCCACCGCCGCGGCGACCACCCGGGCCACGTTCGCCCGGGAGGTGGCGGGCGTCTGCGTGCCCGATTCATCCAGCTGCGCCACGGTGATCTTTCCGGTGGGCTCCTCCAGCGTCAGCTCCGTGGGGCCCAGCACCGTCCAATCCAGGCCGCTCTTGATGCGCAGGTAATCGTCCGCCTGCGCCTTGGCGTTGAAGTAGGCGTACATCGTCTCGCCCTCGTCGACGCCGGGGAAGACGCCGTCGACGAGCCGGGAACCGTAGAAGGACACCATGATGAAGCGGTTGACGCCGACGGCCCGGGCGGCGTCCATCGTGCGGATCGCGGCGTCGCGGTCCAGCGCCCACGTGCGCTCGTCATCGCCGCCGCCGACGCCGGCGGACCAGACCACGGCGTCACTTCCGGACAGCACCTCGGCGATGCCGTTCTCGTCGAGCTTTTCGACGTCCGCGACCATCGCCTTCGCCCCAGTCGCCTCCACATCGGCGGTCTGCTCCTCTTTACGGATGATCGACCGCACCGTGTGGCCAGCCTCCACCAACAGCGGAGCGGCGAGCAGCGCGACTTTTCCGTGGCCGCCGATGATCGTGACGTTCGACATGAAAACACTCTCCTTGACACTTGTGTCTGCGCCCCTGTCTGGGGCGCCTCGCCCGCCACCCTACGGAAAAGCCCGGCAGTAAGCTGAGCGCATGAGTCATCCTCTGATCACGCGCCTGGCGCACCTGGTGACCTCGCGGATCCCCGGACAGGGCCACCTCCTGCTCCTCGACGGCGCCACCCGCCGCCTCTTCGACGAACTCGCCCACGCCCTGGCCGAAGAACGCGTGCACCGGCTCCAACTCCTGCCCCACAACCGTCACCAACCCGGATCGGTCAGCGCCCTGCTGCCCTCCCCGCCCGCCGCGGTCACCCTCATCGACGACCTCGATTTCATCGACGACGACTCCCTGCGCACCCTGCTCACCGCCATCCACCAAGGGCCCCAACCCCGCCCCGTGGTCATCGCCGCCGCGAGCGAAGAACGCGTCACCCGCTTCGCCACCGCCACCTATCGGGTGCCGCCGTTGTCGCTGGCGCAACTGGCGGACTACGTCCACAACCGCACCGGCGCCCCGCTGCCCGTCGCCGCACTCGAAGACATCCGCCGCCGCACCGGCGGGCGCCCCGAGCGCATCGACGAACTGCTCGACTCCTACCCCGCCGACCACTGGCACCGCCCGTCGCCACCCACCCCGGGCTCCCTGCGCGCCGCCGAGGAACACGCCCGGCGCGGCGACGTCTCCACCGCCTGGGTGCACCTGACTGACCCGGCGGCCGCAGCGGAGGGTGAGGCCGGGCGTCGAGAAGCCGTCGAGGGCTATCTTTCCTTGTACTCCGGGCACCGCCAGCGGGCGCGGGAATTGATTCGGCCCGGTTCCGTGCGCGGGCCGTTGCTCGCCCTGGCGGACTGGCAGCCGCGGCAGCTGCTGCAGCGCGCCACCGAGGCCGCCGCGCACGCGGTGCCCCGCACCGATGAGGCCGACGAGGCCCACGCCCTGGTCATGCTGGGGCGCACCGTAATCACCGGGGCCACCCCGAAAGCCGTGCCCCGGATGCACACCGACGCCGGGCGCCAGCGACTGGCGTTGCTGCGTGGCTGGGTGTCGCTGGCCCACGACGATCCGCTCAGCGCGCGGGAGCACCTGCGGCTGCGGGCCGGGGAGACGCCGTTGTTGCGGATCTGGCAGGACGCGTGGCTGGCGCGCACCCAGTATGTCCTCGGCGATCTCGCCGGCGCGGCGGAGACGGTGGAGCGCGGCTTGGCCAGCGCGGAGTCGCGCGGGGTGCGCCTGCTGGAGCCGTTGCTGTTGTGGACCGCCGCGCAAACCGCCGGCATGCGCGGCGACGCGGCCTTGCGCCGTTACTATTTCTCGCGGATGACCGTGGGCGAAGACGCTTTCCTGCTGCAGCGCCTGCCCGCGGCCATGGGCCGGATGATCGTCACCGCCTCCTCGGCGGATTTGCCCGTGGCGCTGCGCGCCGGCGCCGATCTCGCGCGCATCGTGGCGCTGACCGACACCCAACACCCGGGTTTCTGGCCGTGGGAAGACATCTACGCCTCCACGCTGCTGCGGGCCGGGCGCGTGGACGAAGCCGACGAATTGATCAGCGCCGCCGAATCCCGTCACTTGCCCTCTGGGTTGTCCTCGCTGAACGCGAAGAACGCCATGATCCGCGCCACCATCCGGCTGCAGCGCGGGGAGAAGAAAGCCGGGTTCGCCACCTTCGACGACGCCGTCGCCGCCCTCGAGGGCCGGCACATGCCGACCTACCTGGCGCGGGTGCTCTTCGAATACGGGCAGGCCTTGCGCCGCTACGGTCGCCGCTCCCAGGCGGACGAGATCTTCGGGCGCGCCGGGGAGGTCTACACGGAGATCGGGGCGCCGACCATGGCGCGGAGGTGCGCGGCGGAGCGCCGGGCCAGCGGAGTGGGCGAGCGTTCGGAGACCCGGCTGGGGTTGACCCCGCAGGAAGAGCAGATCGCCTTATTGGTGGCGGACGGGGCGTCGAACCGGTCGGTGGCGCAGCAACTGACGTTGTCGACGAAGACGGTGGAGTACCACTTGACGCGCGTGTACAAGAAGCTGGGGGTGCCGGGCCGGCGCGAGCTGCGTGGCCTGTTCGACCCCCTGGACAAGGAGTAGGTGGGAGATGGCGGGCAACAACAAAGTTCCGGGGCGGTCGATGCTGCACAAGACGCCATATCGCAGGCGCTGATTCGCTCCTGCATGCGCAACACCGGCCAGACCTGCTACATCCCCACCCGTATCCTCGCCCTGGCGTCGTGCTACGACGAAGTGGTGGACATGGCCGCCGAGACCATCTCCTCCGCCGCTCAGGATCGCCCGCCAGATCGACTCCGGTTCCGTGGGCATCAACTTCTTCGGATCCAACCACTCCGCCCCCTTCGGCGGCCGGCACGACTCCGGACTCGGCGTGGAATACGGGCTTGAAGGTCTGCACGCCTACCTGTCCTACAAGTCGATTCACCGCCGCATCCGGTAGGTCTGGGCTATGTGTCACTGACGGCGGTTGTCCTTATATATATAAGGACAACCGCCGTCAGTGACGCGCAGTGATCTTCTCGATCGCCGTGATGACGTCCTCGACGGCGTCGGAAGACACCAGATAGGAATGCGCCGCAGCGTCGATGCGAACGGTTTCTCCGCCGACGAGATAGCCGGTGTCCCGCCCGGTTTGCCCGACGAACCGCAGACCCGCCCCTTCTTTGATGCCCGTGACCGGCCCCCGGCTCACGCCGGTGATCGAACTTGCCGGGATGGTCTCGGAATTGCCCAGCATGGACACCGTCACGCCATCGGACCGCACCGTCAACTTCACCCGCAGCGCCAGCAGGCCGAGGGCCAGCGCGGCCGCCGCCACGAGCACCGTCACCCCGATCGCGGTGACCGGCGAGCTTCCGATCACGGACCACGCGACCACCATAATCCCCAGCGCCGCCATGACCATAAGGATGAGGACGGGGCCGTTCAGTCGTCTGATGAAGGTGTGCTCGTCGGACATCAGCAGCTTCTTTCTGGTCAGGCAGAGCGGACAGTGCAGTGCCCGGTCGCCGCGGGCATAAGAAAAAGGGGGTATTTTCGTGCGCGTAGCGAACCTGTTTTTTCGGCCCTGAACAGCGAATTCGTCGATATTTCATCATATAATACGGCCAGTCGCCAACCGGCCGGGGGTAGCCTCGATGCAGCGATCTGTGCCGTAGAGCACAATGCCCCCTATGAGCATCCCCACCGATAAAAAGATCGCAATTGTAACGGGCGCCTCCTCCGGCATCGGCAAGGCCACTGCGGGGGCACTCGCCCAGGAGGGCTGGCACGTCATCGCCGCCGCCCGCCGCACCGACAAAATTCAGGCCGTAGCCGACGAGGTCGGCGGCACCGCCATTGAACTGGACGTGACGGACCAGGAGTCCGTCGACCGGCTCACCGCCCAGGTCGAGCGCGTCGACCTGCTGGTCAATAACGCCGGCGGCGCCATGGGGCTGGACTCCATCAAGGACGCCGACCTCGACGACTGGCAGTGGATGTACGACGTCAACGTCCTCGGCACCCTGCGCATGACCAAGGCGCTGCTGGACAAACTCATCGCGTCTGAAGGCCACGTCATCAACATCGGCTCCATGGCCTCCTTCACGGCCTACGCCGGCGGCGCCGGCTACAACGCCGCCAAGTTCGGCGAAGGGGCGCTCACCCGCGTGCTGCGCCTCGAGCACGTCGGCGACCCCGTCCGCGTCACCCAGATCGACCCGGGCCGCGTCGAGACGGACTTCTCCCTCGTCCGCTTCAAGGGCGACCAGGACAAGGCGGCGGCCGTGTACGCCGACAAGCTCAACTTGTCTGCGGCCGACGTCGCCGAATCCATCCGCTGGGTCGCCTCCCAGCCCAAGCACGTCAACATCGACCACATCCACATCATGCCCCGCGACCAGGCTTAAGACGCCCGCGCGGAACAAGGACACCCATGAAACTCTCTCCCCTGCTCGCGGTCGAACGGCCGGAACTGCCCCGCCCCACGCTGCGGGACATTCGCCGCGACCTGGGCCCGCAGGAGATCGGCAACGGTCTGGTGGCGCTGGTGTTCTCAGCCTCCGGCCCGATCGCCGTCATCCTGGCCGCGGCCGCGGCCGGCAACCTCAGCCCGGACCAGACCTCCTCCTGGATTCTCGGCGCCTTCCTCGGCAACGGCATCCTCACCCTGCTGCTGACGTACCTGTACCGCAGCCCCCAGGCCTACTTTTGGACCATTCCCGGCACCGTCATCGTCGGCGACGCCCTGATGCACCTGAGCTTCGGCGAAGTCATCGGCGCGTATCTGGCCACGGGCGTGCTCGTCTTCCTGCTCGGATGGACGGGCTTGATAGGGCGCATCATGGCCTTGCTGCCGGCGACGATCGTGATGGCGATGGTCGCCGGCATCTTCCTGCGCTTCGGGCTCGACCTGATCACCGCCGCCGTCGACGACCCGCTGATCACGATCTCCATGATCGTGGTGTTCGTCGGTCTCACCGTCTTCCCGAAGATCGCGGCGGTCGCGCCACCGGTGGCGATCGCCGCGGTCGTCGGCACGCTCATCGCGTTCGCCGCCGGCCGGGTCGACTCCGGGATCTTCGACGACGGCGTGGTCGCCGCCCCAGTGCTCACCACGCCGGAGTTTTCCCTCGGCGCCATGATGGAGCTCGTCCTCCCGCTCGCGATCACCGTGGTCATCGTCCAGAACGGCCAGGGCGTGGCGGTGCTCTCCGCCGCCGGCCACAAGCCCAGCGTCAACCTCGCCTCCGCGGCCAGCGGCCTGGTGTCGATTCCGATGGCGTTCATCGGCAACGTCACCACTTGCCTGACCGGCCCGACGAACGCCCTGATCATTTCCGGGCCGAACAAGGAACGCCATTACACGGCCGCCATGGTCACCGCCGTCGGCGCCATCGTCGTCGGCTTGTTCGCCCCCGCCTTCGTCGGTTTCATGTTGGCCATGCCCGCCTCCTTCATCGCCGCCCTGGCCGGCATCGCGATGCTCACCCCGCTGAAGAACGCCTTCCTCGCCGGTTTCAAGGGGGCGTACTCCACGGGCGCACTCGTGTGCTTCCTGGTCACCGTCTCTGAGCTGACGCTGCTGGGCATCACCGCACCGTTCTGGGGCATCGTCTTCGGTTGCCTCGTCGCCTGGCTGCTGGACCCGAAACCGCAGAAGGCGGCGCCGGTGACGGAAGAAAAGGACAAAGGCACCGTGGCCGACTCCACCGAGAGGGCCGCGAACACTGAGGCTACGTCGACGAAGGCGCCGGAGGCCTCCACTTCCAGCCCCGCCGCTTCCGTTCCTTGCGAGCACGACGTCAGGTCCGGTGCACGACGCTGACTCTTTATGCCCCGCGCGCTCCCCTGGGCGGACGTGAACTGTGAACGGTTCCGCCCGGGGGAGTCGCCGTTTCCATGCCCGCCCACTATGCGCGCGCATCGCCGGCCCCGCGGCGCCAACGCCTGCGGAAGATTCCGTGCATGCAGAAAACCCCGTCACCATGCGCGCGCCTGGTGACGGGGTCGGACAGCCGCGCGGGCGTTCCGCGCTGAGGCGACTGCGGCCAGCGGTTATTGCGGATGCGTCACGAGCATCTTCCTGGTCACCCGCAGCGGGCGGGTGACCGCGAAGAGCGCCGCGCCGAGGAAACCGACCGCGGCGTAGGCGAAGAAGCTCCACGGATGGGCCATGCCCAGCGACAGCAGCAACCCGCCCAACAAGGGGCCGGAGATCGCGCCGAGACGACCCACGCCGGCCGCCCCGCCCATGGCGGTCGCCCGCAGGTACGACGGGTGGTTGGCGCCGACGAAACCGTAGACGAGGTTCTGCGAGGAGAACACGAACACGCCCGTCAAGAAGACGATCGCATACAGGGCCAGCAGCGGCAGCTTGATGGCCATCAACGCCAGGAACACGCCGGAGAGCACGAACCACAGGATCCCGGTGGAGCGTGGGTTGGTCTTGTCGGAGATCTGGCCGGCGATGATCAGGCCGACGACGGCGCCGACGTTGAGCACCAGCAAGAAGCCCAGGGAGTTGCCCATGTCGTAGTCGGCCTCGCGCATGATCTGCGGCAACCAGGTGTTCAACCCGTAGACCAGCAGCAGCCCCATGAACGAGGTCAACCAGATGAAGATCGTGTTGCGGCGGTACCGCGGGGTCAGCAGGGAGGCGAAGCCCTTCGCGTCCTCCTTCTCGGCGGCGTCGATCTCGTCGTTGAGTTCGATGCCGTATTCCGCGGCCACCCGCTCGGCTTCCTCGTCCTTGCCCTTGGACTGCAGAAACTGCGGGGATTCCGGCAGCTTCCAGATCATGATCGGGGTGACCGCGATGCCGGCCAGCGCGCCGACGACGAACAGCGACTGCCAGCCGAAGTCGGCGAGCATGACGATGCCCAGCAGCGCGGTGAGCACGGCGCCGACGTGGTAGCCGGTGGTGGTGAACGTCGCCGAGGACCCGGCCTTGGCGCGGCCGCGGAATTCGGTCACCATGGAAATCGCCGTCGGCATGCAGCCACCCAGGCCGACGCCGGCGAGGAAGCGCAGCAGGATGAACAACCAGAGCTGGTCCACGAACCCCAGAAACAGCGTGAGCACGGAGAACGAGAACACGGAACCGATGATCACCCAGCGCCGGCCCACCGCGTCGGTGAGCCGGCCGATGGCCAGGGCCCCGAGCATCATGCCAAACAGCCCCGCCGTGGAGATTTGGGTGCCCTCCCCGGCGGTGAGCTGCAGCTGCGGGTCTTCCATCATGGCGGGCAGCACGACGCCGAGCACCACCATGTCGAAGCCGTCGAGGAGCACGGCGACCCAACACAGCACGACGGCGATCATCGGCGACTTGCGCGCGACGGCGGCGCCGGCCCCGCGGTCAGCGGCGGTGGTAAGAGAGCTCACGGGCGCTACACCTCGAACTTCGGCAGATCGATCCCGACGTACTGCTCCGCCTGGTAGCGGCGACCGGCCTCGGAGGAGATCATGGCCTCCAGCTCGGCGAGGCGGCGACGGTGCTGGAAGTAGCCTTGCTCCGGAACGGAGTGCAGCATGGAGCTCATCCAGTAGGAGAAGTGTTGGGCCCGCCAGATGCGCGGCACCGCGATCGCGGAGTAGTTGTCCAACAGGTCGTTGTCGCCGCGCTTGATCGCGCGGACCAGCCCCGGCGCGAGGACGGAGACGTCCGCGACGGCCAGGTTCAGGCCCTTGGCGCCGGTCGGCGGCACCGTGTGGGCGGCGTCGCCGGCCAGGAACAGGCGGCCGCGTTGCATCGGGTCAGTGACGGCGGAGCGGAACTTCAGGACGGATTTGTCGAAGATCTCGCCTTCCTGCACGGTCAGGCCTTCGCCGTCCACGCGCTTGTGCAGCTGCTCCCAGATACGCTCGTCGGACCACTGGTCGACGGTGTCGTTCGGGTCGCACTGCAGGTAGTAGCGCTGGACGTCTTTGGAACGGGTCGAGATCAGCGCGAAGCCCTCTTCGTGGGTGGCGTAGATCAGTTCCTTCTGGGTCTGCGGGCCGTTGACCAGGATGCCGAACCAGGCGTAGGGGTATTCGTGCCGGGAGCGCACGGCGCCGTCCTGTTCCAGGATCGGGCCGCGGTAGGGCGATTTCGAGCCGTCGGCGGCGACGACGTAGTCGGCGGTCATCTGCTCGTGGCGGCCGTCGGCGGTGGTGTAGTCGATGACCACCTTGTCGCCGTCGTAGCCGTCGGCGTCATCGACTTGGGTCTCAAAGAAGATGGTGCCGCCGTCGGCGAGGCGCTTGGCGATGAAGTCCGTGAGGTACTCGTGCTGCGCCCAGACCGCCATCTGGTGGCCGGTCAGTTCCTTGAGGTCGATGCGGGTGCGGGAGCCGTTGATCGAGATGTCGATCGCGTCGTCGATGTCGGCGTGGGCGTCCATCCGCTCGGAGACGCCGGTCTGGCGCATCATGTTGATGACGCCCTGCTCGAGCACGCCCGCGCGGACGGTTTCTTCGACGTCCTGCCGGGAGCGGGATTCGAAGATGACGGATTCGACGCCGTGCTGGTGCAGCAGGTGCGACAGGGTCAGTCCTGCCGGGCCTGCGCCGATGATGGCGACGGGGGTGTGGGTCATGGCTCTCACTTCTCCTGGGTGTCGTTGTGTTCTGCCACGGCGGCGTCGAGCAGTTTGAAGCCGTGGTTGGAGTTGGGTACGCCGGCGTACACGGCGGTGTGCAGCAGCACTTCGCCGATGGTCTCGGCGTCGACGCCGGCGCGCAGGGCCGCCTTGATGTGCATGTCCAGCTCGCCGTCGTTGCCGACGGCGGTGAGGATCGCGATGGTCAGCAGGCGTCGCTGGGTGTGGTCCAACGCGTCGCGGTTCCAGACGTCGCCCCAGGCGGTGCGGGTGATGAAGTCCTGGAACTTCTCGGTGACCGGGCTCTGGTTGGCGATCGCCCGGTCCACGTGGGCGTCGCCCAGGACCGCGCGGCGGTTGGTCATGCCGACCTCGTGGGCGGCGCTGCGTCCGGCGTCGTAGTCGGGGTTGGTCATAGGTCTGCGGTCCTTTCGAGGATGTCGTCGACCAGGGCGGCGGCGTGGCCGACGTCCGGGTTGTCGGGGAGTTTGGCGGCCATGGCGTCGGCGTCGACGATCAGTCCGGCCAGGCTGACGTGGATGCGGGCGATGGCGCTGTCAGTGGCGGCGATGAGTTCGCGCATCGTCTGCCATTCGGCGTGCCAGCTGCCCGTGCCGCGCTGCAGCCGGCAGTCGAGGGAGTCGAACATGGTGGCGGCCAGCGCCGGGGTGCGGCGGGCGTAGCCGTCGCAGGCGATCGCCGCCGCAGGGTTGGCCTTGTGCGGCATCGAGGACGATCCGCCCGGGGCGCCTTCGCGCACTTCGCCGACCTCGGTGGCGGAGTAGAAGATGACGTCGCCGGCGACTTTGCGTGCCGCGCCGGCCAACCGGGCGGCGGCGGAGGCGACGGCGACCAGGGGTTGCCGGTCGGAGTGCCAGGCCAGCGGCCACGTCTCCAGTTCCAACAGCTCCGCGAGCCGGTCGTGGATGCGCAGGCCGTGCGGGTGTGTGGCGGCCAGGGTGCCGGTGGCGCCGGCGTACTGCAGGGGCAGGGCGTCGACGGCGTCTTCGAAAGCGGCCCGGGCGGCGCTGCCGATCTGCAGCCAGGTGGCGGCGACCAGCCCGAAGGTGGTGGGCAACGCCTGCTGTCCCAGGGTGCGTCCCATGATCGGGGTGGCGCGGTGGGTGACCGCCATCATGCGCAGGATGCGCTCGATCTCGGTGGTCCGCGACAGGGTGTGGGACGCGGCGCGCCTGAGGCACAGCACCATGGCGGTGTCGATGGCGTCTTGGCTGGTGGCCCCGAGGTGAATGCCGGCGGTACTCACGCCCTGGTCTTCGGCCTGTTTTTTCAGCTGCGCGACGATGGGGATCGCCGGGTTCGCCCCGGCGGCGGAGGCCGCCGACACCGCGTCGAAATCGAGTTCGACGGCGTCGATGACCGAGATCGCGGCGGCGCGGGCGTCGGCGTCGATGACGGAGACGTCCGCGGCGGCAGTGGCCAGGGCGCGTTCGAACTCCAGGATGGCGTCGAGCCAGGCGGCGTCCGACACCCGGGTCGCGGCGGCGGGGACGCCGTCGCCGTGGGCGGCGCGGTCGCTGTAGGTGTTGCGGGAGAGGTTGCTTGTGCCCATGGCGATCACACCCGGAAAAAGGGCGTTTCGACGTCCGGGTCGTCGTGCTGGACGTGGATGGTCAGGTGGTATCCCCGCTCCGTCTGCTCCGCGACCAGTGCCCCGCGGCGCTGCTCGCCCACCTCGGCGAGCACCGGGTCGGCGGCGTTGGCGTCGGAGTTTTCCGGGAAGTACAGGCGGGTGAACAGGCGCTCGAGCATGCCGCGGGCGAAGACCCCGACGTTCAGGTGCGGGGCCTGGCCGTCGAAGGCGCCGGGCAGCAGGGTGGTAAAGGTGGCGGTGCCGGTCTCGTCGGCCATGGCGCGACCGAGGCCGCGGAAGCCGTCGACGGTGGCGGCGGCGCCGGTGCGCGGGTCGTTGGGGGCGTTGAAGGTGCCGTCGGGGCGGGTCTGCCAGATTTCGACCATGGCGTCGGCGACCGGGGCGCCGTCGCCGTCTAAGACGGTGAAGGAGATCTCGCGGGCGTCGCCGTCCTCGGCGGTGGCCACCTGCTCCGAGCCTTCCAGCGTCAGGCCGATGTGGACGTAAGGGCCGACGGTCTGCGAGGGGGTGATGCCGGCGGTGGTTTCATCCTGGTCGGTGATGGTGGAGACAGGGTAGCGGAACTCACCCGTTTTACCGGTGTCGATCATGGTGTGGTCCTTTCAGACGGAAGTCGGGTTAGCGCTGGGTCTCGAACGGGGTGGCGTGACGGCCGCGCAGGACGATGTCGAATTTGTAGCCGAGGGAGAAGTTCGGGCGGGTCTCGTCGTAGTCGAAGACGGAGATCATGCGCTCGCGGGCGTCGGCCGGCACGGCGTTGTAGATCGGGTCCTGGAAAAAGAAGGGGTCATTCGGGAAGTACATCTGGGTGACCAGGCGCTCGCCGAACTGACGGCCGTAGAGGGAGAAGTGGATGTGGGCGGGACGCCAGGCGTTGTGGTGGTTGCCCCAGGGGTAGGCGCCGGGCATGACGGTGTAGAAGCTGTAGTTGCCGTCGGCGTCGGTCAGGGTGCGGGCGACGCCGTTGAAGTGGGGATCGAGCGGGGCGGGCCAGGAATCGCCCTTGTGGCGGTAGCGGCCGGCGGAGTTGGCCTGCCAGACCTCGACGAGGGTGTTCGGCACGGGCTTGCCGTCCCAGCCCAGGACGCGGCCGTGGACGAGGATGCGCTGGCCGATGGCTTCGCCGCCGTTGGCGTGGGTCATGTCGTTGTCGACGCCGCCGAGGTCGCGTTCGCCGAAGACGGGGCCGGTGAGTTCGCCGAGGCGCTCCGGGACCAGGATCAGGTCGTTGTTCGGGTTGCGCTTGACGGTGGTGCGGTAGTCGGGGAAGTGGAGCGGCGCGAAGGCGTCCTCCACGGGGGCGTTGTGGGGGGTGAGGCGGTCAGTCATGGGTGGTCCTTTCCTCCTGCTGGGCGGGCGCCTCAACTCATGGGCGCCAGTGATGTCGTTCACACTAGGAATGTGACCGCCCGCACGGCAAGGGGTTCGCTAGGCGAACAGGGCGAAAGGGGCTATCAAACCTGCCGCCTGCTGTTTTCTCCCCCGTTTTTGACCCAGGGTCCAGCCAGGGGTGACCTTCAGGGGTTTAGGGCAAGTAGCTCAGCAGCAGGCCGCGCAGCCGCTCCAACGCCTCCCGCAACCGTTCCTCCCCCACCCCGCCGAGGCCCACCACCACGCCCGGCCGGTCGGCGGCCGTCCAATAATCCCCCAGCCCGGACACCGCCAGCCCCGCCCGCCGACACCGGGCCACAGCCGCCGCCTCATCCGCGCCCGGACGCAACTCGATGACCGCGTGCAGCCCGCCGTCCATGGGAACCCCCTCCGGGAACACCTCGGCGAAGAGCAGGCGGCGGCGCCCGTAGCCCCGACGCATCCGGGCGGTGTGCCGCCGCACCCCGTCCGCGGCGAGGAACTCCGCCATCGCCTCCTGCACCAGCCCCGACACCGGCACGGCCTGACCCGCCACGGCTTCCCGCAGCCGCTCCGGGACTATCAGATACCCCAGCCCCAGCGCCGGGGTCAGCGTCTTGGCGAAAGAACCCAACAGCACCGCCCCCGGATCCAGGGCCGCCAACGCCGGATGCGCCCGCCGCAGCTCCGAGTCGTAGTCGTCCTCCACGATCAACGCGCCGCTGCGCCGCGACCATTCGATCAGCTCAAAGCGCCGGCTCGCGGGCATCTGCCGGCCCGTCGGATACTGGTGGTTCGGCATCACCAGCACCACCGCCGGACGCACTGCCTCCAACTGCGCCACACTGATGCCGTCGCCGTCCGTCCCGACCGGCACGAGCTTGCGTCCCATCGCCCGCGAAACCCGGTGCAGCGACGGGTAGCCCGGGTCCTCCACCGCCACCGTCCCCTCCACGACCTGCAGCAACGTGCGCAAACCGTCGCGCGCGCCCGCCGTGACGATCACCGACGCCGGATCCACGGCCACCGACCTGGTCACGCGCACATGCTCGGCGATCAATTCGCGCAGCCGCCACGACCCCGGCGCGGGGTGGACCACCGGGTCAGCCGCCGCGACCCGCCAACATCGCCGCCACAGCGTGCTGGCCAACTGCCCGGTCTCCGGCACGCCGGGGCGCAACAGACCGGGGTCCGGCTTATCGACGCCCGGTCGCGCCCGCCCCGACCGGGCCGGACGCGGCGGCAAGTCCGGGTTGACCCGCGTGCCGCCCGGCCCGGACACCAAAAAGCCCTCGCCCACGAGCTGTTCAAAAGCGGCGACCACGCTGCCGCGGGCGACCCCCAACTGCCCGGCCAGGGTACGGGTCGACGGCAGCCCGTCGCCGGGGAGCAGCGTGCCGGAGGAAATACGTTCACGGATCGTCGCGACGATGCGCGCAGGAATGGTGTCAGCCACAGTGGTCCAAAAAGATTGTTTCGTTTTGGCCTACATAATAGTCCAGGGACGCTGGCACGATGATGTTCCATGACCGAAACCACCTCAGCACCATCCCTGCACGAGACCTTCCGCGGCGGCGTCATCATGGACGTCGTCACGCCGGAACAGGCCAAGATCGCCGAAGACGCCGGCGCCGTCGCCGTCATGGCCTTGGAGCGCGTGCCCGCCGACATTCGCGCCCAGGGCGGCGTGGCCCGCATGTCCGATCCGGACCTGATCGATTCCATCATCGCCGCCGTCGACGTCCCCGTCATGGCGAAGGTGCGCATCGGTCACTTCGTGGAGGCGCAGATCCTGCAGGAGCTCGGCGTCGACTACATCGACGAATCCGAGGTGCTCTCCCCCGCCGACTTCGTCCACCACGTGGACAAGCGCGCGTTCCGGGTGCCGTTCGTGTGCGGCGCCACCAACCTCGGTGAGGCGCTGCGCCGCATCAACGAGGGCGCGACCATGATCCGTTCCAAGGGGGAGGCCGGCACGGGCGACGTCTCGGAGGCCACCCGGCACATCCGCCAGATCAAGGCGGAGGTCGCGGCGTTGTCGGCTGTCTCGGAGGACGAACTTTACGTCCACGCCAAGGAGCTGGCCGCCCCGTATGACCTGGTCAAGCAGGTGGCGAAGGAAGGGAAGCTGCCGGTGCCGCTGTTCACCGCCGGCGGCATCTCCACCCCGGCGGACGCCGCCATGATGATGCAGCTCGGCGCGGACGGTGTGTTCGTCGGCTCCGGCATCTTCAAGTCCGGCAACCCGGCGCAGCGCGCGGCCGCGGTGGTCAAGGCCACCGCCCACTACGAGGACCCGGCCGTCGTCGCCGAGGCCTCCCGCGGGCTGGGCGAGGCCATGGTCGGCATCAACGTCGCCGACCTGCCCGCCCCGCACCGCCTCTCGGAGCGCGGCTGGTAGCTCCTTCCCCGAGACAGCGATGACCCGGCCGATCTGCGGTGAGCGGATCAGCCGGGTCATGTCGTGTGCGCGGGTGAGGCGCAGGCGGAGGCTAGTCCTCGCGCAGGTAGTAGCTCAGCGCGTTCGGGTGCTTCGCCAGCGGGGTGACCTTGACGTCCATGTACTTGAACATCGGGAAGCCCTGGAAGATCGACTGCAGTTCATCGTGGTCGTCGACGTCGTAGACGGAGTAGTTGGCGTACTCGCCGACCACGCGCCAGATGGCCTTCATGATGCCGCGGTTCTGCAGGTCAGCGGAGTATTCTTTTTCCTGTGCCTGGAAGTCGGCCATGACCTCCGGGTCCATGTCGGTGGGGAAGTTGACGTCCATACGGGCGAGAAACAGCATGTGTTATTCCTTTGCTCTTACTTGCGGGTGAAGTGGTTGATCTTGTCCCAGTCCGGCTCCAGGCCAGAGCCCGGGCCTTCCGGAACCTTGACGACGCCGTCGGTGTAGACGATGTCCTCCGTAGTGTAGGACTCCTTGAGCAGCATCGGGCCGAACAACTCGGACCCGTAGTTCATGCCCGGGGTCGCGGCGGCGAAGTGCAGGGACGCCGCGGTGCCGAACGGGCCCTCGAGGCTGGTCGCCCCGTGGCACGCCAGGCCGGCGGTCTCCGCGATGGCCACCGTCTTCTTGGACTCCAGCAGGCCACCGAGCTTGGTGGTCTTGATGGCGATCACGTCCGCGGCCTTCGCCCGCACCACGGCCAGCGCGTCAGCCGGCGAGCACACGGACTCGTCCGCCATCACCGGCACGCCGATACGCGTGGTGATCTCGCGCAAGGTGTCCAGGTCGTGGGCCGGGGTCGGCTGCTCGAAGAGGTCCAGGCCGGCCTCGGCCAACTTCGGCAGGTACTTCAGCGAGGTGATGCGGTCCCAGCGGGCGTTGACGTCCATGCGCAGGCTGACCTTGCCGTCCAGGGCCTCGGCCAGCTGGACGATGCGGTCGGTGTCCTCTGCCGGGTCGCCGGAGCCCATCTTCAGCTTGAAGGACTTGTGTCCGTAGTCCTCGATGCGCTCTTCGATCTCTGCGATGGCCTCGTCGAGGGGCAGGACGCCCAGTGCCCAGGTGCAGTCGATTTCATCGCGCACCCGGCCCCCGAGCAGATCGCGCATCGGGACGTTCAGGGCGCGGGCCCAGGCGTCGTGCATCGCGATGTCGCAGGCGGCCTTGGCGAAACGCATGTTGGCCACGGACTTCTCGAAGTCGGCGACGATGCCGGCCAGGTCGGTGACGGGACGGCCGACCATGACGGGCGCGAGGTAGCCGTCGATGATCGCCTTCATGGTCTCGACGGTCTCGCCGCCCCACCAGGCTCCGCCCGGGACCACGCCCTCGCCGAAACCGGTGACGCCGCCTTCGAGCTCCACGGTCACCAGCAGGATCGGCTGCGCCGTCGCGGTGAAAGTGGCGAATCCGTGCGGACGGAACAACGGGACGTCGAGGATGCGGGTATCTACCCGAGAAATGGTCATGTCTGACATGAATGGCTCCTTAAGCTGTTGCTAAACGAGGAAAAGCCCCGCACCCGGCAAAAACCTGGGGTGCGGGGCTCATCTCACGAGTCTAGAGACTAATGGTTGAGATTAGTCTTCCTTGTCGAGCTTGAAACCGTACTCGACGACGTTCTGACCCTCGTCGTTCTTCTTCGGGTCCAGAACCAGCTCCGGCTTCACGGCGGTGGCGACGTCGTTCTCGGTCCACTCGCCGCCCTCGAAGTACAGCTGAGTGGTGATCTCGCGGTAGCCCGGGTGCTTGACGCGCAGGTGCAGGTGGGCCGGACGCCACGGGTGGCCGTCGTGGGAGAGGATGAACCAACCGGTCGGACCGTCGGTCGGGATCTGGTACGGAGCCGGCTGCAGAGTCTTGATCTCGTACTCGCCGTTCTCGTTGGTCACGATGGTGCCGCGCAGGTTCCACTCCGGGATACCCGGGGCGAACTGGGAGTAGTAGCCCTCCTCGTCAGCGTGCCACAGCTCGACGGTCGCGCCGCTCAGGCCGTTGCCGTCAACGTCGGTGACCTGGCCCTTGAAGATCAGCGGGGTGGCGGCCTTGTCCTTGTCGCGCATCGGCATCTCGCACTTCCACGGCAGCTTCGGTGCGTCCTCGACGTAGTACGGGCCCTCGATGGAGCCCTTGGTGCCGGTGTAGCCCTTGCGGTCGTAGTTGACCTTCTCGATCTCGTGCTCGACGAAGACGTCCAGCCACAGCGGCCACTCGCCGTACTCGCCGACCTGGATCATCCAGTTCTTCAGCACGCGGTACTCGTCGTAGGTGATCTGGTGCTTGTGGGTGATCTCACCGATGGCCTTGAACACGTCCTGGTAGATCGCGCGAGCGCGCTCCGGGGTGGTGTCGGCCTTGACGGACTCGCCCTTGAACTTGTCGGTGGCGGCGTTGCCGGACGCGTGGGCGCTCGGGTCTTCGTGAACAGTCTGATCAGTCATAGTGATCTCCTCGTCAAAGATTCAGGGTCAGATGGTCTCGTGCTCCAGGAGGCCATCATGCAGTGAAGGTGACCTTGTGATGCGCTCTCCGGATAGATAAAGAGTGTGGCCCAGCGCACCAATAACCGCAAGGGGCGCCCTAGGGATTCCCATTGAAAAACCACCCCTGAAAATATATAGTATTACGAATTTTATGCAGCACAGGGGGTCGAAATGGGTGCAATGGCAAAACCCCTTAGGTGACCCTAACCCCATATTCGATCCTAGGATTTACCCTTGGTTAATACTATTGGTGAGAAATTCAATTCAGACCTCAAAAAGATTTTTTCGGCCCGAGTTTTTTACATATGCGCTGCATGAGGGGCATTTATTGACCCATGCTACACTTCCGAACGACCACCCCTTAGCCAGTCCTAGGGATTCCCCTAGTGTGACTTGCATCATTAAAGGGCATCATGATTGCCACACTCACTACCGATCGTGAGAAAACCCTGTCCGCATAACGATTGGATGTATCACATGTCGAGCCCTACCGCTGAAACCCGCGAGATTCTTTCCCGCGCCCTGGACAACCGCCCGGACGAAGGCATCGTCCGCGTCAACCGCGAGATCTTCACCGATGAGGAGCTCTTCGAGCTCGAGATGAAGTACATCTTCGAGGGCAACTGGATCTTCCTCGCGCACGAGTCCCAGGTCGAGAACCCGGGCGACTACTTCACCACCAACATGGGCCGTCAGCCCGTGGTGATCACCCGCTCCCGCGACGGCAAGCTCAACTGCCTGATCAACTCCTGCTCCCACCGTGGCGCGATGCTCTGCCGCAAGAAGGTCGACAACCGCACCACCCTGACCTGCCCGTTCCACGGCTGGACCTTCTCCAACGACGGTTCCCTGCTCAAGGCCAAGGACGAGGCGACCGGCGGCTACCCGGAGAACTTCAACACGGACGGCTCCCACGACCTGCGTCGCGTCCCGAAGTTCGAGTCCTACCGCGGCTTCCTCTTCGGCTCCCTGAACGACGACGTCGTCCCGCTGGAGGAGTTCCTCGGTGACACCCGCGTCGTCCTGGACATGCTCATCGACCAGTCCCCGGACGGCCTCGAGGTCCTGAAGGGCACCTCCACCTACACCTACGACGGCAACTGGAAGCTCCAGGCCGAAAACGGCGCCGACGGCTACCACGTCTCCTCCGTCCACTGGAACTACGCCGCCACCACCTCGCGTCGCGGCACCGGTGAGTCCGAGAACGAGACCACCGCCATGGACGCCGGCAGCTGGGGTGAGCAGGGCGGCGGCTACTTCTCCTACCCCTACGGCCACCTGATGCTGTGGCAGGAGTGGGGCAACCCGGAGGACCGCCCGGTCTACGACCGCCTGGAGGAGCTCAAGGAGCTGCACGGTGAAGAGCGCGGCAAGTTCATGGTCAACGCCTCGCGCAACCTCTGCCTGTACCCGAACGTCTACATCATGGACCAGTTCTCCACCCAGATCCGTCGCCTCGAGCCGGTCAGCGTGGACAAGACCGAGGTCTCGATCTGGTGCATCGCCCCGAAGGGCGAGTCCGCGGAGAACCGCGCGAACCGCATCCGCCAGTACGAGGACTTCTTCAACGCCACCGGCATGGCCACCCCGGATGACCTGGAGGAATTCCGCTCCTCCCAGAAGACCTACCAGGCCAGCTCCTTCCCGTGGAACGACATGACCCGTGGCCTCACCCAGCAGGTCGAGGGACTCAACGACGTCGCTCGCGACCTGGGCATGAACGAGGTTCTCTCCTCCGGTTCCCGCGCCGAGGATGAGGGTCTGTACCCGATCCAGCACGGCTACTGGGAAGAGGTCATGGAAAAGGCCGTCGAGGCCGAAGACGCCGACTACCAGGCACGCACGAGCAAGCAGGTCCGCAACGAAGAGCAGTCCGCCGAGGTCACCGCCGAGTTCGCCAAGGCCAAGGCCGCCGCCAAGGCCGCCACCGCCAGCAGCTCCTCGTCCTCTGAGGGCACCGGCGGCCGTCGTCGTCGCCGCCGCCGTCAGTAATCGCCCACCCCACAAACACCTGAGGAGTTCCGCTATGTCCGATATCACCCGCGACGAAATCTACGATTTCATCTTCAAAGAGAACCGGCTGCTCGACGACCGTGAGTTCGAAACCTGGCTCGAGTGCTACCGCAAGGACGCCGAGTACTGGATGCCGGCCTGGGACGACGATGAGACCCTGACCACGGACCCGCAGTCCGAGATCTCGCTGATCTACTACGCGAACCGCGCCGGCCTCGAAGACCGCATCTTCCGCATCCGCACCGAGCGTTCCGCCGCGACCTCCATCCCGGAGCCGCGCACCAACCACTACACGACCAACCTCGAGATCCTCGAGCGTCGTGACGGCGAAGTGGACGTCCGCTACAACTGGATTTCCTACTACTTCCGCTACAACACCACCGACCACTACTTCGGCACCACGTGGCTGACCCTCGACGTCTCCGGCGACGAGCCGCTGATCGCCAAGAAGAAGGTCGTGCTCAAGAACGACTACATCCACCACGTCGTCGACGTCTACCAGATCTAGAAACAGGAGATCAGACTATGGCGCAACCTCAAGTTGCCCTGACTTTCGAAGACGGCATCACCCGCTTCATCACCACCGAAGAGGACCAGACCATCATTGATGCCGCTTACAAAGCGCGCATCAACCTGCCCTTCGACTGTCGTGACGGTGCCTGCGGCACCTGTAAGGCGTTCTGCGAGACCGGTGAGTACGAAGAAGGCGACTACGTCGACGAGGCGATGACGGACGCCGAGGCCGACGACGGTTACATCCTGCAGTGCCAGACGTACCCGCTGACCGACATGGTCGTGCAGGTGCCGATCCCCTCGGCACAGGCCAAGACCGGCGCATCGACGCTGATCGGCACGATCACCGAGCTCGACCGCCTCAGCGAGTCCACGGTCAAGTTCGCCGTCCGCCTGGAAGAGCGCGACAAGCTCAACTACCTGCCGGGCCAGTACATGAACATCGCCCCGCCGAACGCCGACTTCCACCGTTCGTACTCGTTCTCCTCGGGTCCGTCGGACGACATCGTCACGTTCCTGGTCAAGTACACCCCCGGCGGCCTCATGACCTCCTACCTCACGGAGGAGGCCAAGGTCGGCGACGAGCTGAACTTGACCGGCCCGATGGGCTCGTTCTTCCTGCGCGAGCCGGTGGCCCCGATCCTGCTGCTCGCCGGCGGCACCGGCCTGGCCCCGATTCTGGCCATCCTGGAGCGCCTGGCAGAGGACGAGGAGTTCAAGGACCCGGTTCGTCTGATCTACGGTGCGACCTTCAACCACGACATCGTCGAGGTCGAGAAGCTGAACTCCTTCAAGGACAAGCTCGCCGACTTCGATTGGTTCACGGTCGTCTCCAGCCCGGATGAGGAGCACGAGCGCAAGGGCTTCGTCACCGACCACATGGACGTGGAGGAGCACCTGCACAACGGCGACGCCGACGTCTACCTCTGTGGCCCGCCGCCGATGGTCGAAGCCGTGCGCACCCACCTCAACAGCCTGGACACCCCTCCGGCGAGCTTCTACTACGAGAAGTTCACCCCGCAGGGCACCTCCGACGGCGGCGACGAAGGCGACGCCGTCGAGGTCAGCTCCAAGACCACCGAGGACAAGCAGTCTCTCTCCGTCTCCTCCAGCCAGGTGGAGTCCGGCGAGATCCACCGCACCAAGAGCGACTCGGCCGCCCAGTTCGAGGCTCTGCGTGCCCTGGAGATCGGTGTGGCTTCCCTCCTGATCGATCAGCTGGATGAGGAGGACTTCGCGGAGCTGACCAAGCGCGCCGAGGCCGCCAACCAGCACATCGACGGAGCTTCCTTCAAGAACGCGAAGGGCTTCATCGAAGCGAACAGCGCGTTCCACGAGTTCCTCTTCGAGCGCTCCGGCAACCCGGCGATGCTCGCAGCCTACCGTCAGCTGCGCACCGCTGAAGTCATGGTCGCTCAGCTCGACGACGGCTACGGGGTCGAATCCGGCATTCCGGAGGATCACCTGGCCTTCATCGAGGCGCTGAAGAATAAGGACCTGGACGCCGTCAAGAAGGTCGTCGACGGCCACACCGTCAAGGCAGTGGAGACGATGAACAAGGCGATCGAGACCAACGTAACGGAGGACAACTAAGTAATGAGCGCACACGGAGAGATGCCCGTCGGCGCCGGAGTCGAGGGCGCACCGGAGATTTTCACCCCCAACCGGTTTAAGGGAAAAAGGGTGCTGGTCACGGGTGCCGCCCAAGGAATCGGCCTGGCCGTCGCCAACCGCATCGCCCATGAAAATGGTTCGGTGTTCCTCGTGGACCGCTCTGAGTTGGTCCATGAGGTCGCCGAAGGGTTGTTCGACGTCTCCTGCGGCGGCATCGGCTCCGCAACCGCGGACCTTGAGACTTGGGAAGGCGCCGAGTCCATGGTCGCGGCGGCCACCGAGGCCTTCGACGGCTTCGACGTGGCCATCAATATCGTCGGTGGCACGATCTGGGCCAAGCCCTTCGAGCACTACGCCCCCGAAGAGATTGAAAAGGAAGTGACGCGTTCGCTGTTCACCACGTTGTGGTCGGTGCGCGCAGAACTTCCCGCGCTCATTGACAACGGCGGTGGCACCATCGTCAACGTCTCCTCCGTCGCCACCCGTGGCGTCAACCGCGTCCCGTACGCGGCCAGCAAGGGCGGCGTGAACGCTCTGACCTCGGCACTCGCCCTCGAAGCCGCCGAGAAGAACGTCCGCGTCGTCGCCACCGCCCCCGGTGGCACGCTTGCCCCGGAGCGTAAGGTCCAGCGTGGCCCCGGCCCCGAGGGTGAGCAGGAAAAGCAGTGGTACCAGGAGATCGTCGACCAGACGATCGACTCGTCCCTGTTCAAGCGCTACGGAACCCTCGACGAGCAGGCCGCTCCAATCGTGTTCATGGCTTCTCCCGAAGCCAGCTACATCACCGGCAGCGTCCTTCCCGTGGCAGGCGGCGATCAGGGCTAATTTGCCTGCATTTCCATGACGCCCTCGCTCATCACTGGTTCACGCCGCTCTCCCGTGCAGGTTCTTCGCAACCTGACGGATTTTCTGGCGGCGCTGAAACCAGGGAGCGGGGCGTTTGTCATGCTCACCGGCCCGCATGGCGCCGGTAAAACTGAGTTGCTCCAGGACCTGCTCGCCAACAGCCAAGGATGGACGTCGTACCGCGTCACCTCCTTGTCCTGGCGCGCGCACCAGCCTGGGGCCGTAGTCGAGTTTTTATTGAATCGGGCGGGCAAGCAGAGCGTCGATCTGCTCACCGCTTTCGATAAACCCAAATCTTCAGTTCTCCTCGTCATCGACGACGCCCACTGGGCGGACGAGGCCTCGTTGCGCGAACTCTTCGAAGTGACCCGCTCCCTCAAACACGCCCGCATCGCGGTCGTGCTGACGGCCCTCGACGACGCCAACGGGGTGGGTGAGCCTTCCATGGCGCAGTTGCGCGACATGGCCGACATCCATGTGGGGTTGCCCCCTTATGACGTCGACGACGTCCGCGCCTTCGCGCTCGCCCACGTCGGCGCGCACATCTCCCCCGACACGGCCGCCAAAATTCATTCCATCACCGGTGGCCGTCCCGGCCTGATCAAGGAAGTGCTCGACGCGGGCTCCGCCGACCACTGGCAAGTCGTCGACCCACGCATTCCGATCCCCCGCTCCTGGCACGCGGCCTTCCGCCGACGCCTCGGCGACAACAGCTCCCCCCGGATGCGTCTCGTGCTCATCGCGGCTGCCCTCAAACAGGAAGAGGAAGTCGCCTCCGGCCACTTCATCGACTACCTCGCCGGCGATGACCAGGACGTCGTGGAAAAAGCTTTCGCGCTCGGCATTCTGGAGCGGGCCATGCCGTCGGAAAACCACGTGGTCAACTTCGTCCACCCCACCGACCGCGCGGTGGTCCGTTCCTTGCTGAGCCCCTCTGAATCACACCGGCTGCACCAGAAGGCAGCCAACTTCTACCGCGAACGCGGTCAGGAGAGCGCCGCCCTGCTCCATGAGGCTCTTGGTGTGCAGGGCACCGACGAAGACATCGCCCTCGCGCTGAACCGTTACGGTGAAGAGCGCGCCGCAGGCGGTTGGTGGCGCTCCGCCGCCGACGCCTTCCAAATGGCGGCCCGTGTCACGGAAGACCCCGCCCTCGTCCGGGAACGGCAGCTCTCCTCCATCGAAGCGCTGGTCTCTGCCTCAGACATCCCGCAGGCACGGCAGTACGCTGACGCCTTCTCCCCCGTCACCGGTGACTCCCGCGTGTATTCTCTGCGCGGGCACATCGCGATGCATGAGGGGCGACGCTCCGAGTCCGTCGACCTGATCACCCGCGCCTGGGCCACACTGGAAGAAGACGGCAACACCAGTCCCCAGGACCGCGCCCGCGTCGCGTCCCGTCAAGCGTTGCTCAGTCTGCTGGAGTGGCGCCCCGAGCAGATCATCAGCTGGGCAGAGGTCACCGACCGGTGGGCCGTTCCCGGATCCAGTATGCGCCCGGAGGCGCGCTACGTCGCGATGATCGGTACAGCCGCCACCACCGGGCAGGTCACCGGCGACCAGTCCTTCCCCGGCGAGACCCCCGTGCTGGCCCAACGCCGGGACATGGCGGTCGGTTGGGTCGCGCTCGCCCAGGACGACCCCGTCTACGCGCGCCAGCGGCTCAGCCGCTCCCGCTACATCGACAGCTCAGAACGCATCGACCTGTGGATGGACGCCTGGCTCGCCCGCTGTCTGATCGTCCTCGGAGAATTCCAGGAAGCACAACGCGCCGTCGAACGCGGGTTGGCCCGCGCCGAGCGCTTCGGCATTCACTTTTTGGAGCCGCTGCTATTGTGGTCCGGCTCCCAGATCGCCAGCCTCCGCGGCGAAAAAGAACTGGCGAACTCCTATGCCTCCCGCCTGGTGATCAGCTCCGACTCTTTCCCCATCCAGCGCATCGCCTCCCACATCGCCCGGCTTCAGCTGGCCAACGTCAACAACGACCAGGTCGCCGCCCATCGTGCCGGCGAAGCCCTGGAGGAAATGCAGGCCGAGATCGACTTCGGCCACCCCGGTTTCTGGGTGTGGGAACACATCTGGGCGAACCACCTCGTGATCTCCGGGCGCATCGACGAAGCCGACGCCCTGATCTCCCGGGCGGAGGAACGCAACGCCGGATCCGGCCTAGATTCCGTCACCGCCCGCCTGGCGGTCGCCCGCGCCGGCATCATGGTGCAGCAAGGAAAGACGGAGGCGGGGTTGGCTGTCTACGACGACGCCGTTGACCTGATCTCCACCCTGCATATGCCGACCTACCAGGCGAACATGCTCTACGACTACGGACGCACCCTGCGCCGGCTGGGACGCCGGCGACGCGCCGATGAAGTTCTCGGCACCGCCCAGGAGGTTTTCGCCGCCCTCGGAGCGCACGAATTCGTCGAAAGATGCCGTCGCGAACGCCGCGCGAGTGGGCTGGGCAGCCGGGTCCGCCAGAGCGGTGAGCTCACTCCGCAGGAAGAGGAGATCACCAAGCTCGTCAGCGCCGGGGCCACCAACCAGGAAGTCGCGCAGGAGCTCTACCTCTCCCCCAAGACAGTCGAGTATCACCTGACCCGCGTGTACCGGAAACTGGGCGTGCGTACCCGAAACGAGCTCGCAGCGCTGATGAACAGCCGATGAATATATAAGGGCGGCTCCCGTCTGCGGTCTTATACGATGAAAAAAGTTTCCGTCCCCCTGCGTGACACCGGAGCCCCGGGTAGCGATCTGCAGCTATTTCCAGAAAGCACTTCTACCCGTGGATATTCGTACCATCATCAATAACACTCGCATGTCGGGTTATCAGTGGTTGATCATCGCGATCGCCGCTTTCCTCAACGCCCTCGACGGCTACGACCTCGTGGCGATGGCCTTCTCCGCCAACGCAGTCACTGAGGAGTTCGGGCTCTCCTCCAGCCAACTGGGTTGGCTTCTGTCCGCGGCGCTGTTGGGCATCGGCATCGGCGCCGTGATTCTCGCGCCGCTCGCCGACAAGCTCGGACGCCGCAAGATCATCCTCATTGCCCTGAGCATCGATCTCCTCGGCCTCCTCATGACTGCGACGGCCGACTCCTTCACGGAGCTCATGCTCTGGCGCCTGGTGACCGGCATCGGCGTCGGCGGCATCCTCAGCGCCGTCACCGTGTTGGTCAGCGAGTACTCCAACCTTCGGTTCCGGGGCCTGGCCATGTCCATCTATTCCGCCGGATACGGCCTCGGCGCGTCCCTCTGTGGCGTGCTGGCCGCACAGCTCATTCCCGACCACGGATGGGAATCCGTGTTCCTCACCGGCGCCATTCTCACCGCAGTCTCCATTGTCCTGACATGGATCTTTGTTCCGGAATCCGCAGATTTCCACGTGGCGCGCGGCCAGCAGGACAAGATCGTCTCCCTCGCTGCCCGGCTGGGCAAGACGGAGCCGCTGAGTCCCGCGGCGTCGTCCCCGGACAGTGGGAAGGCTCCGCTCAGCGCGATTTTCTCTTCCCGTTTCTTGGCCGCCACCATCAAAATCTGGATCGCCTTCTCCCTGATCAACTTCGCCTTCAACTTCGCCAACCAGTGGACTCCGCGACTGCTCACCGAATCCGGATTGTCCGCACAGCAGGGCATCGTCGGCGGCATCATGCTCTCCTTCGGCGGGACGATCGGGTCGCTGCTCTACGGGGCGCTCACGACCAGGGTCGACGCCCGTAAATTGCTGGTCTTCTTCTCCTTCGGCAGCACCGTCGTACTGGTCGGGTTCATCGGCTCCACCTCGCTGCCGACTCTGATGTTCCTCTTCGGCGTCGCCGTGGGCATGCTGCTCAACGGGTGCATCACCGGCCTGTACACCATCACCCCGGCGGCATACCCCTCCACGGTGCGGGCCACCGGGGTGGGCGCAGCCATCGGCGTCTCTCGGCTGGGCGCGGTGCTCGCGCCGATCGTGATCGGCTACCTCAACGAAGGCGGCTGGTCCCCCGTCGCGCTCTACACGCTGGCCGCCGTCATCGTCGCCGCCGCCGGGATCGTATTGATGGCCCTGCGCCTCAACCCGGAGCGCACAGTGACTCACATCCAGAGTGCCGCGGAGTCGGAGAAACAGCTCAGCGCACGCTGAGCCAGATCTCCCCGCCGCGCAGTTCCACCTCGTGGACGCCCAGCCGCCCGCGGGCGGGGTAGTTGACCGCCTCGCCGGTGCGCACGTCGAAGGTGCCTTTGTGGAGCCAGCAGGTGACGACCCCGTCGGCGCAGCTCCTGCGCCCCTCTTTCCCGAGGGAAGCGCCCAGGTGCGTGCAGACGTCGTCGACGGCGAAAAATTCTTCGCCCTGCCGGAACACGGCGATCGCCTGGTCATGGCCCGTCTGTTCCGGTGGAACGACGAGGGCGTGCCCGTCCTCGACGTCGTTGATCTCTCCGATGTGTAGAACCGTCATGGGACTGACAGTAACCGCCGTAGGCTAAGAAAAAAGCTCAAAGCCGGGCCCCTCCCCTGTTGGGAGGTGCCCGGCTTTATCGTGCGCCGCGGTGCGGTTACGCGTTGAGCTTGCGGTACTCGAAGACCTGGTCGATCATGCCGTACTCGAGAGCGTCCTCTGCCGTGAGGATCTTGTCGCGGTCGGTGTCGATGCGGATCTGCTCCGCGCTCCGGTTGGTGTGGCGGGAGAGGGTGGTCTCCATGAGGTGGCGCATGCGCTCGATCTCAGCGGCCTGGATCTCCAGGTCGGAGACCTGGCCCTGGGTGCCCTGGGTGGCCGGCTGGTGAATGAGCACACGGGCGTTGGGCAGCGCGGCGCGCTTGCCCGGGGCGCCGGCGGCCAGCAGCACGGCCGCAGCGGAGGCCGCCTGACCGAGGCAGACGGTCTGGACGTCCGGGCGGACGTACTGCATGGTGTCGTAGATGGCCATCAGCGCGGTGAACGAGCCGCCCGGCGAGTTGATGTACATCGTGATGTCGCGGTCCGGATCCTGGGACTCCAGCACCAGCAGCTGTGCCATGATGTCATTCGCGGAGGTGTCGTCGACCTGGGTGCCCAGGAAGATGATGCGCTCCTCGAAGAGCTTGGAGTAGGGGTTGGTTTCCTTGGTTCCGTACGAGGACTGCTCGACAAACGACGGCAGAACGTAACGGGATTCAGGCATACGTGCGTTGTTCATAATTTTGTCTCCTTCGATCCCTTAGTTTCCGACAGCGCCCTGGGCGTTGGTGATCACGTGGTCGACCATGCCGTAATCCTTGGCTTCCGCTGCGGTGAACCAGCGGTCACGGTCGGAGTCCTTGGTGACCTGCTCGAAGGTCTGCCCGGTGTGCTCTGCGATCAGCTCGGCCATCTCGCGCTTGGTGGCGGCGAACTGCTCTGCTTGGATCGAAATGTCGGCCGCGGTGCCGCCGATGCCGGCGGAGGGCTGGTGCATCATGATGCGGGCGTGCGGGAGCGCGAAACGCTTGCCCTTCGTGCCACCGGAAAGCAGGAACTGGCCCATGGAGGCGGCCAGGCCCATGCCGTAGGTGGCGATGTCGCACGGCGAGTACTTCATCGTGTCGTAGATCGCCATACCGGCGGTGACGGAGCCACCCGGCGAGTTGATGTACAGCGAGATGTCGCGGGTGGGATCTTCCGCAGAGAGCAGCAGAATCTGTGCGCAGAGCTTATTCGCGATCTCATCGTCCACCTGCTGGCCGAGGAAAATAATGCGCTCACGCAGCAGGCGCTCGTAGACGGAGTCGCCCAGGTTCATGCCTCCGGTCGGAGACGTCATCTGGATCTTGTCAGTCATATCGTTCTTGCTCCTGTAATCGTCGATTTCAATGCCTCCACCCTACTAGCGCACAGTCGACCATGGCCCACGTGTTCGCTAACAGCGTTGCACGCGGGCCATGGTCAAAACACTGGCTCTAGCAGTTGAAGTAGAGCTCGAATTCCTTCGGGGTCGGCCCCTCTCGCATGGGGTTGATCTCCCGATCGTACTTCAGCCCGATGTAGGACTCGATCAGGTCGGCGGTGAAGACGTCGCCGGTGGTCAGGAACTCGTTGTCCTCCTCCAGCGCACGCAGCGACTCCTCGAGAGACTCCGGCAGCTTCTCCACCTTCGCGGCGTCCTCCGGGTCGAGCTCATAGAGGTCCTTGTCCATCGGCTCGCCCGGCTCGATGCGCTTGATGATGCCGTCCAGGCCGGCCATCATCTGCGCGGCGAACCCGAGGTAGGGGTTGCCCGACGGGTCCGGGGCGCGGAACTCAATGCGCTTGGCCTTCGGCGAGGGGCCGGTGACCGGAATGCGGATCGCGGCCGAGCGGTTGCGCTGGGAGTAGGCCAGGTTCACCGGCGCCTCGAAGCCGGAGTAGAGACGACGGTAGGAGTTGACGGTCGGGTTGGTGAAGGCCAGCACCGCCGGGGCATGCGCCATGAGGCCGCCGATGTAGTGGCGTGCCATGTCGGACAGGCCGCCGTAGCCTTCCTCGTCGTAGAACAGCGGCTTGCCGTCCTTCCACAGCGACTGGTGGGCGTGCATGCCGGAACCACCGTCGTGCAGCAGCGGCTTGGGCATGAAGGTCGCGACCTGGCCCATCTGATCCGCGGTCATCTTGACCACGTACTTGAAGGTCTGCAGATCGTCGGCCGCATGCAGCAGCGTATTGAAGCGGTAGTTGACTTCCTGGATTCCGCCGGTGGCGACCTCGTGGTGGAAGCGTTCGATTTCGAAGCCGACCTGCGCCAGGTTGTGGGCGATCTCGTCGCGCACCGGAATGGTCTTGTCGTACGGGGCCGTCGGGAAGTAGCCGTCGGTGACGCGGATCTTGTTGCCCAGGTTCGGGGATCCGTCGATCATCGTCTCGGCGTCGGAGTTCCACCAGCCCTCGTCGGAGTCGACCTCATGGAAGGAGCGGTGGACGTCGGTGGAGTAACGCACCGAGTCGAAGACGTAGAACTCTGCCTCCGCGCCGATGCTGCAGGAATCCGCGATGCCCGTGGACACCAGGTACTCTTCCGCCTTGCGTGCGACGTTGCGCGGGTCGCGGGAGAAGGGCTCGTACGTGAAAGGGTCGTGGACGAAGAACTTCATGTTGACCGTCTTGCGGCGACGGAACGGGTCCAGGTGCGCGGTCGCGACGTCCGGCATGAGCGTCATGTCGGACTGGTCGACGGTGGTGAAGCCCGCCACGGAAGAGCCGTCGAAGGCGAAGCCCTCCTGCGCTGCTTCTTCCGTGAAAGCTGCGGCGGGAACGGTCAGGGCGCGCTCCGTACCCAGGAGATCCGTGAAGCGAATATCAAGGTATTCCACCTCCTCATCACGCAGATAAGAAACTAATTCGTCGTTGGTGGAAAATGACATTATTCGTTCATTGCTCCTAGGTAAGGGGTGCGGTCGGCGTCGTTAAGACAGGGTCGGCGTGTCCCACAGGTTGAGCGGGGTGCCGATGCCCTTCTCCACCGCATTGTTGTAGAGATCGAAGGCCCACGCCACGTCCTCGACCGGCATGCCGCCGATGGAGTAGCAGAAGATCTCGTCGTCGTTCTGACGTCCCAGGGCCTTGCCGGAGGCGATGTCACCGATGTTGACCAGTCGCTCTTCCGGCAGTACGCCCTCTTCCTTCATGTCCCACCAGCGGTTGCCCGGGATACCGAGCAGCTGCTCATAGGTCACGTCGGGGCCGTTCTCGTGGAACCACTCGGAGTAGAGGCCGGTGTAGTCCACGACGAGACGGGTGGACTCGTCCTTGATGAAGTCCTCGTCGAAACGAGCCGCCGCCGGGCAAAGCACCAGGGCGCCGGGCTTGAGCCATTCGCGCTTGAAATACGGGAAGCCCTGCGGTCCGTCCGGCGACGTGGAAGTGCCGCCGATGAGGATGTCGGAGCCTTCGATGGCTTCCTGCTCGGTGTCGACGACGGTCACGGACTCCAGCTGCGGGAAATTCTCCCGGAACCAGTCGGCGGTGCGCTGGGTGGAGCCGGCGGAGCGGCCCTTGATCTTCAAGTGCTTGATGCTGGGTCGTTGGGTCAGCGAGGAGGCGAAGATGGTGCGACTCATGACGCCCGGGCCGATGATGCCGACGGTTTCGGCGTTCTCGACGGCCAGGTGCTTGACGCCCACGGCCGGCACCGCACCGGTGCGGTACGCGGACAACAGGTTGGCCGACATGACGGCTTTCGGGGCGCCGGTCACGGTGTCGTTCAGCACGAACACGTGGATGGAACGCGGCAGATCGTGCTGACGGTTTTCCGTGTTGGAGCCGTACCACTTCACGCCGGTGGACCGGAAGCGGCCGCCGATATACGCCGGCATCGCCATAAAACGACGGTCCGGCCCGTTGGCCGGCATGCCCTCGTGCTCCGGGTTGTCGGGGAAGTTGATCTGGGCGCCGTGCGAGTTTCCTGATGCTCCGGCCATGCGGTAGTCGCCGTCGGCCAACAGGATGAGGGTCTCTTCCATGGTCTCCACGCAGGCCGCCGAATCAGTCACCCCCGCTTCGATCATGTCGGGCTCGGAGAGCCAGAGGAGGTCGATCTTCGGTCCGTTAGCGTAAGGGTCGCTCACATTCTGCCTTCTGTAGATTACGGACCGCACGGCATGCGGGCACTTCTCCAACGGGGTAAACGGTGATGTCGCAACCGCCGTGCCCGGAGGCGCCCACACTACGCATACCGTGCGGGTGGTCTCCCACCACAGTACCTAATTTGGATGATCATGCCGCCGCTTCCGCACCGCCAGCGCCTGATCCCGCAGGTCAGACAGTACATAGGCAGGTATCGCCCGGCTACCCCCATACGGGGGAAATCGACCTACGGACACATACACATGATGGGGCAAAATTCTTCCACCCCCGTCGTGGACGGGCTGGGCAGATGGGCGTCGCCGACACATCGGGTATTTCCGCTCAAACATTCTTGCGCGCCCGCGGGGCCTCACCTGATCCCCGTTACCCGGCAACCAGCAGACACGAAAAAGGCCCGGCCACGCTTCTGCGTGGCCGGGCCTCTATCCGGCGTCAATGCACTGGGAGACTACTTGTCGTCGCCCTCGGCGGCGTCTTCTTCGCCAGCGGCGATGTCAGCGCCGGTCAGGTCGGCGTCCTCGTCTTCCTCGATCTCACCGAAGTACTGCTTCGGGTCGACCTCGGTGCCCTCGTCGTCCTTGACCTCGACACGGCAGATGGCGGACGCCAGCGCCTTGCCGCGACGGACGTCGGCGAAGAGGTTGCCGATCTGGTTGCCCTGCTGCAGCTGCTGGACGAACTGGTTCGGGTCCATGCCGTAGGACTGGGCGGTGAACAGGATGTGGTCGGTCAGCTCCTGCTGGGAGACGTCCGGATCCTCTTCTTCGGCCAGGGTGTCCAGGAACAGCTGGGTGCGGACGGACTCCTCGGCCTGCTCGCGGGACTGCTTGTCGAACTCTTCGCGGGTGGTGCCCTGCGCCTCGAGCAGCTGAGCGAGGGCGGCCTCGTCGTGCGCCATCTGGCCCAGGAGCTGGTGCAGCTGGGAGTGGACCTGCTCGTCGACGACCGACTCCGGCAGAGCGAAGTCGACCTTCTCCAGGGCGAGCTTGAGCACCTCGTCGCGGATGGCCGCGGCCTGGTCACCCTTCTTGGACTCCTCGAGCTGGGTCTTGGTGGACTCGCGGAGCTCGTCGACGGTGTCGAACTCGGAAGCCATCTGCGCGAACTCGTCGTCAAGCTCCGGGAGCTTGCGCTCCTTGGTCTGCTGGACGCGGACCTTGATGGTCGCTTCCTTGCCGGCGTGCTCGCCGGTTTCGAGGGTCGCTGTGAACTCGGCGTCCTCGTCGGTCTTCAGTCCGCGCAGCGCGGTGTCCAGGCCCTTGATCAGGTCGTCGGAGCCGATCTCGTAGGACAGGCCCTCGGTGGAGGCCTCTTCGACCTTCTCGCCGTCGACCTCGGCCTCGATGTCGATGACGGCGAAGTCGCCGGTCTTCATCTTGCGCTTGGTGTCCTTGAGCTCACCGAAACGCGCGCGCAGCTCGTCCAGCTCGGCGTCGACGGCCTCGTCGTCGACCTGCAGGGCCGGGACGGTGACGGAGAAGTCCGCGAAGTCCGGGACGTCGAACTCCGGACGGACGTCGACCTCGGCGGTGAACTCGACGAAGTCGTTGTCCTCGACCTGGGAGATGTCGATCTGCGGCTGCGCGATGACCTTGAGGTTGTGCTCTTCGCAGGCCTCCTGGTACTTCGCCGGCAGCATGTCGTTGATGACCTGCTCCAGGATCGGGCCACGGCCGAAACGCGCGTCGATGAGCTGACGCGGAGCCTTGCCCTTACGGAAGCCCGGAATGTTGACCTGCTGCGCGATAGCGGCGTACGCCTGGTCGAATTCCGTGTCGAGTTCGCTGAAGGGAACGTTGACAGTCAGCTTGACGCGGGTGTCGTTGAGCTTCTCGACGGAAGTCTTCACGTAGTTACTCTCCTGGATTCGTTGATGATGACTAAATATGAATTCTGAAGTTTTTCTCAAGGCCGCGTAAAAACGGCCCCGTGAGTCGGGGCGACAGGATTTGAACCTGCGACCCCCTGCTCCCAAAGCAGGTGCGCTACCAAACTGCGCCACGCCCCGTGTCACCGCGGAATGCACCGCAGCGATCACAAGAAGTCACTTTACCGCCTACCCCGTCACGGCGGATTCATTGGGGTCGCTTTAGTCCCCCGCGCGTCTTCTGCGCGCCCCCTCCGTTGCCCGCGCCACCTTCACAAAAGGCCGGAGAGGAGCCGGAAAAGACTTCAGGCGCCCCACGCGGGGCGCCTGAAATAAATTGGAGGGGATGACGGGAATCGAACCCGCGTCTTCAGCTTGGAAGGCTGAGGTATTAGCCACTATACGACATCCCCAGTGCGTGGAAGAGTCTAACCCATCAAGGGGTGCGGCGTGAAATCCCCTGGCCGATAGGGGAACATCCCCGGCGTCTGTGACGTTGAATAGACTAGAAGGAAATAGAAACACTCGGGACGTCTCCGATGATCGGCTGGCCCGGGTTCCTTGACCGCCGACCTACACCGGAAGTGACCTACACCGTGGAGCTACTGCTCATCCTCATCCTCGCCGGCGCCGCCGGCTTGTACTTCATGAACCGCAACGAGAAGAACAAGAAACAGGAGCTGGAAGCCTCCCGGCTCGACGACGCCCTCGCCGACGCCCGTCGCTGGACGGAGCGCCTGGGTTCGCAGGTGCTGACGATCTCCGGCACGGACGCGGCGTCCACTCAGGCCATGGCGGACGCCTCGGAGCGTTACAACGCCGCTTCCTCGCAGGTCTCCACCGCCGCCACGATCAAGCAGGCCCAGCTGGCCCGTGAGTCGGCGCTGGAGGGCATGCACTACGTCAACGCCGCCCGTGAGCTCATGGACATGGGCGCCGGGCCGGAGCTGCCGCCGCTGGAGGGGCAGCGCAACGCCGGCAAGGTCACGGAGCGCCGCACCGTCGAGCATGACGGTCAGACGTTGACGGCGTCGCCGGTGGCCACCGACGACACCCCGAATTACTACCCCGGCGGCAACGTGGCCGGACGTCCGGTCCCGGCCGGCTGGTACTCCGCCCAGTGGTGGGCCCCGGCGATGATCTCCGGCATGTGGACCGCCACCTCCATGATGATGTTCACCTCCATGTTCGCGGGCATGTCCGGCGTCGGTTACGGCGGCGACGCTTGGGCCAGCGGCTACGGCGAAGGCTACGAAGACGCGATGGCCGGTGAGGACATGGGCGGCGACATGGGTGGAGAAGACATGGGCGGCGGCGAAGACATGGGTGGAGACATGGGCGGCGATGACGGCGGCGGCCTGTTCGGGTTCGGCGGCGACGACGGCGGCCTGTTCGGCGGCTTGGACTTCGGCTTCGAGTAAACCGCGACCCCTCCCCTCCCCATAAAAAATACCTCTCGCCATGCGGGCCAGATTCCAGGCCTCGCGCAGCGAGAGGTATTTTCTTTGCCCCTCATACCCCACCCTCAAGGGGCGGCGCCCCGTGGGCAGTGGCGGGTGCGGCTTTAAGCTTCCGGGACTTCCGGGGCCACGCCGGTGCGCTCGTATTCGAGCATGATGTCGATGCGGCGTTGGTGACGGTCCGCGCCGGACCACTCGCCGTCGAGGAAAGCCTCGACGATGGCGAGGACCTCCTCCTGGGTGTGCATGCGGCCGCCGACGCCGATGAGCTGGGCGTTGTTGTGCTCGCGGGCCAGCTGGGCGGTCTCGACGGACCAGGCCAGTCCGCAGCGAGCACCCTTGACCTTGTTGGCGGCGATCTGCTCGCCGTTGCCGGAACCGCCGAAGACGACGCCAAGGGAGCCCGGGTCGTTGACGACGCGGGAGGCCGTTTCAATGCAGAAGGCGGGGTAATCGTCGGCGGCGTCGTAGACGTGGGCGCCGCAGTCGATGATTTCGTGGCCCTTGGCGGTCAGTTGTTCCTTGACGTAGTTTTTCGCTTCAAATCCAGCATGGTCTGCTCCGAGGTAAACGCGCATGCTCAAGACTCTAGCGAAGGAACCGGCCGCATACGGCCACGACCCCGCCAACCTGCCCGGACAGGGACAGGAAGCGGGGTCGTGGTGGGCGCGGAAGCGGCGAGGGGCCGGTCAGTACTGCACGTCGGTGCGGTCGCGGCCCCGGTTTTTCTGGATCACCTTCCAGATCAGCCAGACGCCGCCGACCATGAGCAGGATGGGCAGGATCCGAAAGAAGAAGCTGAGGGCCGCGACGAAGGCGCCGACCGTGCCGACGGCGCCGGCCAGCAGGGTGATCACGGCCAGCCCCATGGACAGACCTTTATTACGGTCCCACGTGTAGAAGGTTCCGATGCCCGCGAGCACCGCGATGACGATTGCTGTGACGGTAAATCCCATGGGTCCAGTCTACGTGGTTTTTACTTCCAGCCGTCGAGCTGCGGCATCTCGGTGCGGTTACGCTTCATCTCGAAGAAGTAGGGGTATGCGGCGAGGGTTTCGTAGGCGTCGAAAATCTCGCCGGCGCCCTCGCCCTCCGGGAAGCGGGTGATGACGGGGCCGAAGAAGGCGTTGCCTTCGACCTGGACGATCGGGGTGCCGGAGTCGGAGCCGACGGCGTCCTGGCCGGCCTGGTGGTACTTACGCAGATCCTCGTCGACCTCGTCGGTGTCGGCCACGTCGGCGTAGGAGGCGTCGAGTCCGGTCGCGTCGAGGGCGCGCTTGATCACGTCGTTGAAGCCGCCGAAGTCGTCCTTGGAGTTTTCGCCCTGCTCATGGACGATCTCGCCCATCTCGGTGTACAGCTCGTCGATCTTCTCCGGCTGCTCGTTCTTGACCTTGGCGAAGACGCGGGCCGGGCCCCAGTTGGCCTTCATCTTGTCGGCGTAGTCGGCCGGGATGTCGGCGCCCTCGTTGAGGATGGACAGGGACATCGGGATGAACTCGAGGTCGAGGTCGCGGACCTTCTCCGCTTCCTTGATCCAGCGGGAGGTCTTCCACGCGAACGGGCAAGAGACGTCGAACCAGAATTTTACGGTGGTGGCCATGGCGGCACGCCTTTCTTTATCTTTCAAGTATTTTCGGTACGTTTCCCACCCTAGCCTATGTCCCGCGGACGTGCCCGTGGCCCCTACATTCACCCCGATTACGCTGTCCCCCATGACTTCTCTCAACCTCACCGAGACCGAGGCGGCCGCCCGCGCCGCCCTCATCGACGTCGAGCACTACAACGTCACCCTCGACCTGACCGGCAGCCAGACGCATTTCACCTCCCGCACCGTGGTCGCCTTCAGCACCACGCACTCCGGCTCCACCTTCATCGACCTGCGCACCGACGACGTTCACCAGGCGTTGCTGGACGGCGAAGAACTCGACGTCTCCGACTACGACGCCGAGGCCGGCCTGCCGCTGAACGACCTCGCCCCGGGCCAGCACATCCTCATGGTCACCGCCACCATCCCCTACTCCCGCACCGGTGAAGGACTGCACCGCTTCACCGATCCGGCCGACGGGAAGATCTACCACTACACCCAGTTCGAGACCGCCGACGCCAAGCGCGTCTACGCCTGCTTCGACCAACCGGACATGAAGGCCACCTACGACCTCACGGTCACCACCGACCCGGCGTGGCGCGTGATCTCCAATGAACCGCAGACCACCGTCATCGAGGACGGCAAGGCCGTGCACACCTCCACCATCGATTACCCGCTGCCGACCTACCTGATCGGCCTGTGCGTCGGCGAGTACGCCGAGTTCACCGACCTCTGGCGCGGCGAACTCACCCACCACGACGAGACCCCGGCCGAGCAGCCGCGCGAGGTGGAGATCCCCCTGGGCCTCTACGCCCGCGCCTCCGTCGCCGAACACCTCGACGCCGAGCGGCTGTTCACGGAGACCAAGCAGGGCTTCGACTTCTTCCACCGCAACTTCGGCGTGCGCTACCCCTTCACCAAGTACGACCAGATCTTCGTGCCCGAGTTCAACGCCGGGGCCATGGAAAACGCCGGCTGCGTGACCATCCGCGACGAATACGTCTTCACCTCGCAGGCCACGCACTACAAGTACGAGCGCCGCGCCGAGACGATCCTGCATGAGATGGCGCACATGTGGTTCGGTGATCTGGTCACCATGCGCTGGTGGGGCGACCTGTGGCTCAACGAGTCCTTCGCCACCTGGGCCGCCGTGGTCTCCCAGGCGGAGGAAACGCAGTACGAGACCGCGTGGGTGACTTTCGCGAACGTCGAGAAGGCCTGGGCCTACGCCCAAGATCAGCTGCCGTCCACGCACCCGGTGTCCACCGACGCCTCCGACATCGAGACCGTCGAGCAGAACTTCGACGGCATCACCTACGCCAAGGGCGCCAGCGTGCTCAAGCAGCTGCAGGCGTATGTGGGCCGGGAGAATTTCTTCGCCGGGGTGCGCCGCCACTTCGTGAATCACGCCTGGTCCAACGCCACCTTCGACGACCTGCTCGGCGCCCTCGAGCACTCCTCCGGCCGCGACCTGTCCTGGTGGGCCGACGAGTGGCTCAAGACCACCGGAGTCAACCACCTCTCCGCCGACTTCACCGTCGAAGACGGAAAGTACACCTCCTTCGCCGTGGCTCAGAACGGCGAGACGCTGCGCACCCACCGCATCGCCGTCGGCCTCTACTCGCTTATCGACGGCCGGGTCACCCGCACCCGCCAGCTCGAGCTGGACATTTCCGGCGCCTCCACCCCGGTGCCGGAACTTACCGGTGTGGAGGCCGCCGACCTGGTGTTGGTCAACGACGACGATCTGACCTACGCCATCCAGGACTTCGACGAGGCCTCCATGGACTTCCTGCTGGCCCACATCGACAAGATCGCCGACCCGATGGCCCGCACCCTGTGCTGGTCCGCGGCCTGGGAGGCCACCCGCGGCGCGACGTTGCGCGCCCGCGACTTCATCGCGCTCGTCGCCCACGGAGCAGGGGCCGAAACCGAGCTCGCCGTCCTGGAGCGTATTCTCGGCCAGGCCGTCCAGGCCCAGCGGGACTACGCCGACCAGGACTGGGCCGCCGCTTCGACCGTGCTGGCCGACGCCCTGCTCGTCGGCGCGCAAGCATCCTCCCCCGAGACCGCCCTGGTCTATGAGCAGGCGCTGGCCCGGGTCGAAATCACCGACGACGCCGCCGACTTCTTCACCGGCAGACTCGCCCAGTCCGACGACGCCGACACCCGCTGGCGGGCGCTGACCGCACTCGTCGCCCGCGGGCAACGCGGCGAACAGGACATCGCGGAGCTGCTCACCGAGGATCAGACCGCCTCGGGCGCCATGTCCGCCGTCCTGGCCCGCGCGGTTCTGCCCGACGAGGAGAACAAGCGGGAGGTCGTCGACGAGCTGATCACAGGCGATCTGTCCAACCTGGCGGCCCGTCACAAGCTGGCGGGGCTGACCTACGCCGGCGCCGCGCCCCTCCTCGAGCAGTTCAACGCCACCTTCTACGACGTGGCCCTCGATATCTGGGAGCGCCAGTCCACGGAGATGGCGCTAAACACGCTGACCGGGATCTACCCCTCCTGGGACGTCACGGAGGAAGGCGTCGCCCGGGCGGAGGAGTTCCTGGCCCGCACAGACCTGCCGGCGGGGCTGCGCCGCCTGACGTCGGAAAGCCAGGACCGGCAGCGCCGGGCCCTGCGCCTGCGGCGCGCCGACGCCGCTGAGTAATCACGGTCGGCCTTAGTTGACCGGGCCGAGCAGCGCCTTGGCGTAGGAGGCGTGCAGGGATTCGTTGTCGGAAGGGTGGTAGAGACCGGCGAGCACGTCGCGGTAAAGGCGCTGCAATTCGGAGGTGCGGAAGTACTGCGCCCCGCCGGTGGTGCGAACCGCCAGTTCGACGGCCGTCTTGGCGGCTTCAGTGGCGCGGTTTTTCACGCCGGAGAAGTGCAGGAACCACTTGGACCCGTAGTCGCGCTCGGTGAGGTGGTCGACGTCGTCGGTGAGCTTGTCCAGCTGGAGCAGCACCCCGTCCATGAGGATGCCGGCGTCGGCGATCTGCCAGCGGATGTCCGGGTCGTGGGAGTACGGGGCATTGTTGACGTGGCTGCGGCGATTACCGGTAATCTCCACGGCGAGGTTGACCGCGCGCTCGCCGATGCCGGCGTAAACGCTGGCCAACAACAGCTCGAAGGGGCCGAAGATGCCGAAGACCAGCGGGTCGGGGTTCGGGCCGAGCGGGGTGTGGGCGCCGACGTGCGCAGGCTTCATGGCCACGTCGTGCAGCTTGGTGGTGCAGGACTGGGAGGCCCGCATGCCGAGGGTGTTCCAGTCGTTTTTGACCTCAATGCCCTCTGCGCCGCGTTCGATGAAGCCGAAGACGAGCTCGTCCTTGTCGCTGCGGCGGGCATGGACCAGCAGTTTGTCCCACACCGGCGACAGCGAAGTGAAGATCTTGGTGCCGGTGACGGTGTAACCGCCCTCGTCCGTGGGTTCCGCGGTGGAGACGGAATCGAAGAGCACGGCGTCGTTGCCGCCCTCGGAGATGCCGAAGGCGAAGATCTCGCCGTTGACCGCGTCCTCGAACACCCAGTTCAGGGTGTCGATGCCACGCAGCCACATCGTGTAGGCCACGCCCATGATCACGTGGTGCATGTTGACGCCCAGCGCGGTGGCGGGGGCAGCCTGCGCGAGGCGGCGCTGCGCCCGGGAGACCTCCTGGAGGGTGAAGCCGTGGCCACCGAACTCCTCCGGCACCAGCATGGTCAGGTAACCGGCGGCCTTGAGGTCCTCGAGGTCCTCGGTGAAGAATTCATTGCGCTCGTCGTAGCCTGCGGCACGATCGCGCAGGGTCTCGAGCAGGTCGTCGGGAAGAAGTTCGATAACGCGGGGGCTATGCTCTGCGGTGTTCATGTGGGGAGCTTTCCTGTCATTCGGGTACTTTCGGTGTCGTCTCCCCCGAGGGTAACGATGAAAGAATCTTCATCTTGGCTTCATCGACGTTTCACGACGCCCGGGGACACTGAGAGAACACGACGGCCCCCGGCCGCCAGTGCCCACGTCGTCTCGTCCAGCCCATCAAAGGAGCGCCCGTTATGTCTGTCGTAAAGCGCTATGCCCCGGTTCTCTCCATTGTGGGGTTGCTCCTCCTGGTGGCCTTCGGCGGCGGCGCGCTGGCGAACAACCAGCAGGCCCCGCAGGTCGCCCCCGCCGACGCCACCATCGAACTGTCGCCGGCGCAGGGCACGGCGACGAGTCAAGCGGAACGGTCGGCGGAGCCCGGCTCTGCCGCGCCGGATGAGTCGGCCGAAGAGACCGGCGGGGCCGATCCCGCTCCCCTCGTACCCGCTGCGCCGGTCCAGCCCGCCCAGCCCGCCCAGCCCGCTCCCCCGCAACCGCCGGTGGCGGTCCACACCTACCCGGACTGGGACGACGACTGGGACGACGACGATGAGTGGGACGACGACTGGGACGACGATGACTGGGATGATGACGATGATGAGTGGGACGATTAATTTCTACGGCGGTCGGCCATGAGCACCCCGACCGGCGCCGCGGCGTCGCGGTTGAGCGCGCCTGCGTCCCTGCGGTGGCGCATCGTCTTCTGGATCACCGTGGTCGTGGCCACGGCGCTGATCAGCGTCGTGCTCATCACCCGCTCCCTGCTCATCGCGAAAGTCGTCGAAAACTCCAACTCCGACGTCACCCAGGAGCTGCAGGAGTTCCAACTTTTCGCCCAAGAGGGCCGCGACCCGAACACCGGGGAACACTACGACGACCCGTACACATTAATCAACGCCTTCATGACCCGGCAGATCCCCGACGACGAGGAAATCTTCGTCGGCCTGGTCGGCGACACCGTCTTACAACACGACTTCACCTCCATCGACGACGTCCACGCCGATCCCCTCACCGAAGACGATCCGCTGTTGGACGTCATGTTCGCCGCCGCGCAGTCCTCCGGCATCTACGACCATCCGGAGCGCGGCCGCACCCACTGGGGCCGCATCGACGTCGGCGGCGGGGAACAGTCCGCGGCTTTCGCCGTCGCCAACCTCAGCCAAGAGGCGCGGGCGGAAGCCGATCAGCAGGTGCGCATGTTGTCGACCTTCGCCGCCGCGGGGCTAGTGGCGTCGGTACTCATCGCCTGGCTGATCTCCGGACAGATCATCGCCCCCGTCCGCCAACTGGAGAAAGTCGCCTCCCAGATTAACAACTCCGACCTGACCCGGCGCGTCCCGGTGGAAGGCAACGACGAGGTCGCCCGCCTGGCCACCACCTTCAACGCGATGTTGGATCGCATTGAAGTGGCTTACCGGGATCAGCGGCAGTTCGTCGACGACGCCGGACATGAGCTGCGGACCCCGATCACGGTGGTGCGCGGCCAGCTGGAGCTGCTGGAGTTTTCGACGGCGGAGCAGCGCGCCCGGTCCATTGAGTTGGCCACCGCGGAGCTGGATCGGATGGCGCGGATGGTCAACGACATGTTGACGCTGGCGGTGGCGGATTCCGGGGAGTTGGTGACGCCGGCGGAGGTCGACGTCGCGGAGTTGACCATCGACGTGGAGGACAAGGCGGCGACGATCTCTGACCGGGTGCGGCTGGTGCAGGTCGCGGAGGGCACGGCGGTGGTGGATGAGCAGCGGGTGACCGAGGCGGTGCTGGAGCTCTACGGCAATGCGTTGCGTTACAGCGACGGTCCCGTGGAGATCGGCACCGAGTTCCATGGCGAGGGCGCCGCCCGGGTGCTGCGTGTCTGGGTGCGCGACGGGGGCCAGGGTGTGCCGAAGGAACAGCTGGACACGCTGTTCAGCCGGTTCAGCCGCGGCGAGCGGGCGCGGATGTCTCAGCCGGGTGGCGGCGCGGGCCTGGGGTTGTCCATCGTCAAGGCCATCGCCGAGGCCCACGGCGGGCGCCCGTACGTGGAGTCGATAATGGGGTTGGGGTCGGTGTTCGGCATGGAGTTGCCTGCCCCGCAGGTTGAGCAGGAGAAGGAGAACACGCAGTGAGCAGGATTTTGATTGCGGAGGACGACCGCGGCATCGCGGATTTCATTGAGCGCGGCCTCACCGCCGCCGGCTACGCCTGTGATGTGGTCGATTCCGGCCCGCCCGCCTTCGCCATGGCCCGGACGGGGGATTTCGATCTGATGATCCTGGACCTGGGGTTGCCGCACATGGACGGCGCGGACGTGCTGGAGCAGCTGCGTGCCCTGGGCGTGCAGATCCCCGTCCTCGTGCTGACGGCGCGCACCAAGGTAGAGGACCGCGTCAAGGCGTTGGAGGGCGGGGCGAACGACTACATGCCCAAACCTTTCCAGTTCGCCGAGCTCTTGGCGCGGGTGCGGCTGCGGTTGGCGGATTCCTCCCCGGGCGCCGAGCCGACCGGGGACTCTTCCGTGCAGCTCAGCCGCGACGACATGGTGCTGGACCTGCGCACCCAGCGGGTGCGCATCGACGAGAAGTGGAAGGACCTTTCCCGGCGCGAGGTGGGGTTGTTGGAGACGTTTCTGCGCCACCCGGGCCAGATTCTGTCGCGCGCGCAACTGTTGTCGATGGTGTGGGGCATGGATTTTGATCCGGGGTCCAACGTCGTTGACGTGTATGTGCGGACGCTGCGCAAGAAGATCGGGGCGGAGCGGATCGAGACGATCCGGGGGTCGGGTTACCGGCTGGTCTAACGGAAGCGGCGCGGCACCTCCGGCTCACCGAGGAAGAGCATCAGCCGGTTGGCCCAGTTGAAAAAGGCCGCCGAGTACACGGCGTCCAGCGCCTCCGCCCAGTCGAGCCCGGCGATGTGCTCCGCGGTCAGGGACATCGGCGTGACGGTCAGGGCAACGGAGAGGTCCCGCAGCTGATTCCAGGACTTCGAGCCGAGGTCGACGTCGACGCCGTCCGCAAGCAGCGCATCGACGCGCTCCGCGTCCCCGCCCTCGTCCTTCGTTCGCCTCTGGTGCACCGACGCACAATAGATGCAGCCATTGAGCCGCGAAACAACGGTGGCGGCCAGCTCGCGTTCGGCGCGACCGAGGCCACCGTCGGTGTTGTAGAAGATGTCCAGATCCGTCAGGGTGCGGGCCTTGAGCGCCGCCGGGTCGCGGGCCAGCAGCCGGAAGTAGGGCATGTCGGCGCGCTCGGGCTTGATCAGCGAGTCCACCTGCTCGGCGGTCAGGTCCTTCTTGTCGACGGGTGGCACCCACCCGTGCCACCCCAGCGGGTGGTCCACGAAACGTTCGGGCCGGGCCAGTTCCTCGTAGGTGAGCACGTCGTCGGTCACCCGCCAGTCCGGTTGCTCTCCCGCACCACGGGTGGCTGTGTCGGAGCCCGTGACTGACTGCCCGCTCACCACGCGCAACCCGTGCACGACGCGCAGCTGGAAGGCCAAAAACGACACCAGCTGGGCCAGGCTGACGATGTCGTCGGAAGACCAGCCCGTGGCGTAGAGGTGCCCGATAGCTTCGGGGCGGGAGTCGCGCGGGTGGTAGACGAGCAGGTGAGCGATGTCGAAGGCGCCGGCCAAGCGTTCCGTGGGGCCGTCGTGGAGGAAAAATCCCCCCGGCTCGCTGAAATCGGTTAACTCGGACTCTCGGAAGACGCCGTAGGGGCCCGCCGATAAGCCGCGCTCGATGGCGGCGTCGACGTGGCCCGGGAGGCTGTCGCTTTCGTCTGCGAGCAGGTCGGCGTAGAAGGCGTGCGCCCGGTCGGCACGATGCAGGCCGGCGACGTAGGTGGCCACGGCGTAACGCTCAGCCAGGGTAAAAGTGCCCGGCCGCTCAGGTTCCAACAGGGCCGAGAAGCTGAGTTGCGCGTTGTGGAGGGCGTCGTCGCGCCGGGCGCGCGCCTGCGCCAACGGGTGGTCGGCCGACAGGTCTGCGAGGAAGTTGATGATGTCTGCTGTGTCAGTCACGGTAAATCTATAATCCTAGGTTCAGTTGGCCGCTGCGGAGCTTGGCGCCGGGGATGGAGTCGAGCAGGGTGCGGGTGAAGTCGGTCTGCGGGTTCGTGTACACCTCGTGGGTCGGGCCCGCCTCTACTTGCCGCCCTTGGCTCATCACCGACACCGTATCGGAGATCTGGCGGACGACGGCCAGGTCGTGGGAAATGAAAATGTAAGTCAGGCCCAGCTCCCGTTGGAGCTCGTTCAACAGACGCAGGACCTGTGCCTGCACCGTCACATCCAGCGCGGAGACCGCCTCGTCCAGCACGATCAGGTCAGGCTCGACGATCAGGGCGCGGGCGATGGCGACGCGCTGACGCTGACCTCCGGAGAGCTCGTGCGGGCGGCGCGCGGCCACCGCGGGGTCGAGGGCGACGCGACCCAGGTATGTCTCGACTTTCTGCGCGGCCTCGGCCCTGGTGGCGCCGGCCATGTTGCGCAACGGCTCGGCGATGATGTCACCGATGCGCTGCCGGGGATCCAGCGAGGCGTAGGGGTTCTGGTAGACCAGCTGCACGCGTTTGCGCAAGGCCCGGCGGCCAGCCTTGTCCAGCCCACCGAGATCCACGCCGTCCAGCAGAACCTGCCCGTCGGTCGGATCTTCAAAAGCGCTGATAATTCGCCCGAGCGTCGTCTTGCCGGAGCCGGACTCGCCGACGATGGCATGGGTCGATCCGCGCGCGACCTCGAAGGAGATCCCATCGACGGCCCGGAAGTCGCCGAAGTCTTTGGTGACGTCCTTGGCCTCCACCAAGACGTCGTCGCCGAGCGGCGGACGCGGATTCACGCGGGCCACGGCCAGGGACGGGGCGTCGGCGAGCAGACCGCGCGAGTAGTCGTCCTGCGGGTCGCTGAGCACGGAAGCCGCCAAGCCGGATTCACGGACCTCGCCGTTCTGCATGACCACGACTCGATCCGCCCGGTCGCCCGCGACGGCGAGATCATGGGTGATGAACAAAATGCCGATGCCCAGGTCTTGCCGCATCTCGTCGAGCAGGTCCAAAATGACCTTCTGCACCGTGACGTCGAGCGCGCTGGTCGGCTCGTCCGCGACGATCAGCTCCGGCTCGAGCGCCAGCGCCGCGGCGATGAGTGCGCGTTGGTTCATGCCGCCGGACAGCTCGTGCGGGTACTGGTCGTGGCGGCGCGCGGGATCGTCGATGCCCACTTTCGCCAGCAGGTCGATGACTCGGGCCCGGATATCACCGCGGCTGAGGGTGGTGTGGATGGCCAATCCTTCCCCCACCGATTCGCCGATCGTCTTGACCGGGTTCAGCGAGTTCGTCGGATCCTGCGGGATCAGACCGATGGAACGGCCGCGCAGGCCCCGCCACTGGCGCTCGCGGTAGGCGGTGGTGTCCGTGCCCTGGAAACGGATCTGTCCCGCGTCGATGGTTGCGTTCGCCGGCAACAGTCCCAGAGCCGCCTTCGCGGTGGTGGATTTGCCGGAGCCGGACTCGCCGACGATGGCGGTCATCTGCCCCTTTTCCACCGTCACCGAGACACCGTTGACGGCGTGGACCACTTCCCCTTCCCCGCGGGACCCTGCGCGTCGACTGCGGCGGCCTCGGCCAGTGCCGTAGGAGACGACCAGGTTGTCGATGGACAAAAGCGGGCTCATCGGTTGACCTCCTTCTGGATAATCTGGCTGAGGTGGTTGGTGGAGACGACGACGGCGACGATGACCAGCCCGGGCAGAACCGTCAGCCACCAGGCGGTCGCCATGTAGTTGCGGGCGTCAGAGATCAGCAGACCCCATTCGGCGACGGGCGGCGGCGGGCCGTAGCCCAGGAAGCCGAGCACAGACAGCTGCAGGATGGCCGAGCCAAACTGAAGCGCCGCCAACGCCAGGACGGCCCCGAGGGAATTCGGCAGGATGTGGCGGAAGAGCACCTGCAGGCCCGTGCCGCCGGAGCCGTAGCCGGCCTCCACGTAGTCGGAGCCGGCGACGGAGATCACCTGTGAGCGCGACAGGCGGGCGAAGGTCGCCACCGAGGTCACGCCGACCGCGATCGCGGCATTGGTCGTGCCGAAACCGAGCAGGATGATCACGGACAGGCTCAGCAGTAAGGCGGGGATCGACAACAGAACATCGACGATGCGCATGAGCACCGCATCGACCGCACCGCGCCGGGTGCCCGCGATCAGACCCATCAACGTGCCCACGACCAGGCCGACGAGCACCGCGATGGCCGCCCCCAGCAGTGACTGGCGCGAGCCGTGGACCACCCTGGAATACAGGTCGCGGCCGACGGAGTCGGTGCCGAACCAGTGTTCGGCGCTGGGGGCCAGCAGCGCGCGGGAATCGCCGATGTAGGGGTCGTGGGTAGCGAATAGACCCGGTGCCAGGGCCCACGACACCGCGAGGATGAGGACTAGGCTCGCGAGGAGGGTTCCGGGGCGGACCCAAGGGCTGTGGTCGAGGCGACGGGGGCGGCGGGAGCGTCCGCCACCCAGTGCGGGGGCGGCATTCATGGTCAGACTCATGCCTGCACCTTCTTTCGCAGACGGGGGTCGAGGACCGGGTAAAGCAGGTCGACGATCAGGTTGATGAGAACAAAGGCGGTGGCCGCGATGACCACGACCGCCAGCAGCACCGGGGTGTCGCGGTTAGAGACGGCCTGGACGGTCATCTGCCCGACGCCGGCGCGGCCGAACACCGCCTCCGTGACGACGGCGCCGCCAACCAGCTCACCGAAGAGCAGACCCGCCATAGTCAGGGTGGGCAGCATGGCGTTGCGCAACACGTTCTTCCAGAACACCCAGCCTTCACCGGCGCCACGGGAGCGCACCGAGTCGATGAACGGCTGGCGCTGGACGTCGTCGATGGAGCGGATGAGCACCTGCGCCAATGGTGCCGCGACGGGGATAGCCAGGGTGATCGTCGGCAGGATCAACGCGGCCACCGGTCCGGCGTTGATGATCGGAACCCAGCCGAGCCAGAAGGAGAAGACTTGGATCAGGATGATGCCGAGCCAAAAGCTGGGCAGGGAGACCAGCAGCGAGGGCAGGGAACGGAAGAAGCCGCCCACGGCCCTGAACCGCTGGAACGTCGACAGCAAAGCGATGGCCAACGCCAGGATGATGGCGAGGACGAAGCCGCTGACGGCGAGCACCAGGGTGCCGGGCAATGCCTCGGCGAGGAGGGTGGACACGGCGGCGCCGGTTTGGACGGAGTAGCCGAAGTCGCCGGTGGCGAACCCGGACAGAGCCTGCACGTAACGTTGGATCAGTGGCTCATCGACGCCGGTCTCCTGCCGGATAGCCGCGATTTCAGCGGCGGAGAGGCCGAGCTCGGGGCTGGCGTAGCGGGCCATGACGCCGTCGGAGGGCAGGGCGGCCAGCATGAAGAACGCCAGGGTGTAGGTGATGAAGAGGACGAGGATGGCCTGGCCGACGCGGCGGGCGATCATGGGGGCGGTCACTGCTGTCCCTCCTTGAATTCGGAGTCGATCCACGCGCCGTAGAAGGACGGGCGGCCGATCGCTTCGGGCTGAAAGCCCTGGATGTAGGGCTGTACGCCGTAGACCACGGGCTCCTCGAAGAGCGGGAGGATATAGGCCTGCTCCGTCAGGTAGTCCTGCGCGGCGCGAGTGTAGTCGGCGCGATCGGCCTCCTCGGCGCTGGAGGCGATGTTCTGCAGCAGCTCCTCGAGGTGAGGGTCGGCGGGTTCACCGGTCTCCGGGTCCACGGCGGCCAGCTCGTCGCGGTTGTCGACGGAGAATTCGGATTTGATCACGTCGTAGTCGGCTCGGCCCACCATGGTGTGGCGCAGCTGAATCTTATCCATGTCTTTCGAATCGGCGTTCTGGGTCGCCTGGTCACCCGGGTTCAGGTTGATCTGGACCCCGAGTCGACTCAGCTGCTCCTGGATCTTGGTGATGACTTCCCGCGAGCGGGGTTGTGGCAGTGCTTCATTGACGGTCAAACTGAGCCGCTGGCCGTCCTTGACGCGGTAGCCGTCCCCGTCAAACTCCGTCCAGCCGGCGTCTTCGAGTAAGGCCGCGGCTTTGTCTGGGTCGTACTCATAGGCTTGGGCGGGCTGTTCTTTATACCCCAGGGCATTCTCTGCGAGCGCAGAGGTCGCCTTCGGGTAGGAGTCGGAAAAGAGCGTATAGAGAATCTCGTCTCGGTCGACGCCGTGAATGATGGCCTGGCGCACGCGTTTATCCTCGAGCAGCGGATGTTGGAAACGCATGCTCAGGTGGTTATTGACCCCCGAGGTGGGGTTCCAGATGACCTCCAGGCCGCGGTCGATGAGGTGGCGCTCGACGGGGGCTTCGATCTGGCGGGCGGTGTCGGCCTGGCCGGAAGTCAGCGCGCCGACCCGGACGGATTCCTCGCCGGCGACGGTGACGTTGACTCTGTCGAGACGGGGCGGTCCCTGGTGTTCGTGGCTGGGCGGGGCCCACTCGTAGTCGTCACGGGCCTCGAGGATGAGCTCGGTGCCGAGCGTCTCATCGGCGATGACGAAGGGGCCGGAGCCGATGATCTGCGTGGCGTTGCCGGGGCCGAAGCCCTCCTGGGTCAGGTCGAGGGAGGCGTCCGCAAGTAGGCCGGCGTTGAAGGAGCTGGTGGCCTGCGCAAAACCGGGGGCGGGTTCTGAAAAGTGAAAACGCACGGTGTCTTCGTCTATGACTTCGCCGCGCTCGTAATTGGTGATCTGTTCTGACACCGTCAGGAGTCGGTCGGAGTCGCCGAGACCATAGAGGTCGAAGTTACGCACGACGTTCTCGGCGGTCAGCGGGCTGCCGTCGGAGTAGGTGACGTCGGTGCGAATGTCGAAGGTGAAGACGGTGCTGTCACCGTTGACCTCGGGCAGATCCGTGGCGATCCACGGGTGTAGTTCGAGGGTATCCGGGTCCTGGTGAAGCAGCCGGTCGGTGATGTTGTTGACGATCACGCCATTGGGGTAGAAACCCGCGGCCGGCGGGTACAGGGTGGTGAAGGTCTGTGGCTCGAGGTGGGTCAGCACCGTGGCGTCGGTGTCTTCCGTCGCCGCCGGACTGCACGCCGCGACCGCCGACGCGCTCAGCGCCAGCGCGACGACGACGGCGCCGACGCGCGTGGACCTTCCTATGGTTATACTCACGTCTTTCGCTCCTTGACGCGTTTACGTCGGTTTATTCACGGGGTCCGTGTCACCGGCTACGGGACCGTCAACCTCTATCTATTCATGACTATCAACGCACGATAGACTAATAAGTGCAAACTTCAAAGACCGAGTGGTCTACACCTTGACCGGAAAGGCATCATGATCCCCTCCTCCACCGCACCGTCGATCGCCGTCGTCGGCGCCGGTCCCCGCGGCATCAGCGTGATCGAGCGGGTCGCGGCCGCCCTGCGCGAGCGCTCCACTGAAACCCCGCTGACCATTCACGTCATTGACGACGCCCAACACGGCGCCGGCCGAGTATGGGAGACGGAGCAGACCCGCACCCTGTGCATGAACACGCTGGCCGCACGGGTCACGCTGTTCACCGAACCCGGTTCCACCGTCACAGCCCCGGTGGTGGAGGGGCCGACCCAATACGAGTGGATCCAACTGCTGCGCGGGCAGCGCGAGGATATCGATCCCGCCAAGGCCGAGCTTTTCGACGCCCATCCCCCGGCCCCGTCCGTCGCCGAGGATTTCCTGTACGAGATCGCCGCGACCCGCCCGGAGTCCAATCCGTCGCGCGCCTTATACGGCGCGTATTTGCGGTGGGTGTATGACGTCGCGTTGGCCCGGCTTCCCGACGGCGTCGAGGTCATCTCCCATCGCAGCCGGGCGGTGGGGGTCAGCGAACGCGACGGCCGCGACGAGGTCAGACTTGCCGACGGCGCCGTCGTCACCGCCGACGCCGTGGTGCTGGCCACCGGTTGGACGGTCCCCGGGCCTGGCGCGGAGGAGCGTCGCCTGGCCGCGGCCGGGCCGACCTGGGTTCGTCCCGACAATCCGCTGGATCAGGATCTTTCTGTCGTCCCCGCCGGTGAGACCGTGCTGGTGCGCGGGCTGGGCATGGGGTTTTTCGACGTGATGGCGCTGCTGACGGTGGATCGGGGCGGGCGTTTCGTCGAGGATCCGGCGGCGCGTTCGGGGATGCGTTATGAGCCCGGCGGGCGGGAGCCGACGCTCGTGGCCTCTTCTGGGCGCGGCTATCCGTATCTGCCGAAGTCGGATTTCGGCGGGTTGCCGCCCGGGGCGCGGATCACGCGGCTGCGGGCGGTGATCGACGAACTGGCGGGCGCGGTCGAGCAGGGCATCGACTTCGACGTCCAGGTGTGGCCGGCGATCGTGCGCGACGCCTACGAGGCCTACTACCGGGTGTTGTCCCGGGTGCGTCCGGCGTCGGTGCGGACGTCGTACGAGGAGATTGTGGCCGTGATCGACGCGACGGCCCCGGCGGAGCTCGACGAGGCGTTGGCGCCGCACAGCACGGAGCCGTTCAGCCTGCGGCCGTGGGTGGAGCCGTTGGCCGGCGTCTCCGGCGGCGTCGACGAGGTCACGGGCATTGTCGCCGACCGGTTGGCCGACGATGTCGCCGAAGCCGCCCTAGGGCGGGATTCCCCACTCAAGGCGGCGTTGTGGTCGGTCAGCGTCTCGCGCAAGCCCGCCCAGATCCTCGGTGCGGAAGGTCGGTACACATGGGTGTCGCGGGCGAACATGTTCGCGACGATGATGGCGATCGGCCAGATGGCGGGCTCCGGTCCCCCGCTGTTTCGCACCCGGCAGCTGCTCGCCCTCGTCGATGCGGGGCTGGTGCGTTTCCTCGGGGCTCGCCCCCACCTGGAGGCCCGGGACGGCGCCTGGGTCATGAGCTCGCCGACCACCGGCGGCGAAGAGGTCCGGGCCACGACCCTGATCGACGCGTGGATGCACAAACCCGACGTCCGCCCCGCCGGCGGGGACCCCTTGTGGTCCTCCCTCGGCGAGCGGATCCGCCCCTTCGGCCCGACCGGCTCCCCGGAGGTCGACCCCGCCACCCGCCGGTGCGTCGGCGTCGACGGGAACGTCGATCCACGGCTGCACGTCATCGGCATTCCCACGCACGGGCAGCTGCCCGACACCACGATCTCCCCGATGCCGGGCACGGATCCGCTGATGCTGCAGGAGACGGACAAGACGGCGCTGAGCCTGTTGGCGGCGGCGGGGCTTTAGCCAGTCGTGATCACCTGCACGCGCGCCACGTCCGAACGCAGCGTGTCCTCCGAATACTCGACGACCGCCCCGGAGGCGTCGACCGCCGTGCGCGTGATCCGCAGCAGCGGGAGGTTGCGGGAGATCTCCAGCCGCTCCTGCTCCAGTGCGGTGGCTACGCCGGGCGCGACGGACTCCTCCTTGCGCGTCGGGCGGCGGCCGTAGGCGTCCAGGAGTTCGTAGAGCGAGTGGGAGAGGTCGCGGTCCAGCAGGTCGGGGAACAGCGCGTGCGGGAAGAAGGATTCCTCGATGAGCATCGGCACGTTTTCCACCCGGCGCACCCGCATGACCCGGTAGACGGGGTCGTCGGGACTCACGGCGAGTCCTTGGGCCACGGTGGGGTTCGCCCTCGTCTCTTCCGCGATGAGCACATGCGAAGTGACCGTCTGGCCGCGTTCGCGTAGCTGGGGCAGGAAGCCGTCCATGCGGGTGAGTTCCAGCAGCGGGGGCACGACGCGGACGAAGGTGCCGCCGGTGCGGCCGCGTTTACGGTCGATGAGCCCTTCGAGCTGGAGGATGTCGAGGGCGTGGCGGACGGTCATACGCGCCACGCCGTAGTGTTCGACCAGTTCGCGTTCGGTCTGCAGCCTGTCCCCCGGTTGGAGTTCCCCGCGTTCGATCATGCCGCGCACGTTGTCGGCGATCTCGAGGTAGGCGGGCTGCCGGCGCGGAGGTGTGCTCACTGTGGTGGTCTTCCTGAAGGCGATGAGAAGGGGCGGGGGCGGGATCCGTCCCCGCTTACTTTTACCCTCTCATCGTACGTTCCGCCCGGTTGCGCGCCGCGGAGGCTTAGAGCGCGGCGACGGCGGCGAGCGCCTGGCGGACGTCGGCCAGCAGGTCGGCCTCGTCCTCGATGCCGATGGAGATGCGCACCAGATCGCGCGGGACCTCCAGCTGGGAGCCGGCGGCGGACTGGTGCGTCATGGTCGCCGGGTGCTCGATGAGCGATTCGACGCCGCCGAGGGATTCTGCCAGGCAGATCAGCGTGGTGGAGGTGCAGAAGGTGCGGGCGGCGTCTTCGGAGTGGAAGCGCACGGAAACCATGCCGCCGAAGCGGTCCATCTGCTTCGCCGCGATCTCGTGGCCGGGATGGGACTTCAGGCCCGGGAACAGGACCTGCTTGACCTGGTCGGATTCGTCCAAGAGTTGGGCGACGGCCTCGGCGTTGTCGCAGTGGCGGTCCATGCGCACGCCGAGGGTCTTGATGCCGCGGGCGGTGAGGTAGGCGTCGAAGGGGCTCGAGGTCGGCCCGACGCCGCCCTGGTAGAAACGCATCTGCTCGTCGAGCCAGTCGTCGTCGGTGACCACGACGCCGCCGATGACGTCGGAGTGCCCGCCCAGGTACTTGGTGGTGGAGTGCAGGACGACGTCGGCGCCCAGGCCCAGCGGGCGCTGCAGGTAGGGCGAGGCGAAGGTGTTGTCGACGATGAGCTTGGCCTGCTTCTTCACCTGCGCGATGGCCTCGATGTCGGAGATGTTCAGCGCCGGGTTGGTCGGGGTCTCCAGCCAGATCAGCTTGGTCTTGTCGGTCACCGCGGCGGCCACGGCGTCGACGTCGCCGGTGTCGACGATCGTGTGCTCGACGCCCCACTCGGAGAGCACCGCGTCGATCAGGCGGAAGGTGCCGCCGTAGGCGTCGTTGCCCAGGATCAGGTGATCGCCCGGGCGCAGCAGGATGCGCAGGACGATGTCGGTGGCGGCCGCCCCGGAGGCGAAGGCCGCGCCGTGGGTTCCGTTTTCCAGGGCGGCCACGGTCTTCTCTAAAGCGGTGACGGTCGGGTTGGCGACACGGCTGTACTCGTATCCGCCGCGCAGCTCGTTCAGGCCGTCCTGGGCGAAGGTCGTGGAGGCGTAGATCGGTGCGTTGATCGATCCGTACAGCGCATCAGGCTGGTATCCGGCGTGGATCGCGGCGGTGGAAAAACCCTGGTTATCAGCGGCCATAGAGAAAATACTCCTAGTGGTCGTAAAGGTACAGAAATCTCGGTGCAGCCCACTCTAGACCAAGCTGTTCGTTCGCCGACTGCTCGCCCATCATTAATATGCACTCATGTCGGACGAAGGGAATTTTCAGGCTGCGCCATTAGGCTGACAGGGATGACTTTTCAACCGAGACTCTTAGCCCAAGAATCCCCCGACCAGACGCCCCAGACGCCCGAAGAGGCCGTCGACGCCGTCACCACCTGGTGGGACAATCCCGCGACCCAGGAATGGTTGATCCAGAAGCCGATCACCATCCTGATCATCCTCATCGTCGCGGTCATCGCCCACTGGGCCCTGCGCCGCCTGGTCGATCGCCTGGCCAACAAGAACATCGCCGCCGGTGGTCGGCCCCTGAAGATCTCCCGGGCCTTCGGTCGCCGCGGAGGAGAAGAAGAAGACGTCGACGACCAGGTCCGCGCCATGCGCGACAGCCAGGAACAACGCCGCCAATCCCGGGTGCGCACCCTGGCCGGGGTGTTCAAGTCCGCCATCGCGATCGTGATCTGGTCCTTCGCGGTGCTGGCGATCCTGTCCGAAATCGGGGTCAACATCGCCCCGCTGATCGCCTCGGCCGGCGTGGTCGGCGTCGCCCTCGGTTTCGGCGCCCAGTCCCTGGTCAAGGACTTCCTCTCCGGCATCTTCATGCTCATGGAGGACCAGTACGGCGTCGGCGACACCATCGACGCCGGCGACGGCATCATCGGCGACGTCGAGGACATCTCCCTGCGCATCACCACCATCCGCGACATCGACGGCACCCTGTGGTACGTCCGCAACGGCGAGATCCTGCGCGTGGGCAACCTCTCCGACGAATACGCCATCGCCCGCATCCAGATCCCGGTCGGCCTGTCCAACGACACGGAGGAGGCCTGGAACGTCATCCTCGACACCGCCCGCGCCACCGCCCAGGAGGCGTCGATCCGCAACGTCATCCTCGAGGAGCCGATGATGAACGGCGTGACCGCCGTCGAACCAGACCACATCTCCTACCGCGTCTCCGTCAAGACCCTGCCCGGCGAGCAGTGGGGCGTGCAGCGCCTGATCCAGGCGAAGATCGTCGACGCGCTGCGCGACAACGACGTCACCATGCCCTACCCCCACGGCATCGGCGCCGTCGGCCCGGCCGACTACCGCCAGGCCCAAGGCGAATAGGCTGGGCGCCATGACTGACGCCAACGCCACTTCCCTCTACGACGCCGTGGGCGGCGAAGACACTTTCCGACGCCTGGTCAAGCGCTTCTACGAGCAGGTCAAGGTCGACGACATCATGGCCCCCATGTACCCCGATGACGATTGGGAGGGCGCGGAAGACCGCCTCCGGTGGTTCCTCATCCAGTACTGGGGCGGGCCGCGCACCTACGCCGAACAGCGCGGCAACCCCATGCTGCGCAGGCGCCACTTCCCCTTCGAGATCGACGCCGCCGCAGCCGAGCGCTGGCTGGAGCTGATGGGTAACTCGCTGGCCGAGATCGACGCCGACACGATCGACGACGCGCAGCGCCACGCCCTGTGGAACCACATGCAGCAGGTCGCCTACATGGTGATCAACAAGGCCTGACCGCGCCCGCAGTGGCCAGGCACGCCGCCCGACCCGGCCCCTCAGCGCGGGGCCGGGTTTGTGCGTGCCGACGAACAGCGCGCCGACGCCAGCCCTCGCCCTGCGCCACCGCCCCGCTCCCCCTAGGGTCGAGCGACGTGAGCACCTCCTCCCCTTCCCCGACCCGCCCGGGCGAGGTCGCCGCCCGATTCGGGCTCCTCGGTCTGGCCTCCTTCGGCGGCCCCACCGCCCACCTCGGGTACTTCCGCGAAGAATTCGTCCACCGGCGCGCCTGGCTCGGCGACCCGGCTTACGCCGACGTCGTCGCCCTCTCCCAGTTCCTGCCCGGCGCCGGCTCCTCCCAGGTGGGCATGGCGCTGGGGTATCACCGCGGCGGCTGGCTCGGCATGCTCGCCGCCTGGCTGACCTTCACGTTGCCCTCGGCGCTCATTCTCCTGATCTTTGGCCTGGCGCTGGCCGACGCGGACGCCGCCGCCGTCGCCGAGGCAGGCTGGGTCCAGGGACTGCTCGCCGTGGCCGTCGCCGTGGTCTTCCACGCCGTGGCCGGGATGGCCCGCACTCTGGCGGACACCCCGCGGACCGCCACCATCGCCGTGGCCGCCGCGCTGACGGTGTTGAGCGTGCCCGCCCAGTTCACGCACCTGGCGATCATCCTCGCCGCCGGCGCGCTGGGCGCACTCCTGTTCCGCAAGCACGACGACGCCGACCCGGAAAACGGGCGACCCGACGGCGTTCGGCCCGTCTCCGGACGCGCCGCGGCCCTCGCTCTCAGCCTGTTCGTCGTCCTGCTCGTGGGCCTGTGGGTCGGGGCGCGCACCGTCGGCGGCTACGTCTTCACCCGCGCCGCCGCCTACTTCGAAACCGGCTCCCTGGTCTTCGGCGGCGGGCACGTGGTCATGCCGCTGCTGCAGAACTACGCCGTCGAGGGCGAATGGATGAGCCAGGAGACCTTCCTCGCTGGCTATTCCGCCGCCCAAGCGGTGCCCGGCCCGATGTTCACCTTCGCCACCTACCTCGGCGCGGTGGACGGCGGGGTGGCCGGCGCGCTGTTGGCGACCGTCGCGATCTTCTCGCCCAGCGCCCTGCTGATGGTCGCGGGTCTGCACTTCTGGGGCCGCTGGCGCCACCTGCCGTGGCTGCGTGCGGCGTTCACCGGCGTCAACGCCGCCGTCGTGGGGTTGTTGCTGGCGGCCTTCTGGGATCCGGTGCTCGCCCACGGCGTCACCGGCGTCGCGTCGCTGACCGTCGCCGCGCTCTGCTGGTTGCTGTTGGCCATGTGGAAGCTGCCCGCCTGGGCGGTGGCGCTGTTCGGGGCCGCGGCCGGGTTCCTGCTGCTATAAGCGGCTAAGACCTAAAAGACCAGGACGTTGCCCAGGCCGGTGGTGTGATACACGCTGCCGAAGGGGGCGTCGATGCGCACCCAGCGGCCCGCCGCCGACACCCGCAGATGCCGGGGCACCTCGATCGGCGCGGCGAACCCCGGGATCAGGCCCAGGGCGGTGCACGTGAAGATCATCCGCATCGGGATCTCCACCGTCGTGCCGCTGCCGTCGTGCGTCACGGTGATCACCGTCTGATTCATCAGGCTCGACGGCGGGCCCATCGGCCCGGAGAACTGCCGCGCCAGCGACTGTCCCTCATCCGCCAGCTGCCGCACGACCTGCACCGGCAGCGTGTCCAGCTCCTCGTAACCGTCGGTCGGCGGCAACGCGCCGGGCCAGTTCGGGTCGCGCGCCGGGCCGATGTCCTCGGAGTCGTTCTGCAGCGCGGTGAGCAGGTCGTAGGCGGAGACCACCGCCCCGTCCCGGGAGGCCTCCCCCTGCACGCGGCGGGAGGCGGTCACCTCGAAAGGCGTGGTGACGAAGACGTCCACCGTGCCGTCGCCGCGGTCGCGGAATCGTGCCGAGGCCGAGGCGTCGAGGTCGTTGGCGCGACCCACCAGGGACAACAGCCCCGGCGCGCCCGCCGTAATGGACAAGGATTCCCGCACTTAGTCTTCGATCTCCTCGGCGTCGACCTCGGAGTCCGCCGTCTGGGTGAGGATGCCGACCTCGCGCTGGGTGATGGAGCGCGGGCGCTCGGTGGTCATGTCGATGGCGACCTGCACGCATTCGACCACACACGCGGTACGCCCCTGGCGGTCCTTGAGCTCCTGGCGGGTGACGAAGGAGGTGTTGCCGATTTCGACGACCTGGGTCTCCACGGTGATGGCGGTGGTGTCGGGCAGCACCGGGCGCAGGTAGTCGGCCTCGATGCGGCGGACGAAGACGGAGAAGTCGTGGCCCTTGGCGGTGAAGTAGTCGTTGGCGAACTCCAGGCGTGCCTCCTGCGCCAATTCGATGTAGTTCGCGTTCATCAGGTGACCGTAGCGGTCGAAGTCGGACCAGCGGACCGGAACTGTATGGGTGTGGAGGGTGGAGTTTCCGGAGGCGTTCTGGGCGGTGTTCATGATGTCGGCGGGTGTTCCTTACTTCACAGGCAGGTCTGGGACGTTCGCGCAGAGTCGTCGCGCGTACATCCACACTATACGAAAGCCCGACGCCCGCCGGACGCATGCTTTCGTAAAGCAAACGACCGGCGGGCGGAGGCGGCGGGCAGACCTGCGTCAGCGGGTCAGCTTGCGGTGAGTGGAGGCCTTGGGGTTGGCGGCCTCTTCGCCGTAGCGCTCGATCTTGTTCTTGTTGTAGTCGCCGAAGTTACCTTCGAACCAGTACCACTTGCCCTCCTCATGGTCGCCTTCCCAGGCGAGGATGTGGGTGCAGGTACGGTCCAGGAACCAACGGTCGTGCGAAATCACGACGGCGCAGCCCGGGAACTTCTGCAGCGCGTTCTCCAGGGAGCCGAGGGTTTCGACGTCGAGGTCGTTCGTCGGCTCGTCCAGCAGCAGCAGGTTGCCGCCCTGCTTCAGCGTCAGCGCCAGGTTCAGGCGGTTGCGCTCACCGCCGGAGAGCACCTTCGACTGCTTCTGCTGGTCTGCGCCCTTGAAGCCGAACGCGGAGAGGTATGCGCGCGAGGGGATCTCGTTCTGGCCGACCTGGATGTAGTCCAGCCCCTCGGAGACGACCTCCCAGACGGTCTGCTCCGGGTCGATGTTCGCGCGGTTCTGGTCGACGTAGCTGATGTCGACGGTCGGGCCGACGTCGACGGTGCCGGAGTCCGGCTCCTCGAGGCCGACGATCGTCTTGAACAGCGTCGACTTGCCCACGCCGTTCGGGCCGATGACGCCGACGATGCCGTTGCGCGGCAGCGTGAACGACAGGTCCTTGATCAGCACGCGGTCGTCGAAGCCCTTGACCAGGCCCTTGACCTCGACGACCTTGTTGCCCAGGCGCTGCGGGGTCGGGATCTGGATTTCCTCGAAGTCGAGCTTCTTGTACTGCTCGGCCTCGGCGGCCATCTCCTCGTAGCGCTCCAGGCGGGCCTTGTTCTTGGCCTGACGTGCCTTCGGGGAGGAGCGCACCCAGGCGAGCTCGTCCTTGAGGCGGCGCTGCAGCTTCTGGTCCTTCTTGCCGGCGACCTCAAGGCGCTCGGCCTTCTTCTCCAGGTAGGTGGAGTAGTTGCCCTCGTACGGGAAGAGCTTGCCGCGGTCGACCTCACAGATCCACTCGGCGACGTTGTCCAGGAAGTAGCGGTCGTGCGTGATCGCCAGGACGGCGCCCGGGTACTCGGCGAGGTGCTTCTCCAACCAGAGCACCGACTCGGCGTCCAGGTGGTTCGTCGGCTCGTCGAGCAGCAGCAGGTCCGGCTGGGTCAGCAGCAGCTTCGCCAGCGCGACGCGGCGGCGCTCGCCGCCGGACAGGTGCGTGACCGGCTCGTCCGCCGGCGGGCAGCGCAGCGCTTCCAGGGCCTGGTCGATCTTGGAGTCGACTTCCCAAGCATCGGCCGCGTCGAGGGCCTCCTGCAGCTTGCCCATCTCATCCATGAGCTCGTCGCTGTAGTTGGTCGCCATTTCCTCGGCGATCTCCTCGAAGCGGTTTTTCTTGTCCATGATCTCGCCGAGGCCTTCCTCGACGTTGCCGCGGACGGTCTTTTCTTCGTTCAGCGGCGGCTCCTGGAGCAGGATGCCCACGGTGGCGCCCGGATCCAGGAATGCTTCGCCGTTGTTCGGCTGGTCGATGCCGGCCATGATCTTCAGCAGCGACGACTTGCCCGCGCCGTTCGGGCCCACGACGCCGATCTTGGCGCCCGGGTAAAAGGCCATGGTGACATTGTCCAGAATGACTTTGTCGCCGATGGCCCTGCGTACGTTCTTCATCGTGTAGATGAATTCAGCCAATGTTTCCCCTTTGTCGATGAAACGTGGTAGTCCCAACAAAGGTTACATGACCAGCTGCTAGAACGGAGGTTCCTGCCCGGCTGAATCGTCGGCGGCCGCCTCAGCGCCGCCTGCCCTTCACGCCGGCTGCAGTTCCGGCTCCGGGGCGCCGCCGGAGACGGGCCGGTCGATGTAGTCTTCGGCCTCGCCTTCCGGCAGGTCGAGGTTCTCCGCGTTGTGCTCTTGGACGTCGGTGCGGCGACACCCGATGACGTAACGGTTCAGGTCCAGGCCGATCTGCTGGATCTTGAGCACGATCCGCTGGTGACGGATTTCATTCGGCTCCTGCCCGGTGACCCACTCGTGGGTGATCAGCGTGCCGGTGGCGATCACAGGCATGCCCTTGCGCAGGGATTTGCGGATGTTGACCGCGAGGTCACCCCAGGCCTCGGCGGAGATGTAGAGCTGATCGTAGGTGCGCCAGCCGCCCTCGGCGTTCTCGTCGCGGAAAGCGCGCGAGGAGGCGATGCGCAGGTTGCATTTGAGGCCGCCGTTGGTGGTCGGGCCGCGCATTTCGGGATTGTCGGTGAGGTTGCCGGTGACGGTGACGGTTTGCTGAGCCATGATGTGTTTCCCCCTGAGGTGTTCGGTGGCTGCGTCGGCGCGGCGTGGGTGCCGCGCTCACCGCTCACCCTGCCACCGGCCCCGCCCTCCCCCAGGGCCGGCGGCCGCGCCCCTGTGGACAACCCGGCCCACCGCCGGGTTGTCCACACCCCCGCGGTTACTTCTGGTCTGGGAAGCCCCGGTTGTAGTAGTCGCTGATCGACCCTCCCTCGCCTTCGTTGTAGCGCTGCAGCATCCGGTTGTAGGCCTCGAACTCGTCGAGCTCTTCCTCCTCGTCTTCCGCGGCCTGCGCCTGCGCGCCCGCGGCGGTGGACGTCGACGGGCCCGGCCGTTCGTCGGTCCCGGACGTGGCGGCCGCGCCGGCCTTGGCAGCCGCGCGTCGTTCGCGCTTCAACGCGGCCTCGTCGAAGTCCGCGTCGATCTTGGCTTCGACGACCCGCTCCTCGCGGCGCCACCACACCAGCATCAGCATGAACACGAACGTCAACGGGAAGGAACCAAACGCCCAGGCGATGCCGCCGCCGCTCTTTTGATCCGCCAACAGGTCGGGGTCCCACGGCAGCTCCAGGGAGCGGTAGAACTCCTCGCCCATGATCACGTTCAGCTGCATCAGGTACACGCCCAGGATGAGGTGGATCGGCATGGAGACCACCAGCCACACCAGCCGAATCGTGGTCGGCGCGCGCCCCGGGATCGGGTCGGGGCCGACGAGCTCCCAGAAGTAGAAGTACCCGGAGATCAAAAACAGGAAGTTCATGATCAAGTGCCCGGCGTGCTCGCTGATCGCCAGGTCGTAGAGCGGGATGAACAGGTACAGGACGTAGAAGACGATCAGGAACTGCAGAAGGTTGACCCACGGGATGGTCAGCAGGCGCAGGAACCGCGTGCGCGTGAACGCGTACGCCCAGTCGTGGACGTTCGGTTTACCGGGCTCGCCGGAGTCCCAGGCGGTCATGATCAGCCCGAGGGGGCCTCCCATCGCCAGAAACAGCGGCACGACCATGCTCAGCAGCATGTGGCCGACCATGTGCATCGAGTAGGAGGCCGGGATGTGCATGCCGATGCCGGAGGACATGATCAGCGCCAGGCTCACACAGCCCAGCAGCCACCACACGGTGCGGGAGACCGGCCAGTCCTTGCCCGCTTTCTTCACCCGCCACAGCGCCCACAGATAAAAGACCGCCAACAAAATCGCGATGCTGGCGAACATGACGTCGAAACGCCAGATCGTCCACACGTTGAAGAAGGTCGGCGCCTCATACAGGTTGTAGCCCATCTGGATCTGCATGGGCGACAGGTTCGGGTCCCGCGGCGGAGGCGGCGGGGTGCGCCCCATGGTGATCGCGATGCCCGCGACGGCGGCCATGATCACGACCTCGCCGATCGCCAGGCGGGTGAAGGCGCGGGGATCGGTGTTCAGTTGCGGGATCGTCAACCAGCGGTGCGCCAGCCCCACCAGGCCGAGGATCAGGGTGCCCGCGATCTTCGCCACGATGATCAGCCCGTAGCGGGTGGTGAACAGGTCGGAGAGCTCGATGCGGATAATCATGCTCACCAACCCCGAGACGGCGACGGCTGCAATGGCGAAGAAGGCGACGGCGCTGTAGCGGCGCACCGCGGTCTCCAGGTCGGGGCCCAGTCGGCGGGCGTGCGCGATCAGCGCCATGAGCCCGCCGATCCACACGGCCATGAACACCAGGTGCCACAGGTAAGCGTTGGTGCCGTAATCGTGCGAACCACCCGAGGCGGCGTGGCCTTCCATCCCCAGCGGCACGATCATGCCGATCGCCCCGAGCAGCAGCACCGGCTGCGACGGCCAGGTGCGCAAGGCCAGGCCGACGGCGCCGACCACGCCCGCGATGAGCGCGCACACCAGCCACGCCTGCGACGTCGCGACCTGTTCCAACGCCACGGCGATCGCCGAAGGGTTGAGCACGCCGGTCAGCGGGGTGCCGGATGTGTCCGACAACACCAGCGGGATCATGAGCAGGCCGATCAGCCCGAAGAGCAACGCCGACACCGCGCCCGTTCGCGCGGCCAGGTGTCCGTCGACGGTGAGGGTCGCACTGTTGAGCCGGGTGTTGTCCCCGTCGGGGACGCTCGGGGAAATGTAGAAGGCGGAGAACATGAACGAGCCGATGGACAGCGCCGCCAGCATCCAGGCGACGGCACGGAAGAACGGCAGGCCGTAGGTGGTGACCGCGCCGGGGTCGGGGATGCCGAGCGCGGCCAGGGACTCAGAAAGGAACGAATAGGCGATGGTTCCGCCGACCAGACCGGCGACGACGATCGCCAGCAGGTGCAGCGGCCACGTGGGTCGGGCCCGGGAAGCCCCCGAGGAATGCGTATCGACGGGAGCGTCGGTGGTCTTCGTGGACATGGCCTTTACCCTACTTCCTGAGTCCATGAGCTAAGATTCTTGCCCGTACGCACACGTACATGCGCCTCCATAGCTCAGTGGATTAGAGCAACCGGCTTCTACCCGGTGTGTCGCGGGTTCGAGTCCTGCTGGGGGCACCGCAGTTCAGGGGCACTTTCGGGACATCCCGAGGGTGCCCCTCTCCCCTCTTATGGCCACCGAATGGGCACATTCTTCCTGCCTGGTCCGTCCCTGACGGTCGTCCCCTCTCTGCGTCATCGCCCACAGCGCGCCGACATTGCGCCGAAGGATCCAGGGCGGTGGCTCCAGGAAAAGCCGCAGGCCCACCGCGTCATCCTTGAAATGGGTGAACTATTTCACCAAACTAGAAGGTATGAGCACATACACAGTTCCTGGATTGACCAACGACCACGCCAACCAGCTGATCACTGAGCTGCAAGGGCGCCTCAACGATTACAACGACCTCCACCTCATCCTGAAGCACGCCCACTGGAACGTCGTGGGCCCGAACTTCATCGCGGTGCACGAGATGATCGATCCGCAGGTCGACCTCGTGCGCGGTTACGCCGACGAAGTCGCCGAGCGTATCTCCACCCTCGGCGGCGAACCGGACGGCACCCCGGTCGGCCAGACCACCGACCGCACCCCGCTGAAGTACGCCCCGCAGAAGGCCAGCGTGGAGGATCACCTCTCCGCCATCGACGCCACCTACACCCAGGTGCTGGAGCAGGTGCGTGCCTCCATGAAGCTCGCCGGCGACGTCGACCCGGTGACCGAGGACGTCTTCATCGCCCAGGCCGCGGAGCTGGAGAAGTTCCAGTGGTTCGTCCGCGCACACCTGGACAAGGCTTAAACCTCTCCGGCGTTTTAAGGGCCCGCCGGCGCGTCCCCGCGCCCGGGCCCTTCGTCATGCCCGGGGCCTTCTTTTCCCTCCCGACGGATCTGCCGGGCCTCCTTGAGCAGCCGCGAACTGACTTTCTTCTGCAGTGTCAACGCCCGCCCAGAGCGCATCGGCAGCGGAAAATCCTCCTCGGCCTCCTGGCCGCGGCGCAACAGACGTACGCGTTCGGTCTCCACCACGACCAGCAGTCCGAAGACCACGACGGTATTGGCCGCCCACAAGGCGAATAAGGCGGCGAGCAGCGTTCCGATCGCACCATAGGAGCTCAAGCCGGTGAAGTAGCTCAGGTAGATCCAGAACGCGCCCGCCACCAGCGCGAGGCCGACGGTGGCGGTGATGGCGCCCGCGGAGATCCACCGAAACACCGGCAATTTGAGGTTGGCGGTGAAATGGTAGAGCACATCCAGCATCAACATGAGTACGCCCACGACCAGCGGCCACCGCACCCATTGCCACACCGGCAGAAAGTTGTCGGTGAGAAACGCCACCAGGCCCTCCAGCCCCAGCGGCGCCGCGATGGGGCTGAGCACGGCATCCACCACGGTGGCGTTGACGGTCACCGCCGCCAGGATCACCAGCATTCCCACCACCATCATCGCCATGACCAACGCCATCGTGGCGAAGAGGCGGATGACGTTACGGCCCTCCCGTACCCCGAAGGCGTTGTTGGCGGTACGCGACAACGCCCGCACATACGCCGAGGCGGAGAACAGGGAGATCACCACCGCGACGATCAGGCCCACCCAGCCCTCGGCCGCCGAGCCGGTCACCATCCCCACGATGTCCCTGCTCAGCTGTTCGTATTCGTCGAGAACGTAGGAGTCGATGAAGGAGCCGGTGATCTCGTCCACCACCGCCCGGTTATTCGCCACGACCAGCGTGGAGATCGAGTAGAGGGACAGCACGGTGGGTGCGAACGCCAGCACGGTGAAGAAGGTGAGTTTGGCGCCGTCGTCAAGCCCCCTGCCCAGCCAGAAGGACACGGCGGCGCGCCGGAACACATACCAGCGGTCGGACACAGTCAGCCCGCCCCTCATCGGCTACGCACGTACCAGGTGAAGCCGTCCACCTCAGCCGGGTTCGGCCCCTTCGACGCGGGGTGGCGTTCGCGCTGCGGCGCCTTCTCAGCAGTAGTCACCTGTACCACCCTAAACAACGACTGGGTTTCCGCAGTATAGGGCACTTGAAAACGCCCCATCCGCGGGGAAGACTATAGGTATGTTCAAAGAGAATCTCACCCTCCCCGTGCCGGAGGGCCTCGCCGAATCCGCCGCGTTGCTCGGCGGCGCCACCGAGCGGCTCACCGACGAGCAGGCGCGCGCCTTCGTGCTCGAGCAGCTGGCGGGGGCCGAGGTGGACGACAAAACCGTCTGCATCGTCATCCCGGACGGCACCCGCTCGGGCCCGCACGACCTGATGATCCAGGCCGCCTACGACGCCCTCGCCGACCGCGCCCGATCCATCACCATCCTCATCGCCCTGGGCACCCACGCGGCGATGGACGAGCCGTCGATCGCGAAGCTGCTCGGCGTGCCGTCCGGCTCCATTGCGGACCGTTTCCCCAAGGCCCGCGTGCTCAACCACGACTGGCACAACCCGGAGGCCATCGCCACGCTCGGCACCGTCCCGGCGGAAGAGATCTCACGTCTGACCCACGGACTGTTGGCCGATCGGGCCATGGCCGTCCAGATCAACAAGATCGTCGCCGAAGCCGACGTCAACCTGGTCGTCGGCCCCGTCTTCCCGCACGAAGTCGTCGGTTTCTCGGGCGGCAACAAATACTTCTTCCCGGGCTGCTCCGTCCACGACGTCATCGACATCTCCCACTGGGTCGGCGCGCTGATCACCGCCTCCGACATCATCGGCACCCTCGGCATCACCCCGGTGCGCCAGCTCATCGACACGGCCGCGGACATGATTCCGGGCGAGAAGCTCGCCGTGACGTACGTGGCCACCAGCGGCGAAGACGAGGACGACTCCATCCTGCACTCCGTGGCCTACGGCGACACCCGCTCCGCCTGGGCCGCGAACGCGCAGGTCGCCTCCCGCACCCACATCACGTGGCTGGACCGGCCGTACCCGCGCATCGTGTCCAAGGTCCCGGAGATGTACGAGGACTTGTGGACCGGCGCGAAGGGCGTGTACAAGATGGAGCCGGTGTGCGCCGACGGCGGCGAGATCATCGTCTACGCCCCGCACATCACCCAGATCTCCGAGATGCACCCCGGCATCGGCGAGATCGGCTACCACTGCATCGAATACTTCACCAAGCAGTGGGACACGTTCAAGGACCATCCCTGGGGCGAGATCGCCCACTCCACCCACGTCCGCGGCCTGGGCACCTACGACCCGGAGACCGGCGAGGAGAAACTGCGCATCAACGTCACCCTGGCCTCCCAGGTCCCGCCGGAAGTGTGCGAGGCCTACAATCTCGGCTACGCGGATCCCGAGGCCCTCGACTGGGCCGAGTTCGACGCCGACCCGGACACCCTGGTCATCGAGCACGCCGGCGAGATCCTGCACCGCCTGGAACCCCAGCGCTAACTCTCTTTTTCGTGAAAGGTTCGGCCCGAGACCCCATGCCGCTCCCCCAGCCAGCCGACGCCGCCGGCCACCTCATCGACGCCGTCGCCGCCCACCTGCCCGACGAGGGACGCCTCGGCGTCGCCTACTCCGGCGGCGTGGACTCGGCGTCCCTGCTCGCCGTCGCCCGCCACACCCTCGGCCCCGAACGCGTGCTGGCGATCATGGCGGTCTCCCCGTCACTCGCCGCCCGCGAACGCGCCCTGGCCGTAGACACCGCCGCCTTCATCGGCGCCGAGGTCCTCCAGATCACCACCCGCGAGCAGGACGTCGACGGCTACCGCGACAACGACGTGGACCGCTGCTACTTCTGCAAAAACGAGATGTTCGAGCGCATCGACGCCGCCGTCATCGACGAACACGATCTAGCCGCGGTCGCCTACGGCGAAAACGCCGACGACGCCCGTCGCATCGACCGGCCCGGCGCCCGCGCCGCCACCGAACACGGTGTACTGCGCCCGCTGGCGGACGCCGGGCTGACCAAAGCCGACGTGCGCGCCGTCGCCCGCGCCTTCGACCTGCCGGTGGCCGACAAGCCCGCCGCCCCCTGCCTGGCCTCGCGCATCCCGCACGGCCACGAGGTCACCGAGGAAAAACTCGCCCAGGTCGAGGCCTTGGAACTGACCCTCTACCAGCTCGGATTCAGCGACTCCCGGGTCCGCCACCACGGCGAGATCGCGCGCATCGAGCTGCCCACCGACGAAATGGCGCGCGCCGCCGAACCGCAGATCGCCCGCGACATCGAGGCCTCCGCCACCCGCGCCGGGTTCACCTACGCCACGGTGGATCTGCGCGGCATCCAGTCGGGCGCGATGACCTTGTCGATCCTGAATGCGAGGGGATCACTGTGAACGACGGGCGGAGCAGGAAGGTCGGCGACTTCGCGCACCTGGACGTCGACCGGGCACGTCGTCGCGGCTACCCGGAGGCCATCTACTGCGAAGGAAAGACGCCCGAGCAGGTCGGCGCGATCGCGTTGAGCCTGCGCGAGGTGGAGCAGACGACGTTGTTCACCCGCGCCCGTCCCGAGCACGCCGACGCCGTGCTGGAGGTGCTCGACGACGTCTTCTACGACCCCGACGCGGGCTTCCTCGCCTACCCGGCCGCCGCCCCGGAGCCCAGCGGGGTGTCCGTGTTGGTGCTGTGCGCCGGCACCTCGGATCTGCCGGTGGCCAAAGAGGCGATGCACACCGCCCGCTACCTGGGCAGGGCAGTGTCGCTGATCGCGGACGTCGGCGTGGCCGGCATCCACCGGTTGCTCAGCTACGAAGAGGAGCTGCACAGCGCCGGAGTGATCGTCATCGCCGCCGGCATGGACGGGGCGTTGCCGAGCGTGGTCGGCGGACTCGTCTCGTGCCCGGTCGTGGCGGTGCCGACCTCGGTGGGCTACGGCGCGGGCTCCGGCGGCGTCGCTCCGCTGCTGACCATGCTCAACTCGTGCGCCCCGGGCGTCGGGGTGGTCAACATCGACAACGGGTACGGCGCGGGGCATTTGGCCGCGCAGATCGCGGCCAGGTAGCCGGCTGCAGGGGAGGCCCCCGATTTACGGTGGGCACTTCGGAGCAACCCGGCAATTTTCGTTGCGAGAATTGCAGTCCATGCTGGCATTTGTGTCCCTGATCTGGCTCTCTCGGATGTCAAGTGCGTTGATCTTGGGGTCCCCTGCCCAGAGAGATTCTTCGCACACTGCGCCCGGCCGCGTTTTGCTACGCTGGCACCATGCATTACCTGGCGGTTTCCCGCGCGCGTGCCTACCTGCGTGACTGTGGCGCTTATCTGGGCCTGGCCGCAGCCACCGTTCCCCTCGGGGTGGTGGGGCAGATCACCGGCTGGGGGAAAAAGCCGCCTTTTGCCTACGCCGTGAGCGTGGCGCCCCCGATTCTCGCCGCGCTCCTGGCGGCCCGGCAGGAGGCCCGCCACGGAGCAACGCCAGGCAAGCGCCACCATCACCTTATCGTCACGAAAAGAGCGGGCACGCCGATCACCTTCGGGCGGGCACTGACGCGCAACTGCCTTAAAATCGCCATTCCCTGGCAACTCGGACACATGGTGGCCATCGGCGCAGTCTTCGGCGGTTTCGACAAAAAGGATCCCCTGACGCTGGGGGCGGCGTTTATCACCTACCCGTTGCTTGCGGCCATGATCCTGGGCGTCGTGCTGGGCGACGGTAGCACCATCCATGACCGGCTCTCCGGGACCAGGGTGGTCGGCACCGCGATCACCAGCCAAGGCTGACAACCGTCACGTTCGTCCAACGGTTTTCCATGTCAGCGATGAAGTAGTGTCCTTCGGCCACCGTTACGCACTCCAGAACCGGATGAGCCGCTTAGCCGCGCCTGCCCGGACGCCGGCCTCCCCTGCGGCGCTGCCCGCCCCGGCGGTTGCCGGCGGGTGGTCGTCCCGCCAGCCGGTCGAAGATTCGCTGCCAGGAGTCCGGCGTCGGTGAGGTCACGGTGAGCGTCTCGCCGTCGGGAAGCGGGAATGACAGCCCCGTGGCGTGCAGGAATAAACCGCTGCCTCCGACCCGAGATGTGAAAGCCGCGTCACCGTATTTGTCGTCGCCGGCGATCGGGTGGCCGGCGTGGCTGGTGTGCACGCGGATCTGGTGTTTACGCCCGGTGATCAACTCGACGTCGAGAAGCGTCGCGACGTCCCCGAAGCGGCGGCGCACCCTGGTTCGGGTCAGTGCGGGATCACCGTCGGCGGCGACGACCACTCCGCGCGGGGTGCGGGCGATCGGGTCGGTCAGCTCTGTCAGTCGCTCCGGCCACGCGCCCCTGACCAGGGCGACGTAGTCGCGGCGCACCGCGTCGCCCTGGGCGAAAAGCTCGCTCAAATAACGCAGCATGGCCGGTGTCTTGGTGAGGATCAACAACCCCGAAGTCTCCCGGTCCAGCCGGTGCGCCAGATCCAGGTCGGGTTCGTGCGGCCGGTCGGCGCGTAGCGCTTCGATGACCCCGCCGCGGTGCCCCGTGCCCACGTGCACGGGCACGCCGGCCGGCTTGTCGACGATCAACAGCTGCTCGTCCTCGTACACGATCGCCCGGTTGAGCCGGGCCACCAGCGCCTTCGGCGGCGGCTGCTTCGGCGCGGCGTCCTGGACCTCGAAGGCCGGCAGGGTGAGGACGTCGCCCTCCTGGATGCGGTAACCGCCGTCGGCCTTGCGCCCGTTGACCCGGATCCCGCCCTTGCGCAGGTGCCGGAAGATCAGGCCCGCCGGCACCCCCTTGAACTGGGCGCGCAGGAATTTATCCAGTCGGCGCCCGGCGTGGGCGGCGGGCACCTCCATCTCGGAGGGGGCTGTCGATGCGGTCGGTTCCATGACTTCCGGACCATAGCAGGACCGGCGACTACCATGGCGGCCATGGCTATCTTCGGCGCTCGCCACCCGTCCCCGCTGGGCGAACTCTTCCTCGCCGGCACCGAGGGGCAGCTGCTGGGCGTGTGGTTCGAACACCACCGCCACACCGATAAAACCATGCCGAAAGACGTCGTCGAAGACTCCGGTGTGCCCGCCCTGACGCACGCCGCGGACTGGCTGGACCGCTACTTCGACGGCGAGCGCCCCGACCCCGGTGAGCTGTCTCTGGCGCCGGCGGGCAGCGAGTTCCGGCGGTCCGTGTGGGCGCTGCTCGCCGACGTCCCCTATGGGGAGACCACCACCTACGGGGCGTTGGCCAAGCAGGCCGCGGCCCGTCTGGGTAGGCAGTCCATGTCCTCGCAGGCCGTCGGCGGCGCGGTGGGGCACAACCCGGTCTCGATCATCGTGCCGTGCCACCGCGTCGTCGGCGCCGACGGTTCCCTGACCGGCTACAGCGGCGGCATGGCCGCCAAAATCTGGCTGCTGCGCCACGAAGGCGTCGACTTCAGCTCACTGAGCGTACCGACGACCGGCACCGCCCTCTAACCCTGCCCCTGTGCCCGGCGCAGCACTTCTTCCTGACTGAGCCCCAGCGCCTGGGCGGCGGCCGCGACGTCGTCGAACTCTGGTTGGCGGGTCTGGTCCTCGCCGCCACGGGAGCCGATCTTGACCCGCACCGCGTGGCCCTCGACGTCGACGCTCTCCCACCGCCGGTCGAGCCCCTCCCGCGCCACGGACCGCCAGCGCACGCCGAAGGTGGTGGTGACGTGAAACAGCGTCCGGCGGATTGTCTCCGCGTCCGCCTCGTCGGCCAACACGTGCACGGTGTGGGCGGGACGCCCCTTCTTCATCAAGATGGGCGTCAGCCATGCGTCTCGGGCGCCGGCGTCCAGCAGCGCCTGCAGCACCCCCGGCCAGAGGCGGGGATCCAGGTCGTCGACGTTCGCCTCCATCTGCACCAACCTGCCGGTGTCGGGGTTGGGGTCAGGACGCTCGCCGGCAAGCACGAAGACGCGGGTGACGTTCGGGCGCCCCGGGGTGTCCTTCGTCCCCGCGCCCACGCCGACGCCGGTGACAGTGCCGTCGGGAAGCGGGCCCGCCTGCGCGGCGAAGTGGCGGATGAGCGCGGCGCCGGTGGGGGTCGTCAACTCCCCCACCAGGCGGTCTGAACCGATGAGCGCGCCGGAAGTCGTCGGCCAGCCGAGCAGCAGCTGCGCCACCGCCGGCACGGGCACGGGGATGTCGCCGTGCGCGGCGGTGATGCGGCCGAAACCGACCGCCACCGGCGAGGAGCTGATCGTCGTCGCTCCCAGCTGCCGGATCGCCTCACACACCCCGACCACGTCGGCGAGGGAATCCAGCGCGCCGACCTCGTGGAAATGGATCGTCTCCGGGTCCACGCCATGCACCGTGGCCTCAGCGCGGGCGATCAGCTCAAAGACGGCCAGGGCGTCGGCGCGCGTGCGCTCCGGGAGGGCCGCCTCGTTCAACAAGGCACGAATCGTCGTCCAGGTGCGGTGCGGCTGGCCCTCGTCGGTGGCGTCCACGTGAATTTTGAGCGCGCGTTGCCCGGCGCGCCGCACGGTTTCCGCCCGCAGGCGCACCGCGCCGGGGACGACGGCGTCGACGGCCCGCTGCACCTCGTCCAGGTCCGCGCCCGCGTCCACCAGGGCCGCCAGCAGCATGTCGCCGGCGACTCCGGCGCTTGCGTCGATCCACAACTTCATGACTTCACGCTACGCGGTGCCCGCGGCGAGGGGATTAAAAGTGCAGCGGGGCGGGCAGGGCGTCGGACCACTGGGCCTGGGCGTCGCCGAGGGCGGCGTCGACGGCGTGGCGGGCGGTGTCCAGGGCGGCGTCGACGTCACCGGACTGCACGTGCTCAAGCAGCTGGTCGGTGTGCTGTTGAACACTGGCCGGGGCGGCCGGTTCCTGGGTGCTCTGCTCGCCCGGCGCGGCGGTTTCTGCGGCGGCGTAGCCATTGTGCTCCATCCAACCGAGGGCCTGGGAGCCGTCCTGTTCCAAGGCGCGGAAGTCGGTGTCGTGCGGGGCGGCCGATTCGGGCAGGGTGAAGTGGTCGTTGACCTGGCCGTCGGGGATGTCGTAGGCGTCCTGGAGGGCGGCGTCGGCGGTCTGGGTGCGGCCGAAGGGGCCGACGCCCTGGCTGGTCACGCCGATGACCTCACCGGTGTTGGGGTCGAAGTTGTTGCCGCCGGAGTCGCCGCTGGCGTAGCTGAGGCCCCAGCTGAACACGGCGTGCTGGGTGCGGGCGATCTGCACGCCGCAGGAGCGCCCGGAGACCATGCCGTCCTTGCAGATGGGTTGGCCGAAGTTGTCCACGCGGACCTGGCCGCCGGGGACGTTCCGGTAGTCGCGGACGCCGGTCATGGCGACGCCGTGGCCGCTGGGGTTGCCGTGGTAGTCGATGGATTCGGACAGCCGGGAGGTGGGCACGGCCGGGTCGAGGTCGACGACGGCCCAGTCCTGGGAGGTGAACAGCTCGACGGTGCTGTCCACGGAGGACACCTCGGCGTTTTCGGCCATGGGCCCGCCGGACGCCCCGCGCGTGCCGACGACTTGGTCACCGCCGTGCTTGGGCACCTTGACCTCCGCCGCGAACGGCATCTCCGGGTGCAGGCTGTTGACGCAGTGCGCGGCGGTGAGCATGACCGGGCCGGTGGTGCCGTCCTGGCGGCGGACTTCACCGGAGACGCCCTGGGAGCAGGCGAAGGTGTCGAACTCGTCGGGGATGCCCGGCAGGCTCGGGTCGGCCGGGGAGATCCGCAGAGGGGCGCCCGGGGCCACCGGCGCGGCGGCCGCTGCGGGAGCGAGCGTGGCGGCGACGGCCACCCCGGCCACCGCGGCGGCGACCCGACGAAGAGGAGAGGACAATGGGGACACGGTAGCGCACCTTTCGCGACGATCAGCCAGACAGCTTCCTCACCTTAAGACAGATCGCGGCTCTTCGCCCCCGGTTCCACTACCGTTGAGGCAATCTACGACCCCTTTTCGGCTAGGAGTTAGCTCACACATGGCACTTCCCACCCCGTCGCGCACCGCCCGCGCCCTGATCACCGGCGCCTCCCAGGGCATCGGTGAGGCGATCGCTCGTCAGCTCGGGGCGCTCGGGCACAATCTGATCCTCGTCGCCCGCCGCCGGGAGGTGCTGGAGAAGATCGCCGCCGAAATCGAGGCCGCCCACGGCGTCGACGTCGAGGTCTACCCGTGCGACCTGTCGGAGCAGGCGGACGTCGATGAGCTCCTGGGACGGCTCGCCGAGGTGGAGGTCAACATCATGGTCAATTCCGCCGGCATCGCCACCTTCGGGCCTTTCGCCGAGCAGGACTGGGGCCACGAAGTCGCCCAATACCAGCTGAACGCGACGGCGGTGTTCCGCTTGACCAGGCTCGCCGTCGACCAGATGGTTCCGCGCGGCGAAGGCGCGATCTGCAACGTCGGCTCCGCGGCCGGCAACGTGCCGATCCCCAATAACGCCACCTACGTGGGCACCAAAGCCGGGGTCAACACCTTCACGGAGGCGCTGCACTACGAGCTGAAGAAGACCGGCGTGCATTGCACCCTGCTGGCGCCCGGCCCCGTGCGCGAAGCAACGATCCCCGAGGCCGAGAAATCCATCGTGGACAAAGTCGTGCCCGACTTCCTCTGGACCACCTACGAGTCCTGCGCCGAGGAAACCCTGGAAGCGCTGTCCGCTAATCGACGCCGCGTCGTTCCCGGCCCGCTGTCCAAGGGCATGGACTTCATCTCCACCTACGCCCCCAGCGGGTTGCTCTCACCGCTGATGGGGTGGTTCTACTCGAAGATGAGCTAGTCGGTCGTTCCTGTGGATGGGCGGGGCTCATCCACAAACCGGCGTCGGCGGCCCGCCCAGTGTGCGCCGGCCCTGTCACGCTGGGCGGCATGCTCACCGACCTTCGCCGCCTGACCAGCTACGACACCGCCACCCGCGCCCAGCTTGCCGACGGCACGCTCCTGTCGCTCACCCCAGAAATCGCCGTCGACGCCGCCACCTACCGCAGGTTGCCACCGTGGGAGCGGGCCGAAGTCCGGGCCCGGGCCTTCGGCATGGCCGCGGACCGGGCGGTCTTGTGCTCCCTGTCGGCGGCCCGCATCCTCGGCATCGAGGTGCTCAGCTGGGACGACACCGTCGAACTGGGTTATGTGAACAGCGACCGGACGCCCCCGAAGTCTCAGCGGGCGCCGCGTACGCGCTACTACGGCAGCCGCGTGCCGCGCACCGAGATTGTGGTGGTAGACGGCCTCCGCGTCACCGGCGTCGAGCGCACCCTGGTCGACGTCGCCCGCCATCACGGGGTGGTCGAAGGGGTCGTCGTAATTGACTCCGCGCTGCGGCGCTTTCCCGGCTTGAACGTGCAACGGCTCACCGCCGCGGGAGAGCATCTCCGGCTGCGGGGCATCGCCACCTACCGACGGGCGGTCCAGCTGTGCGACGAGAAGTCCGAGAGCCCCAAGGAATCGCAGGCCCGTGCGCTCATCCACCTGGCGGCGCTGCCCGGGGTGAAGAAGGTGCGCACGCAAGCCCGCGTGGCAGTGGGCGGCAGGCAGATCCGGGTCGATCTGCTCATCGACGGTTGGCTGGTCGTGGAGGTGGACGGGCAGATCAAGTACGACGGGGTCACGTACGGCAAGCCCACCGATCAGGTTCTCCGGGAAGAGCGGCAGCGGGAAAAGGCCCTGCAGAACCTCGGGTACACGGTTCTGCGGATCGGGCACGCCGACATGGTTCCGGCGGCGGACGGCAGCGTCCCGATGGTGGATCTGATCGCGCAGGCGCTCGCCCGGCGGGCGCGCCACCTTACTACCCCATAGGCGTTGCCCCATAGGGCTCCGAAAACAGCGGAAACCGGGGTGAAAACGAGGCCTATGGGGTAACGCCTATGGGGCAACAGCCGGGTCCCGCCTTACACCTTCTTGTCTAGGTTCGCGGTGGCGGTGATTTCGTCGCGCTGCACGCCGTCGCCGAAGCGCGCATAGTCGTTGAGCATCGTATCGAGGCCGGTCTCCCCCTCCCCGGCGCGGGAGGCCGCGACGGAGGCGGACTTCACGGAATCGCCGAGCCTCTTGACTTGCCGCTGGAAGGACTTGTCCTCCTTCAGCGCGAGCGTGCCGAACAGCGCCACGCGGAGGTCGAAGTCGGAGAGCTTCAGCGGACGCGTGAGCAGCTTCTTGATCTTCGGGTTCAGGTCCTTGATGTAGCGCTCGGTGTAGGTGTCGCGCAGTTTTTGTTCGGCGTTGCGGATGTAGAGGGTGCGGCGGTAGCCGTAGCCGGCGTCGGTGACCAGGCGGTAGGCGACGCGCTGGACTTTGGAGGCGACCCACCAGGAGTAGGCCAGCGGCCAGGGCACGATGGCGAAGATGATCACCGACAGCATCGGCTCGCCGGTGAAGGCTTCATAGCCGAGCAGAAGAAACAACAGGACGAAGGTCACCACGTAGGTCCATTGTTTGGTGCCCACGAAGGACTGGTCGGCTTCGCGCAGCGGCCGGTAGGCCTCGTATTCTTCGTCGCTGCGCCACAGTCCACCGTGCTGGAGCCGGCCCGCGGTTTTCCGTGCCGCCTCCCAGAGCGCGGTGGACAGGTCTTGCAGCACCGTAGCGGCGTTTTCGGCAGTGGCTTCAGCGGCGACGCGTTCAACCAGGTCAGGCGAGTCCGGGCGGAGGGTCTGCGTCGCCTCGAGGCCGCGTTCACCGACGTCGAGAAGCCCCTGGCGGCGGGCCTGGACGAGCAGGACCGTCAGCAATCCGGAGCGCCCGCCGGTGGCCACGGCCAGCCGGTGGGGGTCGGAGTCGATGCTGGCGTCGAATTTCCGGGTCGGCCAGGAACGCTCGGCGAGTTCGTCGGCGGTCTTCTTCCACCGGCGCGCCACCAGGGCGGCCCACACCCAGAAGGCGATCAGGAGGAGACCGACTGCCGCTATCACTATGATCATCTTTTCAGACTACCGACCGGTCTTCCCCGGCACTACCGCCGCCTCATAGTCCACGACGACGCCGTCGGCCAAGGAGGCGGGCACGTCGATGAGGCGCTGGTTGGAAGATCCGGCGAACGTCGGCAAGCGTGCTTCGTCGCGCTCTTCGGCGATGAACTGGCCGTCGATGAGCACGTCGAGTTCGCGGAGCAGATCGCGGCGCTCGTCGTCAAAGATCTGCAGGGTTTCCCACGTGTAGCCGGAGTAGGACCAGACGGTCTTGCCCGGCAGCTCGGTGCGGATGCGGCGCACCAGGCCAAGCAGATGCTTCGCGGAGAGGAACGGCTCGCCGCCGACCAGCGTCAGGCCGGCCACATGTGGTTCGGCGAGATCCCGCAGGATGCGTTCCTCCAGCTCCGCGGTGTAGGCGAACCCGTAGCCCTTCTTCTGCGCGGCCTTGTTGTAACAGCCGAGGCAGTGAAACGGGCAGTACGAGACATACAGCGAGCAGCGCAGGCCTTCGCCGTCGAGGACCTGGAAAGGCTTGTAGTCGGCGATGCGCATAACGTCGATTTGTGCCCAGGTGCGGGAGCGTTGATCGGCGCGGGCGATCGTCGTCAAGCGTTCGGCGGGGGTGTTTGGCGCGCGGTACATGAGACGGCCTCCTTCTACATGTGCTTGACGCGGGCGGTGATCTCGGACTGCTTGCCGGCGACCACGGGACGCTTCATCGGCGCCCCGAGGTAGCCGCACAACCGGCGGGTGACCGAGGCCTGGGACTCGTCGCGGTTGCCGCAGCCGGGGCACACGTAGCCGTCGGCGTCGCAGCGGAATTCGCCCTCGAAGTCGCAGACGAAGCAGGCGTCCACCGGCGAGTTGATCCCGAAGTAGCCGACGTGGTCGAAGGCCTCGTCCCAGATGGCCTCGAAGGCGGCGGGGTTGGCCAGCAGGTTCGGCGCTTCGACGTAGTACATGAACCCGCCCGGGGTCAGGGGCATGTACTCGGCTTCGAAGCGGATCTTGGCCACCGGGTTGGTGTCCAGGTGGCTCGGGAAGTGGAAGGAGTTTTCGTAGTACTCGGTGTCGTTGACGCCGGCGATCTCGCCGAAGCGGGCGCGGTCGAGTTCGGCGAAGCGGTCGCAGAGGGACTCCGACGGGGTGGCGTAGACGGACATGCGGGCGTGGAAGTCCGCCTGGGCGGCGTCGACGCGCGTGTTCATGCGCTCCAGGATGCGACGTGACAGGGCGCGGTGCTCGGCGTTGTCGTGCCAGCGCCGCTGCCCCGTCAGCGCGACCATGGCGTTGTGGACGCCGATATAGCCCATGGAGATCGAGGAGCGTTTGTGATTCTCGCCGGTGTAGAAGTCGCGCACGCTGGTCTTGCCGGTCGGGTCGCCCATGCCGCCCTGGGTGTACATCACCGGCGCGTTGTCCAGGTCGGCGGAGAGCACGACGTCCTCGCGGATCTTCAACGCGCGCACCGTCAGGTCCATGGCCTCGTCCAGGCCGGCGAAGAAGTCCTCGAGGGATCCTTCGGCGGCGACGGCGATGCGCGGCAGGTTGATCGAGACCACGCCCAGGTTGTTGCGGCCCACGAGTTCGTGCTCGCCATCGGCGTTGGTCCACGGGTGCAGGAAAGAGCGGCACCCCATCGGGGTGATCAGCTGCCCGCCCTTCTCCTCCCGGATGCGCGGCACAGAGATCAGGTCCGGGTAGATGCGGCGCATGGAGCAGCGCATCGCGTCCTGCTTGACGTCGTAGTTCGGGTCGCCCGGGGCGAGGTTGATTCCTTCGTCGACGAAGAAGAGGATCTTCGGGAAGATGGCGGTCTCCCCGCTCATGCCCTTCTCCCGGACCGCAAGGATCGCCTGCTGGATTTCGCGTGCGCACCAGGACGTGCCCATGCCTAAGGAGATGGAGGTGAACGGGGTTTGTGCCGCCGCGGTGGTCAGGGTGTTGACCTGATATTCGAAGGCCTGCATGGCGTCGTAGATGTCCTTGACCGTCTTTTTCTTCGCGCACCCGTCCGCGTCCGGCGCCCCGGCGTCGTGAAACAGCGCCCGGTTCTTCTCCAGGGTCATCTCGGCGTACGGCTCGAGCAGCTTGTCGATCTCGTGGATCGAGATGCCGCCGTACTGCTCCCCGCTGATCGCGCCCAGCAGCTGCACCAGCAACGTCGTCGCCACCCCGATCGAGCGCGGCGGCTCGATCCGCGCGTTGCCGAGGACGAAGCCGTTGCTCAGCAAGTACTCAAAATCCGGCAGCGAGCAGTTCGGCATCGCCGCAAACGGCGAGCGATCTAGGTCGTGGACGTGGATCAGGCCCTTGATGTGCGCGCGACGAATGTCCGTCGGCAGCAGCTGCAGTCCTTTCGCCTTGGTCACCGAGCCAGCGAGGATCTCCCGCTGCGTGGTGAAGGTGCGTGCGTCCTTGTTGCCGTTTTCCGCCAGCACCTTGGCATCGCCCTCCACGACCCGGGCGATCGCGCGCGCCACGTCCGTGGAATCGGCGATCAACTCATCTTGACGACGCTTGTACTCACGGAAGGCGGCCAACACCGCCGGGGCCTGCGCCAACACGTCCTCCACGATGCGAAAGAGTTCGGCGCCGTCGATCGTGCGGTGTTCCGCGGCGCGCCGGGTTACGGTCTCCACGAGCTGGGCCTTCGACGCGTGGAACTCGACGCCGAACACGCGCTCGGCGGAGTTCAGGTCGTTGAGGATCTTGCGCGGGCGATACGCCACGGTACGGCCGTCCTTCTTGCGCACGGCGATCGTGCGGGCGAGGTCCTCGGTGGCCGGGGACAGGGCGGCGGCTGGGGTGACGGGCGCGGTCATGGCGGGTCCTTTGTTGCGGTGGCGGGATCCATGTAATTACACGGATGTAATCGGGCTAAACCGAACCCTACCCCACGGTGATTGCATATTCATATCACACCCATAGCCGCCTAGCACTACATGTAGTGGCTGTGGCGGATTCATCATGCAGCATTTAGTGCCCCGCGGAGGACGTACACATGAGAACCCAGCCCGCCCCACCCGCTCCGATAAGGTGGGATCATCAATGCGAAACAACCCAAAAGGACCCACAAAATGACCCCGGACACGCCCGCAAAAGACGACCGCCTCGTCTGGATCGACCTCGAAATGACCGGCCTGGACCTGGACAAGCACGTCATCGTCGAAGTCGCGGCGCTGATCACCGACGCCCACCTGAACATCCTCGGCGAAGGCGTCGACCTCGTCGTCCACACCAGCGAAGAGAACCTCGCCCACATGGACGACTTCGTCACCAAAATGCACGCCACCAGCGGGCTCACCGACCAGATCCGCTCCTCCACCGTCACCATCGCAGAGGCCGAGGACGCCGTCCTTGCCCTGATCGAAAAGCACTGCCATCCCGAGCATCCCGCGCCTTTGGCCGGCAACTCGATCGCCACCGACCGCGCCTTCATCCGCAAGGAGATGCCGCGCCTGGACGCCGCCCTGCACTACCGCATGGTCGACGTCTCCTCGGTCAAGGAACTGGCCCGCCGCTGGTTCCCGAAGGCGTACTACAACCAGCCCGACAAGGGGATGTCGCACCGCGCGCTGGCCGATATCGTCGAATCCATCCGCGAACTCGACTACTACCGACGCACCGTCTTCGTCGACGTCCCCGGGCCCGCCTCCCCGGAGGCGCAGGAGGCCAAGCAGGCGTCGACCGACGCTTTCCAGGAGCACTTTGAGTAACGTCGCACCACCTCCCACCACCCTCGCGATCGTCGGCGCCACCGGCTCCAACGGCCGACTCGCCGTCGCCCACGCGCTCGACCACGGCCTGCAGGTGCGCGCCGTCAACCGCTCCACCCGCCGCGCCCGGCGCGTGCTCGGCGGCCACCTCGATGACCCGAACCTGACGCTGCACGAGGCCGACGCCACCGACGCCCGCCAGCTCGCGCCGGTAGTCGACGGCGTAGACGCGGTGGTGCTCGCGCACGGCAACGACGCCGAACCGGAGAGCAACTACCGGGTCATCGCCACAGCCGTCGAGACGCTGCCGGCGGGCACGCCCGTGTCGCTGATGTCCGCGATCGCCGTCACCCAGGACATCCCCGCGTTCTCTGAGATCCTCGAGTGGCGCCGCCGCGGCGAGCGGTTGTTGCGCGCCTCCGCGCTGCGGCACACGATCATCCGGCCCGGCTGGTTCGACGGCCACTCCCCCGGCGACGACCGCCCCGAATTCGAGCAGGGTGACGCCACTCCACTGAGCGCCATGCGCGGGGTGCGACGCCGCCACATCGCGGCCGCGTTGGTGGAGGCGGTGTGCACGCCCGCCGCGGCCGGTCGCACGCTGGAGCTGTTTTCCGGCCCCGGCGAGCCCGTCGACGACTGGCCGGAGGCGTTCGCCACCCTCGAGGCCGATACGTCGGACCGGCTGGACGGCGTGCACGACCCGACCGGGCTGCCGCTGTCCGGGGAACCCGCCTCCGTACGGGAAGATCTCCGGAAACACGGCGTCTAGCAGCGATTTTTACTATTTCGAGGCCGTGGGCTAAGGTTAATCTCGCTGCTTTTGAGGCAGCGATGGTGGCTGTAGTTCAGCTGGTAGAGCACCAGGTTGTGATCCTGGGTGTCGCGGGTTCGAGCCCCGTCAGCCACCCCGAAGAATAACCCCCGACCTCATATGAGGTCGGGGGTTAAGTCTTTCTTTTTGCCGCGGGCCGGGCATCGCCACGCCCCAGCACTCCCGCTGACCTACCGCCCCAGCGCCGGCCGCAACCGCTCCCACAGCAGGTCGGCGAGCGTGGCCGCATACGCGTTGGAGACGTGGTCGTCGTCGCGGTAGACGGGGACGTTGCCGATGGCCGGCAGGCAGAGTTCCGGCCCGCAGAACCAGTCCGCGGTGTCCACCGCGACCGCCGACGGGTACTGCGCCAGCACGGCGGCGGCCGGATCCACCGGCGCGTAGGTTTCGGCGCGCGGCACGGCGCAGGCGATCAGCGGATCGGGGTCGTCGACGAACGTGGCGCCGCCGGCGGCGTGGTTGAGCAGGCACCGGTTGGCGTCGGGCACGCCCTGATCGCGCCCGTGCACCCACGGATTGTCGCGCAGGCCGAAGAAGGTCACGCCGTGCTCGTCCAGTGTCCGCCAGAAGTTCTCGTAGCCGGCGGGCACCAGGTCGGGGCCAGGGCCGCCGGAGTGGATCGGCCGGGTCGTCGTGGAGATCACCACGTCTGGGTCCAGCTCGAGGATGCGCTCGACCGCCCCCTCCGACCAGGCGGCGCAGTCGTCGCTGACGCCGTAGTGCTCACCGAGCACGACCGGGCAGGCCTGCCGCAGGAGCGGCACCACCCGGAAGCCGTGGGCACGGCCGAGCTCATCGAGCGGCGTCATCCAGGTCTCCGCGTGGGATCCGCCGGCGAGCACCACCGTGGCCTCGGCCGCGGGGTCGCCGTAGACACACTCCTCGTCGGCGAAGCGGTCCACGGGTGCGCCCCGGTGGATCATGCACTTGTCCACGGTGGGCGCGGGCCGGATGCCGGCGACGAAGGCCGGGTCCGGCTGGAGCGGCGCCCAGTCGGGCGCGGCGGGGCCGTCCAGCGCCGCGGCGCCGGGGTGCAGCGTCGGGCTGGATTCCTGGTTGTCCAGGCTCGTCAGATACGAGGCGTAGACGGGGCTGACGCTCAGCAGCGCGACGACGATCATGCTGACCACGGCGCCGCTGGCCGCGCGGCGCTGACCGGGCCGGTCCCGCAGCGACCGCAGGGCGGAGCGCATGGGTTTTTGGTCGCGCGTGGGGCGGCGGGAGCGTTGGGTCAGCGGCGTTTCCACGAAACGGTGGGTCAGGTCCGCCAACACCAGCGACAGGGCGATGACCGCCACGCCCAGCCACAGCGGCGGGGTCTGGTTGCCCGTCGCGGTGGTCAGGATGATCAGCAGCGGCCAATGCCACAGGTACAGCGGATAGGCCACCCCACCCAGCCAGGTCGCGGGGCGGGCGGCCAGGAACCGGGACGTCGCGTTGTCGCCGCCACCGGCGATGATGAGCACGGCGCCGCCGATCGGCAGCAGTGCCGCCGGACCCGGGAACGCCAGGGACACCGGGATGAGGAAGCCGGTGAGCGCGATCATGGCCAGGCCGACGGCGGTGGCCGGGCCCGCCAGTCGCTGCGGGATCCGCAGGTATGGCAGGTACAGCGCCAGCACCGCGCCCAGGGTCAGCTCCCACATGCGCGAGAACGTCGAATAGTAGTTCGCGGGCGTGCCGATCAGCCCGCCCCGGCAGGCCCAGGCAAAGGACAGCGCGGTGAGGCCGATCAGGATCGGGCCCGCGACCCGGCGCACCCGGGCGTCGTCCCAGCCCCGGCGGCGCACGAGCACGGCGAATCCCAGGGCGAAGAAGATGGCGACGAGGTAGAACTGTCCCTGCACCGACATCGACCACAGGTGCTGCAGCGGGGAGGTGTCGGCGGAGGCGGCCGCGTAGTCCGCGTCCTGGCGAATCAACTCCCAGTTCAGGTAGTGGAAGAGGCTGGCGGGCAGTTGTTTGGCCAGCTCGGGGCTCATCAAGTGCGGGGCCAGCCAGAAGACCAGCGCGACGGTCGTGGCCAGCACCACCGCCAGGCTGGGGATCAGGCGCCGGAGGGTGCGCCAGATGGGCCACCAGGGGTTGAGGGAAGCGTTGCGACGGGTGGCGTAGCGCAGCTGCGAGCCGAGGAAGAAGTACCCGGACAGCAGGAGAAAGACGTCCACGCCGCCGGAGACACGGTCACCGAAGACGTGGAATAAGACCACCAGTCCGATGGCGACGCCACGGAGCCCGTTGAGGTCCCACCGGTAGGTATGTGAACGGGCAGACATGGCCACTAACCGCCCCCATCAAAAGTTCTAGCGCTAAAAACTGCTGAACCAGTGTAGCCCGGGGCGGCCAGTTTCCCCCATTCCGACTGGTGGTCGCGAGATTGCTCTCAGAGCTGCGCCAGCAACTCCTCCGAGCGCGCCCGTCCATCCACATCGCTCATGCCGCCGGTGACCAGCACTTCGTCGGCCCCGGTGTAACGCGCGATCTCACCCAGCCGCTCCCCCACTTCCGGCGGGGTGCCGTAGACGGCCGCCGACAGCCGGTCCGCCAGGCGCCCGCGGTCTTGCGTCGACAGCGCGGCCTCGTCCAGCTCGCCCACCGGCTCCAGGTAATCGAAGGTGCCCGTGCGCCGCGACAGCGTGGCCGCCCAGGTCTCGGGCAGCAGCAGGTCGCGGGCGGCGTCGGTGGTGTCGGCGACCGCGACGTCGAGGGAGACGATCACCTTCGGCTCCGGGGCGAAGGCGCTCGGGCGGAAGTTCTTCCGGTAGTAATCCAGCCCCTGGTGGGAGTCGCCCTCCCCCGCCACCAGGGAGGGCCCGCCGATGATGACGCCGAGGCCGAGTTCCGCGGCCAGGGCCACCGACTTGAATCCGGCGAGGATCCAGACGGGGGTGCGGGCGTCGTTCAGCGGTCGGGCGGTGACCTCCGCGGTGCCGTCGAGGTAGCTGAGCATCTCGACGAGGTCGTCGCGGTAGCGCCCCTTGAGCTCGCGGGGATCGCCCTGGCGCAGCGCCCTGCGTACCGGGGCGGTGAAGCCGACGGAGTTGCCGACGCCGGCGTCGATGCGGCCGGGAAACAGCGCCTCCAAGGTGGCGATCTGCTCCGCGGCCAGCAGCGGCTGACGGTTCGGCAGCATGATCCCGCCGGTGCCGACGCGAATGTCCGAGGTCTGCGCCGCCACCGCCGCGGCGAGCACCGCCGGCTGCGAGCCCGGGATCCCCGGCACGGCGTGGTGCTCGGCGACGAGGAAGCGCTCGAACCCCAGCTTTTCGACGCTCCGGGCGTGCTCGATCACCCCGCGGAGGGTCTCCGATTCACTGAGGCCCGCAATCGTGTTGGCCCGGTCCAGAACAGAAAAGCGCATGCCCCCAGCCTAACCGGGGCTAGTAGGTGGCGTTGCCCGCTTCCCAGGTGTCCCAGTCAATGTTCCAGTGGCCCAGCCCGTCGGTGCCGCTGAGCGTCCCGGCGGTGGTGTTCTTCACGATCACAGGATCTCCGCGGCGCACGTTTTCCTGGAACCAGGCGGCGTCCTCGGTGGAGACGTTGATGCAGCCGTGCGAGGTGTTGGTGTTGCCCTGCGCTCCCACCGACCACGGGGCTGCGTGGACGTAGATGCCGGAGTAGGACAGCTGCGTGGCGTAGTCCACCGGGGTGCGGTAGCCGCCGTCCTCGTAGGCGAAACCGAAGGTCGCGGAATCCATGAGCAGTTCGGAGTACTCGTCGCCGACGACGTACGTGCCGTTGGGGGTGGCCCAGCGGGTGCCGTCGCGGCCCAGGGACACCGGCATTGAGCGCAGCGCCTCGCCGTTGCGGTAGACCGTCATGGTCTTGGTGGCGTCGTCGACGATGGTTTCCACGTGGTCGCCGACGGTGAAGTTCGTGGCGTTGTCGTCGCTGCCGTAGAGCTCGTCGCCCATGTCGAGGCCGTAGATGTCCGCCTCTACGGTGACCTCGGTGCCCGGTTCCCAGAACTCGGCGGGGCGCCAGCGCAGCTCGTTGGCGCTGACCCAGTAGAACGCCCCCTCCGTGTCATTCGAGGTGGTCACCGTGATGGCGTCCTCCACGGCGACGCGGTCAGTGGGGGCGTTGGTGAAGATGAAGTTGATGGCTTGGCCGACGCCGACGGTGGAATCCGGCAACGGGGCCAGCGCCACGCCGGTCGTCGCCGAGGGGGTGGCGGTGGAAAAGACCCGCTCCGTGGTCTTGCCGTTGTTGCCGGTGGCGGTGAGCGTGTAGGTGCGGTTGTAACCGAGCGGTTCGTCCGTCGACCAGCTCTGGCCGTCGGCGGACAGCTCCGCCTCCACGACCTTGCCGTTCTCATTGGTCATGACGACCTCGTCCAGGCCGTCCGCGCCGCCGGTGACGGTCACCGGCTCGCTGGGGTCGACGCCCGTGGCCCCGTCCTTGACCGAGACCTCCGGCGCGGCGGCCGGCGCGTTGGCCTCGGCCGACGCGGTCTGTTCTCCCAGCTGCGCGCCCGCGGTCTCAATGGTGCAGGCCGTCAAGCCGACGACCGAAGCCAAAGCAAGCAACGCCAACGCAGCGTTCCTCTTCATCATTCTTCCCCTCACAACGACTCTTCCCCCTGGGCTGCGGCCGCGACCTGTCGACCGCCCCAACACATAACCCATGTAGACTATCTGCTCCCTAAGCCGTTTGGAAGTACCTTCGCGGACCCGGGGGAGAGCACGATGCATGAAGCAACATTAAAAAGATCCGAAAAACGCGCAATGACCAGGCGATTTTACCTTTTTAACTTTAGTGCGTAATATTTCTTCTCGTTGCACAGACAACGCAGCACAGAGAAGCGAGAGCGACACTGTGAAGCACAGTCCGGCGGCACGCGCCATTAGCTCAGCTGGCAGAGCAACTGACTCTTAATCAGTGGGTCCCTGGTTCGATCCCAGGATGGCGCACCACCAACAACCCCTCTCCGGGATTCTCCGGAGAGGGGTTGTTTGCGTGCGGGCGCCCGACCCGCACAATAGTGTCGCAAGCATGGAGACAGATCCGGATAAAATCATCGTCAATATTCTCGATGACATGGCGGAAATCGGGGAGTGGACCAGCATCGCCGATGCGACTGCAGCCAATGGAAAGAATTCCTTCCATGCCACTCGCGAGGACGTGGTCGCAATTCTCACCGCCATCAAGAACAATCAGGCCATCATTCCCGGAAGGCTTACTGGAGGATTCCAGGATCTCCCAGCCGACTGGGACCCCACCACGGTGACGAACGGGATTTTCTCCGACCCGCACCCGGTAGGAGCCATGATGGACGTTCTGCTGCGCCCGGCAGGAGAATGGCCGAAAAGACAAGACAATAGGATCACATAATTGCCTCGACCCGGATCCAGCGCCCCGGCAGGGGCTGGAGGCAGGTAAACGGGGGTGTTCCTCGGTGGGCGATCACGCCGACAACCAACCGAACGGGCCCAGCGGGCGAGAGCATCGGGGGTGGGCTAACGGGCCATGACACCCAGGATGAGGGTCGCTGTGCTGGGCCTACCCGGATTCCCGGACACACATGTGGGGCTTAAAACCCCTCGGAATGCGAGGCAGAGGCACAGCGAGGGCCCGCCTACAGGTCTTCGGCCAGCGGGATCTGGGAACCGTCGGAAAGCTGACGTCCGCGCAGCTCCGCGTCCGGATCCACGACCGCGATGTCGTAGCCTGCCTCCCGGATGCGCTGCAGCTGCTCCTTGAGCATGCGCCGGCCCATCGAATGGGAGTCGATGACGCGGCTGACGTCCAAGACGACGCGCTCGGAGACGAAATCCAGGCTGTTGAGCTTGTGCAGGATCTCTTCCGCGGCGGTGAAGGTCACCACGCCCTGCAGAGTGATGATGGTGTCTTCGCCGCTGCGGTCGACGGAGCGCACGGCGTGGGAGCCGGTGCGGTGTTCGGTGGACATCAGGTGCAGCCCCATGTCCGTGGACAGGTCCTCGAAGACGTCGACGCCGCGGACCGAGTTGCCGGCCGGATCCAGGCGCGGAGAAAGCGTCGCGATGCCCAGCTGGCCGGGCAGCATGCCGATCAGCCCGCCGGACACGCCGGACTTCGCGGGAATGCCGACGCGCGCCATCCAGCGGCCGGCCGCGTCGTACATGCCGCAGGAGCTCATCACGGACAACGTCTGCCGGCACACTTCGGGATCCAGCAACTTCTCCCCGGTGACCGGCTGCACGCCGCCGTTGGCCAGGGTCCCTGACATCACCGCGAGGTCGCGGACGGTGACCAGGGCGGAGCACTGGCGGGTGTAGCTGTCCACGGCGTCGTGGGCGGCGTCGACGATGACGTCGTGGCTGCGCAGCATGTGCGCGATGGAGAGGTTACGGTCGGCTTTCTCCAACTCGTCGACGGCGGATTCCTCGTCCATCTCCAACTCGCGGCCGGCCAATTTAGACAGGAAGTCGAAAATGACGTCGACACGATCCTCCACGGAGGAGTCCTCGCCGTTGATCAACTGATTCACCGCGATGGCCCCGGCGTTGATCATGGGGTTGAGGGGGCGTTTGTCCTCCTCCCGGAGGGAAAGCTCGTTGAACGCCTCGCCGGAGGGCTCCATCCCGGCGACGTCCAGCACCCGCTCGAGCCCGCACTCCTGGAGGGCCAGAGCGTAGATGAAGGGCTTGGACACCGACTGGATCGTGAACAACACCTCCGCGTCGCCCGCCTCATAGACGCGCCCGGAGGTCGTGCACATGGCGATGCCCAGCCAGTCCGGGTCCGCCTTGGTCAGGGAGGTGATGTAGGTCGGGATCTCCCCGTCCACGTGGTCGCGGACGTCGTCGAGGATCTCCCCCAGGTAGTCGCTGATCAAGTTGTGCACGCGTTCAATCCTCCCCAAAATCGCTGTCCGGTCAATGTCTGCACAGTACCGGGAAACTCCCCCGGCCTCGTGTCCGGGCGCTAACCTCAGGGGCATGTCGGAGTCGAACCCGAGGCCTGCACCGAAGACGTCCCCGCCCGTGACCATCTACGACGTCGCGCACCGGGCCGGGGTGTCCGCGTCGACCGTGTCGCGGGCCTTCAGCCGCCCGGACCGGGTGTCCGGCCGCACCGCCGCCGCCATCCGCGCCGCCGCGGAAGAACTCGGTTACGGCCGCACCCTGGACACCCGCCCCAAACCCGACCCGGCGACCAACACGCTCGGCCTCGTGCTCGCGGACGTGGCCAACCCTTTCTTCCAGGAAGTCTGGCGCGGGGCGGAGCACGCCGCCCGGGTCGGGGACATGGCGGTGCTCACCGCCGACGTCCAAGAATCCGTGCCCCGGACCCACGCCGCCATTGAACGGATGATTCCGCTGGTGGACGGCCTGATCCTGGCCTCCACCCGCTTGAGCGGCGGGGAGATCCAAAAAATCGCGCGCCGCGTGCCCACCGTGTCGGTCAACCGACCCGTCCCCGGCGTGCCCAGCGTGCTGGTCGACGACTACGACGGCATGGTCCGCGTGACCGCGCACCTCCACGATCAGGGCGCCCGATCAATCACCTACCTGTCCGGCCCCGCCGATTCCTGGTCGGACGCGGTGCGCTGGCGGGCGCTGCTGGACGTGGCCGGCAACACCGACCCCACGGACCGGCCGGCGGTGCTCACCCGGGCCGCCGCCCTGTCGGCGGAGCGGGCCCAGAAGCTGACACGCATGACGGTGCGCCAGCGGCAGGTGGACCAGCCGACGATCCGCGGCGGGCGCCGGGCGTTCGAGGTGTGGCGGACGCAGCCGACGGACGCCGTGATCTGTTTCAACGACCTGGTCGCGGTCGGTTTTCTGGACCAGGCCCGGCGCGCCGGGGTGACCGCGCCGGAGGATCTGCTGATCGTGGGGTTCGACAACACGGATCTGGCCGGCGTGCACCGTCCTTCCTTGACGACGGTGGCGGGTCCCCTGCGCGCCGTCGGGCGCGTCGCCGCCGCCAACGCCATGGCTCTGGCCCGCGGTCTGGACAGCCCCTTGTCGAAGCCGCGGGTGTTGCCGGCCCGGTTGATCGTGCGGGAGTCCTCCACCCGGGCGGGTTAGTTCTGCCACGATGGGTGACTGAGGGACATTTCTTCCCAGTCCCCGCCGTGAACGCCGTCTCCCAGGAGGACCCCCATCGTGACCGTCAATCGTGAACTCGCCAAGAATTTCGCCGCCGCCCATGCCTCCGGCGACATGCTCGTGCTGCCCACCGTGTGGGACGTGTGGAGCGCGCGTCTGTGCGTCGACGCCGGTTTCCGGGGCCTGACCATCGGTTCGCACCCGGTGGCCGACGCCATCGGCGCCGAGGACGGTGAAGCCATGGACTTCGGCCAGTATCTGGCGATCGCCCGCCGCATCGTGGGTTCCGTGGACGTCCCGGTCTCCGTGGACGTGGAGTCCGGCTACGGTCTGCCGGGCGCGGAGTTGGCCCGCCAGGTCATCGCCGTCGGCGCCGTCGGCTTAAACATCGAGGACACCGTCCACCGCGAGGGCAAGCGGGTGCGCACGCTGACGGAGCACGCCGACTACATCGCCGCCGTGCGCGCGGAGGCCGACCGGCAGGGGGTGGAGCTGGTCATCAACGGCCGCACCGACGCCCTGAAGCACGGCACCGCCGAGTTTGAGGATCCGGAGGGCGAGGCCACCCGCCGCATCCAGGCGATGGTGGAGGCCGGCGCCCGCGCGGTGTACCCGGTCGCCGCCACCCAACCCGACCTGATCGGCCGTCTTGTCGAGTCCACCGAGGTGCCGGTCAACGTCACCGTCGACCCCGTGGACGACGCCCCCGCCGACCGGGACACGTTGCGGTCCCTGGGCGTGCGCCGTCTGACCTGGGGCCCGAAGTGGCAGGGGCAGATGCGGGCCGTGCTCATCGACTCGGTGTCCGCCTGGGCGTAAGTCTTCAGGCCTGCTCGATCGCCCGGGCGAGTTTGTCCGCCTGGGTGTGCAGGACGTCGACGGCCTGTTCTTCACTCATGTCCTGGCCGACGACCTCGATGAGGTGGTTGTCGCGCTGTTCCACCAACACGGTGGTTTCGAAGGGGCCGGACTCCCCCGCCCCGCCGGCCGCGCCCGCCGACCGCATGATGAACCCGTGGGCGTCATCGCTGGCCAGGCCATAAAACACGGCGCCGACTCCGGTGTCGCCCAGCAACGTCTGCCCGTCGCAGGCTTGCCCGATCCGCTGATACCGCTCGCCGAGGTCGACCTCGGGCCGCTCGTGGAAAGAGGACAGTGTGACGGTCATCGTGGACTCGTCTTCGGCTTCGTAGGTGCCCGTGGCGGTGTTCGCCGTCAACCCGTCCGCCGGGTAGACCTCGTCGAAGGCCGCCCGGCACGCCTCGTCGGCGCCGTCGAGTTCGGCGTCCGTGAGCGACATGTGCTCGGCGGTGATCGCGGCCGCTTCCTCGGAGGTGACGTCGATGACCGCGCCGCCGTCCACCGGGATGTCCCCGGCGGTGAGCAAGGCTTCCGTCAACTGGTCGGCGGACAGCACGACCGGCCCCTCGGTGGCGCAGGCGCTCAGCGCCAGACTCGCCGTAGCCGCGGCGGCCAACGCCACGAGCGGGCGGGCTGTCTTCGTGGTGGCAACAGTCATGCCGTAATCCCATCGTCGGTCAGCGGGGGCGAGTGCCTTTCAGCCTAGCCAGTCACCGTGGGGCGCGGCGGCGAATTAACGCGCAGCGGCGACGGCGTCGGCGAGCTTGGCCTCCTGCGCCTCGAGGATGTCGCGGGCCTCGGTCTCCGACAGGCCGATCCCCATGACCTCCACGGCGTTGTTGCCGTCCTGGGACACGACCCGGTGGGTGTCCAGCAACGCCGTCAGCTCGGCCATCAGCTCCGCCCACAGCGGGGAGGAGGAGGTGACGGACTGGTGGAAGCCGGCGGGGGCGTCGTCGCTGAGCGCCGTGAGCGTGAGCCCCTCGCCGTCGGCGCCGGCCAGCGTCTGTCCGTCGCAGGCCTCGGCGATCGCGGCGAAGCCTTCCTCCAGGTCCAGCTCCGCCTGCTCCGGCAGGGACATGGTGCGGACGATGATGCGGTGCTTGCCGGTGGCGTAGTCGCCGATCGCCGTGGGCGCCTGCACGCCGTCGTCCGGGTACACGCCGTGTAAGGCCGCAGCGCACTGCTCGTCGACGGATTCCGCGGTGTAGTCGTTGAACAGCTGGCTGTCGGCGTCCAGGGTGACCGCGTCCTGCGCCATGGTGTCCGCGCTGGCCTGCAGAGGAAATTCCTCCTCCGTGAGCAGCGCCGCCTCCAGTTGCTCGGGAGTGAGATGGACGGCGCCGGCGCCGCAGGCGGGCAACGCCAGCGCCACGGGGGCGGTGAGAAGCAGCGAGGTGAGGCGGCGGGCGGGCGTCGATGCGTTCATGTGGGCGTCCGATCGGTGAGAGGTGTGCGAAGAGCCGGAGTCGGCCCGCCCAGCCTAATCGACGGCGGCCTGCAGGAAGGCTCTCACCAGCACAGAACCCCATCCCGCCCGTTAAAAACCGCCTCCCACGAAAGACCGTGACGGCAATTTCGTGCAACTCGTTGTGTTGTCCCGGTCACTGCGGCTTGAATGGGAATATGAGTACCTCACACGCAGCTCACCCCGACCGCCTGTTGCCCGCGGACCCCGGCACCCGCGACATCGCCCGCCGCTTGCTCGCGCACGTGGAGGATCTGCCGATCATCTCTCCGCACGGGCACCTCGACCCGGCTATGTTCACCGCCGACGAGCCCTTCCCCAATCCCACGGCACTGTTGATCAGCCCGGACCATTACCTGACCCGCGTGCTGCACACCGCCGGCGTGGACCTGGCCGACCTGGGCGTCGGCGGCCACGAGGCCGACCCGCGCGAGGCGTGGCGCATCTTCTGCGCGCATTGGCACCTCTACGCCGGCACTGCCACCGGTTACTGGGTGGAGCAGGAATTCGAGCACGTCTTCCAGATCAACCCGGACCGCATCTCGGCGGACAACGCCGACGCCATCTACGACGAGCTCACCGAGATCCTCGCCCGCCCGGACTTCCGCCCGCGCGCCCTGGCCGAGGACTTCAACCTCGAGGTGCTGGCCACCACCGACGACCCGCTGGACGATCTGGCGCACCACAAGGCACTCGCCGAGGACCCGACCTTTACCCCGCGCGTGCTGCCGACCTTCCGCCCGGACGCCTACACCAAGATGTACAAGCCCGAATTCGCGGACAACGTGACCACGCTCATCGAGGCCGCCGGTGACGGCCAGACCGGCTACCAGGGGTATTTGGCCGCGATGCGCAACCGTCGTCAGTACTTCCTCGACCACGGCGCCACCTCCTCCGATCACGGCACGCACAACGCCGACACCACCCCGCTGAGCGACGCCGAGGCCCAGCGCCTGCTGGACAAGGGGATGCGCGGCGAGGCCACCTTCGAGGAGGCCCTGGCGTTTGAGGCGAACATGACCTACCGCTTCGCGGAGATGAGCCAGGACGACGGCCTGGTGATGACCCTGCACCCGGGCGTCTACCGCAACCACTCCACCGGCGCCTTCCAGAAGTTCGGCGCCGACGTCGGCCACGACATCCCGTTCCAAATGGAATACACCCGCTCGCTGCAGCCGATGCTCAGCGACTTCGGCGAGAACAAGGACTTCCACTTCGTCATCTTCACCATCGACGAAACCACCTTCTCCCGCGAAATCGCCCCGCTGGCCGGCTACTACCCGTCCGTCTACGCAGGTGCGCCGTGGTGGTTCATCGACGAGATCGACGCCATGAGCCGCTTCCGCTCCTACACCACCGGCACCACCGGTTTCTCCCGCTACTCCGGGTTCATCGACGACACCCGCGCCTACTGCTCCATCCCGGCGCGCCACAACACCTCGCGCCGGGTGGAGGCCGGTTACCTGGCCCGCCTGGTCGCCGAGCACCGGTTGACCGAGGACCGCGCCGCCGACATCATCGTCGATTTGATCGACGCTTCCCCGAGGAGGGTTTTCAAGCTATGAGCACCGAGCAGAACACACTGACCCGCACGAAAGACACTCCGACGCCGCCGATCCGCCTGGTGCACCTGGGCCTCGGCGCCTTCCACCGCGCGCACCAGGTCTGGTACACCCAGCAGGCCGAGCAGGACCCGGCGAACCCGCAGTGGGGCTACGCCTCCTTCACCGGCCGCAGCCCCCGGATGGCGAATGTCCTGGGTGATCAGGACGGGTTGTTCACCCTGGTGACCCGCTCCGGCGACGGCGACGACTTCGAGGTCATCACGTCCCTGGTGGACCCGGCGTACGCCGCGAACACCACCCGGCTGGTGGACCTGCTCAGCGATCCGCAGATCGCGGTGATCACCCTCACCGTCACCGAGGCCGGCTACCACCTGCGTGACGACGGCTCCCTCAACGTCGACAGCCCCGACGTCCAGGCGGACGCGGCGACCCTGCAGGAGGCGGTCGGCGACCCCTTCGGCTTCGACCGGCCGCTGGTCACCGCGGCCGGCAAGCTGGTGCTGGGCCTGGCGGCGCGGCGCTTGCGCGACGCCGGCCCGGTGGCGATCGTGAGCTGCGACAACGTCGCGGACAACGGCCGGCTGACCCAGGCGTCGGTCATCGGGTTCGCCCGCGAGCTCAACCCGGACCTGGCCGAGTGGATCGAGCGCGAGGTGAGTTTCCCGTCGACCTCGATCGACCGCATCACCCCGGCCACGGACGACGAGCTGCTGGCGGACGTCGAAAAGCACACTGGGCGCCAGGACGCCGCCCCGGTGGTCACTGAACCCTTCGCCTCCTGGGTGATCGAGGGTGAGTTCCCGGCGGGCCGGCCCGAGTGGGAGCGCGCGGGCGTGGAATTCGTCGACGACATCGAGGAGTTCGAGCGTCGCAAGCTGTGGCTGCTCAACGGTTCGCACTCGTTGATGGCCTACTACGGGCAGCTGCGCGGGCACGCCACCGTGGCCGAGGCCATCGGCGACGAGCAGGTCCGCGCCCGCGTCGAGGCCCTGTGGGACGAGGCGGAGCGGCACCTGACCGCCCCGGAGCTGAAGGTGCCGGAGTACCGGGCCAGCCTGATCGAGCGCTTCGAGAATCCGCGCATCCGCCACAACCTCGCCCAGATCGCCGTCGACGGCGGCACCAAGCAGCGCATGCGCGCGGTGCCCATCATGAAGGCCGAATTGGCCGCCGGGCGCACCGGTGACGCCGCGGCTTTCTCCATCGCGGGTTGGATCGCCTTCCTGCTGCGCGACGACGCCTCCCACGAGATCGCCGACACCCGCGCCATGGAGCTCGACGGCGCCCGCCAGCTGGATGACCCGGTGGCGGCGCTGGTGGCCACGCTCGACCTGGAGCTGGCGGACGACGTGGCCGCCGTCGACCGGATCCGCACCCACGTCGCCGCTCTGCGGAGTTAAAGGAAAGGGGTTGCCCGCCATGCTCTTCCACGACCGAAAGACAACTAGACATCATTGATTGCCGCTCCATGGGGAGCGAGGCGGACTGACCCGCACGGGCACGACCTTCTCCCCGTGGTTTTCCACGAGGAGGAAACCGTGTCCACCACCACTACCCCGAAGGCCTCCGCGCCCTCGGGCAGCATGCCGAGTCATCGGGTGCTGACCTATTCGCTCGGCGACGTCGCGAACAACCTGTCGTTCATGATGACGTCGATGTTCCTGATGGTCTACATGACCGACATCGTGGGGCTGTCCGCCGGCGTGGCCGGCGCCATCTACGGCGTCACGAAGATCTGGGCCGGTTTCGCCGACCTGATCGCCGGCAACGTCGTCGACAAGACCAACAGCCGGTGGGGTCGGCTGCGGCCCTACCTGCTCTTCGGTCCCGCGCCCCTGGCCGTCTTCTTCGTCGCGTTGTTCTCCACCCCGGCGGGGTTGGACGAGGTCGCGGCGATCGCCTGGATCTTCATTTTCGACGCGCTGTTCCAGCTGGCGTACTCCTTCGTCAACATCCCCTACGGCTCCCTGGCCTCGGCCATGACCCAAGACCCGGTGGATCGCTCCAAGCTCTCCGGCTCCCGCGCCATCGCCTCGTCGCTGGCGTCGGTCGCCCTGGCCTGGGTCGTCGCCCCGCAGTTCGAGGACACCCAGGGTGACGGCATCCGCATGCAGTTCATGATCACCTGCATCATCCTGGCGGTCATCGCGATCGTGTTGTACCTGATCTGCTTCGCCAACTCCCGGGAAGTCGTCCCGCGCGCCGCAGGCCGCATCTCCTTCAGGCAAACCTTCAAGATGCTGCGCCAGAACCGGCCGCTGCAGATCCTGCTGCTCACCGCTTTGCTGTTCCTCACCTCGAACTTCGTGTTCAACGCGGTGGGCCTGTACTACGTGCGCGCGATCACCGGCAACGCCGCCTACTTCGCTTTCCTGCAGCTGGCGCAGACCATCGGCATGATCTTCTTCGCCTCCTTCGCCCCGGCCATCACCCGCCGGTACGGCAAACGCAACGGCTACATGCTCGCCGCCTTGTTGGCCGCGGTCGGCTACGCCATGATTTTCTTCATCCCGGGCGGCACCTTATCCATCGCCCTGGTCGCCTGGTTCATCGTCGGCCTGGGCGTCGGCGGCTCCAACGCGATGATGTTTTCCATGCAGGCGGACACCGTCGACTACGGCGAGTGGAAGACCGGCATCCGCTCCGAAGGCGGCTCCTATTCCATCCTGTCGTTCACCCGCAAAGTCGGCCAGGGCATCGGCGGCTGGGTCGGCGGCTTCGTGATCGGCGTCTTCGGCTACGCCGCCGGCGTGGCGGTTCTGGAAGGCTCGACCGTGGCCATGGGGTTGCGCGTGGCCACCGGCGCCATTCCGGCGATCCTGGCGCTGGCCGCCATGATCTCCGTGATGTTCTACCGCCTGGACAGCGCCACCCACATGCAGGTCGTCGAGGACTTGACGGAGCGCCGCACCCAGAACGCCATCGCCGGCGCCAAGGGCGTGGACGCGGAACGCACCCTGGTCGGCGAGTCGAACTTGGGCGATGGCCGCACGACGCTGATGCGTCGGCCGGGCACCCCGAACCCGCCGATCGTCACGATCTTCGGTCAGCGCGGTTCCGGCGCCACGGAAATCAGCCCCATGGTCGCGGAGTTGCTTCAGGTCCCCTACATCGGGCAGAAATTCAGCTCGCAGACGCTGGCGCAGGCCGATCGCACGACCCTGTTGTCCGACTCCGGCTTCAACCGGTGGATGCGCAACCTGTCCTACTCCGGCTCGCAGAACACCGACATGGCCGTGGCCATGGACACCGCGTCGAACCACCGGATCGCCCAGGACAACACCAAGAGCGTGCTCGCGGACGCCGAAAACGGCGGCGTCCTGTTGGGCCGTAACGGCGCCCTGGTGCTGGGGCCGGTCGTCGGCACGCTGCACGTGCGGCTGATCGCCCCGCTGGACAAACGCATCGAGCGCGTCATGCACAAGGCCGGCCTGTCCGCCTCTGCGGCGGCCGAACAGTGTGAGATCGAGGATCGTCTGCGCGCGGAGATGAGCCGCAAGCTCTACAAGTGGGACCCGAACGTGGACGAGGAGTACGACCTGGTCATCAACACCGCCTCGACCACCTACAAGCAGGTGGCCGAGTTGATCGTAGAGATGTACCGCTCGAAGTACCCGGAAAACGTGCCGCCGCAGAACCAGGCGGGCAACTGACCCTCCCCGTGGGCGGGCGCCCACCCACGGGGAGGGGTCTGGCCTCCCGCCAGCCTGAACGCTAAGATAATACCTTAAGTGAGGGGCTGGCGTGTACCGCGCCCCGGCGCACGCCCCACCCGGGAGTTCCTCCCCACCCGCACCACACGTATTCGACCACCCCCAGGAAGCAGAAAAGATCATGTCCCCCTCCCCCCGCCACATCGTCGTCATGGGCGTCTCCGGCTCCGGAAAATCCACGGTCGGCGATCTCCTCGGTGCCCGCATCGGCCTGCCCTACCACGACGGCGACGACCTGCACCCGCAGTCCAACATCGACAAAATGGCCGCCGGTGAGCCACTCACGGACGACGACCGCTGGCCGTGGCTGAAGCTCATCGGCGAATGGCTCATGGACCACCCCGACGGCGGCATCATCGGCTGCAGCGCCCTCAAACGCTCCTACCGCGACGCCATCCGGGAGGTCTCCCCCGACGCCGTGTTCGTGCACGTACACGGCAGCGTCGAACTGCTGCAGGAACGCATGGAGGAGCGTCCGGGGCATTTCATGCCCGCCAGCCTGCTCGACTCCCAATTGGACACCCTCGAGCACCTCGAGGCCGATGAGCGGGGACGAATCTTCGATATCTCCGGCACCCCCGACGAGATCGTGGCGGCCACCATCGCCTGGATCAGTGCACTCGACTAAACGTCGTTAGAATCGGCGGGGACATCTGCATGAGCGATCAATAAGGATCTGATAATGAGGCTCTCCGCCCGCAACCAGTTCACCGGCCGCATCGTCTCGATTGAAAAAGGCCTCGTCAACGGCATCGTGAAGATCGAGGTGGCCAAAAACGTGATCATCACCGCCGACATCACCAACTCCGCCATCGAAGACCTCGGCCTCGTCGAGGGCAAGGACGCCGTGGCCGTGATCAAGTCCACCGACGTCATGATCGGCTCCCACTAACCAGTCGGCGCACTACCATCGGGATCATCCCCATAGTCCCCGGATTGAAGGATGGTCCCGATTTTCATGCGCGCACTCATCATCGTCGACGTTCAAAACGACTTCTGCCCCGGCGGCAGCCTGGGCACCGCCCGCGGCAACGAGGTCGCCGCCGCCGTCGGACACTATCTGGAAGGCGACCTGGCTAAGGTCAACGACTACGCCCACGTCGTGGCCACCCAGGACTGGCACATCGATCCGGGGGCCCACTTCTCCGAGAACCCCGATTTCGTAGATTCCTGGCCGCGCCACTGCGTCGCCGACACCGCCGGAGCGCAGATGCACGACGCGCTGAAGGACGCCCCGATCGACGCGTACTTCCGGAAGGGCGAATACGAGGCCGCCTATTCCGGCTTCGAGGGCAAGGCCGACGGCACGGCGCTGGCCGACTGGCTGCGTGAGCGCGGCGTCGACTCCTTGGACGTGGTCGGCATCGCCACCGACCACTGCGTCCGCGCGACCGCCCTGGACGCCCTTCAGGAAGGTTTTGAGGTGCGTATCCTCACCGGCATGTGCGCCGCCGTGGACAACGCCCGCGGCGACAAAGCCTTCGAGGAGATGGAGAAGGCCGGCGCCGAGCTCGTGTAGTCCGCGCTAGAAGGAGCGCTCCGCGAGCATCTTCTGGATCTCCTTGATGTCGTTCTTGCGCTTACGGCCACGGGCCATGCTGAAAGCGACGATCCCGACCACCGCGACGCCGATGCCGGCGAGCACCTTCTGCACCGTCGGGTCCTGCAGCTTGCTGACGACGCCCTGCTTGGCGTCCTCGGCCAAGTTGGCCGGCTTGGTGCGGTTGGCCAGCTCATCCAAGGTGTTGGCCAACTGCGAACGGTTGCGGGCGATGTCGCGCTGGATCTCATCAATGTTGCGTGCCACGGATTATTCTCCCTAGTGAATCGTCTTTTCGTCTGAAGCTCACAGCCAGTGTAATCGTTCGTGCCCTCACGTGACGGCAACGGCTGACAGGCTAAGGTGGACGGCATGAATGAAGCAGCACGCCTGACCGTCGGTGACACCGCCCCCGCCTTCTCGCTCACGGACGACGCCGGAAACACCGTCTCCCTGTCCGACTACGCGGGCCGTAAGGTACTCGTGTACTTCTACCCCAAGGCAGCCACCCCCGGCTGCACCACCGAAGCCTGCGACTTCCGCGACAACCTCGCCGCCCTCGGCGATCTGGGCATCGACGTCGTCGGCATTTCCCCGGACCCGGTGGACAAGCTGGCCAAGTTCAAGGCCGACCAGGACCTCAACTTCCCCCTGCTGTCCGACGAGGACAAATCCGTCATGACCGCCTGGGGCGCCTTCGGGGAGAAGAAGAACTACGGCAAGGTCGTCCAAGGCGTCATCCGCTCCACCCTGCTCATCGACGAAGAAGGCAAGGTCGCCCTGGCCAAGTACAACGTCAAGGCCACCGGCCACGTCGCCCGCATCCTGAGGGACATCACGGCGTAATCGGCATGGACGACGAACTGCTCCTTCCGCGGCGCCGGCCCGCGCAGGCACGCAGCCGGGAGCGCTTCGACCGGATCCTCCAGGCGTCGAGAAGCGTGCTCGTCGACGTCGGATTCGAGTCCTTCACCTTCGACGAAGTGGCCAAGCGCGCCGAAGTGCCCATCGGCACGATCTACCAGTTCTTCGCGAACAAATACTCGCTGATCTGCGAATTAGACCGCGTCGACACCGCCCAGGCCGTCAACGAACTGCACCGCTTCTCCCGTCAGGTGCCCGCCCTGCAGTGGCCGGAAATCCTCTCCGAATTCATCGACCACCTGGCCAAGATGTGGCGCGAAGACCCCTCCCGGCGCGCCGTGTGGCACGCCATGCAGTCGACCCCGTCCACCCGTCACACCGGCGCGCACACCGAACGCGAGGTCATCGAGATCATCGCCGACATCCTGCGCCCACTCAACCGCACCGCCGCTTACGCCGACCGCCAGCGTCTGGCCGGGTTTTTGGTGCACACCGTATCGTCGATGCTCAACTACGCCGTGCGTGACCTGCATGAACGCGGCGAGGAATACTTCAACTCCGTGGTCAACGAGGTCAAGCGCATGTTGGTGGCCTACTTGTTTGCGGTCGCCACGAACTGACACACCGCGACGGCGTAGTCCCCGTCGTGGGAGATGTTCACGTGCGTCTGCGGATCGCCCGCCTGCTGCGCGACGACCCCGCTGAGAAACAGCGCCACCCGCCCCCACCGGTCGGGGCGGACCTCGATTTCGGAGAAGTCCACCGAATCCATCCCGATCAGCGGCGGGCGTCCGTAGATCGACTGCGACCACGCCTTGATGAACGACTCCTTCGCCGCCCACCGGCCCGCCAGGTGCGCGGCCCGGTCCGGTTTGGTGCTGGCGACGCGCAACTCCAAGGCGGTGAACACGTTCTGGAAGGTGCTGCCCGGGGTGGCCAGCTGTCCGGCGAACGCGGGGACGTGGACGATGTCGATGCCGATCATGGTTGCCTATTCTGGCACGGTTACCTCGCGCCCGGGGTGGGAGACGCACCGGATTCGTGCGGGGCCGGCGGCCAGTGCGCGCCACCAGTGCAAAATTCCACACGAACCCGCCGCGTTATGTGCTTTACCCCTGCAAACGGCCTGTAGCGGCTCGTACTTTTGCACCCTGCACGCCGTCAGTGACTAGATCCAGGATCAACCGCGACAACTGATCCGCGTCCTCGAACATCCCGTGCGACACCCGCAGCACCCGCCATCCGGAGCGCTCCAGAGCCACGTTGATGCGCGCGTCCTTCTCCCGCCGGGCCTTATCCCAATGCTGAGCGCCGTCAAACATCAACCCCAGTCGACATTCCTCGATGGCCAGGTCCAGCACCGTGACCGTCCTGCCCTTTTGCCGGAACGGCACCTGGGGAGTGAAGCGCATTCCCACGGTCGCCGCGGCACGGTTGGCGATCAACCGCAGAATCGTCTCCGGTGGCGAATCCATGCCCGCGCTGGAAAGTCCGACCACCTGGGCGAGGAGTCTACGGTCCAGACGGTTTTTCCCCGCCCAGACCACATCATCGCCGGTGACTCCGAGCACCCGACGAAATCTATCCACGACCTGCACCGCCCGCAGCACACGGGGTCGGATCCATGGCAGCGCCGGCGTCGGCCACACGTGTTCTTCCTGCAGCACTGACCGTAGACAACGTCGCCGTCAGCATCGGCGGCGTCACGTGCAACCGTGCGCCATATTCATACACCGCCCATACCGGAAGCTCCGCCGGTTTTCTGCGCATCGCCGCCCGCAACGCGGTCCTCGGCGCACTGCGGTCTCCGGCCGCATACACCGCCGTGTCCGCCCCATCGCTGAAGTCCCCGACCCCGTACAACGCAGCCGCGCTCCAGCTCTCGGCCACCCAGGTGGGGTGCTCCCGGAGGTGGGCCACAGCCCTTGTCCACGCGCCGGCGGGGTAGACGAAACCTCGCGGGTGTGAACGGGCCTGATGCAGCTGCAGCCAGCGGGGACGGCCGAGTTCATTCGCGATGACGTGGCCGGGGGTGATTTTCGTGAAATTGTCGTTGATCGCCGCGTCCACTGCCCGGCTGCGTACGTGCAATCCACGGGCGGCGGCGATGCGGGTCCGCACGTCGCGCAAGGCTTCCGGCGTCGGTTGCTCACCGGGGATCAGAGGCATGCCGTCATAAACAATCCCCTGCTCGCCCAAGCGGCCATCAATGAGGCCTCCGTGATAGCCCACGTTGCTTCTCCAGTCGTCGAAAAATGGTACTTCGCTTCCTTGGACTATCCCGATGCCGGCATGGGTTCCCGCGTCGTGTTTTACCCCTGCAAACTTTTGCTCCGTCCGCCTGATTATTGTGTTTCACTATGGCAAAGGGCCTGGAGCGCAACATATGTTTGCACCCCAGGCCCCACCGCCCCGCCCCGACGTCCCGCGGACAGGCTAGAAACTACTCCCCGGGCTGCAGCACCCCGTCCACCAGTCGGGCGCGGTCATCGAGCAGCACCGCCACCTCCCGTTCCTTGGCCGTGGCGCCGCCACCGCCGAGGTTGCGCTCGGCGGGACGCTCGTAGAGCGACTCCTGGCCCAGGATCGCACGCGAGACACGGCGCAGACCGGCCTTCTCCCGCTGCTCGGCAGAGGACTGCCAGTCGCGGGCCGCTTGCTCGCCGTGCTCGGCGCGCACCGCCGCCAGGAAGGCGCCCGGATGCACGATCGCCACCAGCGCGGAGACGTGCCCGAACCCGAGCGAGGTGAGCACGCCGGCCTTCGGCGGCGCCGAGCGCAGATCCAACGGCTTACGCAGCCACACCATCTCGCCGTGCTCACGCAGCGCCGGATCAACGCAGTCCAGCGAACGGTTCGCCGGCACCAGACCGGAGCGCAGCACCTGGGTCAGGCCGATCACCTGGAAGGCCGCGGCGCCGCCCTTGGGGTGGCCGGTGAGCGACTTCTGCGAGATGACGTAGAGCGGCGTGGCCTCGTCGCGCCCCGTGGCCCGGGCAATGCGGTGGTGCAGGTCCGACTCGTTCGGGTCGTTGGCGTTGGTCGAGGTGTCGTGCTTGGACACGATCGACACATCGTCCGGCGTGACGTCCAGTGCCGCCAGCGCCTGCGCCAGGCGCGAATCCATGCCGCCGCGGGCGGCGGACAGCGCGCCCAGTCCCGGCGCCGGGATGGAGGTGTGCGCGCCGTCGGCGAAGGACTCGGCGAAACCGACCACGCCCAACACCGGCAGCCCCAACTCATAGGCCAGCGAACCGCGCAGCAGCAACAGCGTGCCACCACCCTCGGCCTCGACGAAACCGCCGCGGCGGCGGTCGTTCGCCCGCGAGAAGTAGCGGTGCTCGATGCCCTTGGCCTCCATCTCGGCGGAGTCGGCGGTGGCGTTCATGTTGCCGAAGCCCTCGATCCCCTCGACGGACAGGTCGTCGATGCCGCCGGCCACCACGGCGTCGGCCTTGCCCAGCCGGATCTTGTCCACGCCCTCCTCCACGGAGACCGCGGCGGTGGCGCACGCCGCGACCGGGTGGATCATCTGGCCGTAACCGCCCACATAGGACTGCATGACGTGCGCGGCCACGACGTTCGGCAGCGCCTCCTGCAGGATGTCGTTGGCGCGCGGCTCGTTGAGCAGCCGGTCGACGTACATGCCACGGATCGAACCGGTGCCGCCCATGCCCGTGCCCATGGTGGAGGACACGCGCGCCGGGTGCACGGCCGAGAGCAGCTCCGCAGGCGTGAAGCCGGCTGACAGGAACGCCTCGACGGTGCAGACGAGGTTCCACACCGCGACCCGGTCGATGCTCTCGAGCATGTCGGCCGGGATGCCGTAGACGGAGGGGTCGAAGCCTGTGGGCATCTGACCGCCGACGAAGCGCGACATGGCCATGCGGCGCGGCACCGACACCGGGGCGCCGGCGGTGCGGGTGACGGTCCATTCGCCGTCGTCTGCGACGACCGCGGTGGTGTGCTCGGGGTCCGAGTCGACGAAGCTGCGGGCGGTGGTGGCGTCGGAGACCTGGAAGGTCAGGTCGTGCTCGAGGTAGACGGTGGTCAGCTCGGGCGCGAGGTTGTCGACGAGGCCGACCTCGTCGCCGTAGCGGCGGATGCCGACGTTGGCCAGCACTTCGTCGTGGTAGCGGTCGTAGATGTCTTCTTCGGCGATGTCGGCGCCGTCGGCGTCGAGGAAGGTGCCGTCCTCCGCCGCGGAGATCAGGCCCATGTTCCAGGCCAGTTCGGTGACGCCGGCGGCGGTGAGGTCGCCGGTGAGTTCGGCGTCGAAACGCGTGCGGGAGGCGCCGTAGGGGCCGAGTTCCCCGCCGCCGACGATGACGACCATGTCCTCGAGTTTCTGCCCGATCTTGCCGAAGTCAGCGTCGGTCCAGTCGATGCGGCGATACGGGGTCGGCAGGGCCGGCAGCGTACGCTCGGTGTCTTCGGATTCCTCAGCAGTCGTCTGCGGACGGTCGGCGGCCAGCTCGGCGAGGTTGATGTCGGCCTCGCCGAGACCACCGGTGAAGTCCGCGGTGACCGGCGAGGACGCGGCGTCGGAACGCACGTCCGCGCTGGCCTGGCTGATCAGACGTTCGGCGATCTCCTCGGTGGAGTACGTGGTCACGCCCTTGGCTTCGACGGCCTCGACGAGCGGGTCGTTGCCGCCCATCAGTCCGGTGCCGCGCACCCAGCCGATCAGGGCGTGCACCAGGCTGGTGCGCGCGCCCCAGACGGGTTCGGCGTGCCAACGGGTGACCACCGCGTCGAGGGCGGCTTTGGCTTCGCCGTAGGCGCCGTCGCCGCCGAAGCGGCCGCGGTTCGGCGAGCCCGGCAACACCACGTGCAGGCGGTGGCCGAGGTGGGTGTCGGCGCCGAGGGCGGACAGGCCGGCGATGAGGCGCTCGACGGACCACAGCAGCAGGCGCATCTGGGTTTCGGCGGCGCCGCCGGCGTCGGCCAGCGAGCCGGCCACACGCGGGGCCGCAAACGGGAACAGCAGGCTCGGCACCATGGCGGGTTTGACCACCTTGGCCTCCGCGCCGACGGTGACCGTCTGTTCCTCGCCGATCCAGCCGATGAGCGCGTCGAGGTCAGAATAGGCGCTGAGGTTGGCCGGGACGACCCACAGGGCGGCGTGGCCGCGAGCGTGGGTGCGGTAGAGCTCCTTGTAGAACTCCAGGCGCTGATGCCCCAGGTTGGAGGTGGTGACCACCACGGTCGCGCCCCCGGCGAGCAGGCTGCCGGTGACGGCCGCCGCGATCGAGTTCGGGGAGGCGCCGGTGACCACGGCGATGTCCTCGGCGAAGTTCAGGGCCGCGGTGTCGCGGGCCTGGGCGGCCAGCTCGGGCAGCTCGAAGTACTCGGCCTGGCGGGCGACTTCCTCGCCGGCGCCGGTGACGTCGAGTGCGGCGGGATCGATCTGGCCGAGGCCTGCGCGGGTGACGTCTTCGCGGGCGGAGGCCCAGCGGTCGTCGAGCAGCACGGCCTCCTCAGCGTTAAAGCGCGGGGCGACCTGGCGCGGCCAGTCGGAGCCCAGCTCGCGGGAGACCAGGTCGAAGAGCTCGGCGTTCTCGTCGGCCGCGTCGAAGGAGGCGGATTCGGGCTGATCCAGGCCGAGCGCTTTGAGCAGGTCGCGTGCGGTGGTGGCCAGGACGCCGTCGGCGCCGGTGACCTGCTCGGCGAACTCGCCCAAGGCCGCGGAGTCGACCACGCCCCCGGCGGCGCCGCCGGCAGCCGGCGGGGCGACCTGCATCCCGTGGACGGTGGCGACCGACTGCACGGCGGCGTCGATGAGCGTGTCCAGCTCGGCGGCGCTGGCTGGGGCGGCCGGCTGCAGGGTCGCCAGGTCCCCGCCGCGCAGGGAGGCGCCGTCGCGGGTGCCCATGACCAGGGCGGCGATAGTGTGGTCGACCCAACCCTGGCCCAGCTGCCAGTGCCCGGTGACGCGCTCGGCGATGTGGCCGGGTTTCTTGCCGGTCGGGCCGGTGACCCGGCGCAGGGAGTCGGCGACGGATTCGGTGAGCACCGGGCCGAAGGCGCCGTAGCCACGGGCCATGGTGACGATGGTGGCCGACAGCTCCGAGAAAGGGGCGTCGGCGGCGCCGTCGATGGAGCCGGTGCCGAACTCGTTGCCCAAATCCAGCAGAACCTGGTTGCGGCGGGAGGAGACGCCTTCGACCAGCGATTCGATGGTGTCTGCGGCGCCGATCTGGTCCGGGCGGACCTTGGTCCACACGGCGACGAGCAGCTCCAAGGCGTCGGCCGCGCCGTAGTCGAGGTCGGCGGGACGCTCGCCGGCTGGGGCGGAGGCCACCGCCGCCGGGGTCGGCGCGGGGTCGGCCGCCTGGGCGGTGACCTCGGCGGGGACGTCGACGTCGCCTGCCTCGTCTGCGGCGTCCTCGGCGACGTCAGCGCTCGGCTTGCCCACGGCGTCTTCGGCGAAGACGACCGAGCGGTCGCGTTCGACGTTGAGCACCTCAAGCTCGGAACCGGCGTACTGCGGCAGGTTCATGGTCTGGCCGAGCATGTTGCTCAGCGTCGGCGACGCGCCGACGCCGACCTCGACGAAACGGTTCACGTCCAGGCCCGTCAGCAGGAGGTCCTGGGTCTCGATCCAGCGGACCGGGGAGGCGAACTGCCAGGCCAGCAGCTCGATGAGCAGGGTACGTGCCAACGCGGTCTCATCCTTGGCCGCGGCCGCGAAGTCGTCGAGAAGCGCCGTGATGTACGGCGAGTCGACGACCCCGGCGATGGAGCGCACGAAGTCCTCGGTCAGCTCGAAGGGGCGCGCCACCAGGTTCGGGATGTAGCGGTCGACGAGTACCTCGGCGTCGACCTCGTCCGGGATGAGCTCGTCGAGGTGGGCGCGGAAGTCGTCGACGCCGCCGAGCAGCTTCGAGGAGTGGAAGGGCACGTCGATGCCCGGGATCATCACCAGCGCCTTGTTGCCCGGACCGCGGGTTTCCGCGTCCGCGGCCAGGGCCTGCAGCCCGGACAGGGTGCCGGCGACCGCGTACTGGCGGCCGTCGATGTTGTAGTTGACGATCTCGAGGAACTCGCCGGTGCGGTGCGCCATGTCGGCCACGTAGTCCTGCACGTCCGTGCCGGACAGGCCCATCTTGTAGGGGCGCAGGGCGGCCAGGGCGTACTCGGACACGCCCGCGGCGTTGCGCGGGACGAGGTGGTGCATGGTCAGGCCGCGACGGTAGACGATCTCCACCACGCCCTCCAGCGAGAGCACCTGGGCGTAGGCGGCCAGGGCGTTGTATTCGCCGACGGAGTGACCGGCGAAGTAGGCGCGGTCGTTGAGCACGCCGGCTTCCTGCATCTCGGCGATCTGCGCGCAGCCCAGGGTGGCCATGGCGACCTGGGTGAACTGCGTCAGGTAGAGAACGCCGTCGGGGTGCTGGTAGCGGCAGCCGCCGACGACGACCTCGGCGGGGTTGTTCTGGACGATCTCCAGGATGGAGAAGCCCAGCTTGGCACGGGTGTGACGGTCAGCGCGGTCCCACACCTGCTTGGCGGCCGGGCTGGCGGCGCGCTGGGTCATGCCCATGCCCTGGGACTGGATGCCCTGGCCGGGGAATCCGTAGAAGACGTCGGCCTCGGCCATGACGGCGGTGGCGGTCAGCACGGTCTCGCCGTCGACCGTGGCGGTGACGGAGCGGACTTCGCCGCGGCCCGGACGGGCGTCCACCCCGGTGCGTTCGACGACGTAGTCGACCTGCGCGCCCGGCAGCACCGGGGCGAGCATGGTGGCGGTGTACTCCACGACCCGGCCGGCGCCGTCGGAGGCGGCGACGATTTCGCCGAGGGCGGAGGTCCACATGCCGTGGACGATGACGCCGTCGCTCAACCCGGCCATACGCGCCGCGGCGTCGGCGACGTGGATCGGGTTGCGGTCGCCGGTGACGATGGCGAAGGGACGCATGCTCGCCGGCGCGGTGACGCTGGCCTGGGCGCGGAAGGAACGCGCGGTGTCGACGGTCGCGTCCGCGGCGGTCGGCGCCGGCGCCGGGGCGTCGCCGCGGCGGCCCTGGATGGCGAAGCGCTCGGTGAGGGTGGCCAGACCGGCGATCTCGGCGGTGATCTCCACGACGCGGCCGACGATGGTGTCGGTGACGGCGTCGACGCGGGCGGTGACCTCCAGGTCGGCGTCGGTCGGCAGCGGGGCGTGCAGCTCGATGCGGTGCTCGAGGTGGACCAGGTTGAGCATGCCTTCGACGACCTTGGCGCCGTCCGTGCCGGGGATCTCGGCGTCGGCGATGGCGGCGAAGATGGCGGGCCAGGCCTTGCCCACCAGCACGTCCGGCGCGGTTCCCGCGGCGGCGACGTCGGCCGGCAGGTAACCGGCGGTGACGGTGTCGTAGTCGGCGAGGTCGGCGGCGTTCACAGTGACGGAGTGCGTCGCCACGCCGTCGACGACCTGCGGCAGCTCTCCCCCGGCGGCCAGTCGAGTCAGCTCCGTGGTGGCGGCCTCGGCGTCGGCGCGCGCGATGATCGGGACGGCGCCGGCGGGGGCGTCGGCGGCGAGCGACAGTCGGATCTGCAGGTCGTGGGCCTGATTGCCCGGCAGTGAGCCGGTCAGCGGGACGGTGAGCACGACGTGGGCGTCGTCTTCTTGGGTCAGGGTCGCGCCGGTCGGCAGCTGTGCGGAACGGCCGTCGGCGGCGAGCTCCCACTCGGTGCCCAGAGCAGTGACCGGGGAGTTCTGCTGGCGTCCGGCCCACTCGACGGCCGGGGCGGCGAGAATCCGCTCGACCAGGCCCGGCGCGGGGATTTCCTCGGCGCCGGCCTCGGTGGCGGCGGTGACGGCGGCCGCGTTGAAGCGTTCCATCAGCTCGGCGATGGGTTCGTTGGCGCGCTCGATGCCCTCGACGGCCTCCGGGCCCGGGATGATGCACACGGCGTCGGCGTTGGCGCCGTAGCGTTCGTCGTGGGCCTGCCAGAAGGTGTCGGCGCGGAACCAGCGGCGCACTTCGGCGTCGATGACGGGGACGAAGGGCACGGGCTTGCCCTTGCTGCGGCAGTGGCGCAGGAACCAGGCGGCGTCGGCGGGTTCGAGGACGTCGTCGAGGCCGGGGTAAATTTCGCCGAGCGTGTCGACGGCCAGCTGCGGGTCGTCGTCGATTCCCAGCTCGACGACCGGGGTGAAGGCGCCGTGGTCGATCTCGGTGAGGCGGGCCTCGGCGCGCTCGAGCATGCCGACGAAGCGGGAGTGCCAGGTGACGTCGAGCCAGCCGCGGTGGTCCGGGCCGGCGAGTTCGAGGTAGCGCTCGAGCCAGGCGCGGTAGGTCATGGTCTCGAGGTCGCCGTAGTAGGGCTTACAGGTCTTGTTCAGTGCGTCGACGATCTCGTCGCGGCGGGCGGCCACGGCGGCGGCGACGCCGGCGACCTCGTCGACGAGGCGCCCGGCGCGGGCAAACGAGTTGTCGATCTCGTGCAGGTCCGCGCCCAGCGAGCTCAGCCCGGAGGCGATGTCGGCTTCGGCGGTGCTGGCGCCGATCCACTGGTCGGTGCCCTTGGCGTCGGCGAGCGCCTGCTTGACGGACTCGGTGGCGGTGGCCTCCTTCGCCGCCATGGCGGTGGTGCCGATCATGATCGCGTCGACCGGCATGGCCGGCAGCCCGTATTTCTCGGCCCAGGAACCGGTGAGGTATTCGGCGGCGCGTTCCGGGGTGCCGACGCCGCCGCCGACGGCCAACACGGCGTTGTCGCGGGCGCGGATCTCGTCGTAGGTGGCGATCAGCTGCTCGTCGAGGGACTCCCAGGAGTGGTGGCCGCCGGCCTTGCCGCCCTCGACCTGCAGGATGACGGGCGTGTCGACGGCGTCGGCGATGCGCAGCACGCGGCGGATCTGGGCGATCGCGCCGGGCTTGAAGGAGATGTGGGGGAAGCCGCCGGCGCGCAGGTCGGCGATGAGCTGGGTGGCTTCCTCCGGGTCGGGGGCGCCGGCGGAGACGGTGACGCCGTCGAAGGGCGCGCCGTTGGCACGCGCCTTGGGCACCCACTTGCCCTGGGAGATGTGCTTGCCCCAGGCACTGGGGTCCAGGAACATCGTGTTGAACTGCACGGCCACGCCGGGCTCCAGCAGCTCGTTGAGTCGGGCGAGGTTGTCGTTGAAGATGGCTTCGGTGACCTGCCCGCCGCCGGCGAGCTCGGACCAGTGGCCGGCGTTGGCGGCCGCGGCGACGATCTCCGGGTCGACGGTGGTCGGGGTCATGCCGGCCAATAACATCGGGCTGCGGCCGGTGACCCGGGTGAACTTGGTCACCAGCCGCTTGTCGCCGTCGTGCGTGACGACGCGCGGCGCATACTCCGCGTACGGGGTCGGGCGGGCGGGGGCCAGGCCGGCGTCGAAAAGCTGCGCCTGCCCGTCGGTGGAGGCCACCGCCAGGACGCCGACGCCGCGGCCGCGCACGGCGCGCTCGGTCAAGGAGACCACGCCGTCCGCCGGGCCCAGATCCAGGATCCACTGCGCGCCGGCGTCCGCCAGGCGCGTGACGTCGGCGGGCCAGTCGACGAAGGCGGTGAGCACGGCTTGGGACGCGTCCTTCGCCAGGGCGGTATCGAGGCCGCATTCCCTGGCCCAGGCCACGACTTGCTCCACGGCGGGGGCGAGCGCCGGGTGGTGGAAACCGATCTGCACGTCGAGCGGGTTGATGCGCAGGTTCGGGGCGGAACCGCCGCGGCGCTTGGCCTCGATGGCCTTCGCCGTCTTCGCGGCGGCCGCTTCCAGCGCGGCGACGACCCGCTCGTTGTGGGCCGGGGCGCCGACCAGCACGACGTGCTCGCGGCCGTTGACGAGGCCGACCACGCATTCGTCGGTGAGGCTAGCTGCGGCGATGGCGTCCTCGACCTGCTCGCGGGTCGCTCCCGCGATGGAGATCATCGGGGAGGACTCTCCCGCCCGCACCAGCCCGGCGGCACGTGCGGCGCGTGCTCCGGCGGCGCCGATGAGCTGAGCGACGGCCAGCAGCTGGGCGGCGGTGGCGCGGCCCTCGGCGAGGTAGGCGGCCAGCGCGCCCTGGGAGTGCCCGGCGACGGCGACGGCGCCGCGGAGGGACAACCCCTGACGGCGCAGCGACTCGGCCGTCGCGGCCTGGGCGACGAGGATGCCGGGCACCGACACCGCGGCGGCCTGCGTGTCCACCCCGGACGGGGCCTCGGTGGCCCACCCCACCGGATCAAAGCCGTGCGGACGGGCGGCGGCCAGCGCATCGGCCACCGGCTCCAGGAGCGCGTCCGCCTCCGCCAGGTCCGCCGAGACAGTGGAACCGACCCCGGCCGCCAGCGCGGTGGCCAGGCTCGCCCGCCAATCGTAGCCTTGACCGGCGAAAGTCAGGGCGAAAGATTCGTTCTCAAGGCGGTTGATCAGACGATCGGTCACGGGCGAAGCTCTCCTGTTACTCAGGCGGCCGGCTGGGTGATCCGGCACCAGTGGGGTTGTCGTGAGACGCCGCGGGCGGCGCCTCCACGGGCATGCGCGAGGACGCATTGGTGCCGCACCCTCACGAATCCCTGATATTAGTTAGTCGATAGAAACAATACGACTGTTACAAGCCCAAACAAAAGTACCCCATCACGGGCCTGGGCGGGCCCAAAGAATTCAGCCGCGCCACCGACGCCCCACCCCTTCGACGCCCCACGCGCTACGCGCGCATAGTGACAGCGCCGCGGAACTCTAAAAAGTGCGCCCGGAGGGACTTGAACCCTCACGCCCTCAGGCACTGGAACCTAAATCCAGCGCGTCTGCCAATTCCGCCACGGGCGCAACGACCCCCGGAATCACGCCCAGGGGACCTTTCGCATCATACCCTCGAGGCTGGGCGGGAATGGAAACCGCGAGAAAGTCCACCTTTTGAACGACCTTGGATATGATGACGTGTGTGACCGAATTCGAGGATGACCGCGACACTCGGGCTCGCAGCGGCCATGGCGAGCTCGGGGACACCCACCAGCCGCATGCCTCCGCCACGCCCGACGACGCGGTGGAAGGCCTCGACCAAGCGGAAAGCACCCCGCCCCAGCGCGAGAAGTTCCAAATCAAGGCCTGGCACATCATCTTGCTCGTCGTCGCCGTGCTCGCCTGCCTGGGTCTGGCCTACTGGCAGTGGACCCGTTTCCAGGCGGGCTCCGGCACGTTCCAGAACCTCGGCTACGCCTTCCAGTGGCCACTGTTCGCCGTGTTTTTCATCTACGCCTACCGCATGGGCGTCAAGTACGAGAACGAGGCGCGCCACGCCAAGAACGAGGCCGACGACGATGACTTCCTGTACGAAGCGGATCTCGAGGAATTCGGGGAGGCCAAGCAGGAGGTCACTAAGATCGACGAGGATTTCCTGCCCTCGCGCCCGTCCCTGAACGTCGAGGAGTTCAACGCGCTCAACACCCCGCGCCGCGGGCGCGACTCCGACACCGGCCGCCCGCACCGCGCCGACGACAAGCACCTGAACACCTAGAAACACCCAGAGGAAGCATTTTATGACGACCCCCGGCAACTCTTCCGTCTCTCAGACCCGGCAGAAACCGCTGCGCAAGGTTCACCCCGAGCGCCAGCGCCGCGTGCGCACTGCGCTCACCTTCTTTTCCGCCACCGCGTGGATCACCGGCGTGATGCTGCTGCTGCTCGTGATCCGCATGATCATGCAGTACGTCCTGGGCATGGACGTCAGCGGCTTCGGCTGGGTCGCCATCCTGCACGGCTGGTGCTACCTGGCGTTCGTGATCGCCACCTTCAACCTGGGGCTCAAGGCCCGCTGGGAGCCGAAGTGGTGGGTCACCACCATCCTCGGCGGCGTGGTGCCGTTCCTGTCCTTCTACGTGGAAAACAACCGCCGCAAGCAGGTCACCGAGAAGTTCCAGCTGGACCAGCCGTCCGCGGCTTAACCGGCCAGCCCGCGGATCACCTCGACCAGCCCTGTCAGCGCCTTGCCCCGGTGCGACAGGGCGTCTTTTTCTGCCGCGCTCAACTGGGCAGAAGAACGCCCCGCGCCGTCGATCTCCTCCCCCGGAAGAAAAAGCGGGTCGTAGCCGAAGCCGTTGTCCCCCACTTCTTTCCGCAGCAGGCGCCCCTCCCAACGCCCCTCGGAGACGTGCTCCTGCCCGTCCGGGGTGACCAGCGCGCACACGGAGACAAACGCCGCGGCGCGGCGCTCGTCGGGCACATCCGACATCTGCGCGAGCAGCAGGGCGTTGTTCGCCGCGTCGTCACCGTGGCCGCCGGACCACCGCGCTGAGAGCACCCCAGGCATGCCGCCCAGTTCTTCCACGGCCAGGCCGGAGTCGTCGGCGACGGTGACCAGGCCAGTTTCCCGGGCCCCGGCGCGCGCCTTGATCAGGGCGTTGTCGGCGAAGGTGCGCCCGTTTTCGACGGGTTCGTCGTAGTCGGCGACGGCGGACAGCGGCACCAGTTCGACGCCATTGATGCCGGCGGCGGCGAGGATGCGTTCGAGTTCGCCGAGTTTCTTCGCGTTGTTCGAGGCGACGAGCAAGCGCATGATCCTAGGCCTCCAGGGCGGCGCGCTGGGCGGCCTGCAGTTCGCGGATGCCCTTCTCGGCGGAGTCGAGCATCGCGTTGAGCTCCTCGCGGCCGAAGTCGCCGGCTTCACCGGTGCCCTGGACCTCGACGTACTTGCCGGCCTCGGTCATGACGACGTTGAGGTCGACCTCGGCGCGGACGTCTTCCTCGTAGGGCAGGTCGAGGCAGACGTGGCCGTCGACCAGCCCGACGGAGACGGCGGCGACCGGCGGCAGCAGCGGGTTGCCCGGGACGACGCCCTGGGCCTTGAGCACCTCGATGGCGTCGGCGAGGGCGACGTAGGCGCCGGTGATCGCGGCGGTACGGGTGCCGCCGTCGGCCTGCAGGACGTCGCAGTCGAGGTTGATGGTGTTTTCGCCGAGCTCGCTCAGGTCGACGGCCGCGCGCAGGGAGCGGCCGATCAGGCGTGAGATCTCGTGGGTGCGTCCCTTGACCTTGCCGGACATGGATTCACGGCGGTTGCGCTCGTGGGTGGCGGCCGGGAGCATGGCGTATTCGGCGGTCAGCCAACCTTCCCCGGAGTCGCGCTTGAAGCGCGGCACGCCGGTCTCCACGGAGGCGGTGCACATGACGCGGGTCTCGCCGAACTCGACGAGCACGCTGCCCGCCGGGTTGGAGGTGAAGTTGCGGGTGATGCGCACTGCGCGCAGCTGGTCGAGGTCGCGGCCGTCGGCACGGGTGAAATCAGTCATGCGCACCAGGGTACTCAGCCACCTCCGGGTCAGCTCACTGCGCCCAGGAAGAGGCGGGGAGACTTAGACGTCGAAGACCATGCCGGGTTCGCCGAGGATGACCTCGCCGTCGAATTCAGTGCGCGCGGCCGCCAGGGTGGCTTCCTTGTCGGTCCACGGTTGGATGTGCACCAGGCCGAGGCGCTTGACGCCGGCCGCGGCGGCGATGCGGCCGGCTTCTTCGCCAGACATGTGCATGCCCATGATCTTGCCTTCGCTGGTCGGCCCCCACCCCGCTTCACACAGGAAGAGGTCCGCCCCGCGGGCCGCGGCCACGATGTTGGGGTGGTCCGCCGAGTCGCCGCTGTAGGCGACGACTTTTCCGCTGACGGGGTCCTGCATGCGCAAGGCGTAGGCCTCACCGGGGTGGCTGGCCGTAAACGGGGTGACCTCGACGCCGCCCACGGTTTCGGTGTGTCCGTGGCGCCAAGCGGTGAACTCGAGGGTGTCGGAGAAGTCGTCGACGTCGTCCGGCTCGTCCGCGGTGAGCCGCCCCAGGTGGACGGGCGTGTGCGCGGGGCCGAGGCAGCGGTGTCGCTGCGTGGCTTTGAGCTCCGGGTGGAAGCGGCGCCACACCATGAGCGACGGGAAGTCGAGGCAGTGGTCGGCGTGCAGGTGGCTGAACAGCACGTGCGCGTCGGCCGGGTTCTGAATTTCCTGCAGCGCGGCCAGCGTGCCGGGCCCTAAGTCGACGATGACGCTCGATCCGTCATCGGGGGACAGGAGGTATCCCGAGGCCGGGTTTCCCGGGGCACCGAGGCTGCCCGAGCAGCCGAGGATGGTCAGCTTCATGTGTTTACTGTGCCACGAATCAGGGTGCTTTTCGAACCTAACGCGCCGTCGGTCACAGCCGGGTGTGGCTGACCGCGCCGATTCGGGGGCCCAAGAAACGGCTCGCCAATTCGCGGAAGCGCTGCGGGTCGCCGGTGGCCTCAAAGACGTGGGTGGGCGCGCCGTACACGGCCGGGTCGGCGAGAAGGTCGTGTTCGGTGAGCATGCGCAACACGTCCTTGGCGGTCTCTTCCGCGGACGAGACCAGCGAGACGGAGTCGCCGACCGCGAGCTGGATGACCCCGGAGAGCAGCGGGTAGTGCGTGCAGCCGAGAACGAGCGTATCGACGCCCGCGCTTTGCACCGGCTCCAAGTAACCTTCCGCCACGCCCAGGATCTGCCGGCCGGAGGTGACGCCGCGTTCGACGAACTCCACGAACGCCGGGCACGCCACCGCGGTAGTGGAGATGGTGGGGTTGAGGGCGAACAGGTCTTGGTAGGCGCCGGACTTGATGGTGCCGGCGGTGCCGATGACGCCGACTTTGCCGTTGCGGGTAGTGGCCATGGCACGGCGGACGGCGGGCTGGATCACTTCGACGACGGGGATGTCGTAGCGCTCGCGGGCGTCGTGAAGGAAGGCCGCAGACGCGGTGTTGCAGGCGATGACCAGCATCTTGCAGCCGCGTTCGACGAGGTTGTCAGCGATGCGCATCGCGTGGGCGCGCACCTGCGCGATGGGCAGCGGGCCGTAGGGGCCGTGCCCGGTGTCGCCCACGTAGATGACCGATTCGTGGGGCAGCTGGTCGAGGATGGTGCGCGCGACGGTGAGGCCGCCGACCCCGGAATCGAAGATTCCGATGGGGGCGGCGGCGCGGGCGGAGGCGGGGGTGGCGTTCACGCCGTTCATCTTAACGCCCGGTCGGGGGCGCGGTTTCGCGGCGTCAGCGGTGTGTGATGTTGCCGACGATCTTGCGCAAAGCCGCGCCGACGTGGCGGTTTTCCTCTTCGGTGAGGTTGTCGAAGAGCAGGCGCCGGACCTCGCTGACGTGCGAGGGCAGGACGTCGCGCAGCAACTGCCAACCGTCGCCGGTGAGTTCGACCAGGGTGGAGCGGCCGTCCGTGGGGTTCGGGGAGCGCAGCACCAGACCGCGTTTTTCCAGGCGGGTGATCACCCGGGAGAGGTGGGACAACGTCATGCCCGAGGCCTGGGCGACCTCGCTCATGCCCATCTGGCCGTCGACCGCATGGGAGATCGTCTGCAGCGCGAGGAAATCGTAGTGGGAGACGCCGGCCTCGCGTTTGAGCTGGGCGTCGAGGATGGCGGGCACGCCGGAGTAGAAGGACCAGACGTTGAGCCACGTTTCGGTTTCTTCGTCGTTCAGCGACTGGGGTGAGTTGTCGGCCATGGCAAGTATGCTACGGCAGAGAAAATAAGATGCATTCACTGTCTGTGCCCGCTGCCCGTGCCGGGCCCGGCACGACCCGTATCACCTGCGGGGATCCCGCGCGGCCAGGACGCGGCCTAACACCCCCCAAAGGGGAGGAACCCCACGATCATCCCTCGCACAATGCCCGGACGGGCCTCCTGCTCGTCGCCGTCAGCGCCGGCCTCGCCGCAGCTCCCGCGCTTTCCGCTTCTCCCGCAACGCCTTCGGGTCGTCCGAAGTGATGAACATGCCGGCGCCGACGCCGCCGAGCGCCCCGAACAAGTGCGCCTGCCACGACACCCCGGGCACGCCGGGCAGCACACCCCACACCAACCCCGAGTACATGAATCCCAAGATCACGCCGAGCGCGATCTGGGAGAGGGACCGGTTGAAGATGCCGCGCACCAGCAGGTAGCCCAGCCAGCCGTAGACCAGACCCGAGGCGCCGATATGGTTGGTGCCGATCCCGCCGAACAGCCACACCCCCGCTCCCCCGAACAGCACGACGATGGCCGTGACCTCCCAGAAGACCCGGTGCCCGGAGACGCCGATGAGGAACGCGAAGACCGCGCCCGGCACGGTGTTGGAGATCAGGTGGGAGAAGTTGGCGTGCAGCAGCGGGGACGTCAGGATGCCCCACAGGGAGCTGAGGTCGAGCGGATGGATGCCGAAGAAATTCAACGTCCCGCCGAAAAACAGGAGGTTGACCAGGTGCACGGCCCAGATCAGCACGACGTAGCCGAGGGCGTAGGCGACGCCCGTGCCCAGACGCGACGTGCGTGACAACACGGGTTGGCGCCGGCCGGCGGGCGGACGCCGCCCAGACTGGGCCGGCGGCTGACCTCCCGGTCGGGGCCGGTACCCGTCGTACGGGCTCGAGTAAGGATTCGGATAAGTCATGGTGGGCTCCAGATTACAGAGGCTTTCCGGCCCCCGCCCGAGACTCAGCTCCTCCGCACCTGACTCCACGCCGTGACGCCGTAAGCCGACTCCGCCGCGACCACCGCCGCCACGATCGCAGCGGCGACGACGTCCGCGGCGGCGGCCGAGAGCTCGTGCAGAATATCCGGGGTCACGCCCGTGGCGTCCGGGGCGGTGGAGACCGCGAACAGCGTGTCGCCGTCCAGCGGGGAATGCGCGGGCCGCACGGCGCGGGCGACGCCGTCGTGTCCGGTCATCGCCAAGCGGGCGGCCTGCGCCTTGGTGACCGGAGCATCGGTGGCGATGACCCCGATGGTCGTGTTCAGGCTCGGGGTGGGCCGCTCCAATTGGGCGAAGGCCGCCGTGTCCACGGCCGGGGCCGACGCATCGCCGTACAGCAGCCCCGTGACCGGGTCGACGACTGAGCCGACGGGGTTGGCCACGACCCCGGCCGCCACCACGTGCTCCCCCACGCCCAGACTGGCCTGGCCGAACCCGCCGCGGAGCACGCCCGCGGTGGCGCCGCAGCCCGCGCCGAGCGCACCGGAGCGGACGTCCTTTCCTTCCGCCAGCGCGGTACGCACCGCCGCCGCCCCGTCCGCCGCGGTGGGCCGGTGCGCCGGATCCCCCACCACCAGGTCGAAGATGACCGCGCCCGGCACGATCGGCACCCGCGGGCCCGGCGCGTCTTCGCCGAACACGGGGAAGCCGTAGCCCGCGGCCTCCAGCTCGGTCATCGCCCCGTCGGCGGCGGCCAGACCGAAGGCGGAGCCGCCGGCCAAGACGATGGCGTGGGCGCGCTGCACGGTGTTGTGCGGGGCCAACAGGTCGGTCTCGCGGGTGCCGGGCCCGCCGCCACGCACGTCCACGCCGGCGGTCATGCCCGCGGGGTCCTCCGCCAGCACCACCGTCACCCCGGTGTCCCCCAGGGACCGGTGCCCGAGGCGGAGGCCGGGGACGTCGATAAGTGAGCCACGGGCCATGGCCGGGCCTAGTCCATCATCGCGGTCAGCAGGCTGTCCTGGTTGAAGGCCAGCCACTCGACCAGGTTGTCGCGGTCCTGCTGCTCGCCCTCGCTGCGGACCTCCGCGGCAGACAGGAACAGGCGCAGGTCGTTGAGCGCGGCGATGAACTGCTGCGCCTCCTGCTCGGTCAGGGAGATCTCCACCCCGCCGTCGGGCCCCACCGCGACGGTGATGGCCTGCAGGTTCTCCAGCTTGTTTTTGATGATGTCGTTTTCGTGCAGGGCGCGCAGCAGGGAGTTGTCGCCCTCGTACTCCTCGTCGCCCTCGCGTTCGAAGTCGGGCAGCAGCCGCGCCAACGACGGATCTTCCGGGGCGTCCTTGTTGCCGGAGGCCATCCCCATCATCTCCGCCAGTTCATCCTTCGGGGCGGAGCGGGCCCGCTGGATCAACGCCTCCGCCACCGACGAAGCCAGGTCGCCGAGCACCTCCCGCTCCATCGGGTCGAGGGTGGTCACGAACTTCGCGGACCGCATCAGGCCCTTCTTCTTACGCCAAGGTTGCACGGAGTCAGCCTATCCCGCCTGCTGCATGGTGGCCCACAGGCCCGCGGTGTGCAGCTTCTTCACGTCGCCCTCGACCTTGTCGCGTTCCCCGGAGGAGACCACGGCCTTGCCTTCGGTGTGCACCTGCATCATCAGTTCGGTGGCGCGTTTCTTGTCGTAGCCCAGGATCGTCTGGAACACGTAGGTGACGTAGCTCATGAGGTTGACCGGGTCATCCCAGACGATGCACAGCCACGGCAGGTTTTCGGCGGTGGCGACGTCGAGCTCGATCTGCTCGTCGAGCTCCGGGCTGGCCGCCGGCGACGTCATCGCCGACGGGGCGCTCGCCCCGGCGGTCATGGGGTTAAGGTGGTTTCCGGCGTTCATGCCACCGAGTCTAGTCCGCCCCGCCCCGCATGTGCAGTCCCCGCCCGCCCGGGCACATATCCCGTCGGCAGAAAAAGAGACTGTATTAAGGTGGGATTCGTGAACAGGACTTTCCCCTCCATGCCCGCCGGTCGATCCACCTCGTTGTTGACCGACAAGTACGAGCTGACCATGTTGCAGGCCGCCCTGCGCGACGGGACCGCCCACCGGCAGAGCAGTTTCGAGGTGTTCAGCCGGCGGCTGCCCAACGAGCGCCGCTACGGCGTCGTCGCCGGCACCGACCGGGTGCTGCGGGCCATCCAGGACTTCGTCTTCACCGAAGAACAGCTCGCGGAGATGGACTTCCTCGACGAAGACACGGTGGAGTACCTGCGCAACTACCGTTTCTCCGGCCAGGTCGACGGCTACCGGGAAGGCGAGCTGTACTTCGCCTACTCCCCCATCCTCACGGTGCGCGGCACCTTCGCCGAGTGCGTCATCTTGGAGACCGTGATCCTGTCGATCATGAACTCCGACTCCGCGGTCGCCTCCGCGGCGTCGCGCATGGTCACCGCCGCCGACGGCCGGCCCATCATCGAGATGGGCTCGCGCCGCACCCATGAGTACGCCGCCGTCACCGCCGCCCGCGCCGCGTACCTGGCCGGTTTCGTGGCCACCTCCAACCTGGAGGCCTCCCACCGCTACGGGATCCCCGCCTCCGGCACCTCCGCGCATGCGTGGACGTTGCTGCACGTCAACGAGGACGGCTCCCCGAACGAAGCCGCGGCGTTTCGCTCCCAGATCGAGTCGCAGGGGGTGTCCACCACCTTGCTGGTGGACACCTACGACATCACCGAGGGAGTGAACACCGCCCTCGACGTCGCCGGCCCCGAGCTCGGCGGGGTGCGCATCGACTCCGGCGATTTAGGCATGATCACCCGGCGTGTGCGCCGCCAGCTCGACGAGCGCGGCGCCTACAACACCAAGATCGTGGTCTCCTCCGACCTGGACGAGTTCACCATCGCCGGGCTGCGGGGCGATCCGGTGGACACCTACGGGGTGGGCACCTCCGTGGTCACCGGCTCCGGGTCGCCGACGGCGGGGCTGGTGTACAAGCTCGTGGAGGTCGACGGGCACCCGGTGGTCAAACGTTCCTCCGGCAAGGCCATGACCGGCGGCACGAAGACGGCGGTGCGCGCCTACCGCGCCACCGGCGTCGCGGTCGAGGAGATCGTCCATCCCTTCGGCACCCCGACCCCGGACTGCGGGCAGTTGGACAGCACCGATCTGACGATCCCGCTGATGCGCGACGGTAAGGTCGTCGACGGGCTGCCGGATCTGGAGGCTTCCCGGGCGCACCTGGCGGAGCAGATCCGCACGCTGCCGTGGGAGGGGTTGGCGCTCTCGCGCGATGAGCCGGCGATTCCCACCCGGTTCAGCGGGTTCCCGGACCCCTACGGCGAATGACGGGGCCCGGCGCGTTCGGTTCTGCCCCTCCCTCGGCGTTAGACTCGCCACGCACCGCCTCCCCTCGCCCCGCGGAGGCGTTTCTCCCTGCCCTGCCGCGAATGAAAGAAGACGCCCCACAGTGACCTCGACCTCTTCCGACCAGCCGCTCGTCTCTTCGACGGAGGAGCTTCTCGACGCGGCCGTCTCCGCCCTGGGCGGCGTCCGACGCGACGGGCAGATGGCCATGGCCAACGCCGTGACCGCGGCGTTGGAAAAGGAGCGGCACCTGGCCGTGCAGGCGGGCACCGGCACCGGTAAATCGCTGGCGTATCTGGTGCCGTCCATCCGGCACGCCCACGCCGCCGATTCCACGGTGGTGGTGTCCACCGCCACGCTGGCGCTGCAGCGCCAGCTCGTCGACCGTGACCTGCCGCGCCTGGCCGATTCCCTCGAGCCCGAGATGGAGCGCCGCCCGTCTTTCGCCATCATGAAGGGCCGTTCGAATTACCTGTGCCTGAACAAGATCGCCCGCGCGCAGAGTGAGCCGGAGGACTCGCTGCTCGACGAGACGGACGTGTCCTGGGTGGGCAAGCAGGTCTCCCGGGTCCACGAGTGGGCCAACGACACGGAGACCGGCGACCGCGACGACCTGGAGCCGGGCGTCTCCGACTTGGCCTGGAAGCAGGTGTCGGTGTCTGCGAGCGAGTGCCTGGGCGCCTCCCGCTGCCCCCACGGCGAGGAGTGCTTCGCGGAGTTGGCCAAGGCGAAGGCCCGCGACGTCGACGTGGTGGTGACCAACCACGCGTTGCTGGCGATCGACGCCCTGGCCGACGTCGATATCCTGCCCGCGCACGACGCAGTGGTCATCGACGAGGCCCACGAACTCGACGGGCGCATCACCGCGGTGGCCACCGCCGAGATCTCCTCCCGCAGCCTGAAGATGGCCGCCAAGCGCGCCGAGAAACTGGGCGCCGAGGGACGCGACAAGAAGCTGGAGGAACTCGCCGAGGACCTCGACGCCGTCACCGAATTACAGGGACCCGGCCGGTGGACCGCCATCGACGAACCGGTGCTGGCGTCGCTGACCGGGCTTCGCGACGGCCTGTGGTCCCTGCGCGAGGCCATCGCCCGCACCCCGGACGGCGAGGCCGCCAACAACCCCGAACGCTTCGCCGAGCGGCAGAACCTGAGCAACCACCTGCAGGATCTGCACGACGCGGTAGTGCGCATCCTGGAGGTCTACGAGGCCGGCGAGGGCGACAACGTCGTTGACGCGGAGGAGGCCAGCGACGTGGTGTGGCTGGACCGCAGCGACCGCTGGGGCGACACACTCGCCGTGGCCCCGCTGTCGGTCGCCGGGTTGCTGCACGACCGGCTCTTCGCCGAGCAGACCGTGGTGCTGACCTCTGCGACCCTGACGGTGGGCGGCAACTTCGACGCGATGGCCGCCTCCTGGGGGCTGCCGAAGGGCACGTGGGACGGACTCAACGCCGGCACCCCCTTCGACCCCAAGAAGTCCGGCATCCTCTACACCGCCAAACACCTGCCCCAGCCGGGCCGCGACGGGCTCGCCGCCGAAACCCTCGACGAGATGGCCGAGCTGATCACCGCCGCCGGCGGCCGCACCTTAGGGTTGTTCTCCTCCCGCCGCGCCGCCGAGCAGGCCGCCCAGGAGCTGCGCCCGCGCCTCCCCTTCGACATCTATCTCCAGGGCGAGGACACCACCGGCGCGCTGGTGGACAAGTTCTCGAAGAACGAGAACTCCTGCCTCTTCGGCACCTTGACGCTGTGGCAGGGCGTGGACGTGCCCGGCACCGCCTTGTCGCTGGTCATGATCGACCGCATCCCCTTTCCCCGCCCCGATGACCCGTTGCTGCAGGCCCGCTCCGAGGCCGCCAACGCCGCGGGCCGCAGCGGGTTCATGGAGGTCTCCGCCACGCACGCCGCCCTGCTCATGGCCCAAGGCGCCGGCCGGCTGCTGCGCTCGGTCACGGACCGGGGCGTGGTGGCGGTGCTGGACAATCGGCTGGTGACCAAACGCTACGGCGGGTTCCTCAAGGCCTCCCTGCCGCAGTTCTGGGAGACCACTGACCCGGCCGTGGTCACCGGGGCGCTCAAGCGGCTGGTCGCTCAGTAGCTACACTCGGGGCCATGGCTCGCAATCCCGTCCGTTCCAGCTGTGCGCAACCCCACCAGTGCTCCCTCGACGTGCGGTTGCGGGCGATGCGGATGAGCCCGCTGTTGGGTGAGCTCACCCCACAGCAGCACCTGGAGCTGGACGAGAAACTCTCCGCCTGGTCCTGGGCGGACAACGACCCGATCCTGCTCGCCGGGGAGGAAAGCGAAGGCAGCTACCTCATCGTCGCCGGCCGGGTGCGGGTCACCAGAGACACCGTCGACGGCAAAGAGATCACCGTCGACGTCGCCGCCCCGGGCGACGTCATCGGCCCGCTGCACACCAGCACCGCCGAAGCGATGGACTCCGCCTGGGCGATGGACACCACCTGCGCGCTGTATCTTCCGGCCCGGGCGCTCGGCGACGTAGTCACCGATTACCCCGCCTTCGCGGTCTCGTTGCTGCAGATGCAGCAAGAGCGGCTGGCCGCCTCCCGCACCCGGGAGGTCGACCAGGCGACCAAGACCGTCGAGCAGCGCGTCGCCGCGGTACTGCTCGACCTCGACGAAAGGATGGGGCAGGTGCGTTCCGACGGCTCGCACCTGATCCAGGCGCGGGTGCGCCGCGACGACATCGCCGGCATGGCCGGCACCACCATCGAATCCGCCTCCCGCGCCATGACCAGGCTCCGGAAACGCGGCCTCGTCGACGCCGGCCGCGAATGGGTCGCCATCACCGACGCCGCCGGTCTCCGCGACGTGGCCGAGGGCGGCTAGAAGCCTCCCGGCGTCGCGACGACGGTGAGGGAATCGGGGGCGATTTCCGTGAAACCGGCGTCGCGCACCGCCACCGCGTCGGAACGGGCGGCGAGCTCCGCCAACTCCTGTGCCGCCACCCCACGGACCTGAAGGGGATAACCGGCCTCGGCCCACCGCAGCACCCACTCAAAGGGCTGCTGCGCGGCCAGCAGCATGGAGCCGTGGCCGACTTGGGCGGCGGCCTTGCCCGTCGACATGTGCAACGCCTTGTCGACGGCGATCAGCGGCACCGCCGGATCGATCGGCCGCGCCGGGTCGGGTTCGAGGTCCGTGCCGCGGATCTGCAGCTTTTTCACCGACGCCGGCACCTCGGTGACGGCCGACGGCACGAAGGCACGCGCCTGTGCCCCGTCGACGTCGGCGGTGACGCCGGGCACCGCATGCGCGTCCTGCCACGGGGTGTTGCGGGCCCGGCGGGCGACCTTGCGGATGAGCCGGTCGTACCAGCCGGTCAACCCGGCCCGCCACCGCTCGTCGGTGACCGCGCGGGAATCCAGGCACACCATGACGACCGCCTGCGCCGCCGCCTCCAGCAGCGGGGTCCGCGCGGGTGGATCGGCCTTCGGGATGTGCAGGGCGATCTGCATCGCCTGCACCGTCTCCGGGCGGTCGGGATCTTCCGTACGGCTGCGCCGGTCCGTGCTCGTGCGCGCGGCCAACAACTCGTGGGCGCCGCGCAGCAGGTCGGGCTCGACCACTACTGCAGCGCGACCTTGCGCAGGGTGCCGGCCTCTTCCTCGGCGACGTCGATTTCGCTGCGCGGCACACCCAGGATGTAGAGCACCTCGTCGAGGAACGGGTGATTGACGGAGGTGTCCGCGATTTCCTTCAGCGCCGGCTTGGCGTTGAAGGCGATGCCCAGACCCGCCGCGGAGAGCATGTCGATGTCGTTGGCGCCGTCGCCGACGGCCACGGTCTGGTCCATGCGCACGCCGGAGTCGTCGGCGAATTCGCGCAGCAGGGTGGCTTTCGCCTCCCGGTCGACGATCTCACCGATGACGTTGCCGGTGAGCTTGCCGTCGACGATCTCGAGGGTGTTGGCGCGGACGTAATCCAGCTCCAGCTCCTCGGACAGCCCCTCGAGCACCTGAATGAAGCCGCCGGAGACCACGGCGGTGCGGTAACCGAGCTTCTTCAGGGTGCGCAGGGTGGTGCGCGCGCCCGGGGTCAGGACGATGTCGGCCGCGACCTCGTCGATGACGGAGGCGTCCAGTCCGGCCAGCGCCTTGACGCGCTCGCGCAGGGACTCCTCGAAGTCGAGTTCACCGCGCATGGCGCGTTCGGTGACGGCGGCGACCTCCTCCTCACGGCCGGCGTGAGCGGCCAGCATCTCGATGACCTCGCCGGTGATCAGGGTGGAGTCGCAGTCGAAGCACACCAGGCGCTTGGAACGGCGGGTCAGCCCCGAGCGCTCGATGGCGATGTCGACGCCCAGTTCCGGCGTCAGCTCCGCCAGCGCCTTACGGAGTTTCTCCGCGCCGCCCGGGGCCGGGTTGGGCACCGTGACGGACAGCTCGAGGCCGGTCAGCGGATAATCCGCGATGCCGCGGATGCGGTCGATGTTGGCTTCGTAGTTGGCCAGCGTCTGACCGATGGCCGAGACGTCCGCGGCGGTGACGGGGTTGCCCAGGACGACCACGACGTGCGTGGAGCGCGGGCGGGAGTGGGTCGTGGTGCCCTCGCCGAATTCGAGGTCGACGGTCTGCCCGTAGCTCTTGAGCGTTTCGCGCAGCCCCTCCTCGAGGACGTCGAGGCTCTCCGGTTTAATGCCGACGAAAGCGGCGAGCGAAAGGCGGCCGCGGAATTGGGCCTGCTCCACGTCGAGGAGCTGGACGCCGTGGGAGGCCAGTACCCGGAAGAAGGCCGCGGTGACTCCGGAGCGGTCGCGTCCGCTAGTCGTCACCACAGCGGGCTTCAGCCCCGGCTGCAGCTCCACCTGGAGAGAGGCTGACTCCGCCAGGGAGTCACTGGTAGCAGAAATATTCTTAGGCTCAGACACGGTGTCTATTGTGGCACGCTTTGCCGCGAATAGGGAATATACGACTGACCCCCAGCCGGCGCCGTGGAACACGGCGGGCTGGGGGTCAGTGCAGTCAGGAAGGTGGGCGAAGGAGGGGGTTACCTCACGCCGGCGTGAGCGTCCTGCGGCTCTCCGGACTGCGAAGTCGCGGCACGCTCGTCGTGCGAGGTGACGTGCGCCTCACGACGCATGCGCTCCACCATGTGCGGGTAGTGCAGCTCGAACGCGGGGCGCTCGGAGCGGATGCGCGGCAGCGAGGTGAAGTTGTGGCGCGGCGGCGGGCAGGAGGTCGCCCACTCCAGGGAGTTGCCGTAGCCCCACGGGTCGTCGACGGTGACGACCTCGCCGTAGCGCCAGGACTTGAACACGTTCCAGAGGAACGGGATGACGGAGGCGCCCAGCACGAAGGAGAAGATCGTGGAGATCTGGTTGAACAGGGTGAAGCCGTCCGAGTCCAGGTAGTCGGCGTAGCGGCGCGGCATGCCCATGTTGCCCAGCCAGTGCTGGATGAGGAAGGTGCCGTGGAAGCCGACGAAGGTGAGCCAGAAGTGGATCTTGCCCAGACGCTCGTCGAGCATGCGGCCGGTCATCTTCGGGAACCAGAAGTACACGCCGGCGAACGAGGAGAACACCACGGTGCCGAAGAGCGTGTAGTGGAAGTGGGCGATCAGGAAGTAGGAGTCCGCGAGGTGGAAGTCCAGCGGCGGGGACGCCAGCATGATGCCCGTCATGCCACCGAAGAGGAAGGTGGCGACGAAGCCGACCGCGAAGATCATCGGGGTGGACCAGGTGATGTGGCCCTTCCACATGGTTCCCACCCAGTTGAAGAACTTCACGCCGGTCGGAACCGCGATGAGGAAGGTCATGAAGGAGAAGAACGGCAACAGGACCGCGCCGGTCACGAACATGTGGTGCGCCCACACGGCCATGGACAGTCCGCCGATGGCCAGGGTCGCGAAGACCAGGCCGATGTAACCGAAGAGCGGCTTACGGGAGAAGACCGGGATGACCTCGGAGATGATGCCGAAGAACGGCAGGGCCAGGACGTAGACCTCCGGGTGACCGAAGAACCAGAACATGTGCTGCCACAGGATCGCACCGCCGTTGGCGGTGTCGAAGATGTGTCCGCCGAGCTTGCGGTCGTACAGGACGCCGAGGGCCGCAGCGGTCAGCAGCGGGAAGACCATCAGGGCGATGACCGAGGTGGTGAAGATGGACCAGGCGAAGGCCGGCAGACGGAACATCGTCATGCCCGGCGCGCGCAGGGTCAAAATGGTGGTGATCATGTTGATCGCGGAGGCGATCGTGCCGATGCCGGTCAGGCCGACGCCGATGATCCACATATCCGCGCCAATGCCCGGGGTGTGGACGTGGTCGGCCAGCGGCATGTACATGGTCCAGCCGAAGTCAGCGGCGCCGCCCGGGGTAAGGAAGCCGGACAGCATGATGATGCCGCCGACGGACGTGATCCAGAGGCCAAAGGCGTTCAGACGGGGGAAGGCCACGTCCGGGGCGCCGATGTGCAGCGGGATGAGATAGTTGGCGAAGCCCCAGACGATCGGGGTGCCGAAGAGCAGCAGCATCACGGTGCCGTGCATCGTGAAGAGCTGGTTGAACTGTTCGTTGGACAGGAACTGCAGACCCGGGGAGAAAAGCTCCGCACGGATCAGCAGCGCCATCAGTCCACCGATGAAGAAGAACAGGAACGACATAATGATGTACATAATGCCGAGCTTCTTGTGGTCGGTGGTGGTGAGTATGTCCCAGGCCCATGAGCCCTTACGCTCAGTGCCTGCCGGACCTGGACGTTCGGGCGAGACGTAGTCGTCCACCCTAGGCGCCACAGCAGTCATGTGATCCTCCTGACGTAAGGCACACCTGTCGGTAGTCGGTGTGCCCAAATTTGTTTGCCGCCCCTTCCGGGGCAGTCCCGGAAAGGGCGAACGCACTACTAGCCCACCTGTGGCTAGAGACACCGCCAGTTTAGCCCGCCCACGGGAGAACCCAAGTCGGATTTTTCCGGACGGGGCCCCACCTGCGCCGGAAATCACGCAAAGAAGCGGGTGGCGGGTGACTTACGCCACCAAAATGGGGCCGACCTGCACGAAAGGCGGAGGGGCGAGACCCGCCACCCCACCCCCGAACAGCGTCATCCTAAAGGTTGAGGCCATGAAGAGGGGCACCTCCGCATGCCCGGTAACTGGATTCTTCCTGTGGGTTGACTGCAAGCCTTGGCCCCCTACAGCCACCTCCCGGCAAGACGGAGGCCCTCGCCTGCGAGGCAGAAATTCATGTGCATATATGGGGGTATTTTTATTAATTTCTTGGACAATACACTATAAGATTATCTTTAGAAGTCCTCAATGTTAAAGGAGCAACCCCGTGACTCCCAGTGCGACCGGTTCCGCAACCCCGTTGCTGGCCTCAGTGTTGAACAACATCGGTCGCCGGATCATCTCCGGCGAACTCCCCGAAGGACGCACGTTCACTCTGCAAGACATCAGCGACCGATTCGCCATCTCCCGCACCGTAGCGCGTGAAACGATGCGGGCGCTCGAACAACTCGGCCTCGTGTCCTCGTCTCGGCGCGTGGGCATCACCGTGCTCTCTCGCGCCCATTGGGCGGTGTTCGACCCCACCGTCATCGACTGGCGGCTCGAGACCGAACATGAACGCCCCCTGCAACTGCGCGCGTTGACGGAGCTGCGCATCGCCATCGAGCCGATCGCCGCCTATAACGCGGCGACCTCCGCCACCGAGGAACAGCGGCAAGAACTTGTGGAGCTGGCGGCCACGCTGCGCCGACTCGGCGACGCAGGCGCCGGCGACACGGAAGCGTTCCTGACGGCGGACATGCGCTTCCACACCCTGCTCATGGAATCCTCCGGCAACGACATGTTCATGGCCTTATCCCCCTCCCTCGATTCCGCGCTGCGCGGGCGAACCCAGTTCGGCCTGCAGCCGAAGAACCCGGACGAGGACGGCCTCGCGGCCCACGAGAACGTGGCGCAGGCCATCGCGGACGGCAGAGCCGACGACGCCGAGAGCGCGTCCCGGGTGATCCTGAAGGAAGTCCGTGAAGCCTCGGCCGACGACGCCCACTAAAGACCACGCTTTCGTCGTCAAGCCTGTCCCGGACGCAGAACGGCCGCGGCCCCTCGGAATGAGGAGCCGCGGCCGTTTTCAGGGAGCCGTTAGAGCATGCAGGAGACGCAGCCCTCGACTTCGGTGCCGGCGAGAGCCATCTGACGCAGACGGATGTAGTACAGCGTCTTGATGCCCTTGCGCCAGGCGTGGATCTGCGCCCGGTTGATGTCGCGGGTGGTGGCGGTGTCCTTGAAGAACAGCGTCAACGACAGCCCCTGGTCGACGTACTTCGTCGCGATGGCGTAGGTGTCGATGATCTTCTCGTAGCCGACCTCGTACGCGTCCTGGAAGTAATCCAAGTTCTCGTTGTCCATGTGCGGAGCCGGGTAGTAGACGCGGCCGATCTTGCCTTCCTTGCGGATCTCGATCTTGGAGGCGATCGGGTGGATCGAGGACGTCGAGTTGTTGATGTAGGAGATCGAACCGGTCGGCGGGACCGCCTGGAGGTAACGGTTGTAGATGCCGTACTCCATCACGTCGGCCTTGAGCTGTGCCCAATCCTCCGCCGACGGGGTGTGGATCGACGAGGCGGCGAAGAGCTCCTGCACGCGCGGGGTGCGCGGCGCGAACTCGGCCGGATCATAGCGGTCGAAGAAGGAGCCGTCCGCGTAGTCGGAGAGCTCGAAGTCCCCGAAGGTCGCGCCACGCTCACGGGCGATCGTGTTCGACGCGCGCAACGCCTGGTACATGATGGCGGCGAAGTAGGCGTTGGTGAAGTCCAGGCCTTCCTCGGAGCCGTAGTAGATGTGCTCGCGGCCGAGGTAGCCGTGCAGGTTCATCTGTCCCAGGCCGATGGCGTGGGAGGCGTCGTTGCCCTCGCGGATGGACGGGACGGAATCGATCGACGTCTGGTCGGCGACGGAGGTCAGGCCGCGGATGGCGGTCTCGACGGTCTTGCCGAAGTCCGGCGAATCCATGGTCATGGCGATGTTCAGCGAACCCAGGTTGCAGGAGATGTCCTCGCCGATGTGACCGTAGGTCAGATCCTCGTTCAGCTCGGACGGGGTGTTGACCTGCAGAATTTCGGAGCACAGGTTGGACATGTTGATGCGGCCGGCCTTGCGCATCGGGTTGGACTCGTTGACCGTGTCCTCGAACATGATGTACGGGTAGCCGGACTCGAACTGAATCTCCGCCAGGGTCTGGAAGAAGTCGCGGGCGTTGATCTTGGACTTGCGGATCTGCGGGTTCTCCACCATCTCGGCGTACTTCTCCGTCACGGAGACGTCGCCGAAGGGCTTGCCGTAGACGCGCTCGACGTCGTACGGCGAGAACAGGTACATGTCCTGGTTCTTCTTCGCCAGCTCAAAGGTGATGTCCGGGATGACCACGCCGAGCGACAGGGTCTTGATGCGGATCTTCTCGTCGGCGTTCTCACGCTTGGTGTCCAAGAACTGCAGGATGTCCGGGTGGTGGGCGTTGAGGTACACCGCGCCGGCCCCCTGGCGGGCGCCGAGCTGGTTGGCGTAGGAGAAGGAGTCCTCGAGCAGCTTCATCACCGGGATGACGCCGGAGGACTGGTTCTCGATGTGCTTGATCGGGGCGCCGGCCTCCCGGATGTTGCTCAGCAGCAACGCCACGCCACCGCCGCGCTTGGACAGCTGCAGGGCGGAGTTGATGGCGCGGCCGATGGACTCCATGTTGTCCTCGATGCGCAGCAGGAAGCAAGACACGAGTTCGCCGCGCTGCGCCTTGCCGGCGTTGAGGAAGGTCGGGGTGGCCGGCTGGAAGCGGCCGGTCATGATCTCGTCGACCAGGTTCTCCGCCAGGGCGGTGTCGCCCTCCGCCAGGAACAGGGCGGTCATGGAGACGCGGTCCTCGAAGCGCTCCAGGTAGCGCTTTCCGTCGAAGGTCTTCAGTGTGTACGAGGTGTAGTACTTGTAGGCGCCCAGGAAAGACTGAAAACGGAACTTGTAGGAGTAGGAGCGCTTGTACAGGTCCTTGACGAAGTCGAAGTCGTACTGGTCCAGCACCGCCTGCTCGTAGTACTCGTTGTCGATCAGGTACTTGAGCTTTTCCTCGAGGTCGTGGAAGTAGACCGTGTTCTGGTTGACGTGCTGCAGGAAGTACTGGTTCGCGGCCTCGCGGTCCTTCTCGAACTGGATCTGGCCGTCGTCGTCGTAGAGGTTCAGCAGCGCGTTGAGCGCATGGTAGTCCAGCTGCGTGTCCTGCTTGACGGGGGTGGCGATGGTTTTACTGACGGTGGAAGTCACAGATGAGACCCTTTCCCTGGATCGGTGGAGGCTGTAATGGTCAATCGGCGGTATGGATGAAGTTTAATGGCGGCTACACGCCGCTGGCGACGTCTTCGCGGGGCACGAAACCCAGCTGCTCAGCGTTGTCCAGCAGGCCGTTGCGGAGGATCGTGACGTCGTCCTCAGTCCCCATGAGCTCGAAGCGGTAGACGTAGGGCACCTGGCATTTCTGCGAGATGATCTCACCCGCCCTACCGTAGTCGCTGCCGAAGTTGGTGTTTCCGCCCGCCGCGACGCAGCGGATGAAGCTGCGGTTGTGCTCGTTGTTGAGGAAGCGGATGACCTGCACGGGCACGGGCCGGGAGTTCTGATGGTTGAGCGAGGCTCCCCCGCCGTAGGTCGGCAGGATCAGACAGTAAGGCTCGTTGACGATGAGCGGTTCGTCGCGTTTGTGCAACGGAATCCTCACGCTGGGCAGGTCCAATTTGTCGACAAAGCGTCGCGTGTTTTCCGTGACGGAGGAAAAATACACGATCAGCATGTGACGACTCACTTCCCTTCTGAAGCGTTGTGCGGCGGGCGGGTGACAGGAACTCGGGGCTGCGGGCCCAAAGAAAACCGCCGCCTCACTGGCGCAGCAAGACGGCGGGACAGGGGCGGTGGCGGGCGGCCGACGTCAGACCGCCGCGGGCCGTTCCGACTCCCGGCGGAACGGACGTGCCGTCCCCCTTCACGGAGATGTGGAAGTTAGGCGGCCTGTGCGGCCAGGCCACGGATGCGCTCCGGGCGGAAGCCCGACCAGTGCTCTCCGTCGACCTCCACGACCGGCGCCTGCAGGTAACCAAGGGCCAGCACGTACTCGCGGGCCTCGTCGTCCACGGAGACGTCGACCATCGTGTAGTCGAGGCCGGCGCGGTCGAGGGCCTTCTGGGTGGCGTTGCACTGAACGCAAGCGGGCTTGGTGTACAGGGTGATAGCCATGGGAGTAAACCTCGTCGAATCTTCAAATGTGAATGGTGTTCTGTGGGGCGGGCCACCTTCCGGACCGCCGCCGCGCCTTGTTCCTGGCGACACCATAGACACTATACTTTGTGGTCAATAAGCGCAAGAAACACTACATCTAGTAGTTGCAAACGTGGTATTCCCAGCACGACACCTTTTGCCGGCCCACATGTTGTCCCTCCGCGGGCACCCGGTTCACCGCGATGAAATTACAACCGTGTAACTCCCCCAGCTCGTCCCGAATTCCCGTGACCGAAACGTTGCCCCCACCCCGAAGTGGCACCCACCACCGACCAGGGGCGAAAATGAAAAAGTGGGCCGCCCACCACAACATGTGGTGGACGACCCACTTTCGCAGGAAGTCGGCGACTAGCCCTGACGGGCCTTGAAGCGCGGCTCCTTCTTGTTGATCACGTAAACCTTGCCGCGGCGACGCACAACCTGGGCGCCCGGCTTGTTTTTCAGCGACCGAAGCGAATTGCGGACCTTCATCGGGCGCTCCTTTCTCTCTGCGCTAATCTGCGGCGGATAAACTTGCTCGCACGGTGACGGGAAAACCCGACCATGACACGACGTATGACACTACCCCACAGACACGTCGCCACCAAACCGCCTGCGGAAAGACGCTCCGACTTCCTCGAGGCTGTGCCCCTTCGTTTCCGGGACGAGAGTGGCCACAAACCCCACGGCGGCGAGGCCCAGAACAGCGAAGATCAGGAACGTGCCGGTGGCCGACAGCGCCTCGACCATCGGCAGGAAGAACTGCGCCACGGCCCAGTTGGCCACCCACAGGGCCAGACCCGCCAGCCCCATGCCCAACCCGCGCACCTTCACCGGCACGATCTCGGAGATCAGCAGCCAGGTCGTGGGCGAGACCGCCGCCTGCTGGAAGGCGATGAACACCGCCATCACGGCCAAAGACACCAGCGCCAGGCCCTGGTTGCCCTCCGCCGCGCGGTAGGTCACCGACAACACAACCAGGGAGATGACGTTGCCGGACAACCCGATCAGCAGCAGCCGCTTTCGCCCGACCCGGTCGATGATCTGCAGCCCCACCCAGCAGGCGAGCACGCTGACCACGCCGACGACGATGGAGGTGTAGATGGAGTTCTCCACGCTCATCCCGACCTCGTTCATCAGGGTCGGGGCAAAGTAGATGATGGCGTTGACGCCGGTGATCTGCTGGATCACCCCGATGACGGCGGCGATGATCACCGTCAGCCGAATCCACCGGTGCGCCCGGAAGGCCGCCCATTCTCCCCCGCCGCCCCGACTGCCGCGGCCGTCCTCCGCCGCGGAGAGCTCATCCAGCCCCATGCCGGCGCGGGCGGCGGTGGCCCGGGCCTCCTCCATGCACCCCTGCCGCGCGAGCCAGACCGGGGTGTCCGGCAGGAAGATCATGCCGACGGTGAGTATCACGCCCGGGATCGCCGCCATCCCCAGCATGGCCTCCCAGCTGCCCGTGCCGGCGAGCACGGAGTTGACCAAATAGGCGGTCAACTGGCCCACGACGATCATGAAGGTGTTCAGCGAGACCATCTTGCCGCGCACGCCCGCCGGGGACTTCTCCGAGATGTACATCGGCACCACGATGCTGACCGCACCGACCGCCACGCCAAGGAAGGTGCGGGCCGCCCCGAGGGAGGCGATCGAGCCGGCGAATGCGCACCACAGGGACCCGGTGATGAAGATCAGGCCGCCGATGATCAGGGTGAGACGGCGCCCCAGCCAGTCGGCGATGCGGCCGCCGAGCAGCGCGCCCACCGCGGCCCCGACGAGCAGCATGGAGGTGACCCACCCTTCCTGGGCCGCGGTCATGTCGAACTCGGGGCTGATGAACAGCAGCGCCCCCGACATGACGCCAGTGTCATAACCGAACAGCAGACCGCCGAACGCGGCCACGGCCGCCACCGTGCGCACGTAGCGACGCGTGGCGGGCGTCGAAGAAGGCGAATGCCCAATGGTGTTACTCATAAACATCGATCATGCCTCACGCTACGATGGCGGACATGAACCCCGATGACAAAAAACTGCAAGAAGACATCATAAACACGCTGCATGTGAGGCCCTTTATCGATTCAGCTGAGGAGGTCGAGGCCCGCGTGCAATTCCTGGTCGATTACCTCGCCACGACGAACGCCGCCGGCTTCGTCCTCGGCATTTCCGGCGGGCAGGACTCCACGATCGGCGGCAAACTCGCACAATTGGCCGTGGAAAAACGACGTGCCCACGGCCACGAGGCCGAGTTCTACGGCGTCCGCCTCCCCCACGGCGTCCAATCGGACCAGGCCGACGCCGACGTCGCCATGACCTTCATCGCCCCCGACCACGACGTCACGGTCAACATCGCGGACTCCACCGCAGCCATCGCCGACGACACCGCCGCCGCCCTGGGGCAGGACAAGCTGGGCGACTTCAACAAGGGCAACGTCAAGGCCCGCCTACGCATGATCGCGCAATACGCCATCGCCGGCGAGAAAAACCTGCTCGTGATCGGCACCGACCACGCTGCGGAGAACCTCACCGCGTTCTTCACCAAGCACGGCGACGGCGCCGCCGACCTGATGCCGCTGGCCGGCCTGACCAAACGCCAGGGCGCCCAGCTGCTGGAGCACCTCGGCGCGCCGCGCTCCACCTGGGAGAAAGTGCCCACCGCCGACCTCGAGGACGACCGCCCGGCGTTGCCGGATGAAGTCGCCCTCGGCGTGAGCTACGCCCACCTCGACGACTATCTGGAAGGCAAAGAGGTGCCGCAGGAAGCGGCAGAACGCATCGGGCAGCTGTGGCGTACGGGCCAACACAAACGCCATGTGGCCCCAGGCCCCGCGGACACCTGGTGGCGCTGAGGGCCTGCGCCTACAGCATCGTCAGCGTCCGCCGGGCGGCGTCGATGAGCGCCTGCCCGTAGGATGGCCCGTGGCTGGCCGCGTGGACCGCCAGCGGATGCAGTTGATGCATCGCGGTCAGGTCGAGCCAACCCGTAGGCAGCGGGTGCTCCGACTCGTAGCCCGCCCGGACCTCCTCCAGGTGCGGGGCCCCGAACAGCGCCAGCATCGCCAGATCAGTTTCCCGGTGTCCGCCGTGGGCGGCGGGATCGATGAACGTTGGGCCGTCCGCGCCGAACAACAGGTTGCCCGCCCAGAGGTCTCCGTGCAGACGCGCCACGGAATCGGTGATCCCGGCGGCGGTCACGGCGTCCAGCGCCCGCTCCACCACCGTCAAGCCGGCTTCGTCCAGGTGCCCGACCCGCACCGCCTTCTGCGCGAAGGGCCGCACCCGCTGCTCCGCGTAGAACTGTCCCCAGTCATCGGTCGGGATGCAGTCCTGCCGTTGGCGGCCGATGTAATTCGGGCCGTCCCACCCCGGCGGCGGACTGCCGAAGGCCTCCGCCCCGGCGTCGTGGATACGCGCCAATTCGACGCCCGCCCGCCGCGCAGCGGCCGGCGTGGGGCGCACCGGCGTGATGCGGGTGATGGTCAGCGAACGCTCGTCAGCGTCATGCACATCGACGACCGCCGTTGAGGCCTCGCGTAACCAGCGCAGGCCGGCGGCCTCGGCTTCCGCGGCGCGGGGTTCGTCGGGGCGTTTGGTGAAAAAGTCTGCCTCGCTCATGCCCGCCCACCTTAGCGACGAAAAAGCCGGCCCGGCGCGCATCAGGGCGATGCGTGCCGGGCCGACTGAACGTGGAGCCTACGGGATTCGAACCCGTGACCCCCACACTGCCAGTGTGGTGCGCTACCAGCTGCGCCAAGGCCCCGTCTGAGATATTTATTTGAAGCGTCCGGCCGCCCGTGGGCGACGTTCTGCGGTGGAGCCTACGGGATTCGAACCCGTGACCCCCACACTGCCAGTGTGGTGCGCTACCAGCTGCGCCAAGGCCCCGCTCATGTTGAACTTTTCAACTCATATGAATATACACACCGGCCCGCGACCGAACCAAATCGGCTGGTCGCGGGGTGGCGCGCTGTCAGGAGTCTAGGCGCCCAGCACTTCGTTCATCCACTGGGTCGGATCCTGCTCGGCGATGGCTTGGCCGTCTTGGACGATGCGCGGGGAGGAGACGGAGCCGGTCTGCTCCTCGAGGCGAGAGGCGTTGCCCTCCGCGAGCTCGACGGCTTCATCCAAGTGCTCTTCGGCACGGATGGCGTCGACCGCCTCGTCGGAAGCGCCCAGGCCGGCGGCGGCGTCGGCGAAGTCATCGGCGCCCCACTGGTTGTAGATCTCGGTCTGCTCTTCCATCATGACCTCGCGCAAGTTCCAGTACGCCTCGACCTCACCGCGGGAAATCAGTGCCAGGGACGCGGCCAGGGACTCGGTGGAGTGGCCGACGCTGCCCTGATCCAGGAAATTCAGCGGGCGGAGGTGGACCACCACGTTGCCCTCCTCGATTTCCTCGAGCATGCGCTCATCGGTTTGCTCCGCCAGGTCGGCGCAGTAGGAACAGGAGTAGTCTTCGTAGATCTCGACTTCTTCCGCCCCCGCGGGCGCCCCTGAGGCAGCCAGCGTGATGGCGCCGTCGGAGTACTCCGCTTCCGCGGCCACCTCGGTGCGGTCGCGTTCCGCGTAGCGGTCGACGGTCGCGCTCTGGCCGCGGAAGACGATGAAGCCGACCACGACGGCGGCGATGATCAAAACGGCGACGATGGCCCAGAGGAAACCCGAGCTGCCCTTCGCGTTCGGGTCGGTGACTTTCGTGCTGCTCACTGGTTCTGCTTTCCCACGTTGATGGTTGTTGGTCGACCGTGTCGGCGGTGCACCGCTACGGGTAGATGGCCCACTTCTTGAACGGACGATAGATACTCCATGCGCTCAGCGCAATAAAGACGACGTCGCGGGCGATGGTTGTAGCGTACTCGCCGCGCGGGTCCGCAGAGAGTTGCTCGACGCCGAAGCAGCCGCAGTCGATGATCAGACCCCGCGACCACGCCTGGGCGATGCCGACGATGAACAGGCTCAGCACCACGATGGCCACGACGTTGGCGTGGCGGAGGAAGACGCCGAGCAGCAATAGGACGCCGCCGGCGATCTCCAGCGGGCCGATCATTCTGGCCAGGAGGTCCGACCACTCGGGCGTGAAGATCTCGTAGGCCATGATCGTCTGGGTGGTCTCCATGTGGCTGTCCAGCTTGGCCACGCCCGCGGAGATCCAGATGTAGGCCATGTAGAACCGTGCGATGAAACTGACGACGTCGAGCGCCCGGCCGCGCGTCAGCCACCGGGAGGCGCCAGTGGCGTTCCCGGTGGCTACGCTGCCGCGCGCCCCGGCGGGCTCAGAGTCATGCGGTGCTTCGATTGTGGACACGGCCCGTACTTTAGTTCAATCTTCAACCGGACGATAGTCCTAGACGCGCAGTGTTCGCTGCGAGTTCCCTGACAGAAGCGTCCGCCGCGCTATCCGCCGAGGACCTCGGAGACCACCGCCTGGGCCTCCTCCTGCACTTTCGCCAGGTGCTCTTCGCCCTGGAAGGATTCGGCGTAGATCTTGTACTTGTCTTCCGTGCCGGAGGGACGGGCGGCGAACCAGGCACTGTCGGTGGTGACCTTGAGCCCGCCGATCGCGGCGCCGTTGCCCGGGGCCTCGGTCAACTTCGCGGTGATCGGCTCACCGGCGAGCTCGGTGGCGGCGACCTGATCCGGGGAGAGCTTCTTCAACACGGCCTTCTGCTCACGGTCGGCGGGTGCGTCGGTGCGCGCGTAGGCCGGGGCGCCGAACTTCTCGGCCAGTTCCGCGTAGCGCTGCGACGGGGTCTTACCGGTCACGGCGGTGATTTCCGCGGCCAGCAGGTTGAGGATCAGCCCGTCCTTGTCGGTGGACCAGACGGTGCCGTCGTGACGCAGGAAAGAAGCGCCGGCGGACTCTTCGCCGCCGAAGCCGATCGAGCCGTCAATGAGCCCCGGGACGAACCACTTGAAGCCGACGGGCACCTCGACGAGGGTGCGACCGAGGGACTCGACGACGCGGTCGATCATCGACGAGGACACCAGGGTCTTGCCCACGGCGGTGCCCGCAGCCCAGTTCGGCCGGTGCGAGAAGAGGTACTCGATGGCCACGGCCAGGTAATGGTTCGGGTTCATCAGCCCGGCGTCGGGGGTGACGATGCCGTGGCGGTCGGCGTCGGCGTCGTTGCCGGTGGAGACGTCGAACTTCTCGCGGTTGCCGATCAGCGAGGCCATCGCGTCCGGGGAGGAGCAGTCCATGCGGATCTTGCCGTCGGTGTCCAGCGTCATGAAGCGGAAGGTCGAGTCGACCAGCGGGTTGACCACCGTCAGGTCCAGGCCGTGGGTCTCGGCGATCGCGCCCCAGTAGTCGACGGCGGCCCCGCCCATGGGGTCGGCGCCGATGCGGACGCCGGCCTTTTTGATGGCGGCCAGGTCCACCACGCTCGGCAGGTCGGCGACGTAAGTGTCCAGGAAGTTGTACTTGCCGGCGCGCTTGTCCAGGACGCCGCTGACCGAGGTCCGGTTCACGCCCTCCAGCCCGGCGCGCAGGTACTCGTTGGCGCGCTGCGCGACCCAGTCGGTGGTGTCGGTGTCCGCGGGGCCGCCCGACGGCGGGTTGTACTTGAAGCCACCGTCGCGGGGCGGGTTGTGCGACGGGGTGATGACGATGCCGTCGGCACGCTTCGGGGCGGTGCCGGTCACGCCGCCGTCGAGCTGGGCGTTGTGGCTGAGGATGGCGTGGGAGACCGCCGGCGTCGGGGTGTAGCGGCCGCGGTCGTCGACGAGGACGTCGACTTCGTTGGCGATGAGCACCTCGAGTGCGGAGAGCATCGCCGGTTCGGACAGCGCGTGGGTGTCGCGGCCGACGTAGACCGGCCCGCCGATGGCGTTGTCGCGGCGGTAGTCCACGATCGCCTGCGTGGTGGCCAGGATATGTTGCTCGTTGAAGGCGTTGTCCAGGGAGGAACCGCGGTGGCCGGAGGTGCCGAAGGCGACCTGCTGGGCGACGTCGCCGGCGTCGATGTCGCGCGTGTAGTACGCCGACACCACCTCGGCGATGTCAATCAGATCTTCGGGACGGGCGAGTTGGCCTGCGCGTTCATGAGCCATAGCGGCACTCCTTCATGGGTTCTTCCGGACAAAGGCCCGGAAAGTGAGTCACGTCGTCCCCCCATTGTTTCTCTAAAAGAGATTTCCTGCACGGTATGTGGGCGTCCATCAGGCCCGGACGGGGTTACCCGCTCCCCTGCCCTGGGGCGCGGTCTATGCTGCACAGTGTGTTTCGGGAAGCAATCGCGGTCGGCCTGGGCGCCGCGTCAGGGGCCGTGGCCCGCCATCTTTTCCTCCTGGCTGGGCTGGACGGCCATGTCGGGATCCTGGTGATCAACGTGCTCGGATGCCTCGCCCTGGGGTATTTCCGGCCGGGCGCGTTCTGGGGGGCCGGGGTGCTCGGCGGCTTCACCACGTTCGCGACTTTCTCGTTGCTGACGGCGTCGGGCACCTGGCAGGCGGCGATCGCCTACGTTCTATCGACCGCGGTGGGCTGTGTCGGGGCGGTGCTGCTCGGTCACCGGCTCAGTGACCGGGCCGGGAGGGACACATGAGCGCGGTGATTTCGGTGGCGGCCGTGTTCGTCGGCGGTTTCTTCGGCGGACTGGGCCGCTGGGCCTTCTCCCGTTGGCCGGGCGGGCGGCCCGGCACGTTCGCGGCCAATGTGGTGGCCTGTCTCATCCTGGGCTTCGCGGCCGGGTCCGGCGATGTGTGGTCGTGGGCGCCGCTGCTCGTCGGGGTGGGCTTCGCCGCGGCCCTGTCCACGTGGTCGACGTTCGCGAAAGAATTGGCGGACCTGGTGCTTGCCCGCCGGTGGGGTGTCTTCGCCCGCTACCTGGCGGTCACCGTCGCCGTCGGCATCGTGGCGGCGCACCGTGGCGGGGTGTGGGCCGGGCGGGTCTGGGAGAACTGGTCCTTCTGAGGCGGAAAGCAGGCGGGGCGCCCCTCCGAATGGGAAGGGGCGCCCCGCAGTCGTGATGGCGGTGCTTCGCTAGTCGGAGATCGCGTCCAGCGGCGGGGTCTTGGCCGCCCGCTGCGCCGGGAAGATCGCGGCGAGCACGCCGACGACCAAGGAGCCGACGAGCACCCCGCCGACCATCGCCCACGGGACGGCGATGTTCTCGATGCCGGTGTTCGACAGCGCCTCCAAAAACGCCCAGCCCAGGAACAGGCCGAGCAGCACGCCCGCGACCGCGCCGAAGACGGCGATCTGGACGGATTCCAGGATGATCATGGTGCGCACCTGTCGACGCTGCGCGCCCACGGCCCGCAGCATGCCGAGCTCTTGACGACGCTCGATCACGCTCAGGGTCAGGGTGTTCACGATGCCCAGAATCGCGATGATGATCGCCAGCGCCAGCAGCGAGTACAGGATGTTGAGCATCTGGTTCACGGACTGCCCGGCCATGCCGGTCACGTCCTCCTGGCTCATTACCTGCACCACCAACAGATCCGCCACGGAGTCCTCGAGGTTGGCGCGCAACTGATCCATGTCGATGCCTTCCTCACCGTTGACGCCGACGGCCAGGATCTGGGTGATGTCATTCGGCAGCTCCAGGCGTTCGACGGCGCCCTGAGAGATCACGCTGCTGTTGAGGATGTCGTTGTCCTCGTAGATGCCGACGACCTCCACGTCGGTGGCGGCCGGGGAGATGCCCGGGGCCGTGAGTTCCAGGACGTCGCCGACCGACCAGCCTTGTTCGGCCGCGAAGGACTCGGTGGCGATCATCCCGTCTTCGCTGATGTCGGTGGTTCCTTCGATGGCCTCGGTGGCCACCATGTCCGCCGGATCGCCCTGGATGACGTTGCTGACGCCTCCGCCCGGGCCGAAACTGCTCGAGTAGATGCCGTCGGAGGCGACCGGGATGGAGCTGTAGGTGATGGTCTCTGCCACCCCGTCGGTCTCGGCCGCCCGCTGCGGGACCTCGCGCGGCGTCGGGAACGACCCGGTCGTCGGGCCGGTGAGGACGTAATCTGCGCTGATGTTCGACTCCAGCAGATCGGAGACGGAGTTCTTCATCGTCTGGCCGAGCATGCCGATCACCGTGACCAGGGCGATGCCCAGTGCCAGCGCGAAGGCCGTGGTGGAGGTGCGGCGCGGGTTGCGGCGGGAGTTGGTCGAGGCCAGCTTTCCGATGGCGCCGAACGGCGCGCCGATGAGGCGGCCGAAGGTCGGGACGATCGGCAGGGACAGGGCCGGGCCGGCCAAGAAGAAGCCGACGATGAGGCTGAGTGCGCCACCGCCAACCAGCCACGCCCGGTTGGCGGTGGTGCCGTCCTCCCACAGCGCACCGCCGAGGCCGAGCAGGATGCCGACGGCGAGCAGAATAACGCCGGCCACGGTGCGGACGATGAGCGGCTGGCTCGTCGACGCCTCCGTGGAGCGCATCGCCTCGACCGGCTCCACCTGCCCCGCCTTCCGGGCGGGGGCCCATGCGGAGATGATGGTGACCACCGTGCCCAGGACGATGGGCACGATGACCGCGGACGTCGACAAGCCCAGACCCGAGCCCGGCAACGCGGCGTCCTGGGACGCCATGAACGCCTTGATCAGGGCCACCAGGCCCATTCCGGCCAGCACACCGAGGGCGGAACCGATCAGGCCGACGATGAACGCCTCGAGGATCACCGAGCGGGTGATCTGGCCGCGGGACGCGCCGAGAGCGCGCAGCAGCGCGAATTCCTTGGTGCGCTGCGCGACGATCATCGAGAAGGTGTTGGCGATCAGGAACGTTCCCACCAGCAACGCCACCAGCCCGAAGGCGATGAGGAAGTAGTTGACGAAGTCCAGCGCCGTGGAAATCAGCTCGGAGACCTCCTCGGCGAGTTGTTCTCCCGTCTCGACGCCCAGTTCCGGGTAGGTGGCCGTCAGATAATCGACCAGCTCCTGCGGGTCAGTGCCGTCGGTCCCGGCCACGAGCAGCTCCCCAGCGTGTGTGCCGTCGGTGTAGCGGTCGAGGTAGACGTTTTCCGGCACTGAAATCATCAGCGACGCACCCTGGTCGAGCTCCTGCTCGTACATGCCGGTGACGGTGACCTCGTAGCGGGTCTCCGGATCGACGACGAGCAACTCGTCGCCGACGGAGACCCCGAAGTTCTCGGCGCCGGCGGCGTTGACGGCGACTTCCTCCGCGGTCTCGGGCGCCGAGCCATCCACCATTTCGATCGGGTTGCCGACGACGTCTTCCGGGGCGTACCAGATGGTCAGCGAGGAGGTGCCTCCGCCGGTCTGGATCGGCTCCGGGTCCTCCGCACCGCCCGTGGCCACGACCACCGTGGTCGAGGCGGTCACATTCGTGCGGGCGACCATGTCCTCACCGTCGATCGACTCGCGCTGCTCGACGGTCACCCCCGGGGCCCCCTCTTCGCCGCTGACGACGGCGTCGACGTCCGAATAGGCGCTGTTGACCGCGGAGTCGAAGGTGTTCGACAGCGCATTGGTGAACATGAACGCGCCCGAGATGAACGCCGTGCCCAGCACGACGGCCAGGACGGTCAGCGCCAGCCGGAGCTTATGGGAGGCGATGTTGCGCAAAGACACCTTGCGCATGGTTGAGTTGCGTGCCACTAGTTATCCATCCCCGTCAGCGTCGCAAGGATGGTTTCCATCGTCGGTTCCCGCAGCTCGTCGACGACCTGGCCGTCGGCGAGGAAAATGACGCGGTCGGCGTAGGACGCCGCCCGCGCGTCGTGTGTGACGATGACGACGGTCTGGTTGTCCTGGTCGACGGCGGTGCGCAAAATGTTGAGGACCTCGGTGCCGGACTTCGAGTCTAGGTTACCGGTGGGCTCGTCACCGAAGATGATCTCCGGTCGGGAGACCAGCGCCCGGGCGCACGCCACGCGCTGCTGCTGGCCGCCTGAAAGCTCCGCCGGACGGTGGCTGAGTCGCTCAGCCAGCCCCAGCCGGCTGGTGACCTCGTCGAACCAGTCCGTATCGAGCTTCTGGCCGGCGATGTCGCTGGGCAAAGTGATGTTCTCTGCGGCGGTCAGCGTCGGCACCAGGTTGAAGGACTGGAAGATGAACCCCAACCGGTCTCGGCGCAGAGCGGTGATCTCCTTGTCCTTCAGCCCCGAGAGGTTCGTGTCGCCGATGTAGGCGTCACCGGAAGTGGCGGCGTCCAGACCCGCCATGGTGTGCATGAGGGTGGATTTGCCGGAGCCCGACGGGCCCATGATGGCGGTGAACTCGTTACGTCCGAACTCGACGTTGACGTGGTCCAGGGCAATCACGGCGGTGTCTCCGGAGCCGTAGGCCTTGTGCAGGTCGACGGCACGGGCCGCGGCTTCCCGGGTCGGCGCGGTGCTGGCAGGGTGCGACATAGCTGGGGTGGGTTTCCTTAACATCTTCGATGAGGTTCTGCGGATAAACGCTGCAAAAACAGTTCCGCCGTACTGTACCAACGGTAACCGGCCTACCTGTCAGAAACATCAGGGTACCCCCTGATTTTCCGTTGCTTTCCGGCGTCGAGGGAATGTGCGGCGGCCCGCACATTTTGTGCGCCGTGTTTCTATAGTGGGCGTATGAGTGAAAACGACCACGTTGACATCAAACCGCGTTCCCGCTCAGTCACGGACGGATTGGAGGCCACTGCCTCGCGGGGCATGCTCCGTGCCGTGGGCATGGGCGACGACGACTGGGACAAACCGCAGATCGGCGTCGCCTCCTCCTGGAACGAAATCACCCCCTGCAACCTCACCTTGAAGAAACTGGCGGGATTCGCCAAAGACGGCGTCCACATCGCCGGCGGCTACCCGCTCGAATTCGGCACGATCTCCGTCTCCGACGGCATCTCCATGGGTCATGAGGGCATGCACTACTCCTTGGTCTCCCGCGAGGTCATCGCGGACTCCGTGGAGACGGTCATGTCCGCTGAGCGTCTCGACGGCTCCGTGGTGTTGGCCGGCTGCGACAAGTCCATTCCGGGCATGATCATGGCGGCCGTCCGCCTCGATTTGTCGTCGGTGTTCCTCTACAACGGTTCGACGATGCCGGGCACCGCCACCTTCGAGGACGGCACGGAGAAGGAAGTCACGCTCATCGACGCCTTCGAGGGCGTCGGCGCCTGCCGCGCCGGCAAGATGAGCGGGAAAGACCTCGACGCCGTCGAGCGCGCCGTCTGCCCCGGCGAGGGCGCCTGTGGCGGCATGTACACAGCCAACACGATGGCCTCCGCCGCAGAGGCCATGGGGCTGTCCCTCCCGGGCTCCGCCGCCCCGCCAGCGATCCACCGCAACCGCACCGAGTACGCCCGCGCTTCCGGCGAGGCCGTGGTCAATCTCCTGGAGAAGGGCATCACCGCCCGTGACGTCGTCACCCGCGCCTCGCTACTCAACGCCGTCGCCGTGGTCATGGCCCTCGGCGGCTCCACCAACGCCGTGTTGCACCTGCTGGCCATCGCCAAGGAGGCCGAGGTGGAGCTGACCCTCGACGACTTCAACGCAGTCAGCGACAAGGTTCCGCACCTGGCCAACGTCAAGCCCTTCGGCGACTACGTCATGAACGACGTGTTCAAGATCGGCGGCATCCCCGTCGTCATGAAGGCGCTTCTCGACGCCGGGCTCATCGACGGCGAGTGCCTCACCGTCACGGGCAAGACCGTGGCCGAAAACCTCGAGGGCATCAACCCGCCGGATCCGGACGGCAAGATTCTGCGCGCCCTCGACAACCCGATCCACGAGAATGGCGGCCTGTCGGTCCTGCGCGGCTCCCTCGCCCCGGAGGGAGCGATCGTCAAGACCGCCGGCTTCGACGCCGAAGAATTCACGGGCACCGCCCGTGTCTTCGATCGGGAGCAGCCGGCCATGGACGCAGTCCTGGGCGGGGAGCTGAAGGCCGGCGACGTCGTGATCATCCGCTACGAAGGACCCAAGGGCGGACCCGGCATGCGCGAGATGTTGGCCATCACCGGCGCGATCAAGGGCGCCGGCATCGGCAAGGATGTCCTGCTGATCACCGACGGTCGTTTCTCCGGCGGCTCCACCGGCCTGTGCATTGGCCACGTCGCCCCCGAGGCCGTTGACGGCGGCCCCATCGCCTTCGTCCAGGACGGCGACGAGATCACCGTCAACATCCCGAACCGCTCAATCGATTTGCACGTCGACGAGCACGAACTGGCGCAGCGCCGCCACGACTGGGAGGCGCCGGAGAACCCGCGCCTACGTGGCGTGCTGGGCAAGTACGCCAAGCTGGTGCATTCTTCCGCTGAAGGCGCTGTCTTGTACTAGCCGGCGGTTTCCTCGCCCGTTCCGACGGCGGCACCTCACTGAATGAACCTCCTTGCCCTTTAGGGCAGGGAGGTTTTTATGTCGCGGGGCGGGGATAGCTCCTGGGATTAGGCCGTGTCCACGGCATGCTGTGTCTCCTTCAGACGGGCATCAAGACTCCTAACGTGGGACACCGCCTCCTGCTACCCCAACACCTACGTTCGACGCCGGCACGGAACGCGACGTCAAGAGACGCCTTGTTTTCCGGATACAAAAAGCCGGTGGCCCGGCCGACGGCAAGAATTCCTTGTCGTCGACCGGGCCACCGGTTGTTATTTAGTTGTGTTTTGTTGTTGGTCGGCGGTGTCTTACTCTCCCACACCCTCCCGAGTGCAGTACCATCAGCGCAGGTAGGCTTAGCTTCCGGGTTCGAAATGGGACCGGGCGTTTCCCTACCGCTATCAACCACCGACACACCCAATCAGAACAACACCACCGCAGCCCTTCCGTACAGGAAGGCCGGTGTGTGTGTCCTGGGCAACCATCCCCACTGGGGGTGGTGTCGTGTCAGACACTGCATAGTAGACGCGAGTTATGTTTCTCATATCGTTGTTGTTTGTGCGGCAAAACGATCACAAAGGGTGTGTGTTAGTCGGTAAATTAGTACCAGTCACCTCCGCACATTACTGTGCTTCCAGATCTGGCCTATCAACCCCATCATCTTTAGGGAACCTCAACAGAAACCTCATCTCAAAATAGGCTTCCCGCTTAGATGCTTTCAGCGGTTATCCCGTCCGTACGTAGCCAACCAGCCCTGCTCCTGGCGGAACAACTGGCACACCAGAGGTACGTCCGTCCCGGTCCTCTCGTACTAGGGACAGCCTTCTTCAAGTTTCCACGCGCGCGGCGGATAGAGACCGAACTGTCTCACGACGTTCTGAACCCAGCTCGCGTGCCGCTTTAATGGGCGAACAGCCCAACCCTTGGGACCTACTCCAGCCCCAGGATGCGACGAGCCGACATCGAGGTGCCAAACCATCCCGTCGATATGAACTCTTGGGGAAGATCAGCCTGTTATCCCCGGGGTACCTTTTATCCGTTGAGCGACACCACATCCACACGTTGGTGCCGGATCACTAGTCCCGACTTTCGTCCCTGCTCGAGCTGTCACTCTCACAGTCAAGCTTCCTTGTGCACTTACACTCACCACCTGATTACCAACCAGGCTGAGGAAACCTTTGGGCGCCTCCGTTACCATTTAGGAGGCAACCGCCCCAGTTAAACTACCCACCAGGCACTGTCCCCGACCCAGATCATGGGCCAAGGTTGAGACATTCAATCCGACCAGAGTGGTATTTCAACAACGACTCCACAACCACTGGCGTGGCTGTCTCATAGTCTCCCACCTATCCTACACAAGCCGAACCGAACACCAATACCAAGCTATAGTGAAGGTCCCGGGGTCTTTTCGTCCTGCCGCGCGAAACGAGCATCTTTACTCGTACTGCAATTTCACCGGGTCTGTGGTTGAGACAGCAGGGAAGTCGTTACGCCATTCGTGCAGGTCGGAACTTACCCGACAAGGAATTTCGCTACCTTAGGATGGTTATAGTTACCACCGCCGTTTACTGGGGCTTAAATTCTCAGCTTCGAGGACTTACGTCCCCTAACTGGTCCTCTTAACCTTCCAGCACCGGGCAGGCGTCAGTCCGTATACCTCAACTTAATCGTTTTCGCACGGACCTGTGTTTTTGATAAACAGTCGCTTCCCTCTATTCTCTGCGACCCACCACAGCTCCCACCGTAAAGGTGTTCACCGTGTTGGGCCCCCCTTCTCCCGAAGTTACGGGGGCATTTTGCCGAGTTCCTTAACCACAGTTCACCCGACCGCCTTAGTATTTTCTACCTGACTACCTGTGTTGGTTTCGGGTACGGGCCATGTGCATACATCGCTAGAGGCTTTTCTCGACAGCACGGGATCACCGACATCAACACCAAAGTGTCTACGCATCACGTCTCAGACATATGAGGTACGGATTTGCCTATACCTCGTCCTACACGCTTACACCACAATCCAATAAGTGGCACGGCTACCCCACTGCGTCACCCCATCACTTGGCTACTACCAGTTCAGGCCCCACGCACGCACCATCACCAGACCCGAAGGCCCAGACAATGGGTTGTGGGTGGTTAGTATCACTGATTCACCACTGGGCGCATACACACGGGTACGGGAATATCAACCCGTTATCCATCGACTACGCCTGTCGGCCTCGCCTTAGGCCCCGACTCACCCTGGGAAGACGAACTTGACCCAGGAACCCTTAGTCATCCGGCGGTAAGGATTCTCACCTTACTCTCGTTACTCATGCCTGCATTCTCACTCGCACACAGTCCACCACCCCTTACGGTATGGCTTCACCCCATGCACGACGCTCCCCTACCCAATATCCCCAAGGGATATTGCCGCGGCTTCGGCGGTGTACTTGAGCCCCACTACATTGTCGGCGCACAACCACTCGACCAGTGAGCTATTACGCACTCTTTCAAGGGTGGCTGCTTCTAAGCCAACCTCCTGGCTGTCTTCGCGATCACACATCCTTTTCCACTTAGTACACCCTTAGGGGCCTTAGCCGGCGATCTGGGCTGTTTCCCTCTCGACTATGAAGCTTATCCCCCACAGTCTCACTGCCGTGCTTATACCTTCACCGGCATTCGGAGTTTGGCTGACATTGCTAAGATTGTAGTCCCGCTCAACCAACCAGTAGCTCTACCTCCGGGAAGAAACACACGACGCTGCACCTAAATGCATTTCGGGGAGAACCAGCTATCACGGAGTTTGATTGGCCTTTCACCCCTACCCACAACTCATCCCCTCAGTTTTCAACCTAAGTGGGTTCGCGCCTCCACGACGTCTTACCATCGCTTCACACTGGCCATGGGTAGATCACCCCGCTTCGGGTCCAGGACATGCCACTAAACACACTCGTTAGTATTCGCTTTCGCTACGACTACCCCACACGGGTTAACCTCGCGACATGCCGCTGACTCGCAGGCTCATTCTTCCAAAGGCACGCCATCACACATAAGAAGTGCTCTGACGGCTTGTAAGCGCACGGTTTCAGGAACTATTTCACTCCCCTCCCGGGGTACTTTTCACCATTCCCTCACGGTACTATCCGCTATCGGTCATACTGAGTATTCAGGCTTACCGGGTGGTCCCGGCAGATTCACAACAGATTTCACGAGCCCGTTGCTACTCGGGCACCACAACAACACAGCACACATGGCCTTCATGTACGGGACTCTCACCCACTTCGGTAGCCCATTCCAAGGCACTTCCACTAACCACACGCGTCTATGCTCCCAGCCGGCAGACCAGGATATGTTGCGAGCCCACAACACCGCATGCACAACCCCTGCCGGGTATCACGCACACACGGTTTAGCCATCCTCCACGTTCGCTCGCCGCTACTAGCAGAATCATTGTTATTTTCTCTTCCTGCGGGTACTGAGATGTTTCACTTCCCCGCGTCACCCCCGCACACCCTATGAATTCAGATGACGGTCACCACCCATAACGGTGATGGGGTTTCCCCATTCGGACATCCTCGGATCAACGCTTTGTTGGCAACTCCCCGAGGCATAACGCAGCCTCACACGTCCTTCATCGGCTCAGTATGCCAAGGCATCCACCGTACGCCCTTAAAAAACACACACAACAACACCCAAAGGTGTTGCCTGTGGTCTTACACGTACAAAATCACAAACAATAAAGAAATCACACACACCACCTTTGATGGTGTGTACGATGCTCGCGTCCACTATACAGTTCTCACACAACACAACCCCCACCCACCACAACCCAGCCCGAACGAGCACAGATCATGACGATGTGAACGGTTTACCCAGGACCATGTTGTCCCAGACACCCAACAGTGTGCCAACCACCACCCACCATAGGGGCAGCGCTTTTGCTTCGTGACGACCATGACCCCGACGCACATTCTTGTGCGACAGGCGGTGTTCCACTCCATACTACGGTGGCAGACACACATACGGCGTCTCAACCACCAGGCGCACACCACGGCTACTGCCGCGGGTGACTGACAATAAAATCTCCTTAGAAAGGAGGTGATCCAGCCGCACCTTCCGGTACGGCTACCTTGTTACGACTTCGTCCCAATTGCCGATCCCACCTTCGACGGCTCCCCCCACAAGGGTTGGGCCACCGGCTTCGGGTGTTACCAACTTTCATGACGTGACGGGCGGTGTGTACAAGGCCCGGGAACGTATTCACCGCAGCGTTGCTGATCTACGATTACTAGCGACTCCGACTTCATGGGGTCGAGTTGCAGACCCCAATCCGAACTAAGGCCGGCTTTAAGGATTAGCTCCACCTTGCGGTATCGCGACCTGTTGTACCGACCATTGTAGCATGTGTGAAGCCCTGGACATAAGGGGCATGATGATTTGACGTCATCCCCACCTTCCTCCGAGTTAACCCCGGCAGTCTCTCATGAGTCCCCACCACAACGTGCTGGCAACATAAGACAAGGGTTGCGCTCGTTACGGGACTTAACCCAACATCTCACGACACGAGCTGACGACAACCATGCACCACCTGTACACCAGCCACAAGGGAAGGACTATCTCTAGCCCGGTCCGGTGTATGTCAAGCCCAGGTAAGGTTCTTCGCGTTGCATCGAATTAATCCACATGCTCCGCCGCTTGTGCGGGCCCCCGTCAATTCCTTTGAGTTTTAGCCTTGCGGCCGTACTCCCCAGGCGGGGCGCTTAATGCGTTAGCTACGGCGCAGGAACCGTGGAAGGTCCCCACACCTAGCGCCCACCGTTTACGGCATGGACTACCAGGGTATCTAATCCTGTTGGCTACCCATGCTTTCGCTCCTCAGTGTCAGTGACTGCCCAGAGACCTGCCTTCGCCATTGGTGTTCCTCCTGATATCTGCGCATTTCACCGCTACACCAGGAATTCCAGTCTCCCCTACAGCACTCAAGTAAGCCCGTATCGCCTGCAATCCCAGCGTTAAGCGCTGGACTTTCACAGACGACGCGACAAACCACCTACGAGCTCTTTACGCCCAGTAATTCCGGACAACGCTCGCACCCTACGTATTACCGCGGCTGCTGGCACGTAGTTAGCCGGTGCTTCTTATCCCACTACCGTCACCCCGAAGGGCTTCGTCGTGGGCGAAAGGAGTTTACAACCCGAAGGCCGTCATCCCCCACGCGGCGTCGCTGCATCAGGCTTGCGCCCATTGTGCAATATTCCCCACTGCTGCCTCCCGTAGGAGTCTGGGCCGTATCTCAGTCCCAATGTGGCCGTACACCCTCTCAGGCCGGCTACCCGTCGACGCCTTGGTAGGCCATTACCCCACCAACAAGCTGATAGGCCGCAAGCTCATCCCACACCGATAAATCTTTCCACACCCCACACAAAAGGGGCGTGAATATCCGGTATTAGACCCAGTTTCCCGGGCTTATCCCGAAGTGCGGGGTAGATCACCCACGTGTTACTCACCCGTTCGCCACTCGAGTACCCCTGCAAGCAGGGGCCTTTCCGTTCGACTTGCATGTGTTAAGCACGCCGCCAGCGTTCATCCTGAGCCAGGATCAAACTCTCCACAAAAAATCTGTCAAAGATTTCAAGCTCGTGAAAAGCCTGTACTCCCAACAAACAACATAAACAACCAGCACACCACCACACGTGGTGGCGTCACTCGTTATCCAAAACTTTTACCGACAAAATGTCAGCACAAAACTCACGCCACTTCCTTAACCCTTGACGGGGCACATCAAGGAAGTAGCTCATATGTGAGATTGTCTCTGCCGGCACCAGCAACACCCACACGATCAACGCGCAGGCCAGCTTTTAAGGATGAGGACTCCGTCACTGGGAGGAGCCCATCACCCGGCACCACCACCACACCCCAACCATCAAGGCCAGGACGTGAGGGCAGACACAATCGTCACGACCACCCACCACACCAAAAAGGCACGGCACGTGGCACTAAACAAAAGTACATTGGCACACTATTGAGTTCTCACACAACACACGCACACACTGCTTTCACGACACCCCCACAAGGTGGGCGCACGGTAGCCGGTGTGGCTTCATTCTTGGTTTGGTCCGCGACTGTTTTCCTCTCGCCGCTCACCTGCACAGTGCCGGACTCTCTTTCAGAGTCTCACTGTCTGGCGGGGCGCTGTCGGTCTCGCTGACAAGAATTAAACTTACACACCACACCCCGAACAACACAAATCGCCAGCTCAACACACTAAAAACACGCCCACACAACCACGCTTACAACGCCCTAGCACGAACCAACCACTCACGCAGCCGATTTACGCACCCCAAAAACAGACCATAACCAGGTGAAATGCAAAGACATAGCACTTCGCCTTCCCTGATCACCCACTAAAAACGCCCCAACCACATGGTTGGGGCGTTAGCTGCGAATCACGGCTCTACCTGGACTCTTTCGATGTCCGCACCGAGTCTCTGCAGGTTCTCCACGAAGTTCGGGTACCCGCGGTCGATGTGGAATACGTCGTGAACCGTCGTCTGGTCGTCAGCGACGAGGCCGGCGAGCACCAGCCCGGCGCCCGCACGAATGTCGGAGCTCCAGACGCCCGTGGAGGAAAGTTGTTCGATGCCGCGGATCACTACATGGTGGCCGTCGACGGTGGCGTCCGCCCCCAGTCGCTGCATCTCATCGACGAAACGGAACCGCGACTCAAAAACGTTCTCCGTGATGACGCTGGTTCCCTCGGCAATGGTGGAGATGCCGATCGCCATCGGCTGCAAGTCTGTGGGGAAACCGGGGAAAGGCAGGGTCTGGTAATCGACTGCCGTCGGCCGCCCATCCATCCGCACCCGGAATCCACTCTCGTAGGTCTCCACGTCGGCCCCGGCAAACTTGATCTTCTCCAGCGCAAGGTGCAGATGACGTGGAGCGATTCCGGCGACGGTGATGTCGCCGCGGGTCATCGCCGCCGCGTAGGCCCATGTGCCGGCGACGATGCGGTCACCGATGACTTCGTGCTCCGTGGGCTCGAGTTTGTCCACTCCGTCGATCGTGATCGTGGAGGTGCCGGCGCCGTCGATCTGCGCCCCCATGGAGATGAGCATGTCGCAGAGGTCGATGATCTCCGGCTCACGGGCGGCGTTGTCCAGCACCGTGCGCCCCTTGGCCAGGACTGCGGCAGTGAGGATGTTTTCTGTGGCGCCGACGGAGGGGAAGTCGAGTCGGATCTTTGCGCCCCGCAGCTCATCTACCTCTGCAACCACCGCACCGTGCTGAATGCGGGTGGTCGCCCCGAGTTTTTCCAACCCAGTCTGATGCATGTCCAGGGGGCGGGAGCCAATGGCGTCGCCACCGGGCAATGCCACGACCGCTCGACCGCACCGTGCAGTCAGTGGGCCGAGGACCGCGACAGAGGCCCGGAACTGACGGACGGCGTCGAAGTCTGCGTCGGCCTTCAGTTCGGCGGGAGTGGTGATGGTGACCGTCGGGCCGTCGATCTGGACGACGCAGCCGAGCCCCTCCAGCACGCTCCGCATGTACGGGACGTCGAGGATCTCAGGGCAGTTGGTCAGCGTCGTGGTGCCTTCGGCCAACAAAGCCGCAGCCATGAGCTTAAGGACACTGTTCTTGGCTCCGTCCACGCGCACCGAACCGGCCAGTCGGGCGCCACCGGCTACTTGAAATGTTTCCTTCACACTTCAAACAGTAGTCATACTTAGGGCAGTGCGCCGATACGCCGTGCCGCGTTCACGGCTTCATATCGGGTGTGAGCGCCGAGTTTGCGCATCACAGAGCGCAGGTAGGACTTCACCGTCTCTGCGCCGATGCCCATCTCCTCAGCCGCCTCGACGTTCGTGTGCCCCAGCGCGACGCAGGAGAGGACGTCGAGCTCTCGTGCAGAAAGTTTCGTGGACTGCTTGACCCGAACCGGGCTGACCATCTGATCACAGAGGGATTCCAGCTCTTTGCGCAGCGAATCATCCTCCACCCGGTTGGCGAGCATGCGCAACTTCGAATGGGTGGCGCGCACCTGTTCCCATTCAGCGCTGTTCATGACCCGGCCGGACTTCGCGGCCCCCTTGCCTCCGTCGACGCGACGCAGCGCCGAGTTGATGGCGAGATCCTGTTCCAGAGAACGGGCGGTCATGGCGACCTCTTCGATCACCTTGTCTCCGAGACGTACGGGCGAGTGGACGCCGGCGTACAAGACGCCCCGGATTTCCCGCTGGACGATGACCGGCACAGCGACGATGGAGTGCAGACCCTCTTCTTGAATAGCGCGGTCATGCTCGTGGCTGATGACGTTGGCCCTGGTGTAGTCGGAGACGCCCACCGCACGACGGGTGGTCACCACCCGCCCGCCGACTCCGGTGCCCTGGTCGATGAACATGTTCTGCAGGGTGGGGGTGCGCAGTCCGATCCATTGAGTGATCTGAATGCGGTTGTCTGAATGGAGCGTTCCGTACATCGTCACCGGAATTCCGGTAGCTGTCTTCAGTGAGGTCAAGGCTGCGCGGATCGCGTCATCGTCGTCCTTGATGCGTTGGGACTCCATCGTCTCTCCTTGGAAATACCCCGATCAGGTGCACCCGAAGGGGCAACGGACACGGGCTTAATATTGCTTCAATTGGGTATCGTAACCGCATTTTCGGGGGTAATAAAACCTGACCCCACTCCACCGCTCTCGCCCTCACCTCACCCAGTGGCGCACAAAGGTTCAGTTTCCGGGGAAAAGAACCGCTCCTGCGCCGAACACGAGAGGATATATGAGAGTACTTATGCTAAGGGTCGTGTCGCCGCGCAAGCCTTACGCCCTCACACCACTCAAGCTCGCCCCACGTAACAGATGATTTTTAGGGCTCTATCAGAAATCTGCCAGGTCGAAACCATGCAAAACATTTCAGTCTAGTTGGATCATACCAAGCGGTCTAGTAAACTTGTGTATCATGGCACGCAATGGTCGAGCCGTACATCGCCGCGCCGACCTATCATTGCGCGACCGAACCGAATATAAATCAACTTTCGTCTCCCGAAGGAGTACATCGATGGCAAAGATCTACGAGAACATCTTGGACACCATTGGCGGCACCCCGCTGGTCAAGGTCAACGGCCTGGCCAAGGACGTCAATGCCACGATTCTGGGCAAGCTCGAGTTCTTCAACCCCGCTAATTCTGTCAAGGACCGCATCGGCATGGCCATTGTCGACGCAGCCGAGGAGTCCGGCGACCTGAAGCCGGGCGGCACCATCATCGAAGCGACGTCCGGCAACACCGGCATCGCCCTGGCCCTGGTCGGCGCTGCCCGTGGCTACAACGTCGTACTGACCATGCCCGAGACCATGTCCAATGAGCGCCGTGTCCTGCTGCGCGCCTACGGCGCAGAGATCGTCCTGACCCCGGGCTCCGCCGGCATGCAGGGCGCCGTGGACAAGGCCAACGAGATCGCCGCCGAGCGCGAAAACTCTGTCCTGGCCTCCCAGTTCGCCAACCAGGCGAACCCGCGCATCCACTACAACACCACCGGCCCGGAGCTGTGGAACGACACCGACGGCAAGATCGACATCCTCGTCGCGGGCGTCGGCACCGGCGGCACGATTTCCGGCGCCGGCAAGTACCTGAAGGAGCAGAACCCGGAGATCAAGACGATCGCCGTCGAGCCGACCGCGTCTCCGCTGCTGTCCGAGGGCAAGGCCGGCGCCCACAAGATCCAGGGTCTGGGCGCCAACTTCATTCCGGAGACCTACGACCGCACCGTCGTCGACGAAATCATCACCGTCTCCAACGAGGACGCCGTGGCCTACTCCCGCAAGTTGGCGGAGCAGGACGGCATCCTCGGCGGCATCTCCACCGGCGCCAACGTCAAGGCCGCCCTGGAGGTCGCCGCCCGCCCGGAGAATGAGGGCAAGACCATCGCCTTCATCGTCTGTGACTTCGGTGAGCGCTACGTCTCCACCATCCTCTACGAGGACATCCGCGACTAAAACCTCTTCTCGTCGCCGCGTTCAAGGCCGGAAAGTCAGTGACCGACTTCCCGGCCTTCGTGGTTTTCTGGGCCCACACAAGCTCGGCGAGCGTCGCCGCCACCGCCAAGTTGAATTTTAAATTGTCTCGTCTCTTCGCCTTCCCACGCCCCTGTTAGACTCGTGAGCCATGTTGATGAACGTGGTCACAACCATCCGGGAAGACCTCAAAAACGCCCGTGCACACGACCCGGCGGCGCGCGGTGACGTGGAAAACGCGATCGTTTACTCCGGACTGCACGCCATCTGGGCGCATCGGGTCTCGCACTGTCTGTGGCAACGCAACATCAAGGGCCCCGCCCGCGTGTTATCCCAACTGACCCGCTTCCTCACCGGGATTGAAATTCACCCGGGCGCGCAGATCGGCCGACGGTTCTTCATCGACCACGGCATGGGCATCGTCATCGGCGAAACCTCCATCATCGGCGACGATGTGATGCTTTATCACGGCGTCACGCTCGGCGGTCAGGTGCTGACCCAGACCAAGCGCCACCCCACCCTGGAAAACAACGTCACCGTGGGCGCGGGCGCCAAAGTGCTCGGCCCCGTCACCGTCGGGGAGAACTCTTCCGTGGGCGCCAACGCCGTCGTCACCAAGGATGTGCCGTCGGATAGCATAGCCACGGGTGTGCCCGCCAAGATCCGTTCCCGCCACCGCGGCGAGGACAAGCCCCTCGTGGACCCAGGCTTTTACGTGATCTGATCCACGCCCAAAAAGGCGTCGAAGGCCCGCACCCACCCACCCGTCAAGGGAGGAAGGGGGCGGGCCTTCTTGCATGCGAGCAGCCTTGCTTAAGCGTCCGCAAGCATGTCCTTGTACTCTTCGTTTTTGTTGAGGAAGTGCTCGATCGCCGAGCAGGAGGCCGCGATCGGTTTGCCGGCTACGCGGGTGTCGTCCAACGACGCCTTAATCAACGGCCCGGAGAGCCCCTGGCCTCGAAAATCCTGGCCGATGACGGTGTGGTCGAAGTCGCGGACGCCGTCAGCCTCGCGGTACGCGCAGAAGCCTGCTTCAACGCCGTCCACGGTCAGGACATAGCGGGAGGCCGCCTCATCATGGGTGATGGTGCGCTGTAATTCAGTCATGGATTCCCCCAGGGAAGTAGTGATGTGTCTTTTCCCATCAGTTTAGCCAGCACCACCTTCTCCCGACAGAAAAACACCCCCGCAACACTATGTGTTGCGGGGGTGAACCACATGTGGCCAGAAGCGGGGTCGAACCGCTGACCTTCCACTTTTCAGGCGGACGCTCTACCAACTGAGCTATCTGGCCAGAAATCATCGTCACGATGATCTCGGCGACCCTGACGGGACTTGAACCCGCGACCTCCGCCGTGACAGGGCGGCGCGCTAACCAACTGCGCCACAGGGCCTTACTTTATGTGGTTTTGTGCTTCAGGGTTTCCCGCTGTGCACAAGGAATAACATTACACAGCAGGGCCATGAAGTTACAAATCACCTGTTCAACGAGCATTTTCCCCGACCGCCACCATTGCAGCCCCACCACCTCACGCCCCACGAGCCCCTCGCCGGCCGGGGCGGGCGTCCACCACGCAGGGAAGGGCGACGGCCCACGCCGAGGCCCGACCAGCAAACAGCATGTGGGCCCGAAAGAAATAAGCGCCGACACCACAATGACGTGATGTCGGCGCTTACCCGAACTGCGACCCTGACGGGACTTGAACCCGCGACCTCCGCCGTGACAGGGCGGCGCGCTAACCAACTGCGCCACAGGGCCATATTCATTTTGTAGAGCATTTCGCACTATGGCAGCACGCAATCTCCGTACCCCCAACGGGGTTCGAACCCGTGTCGCCGCCGTGAAAGGGCGGTGTCCTAGGCCACTAGACGATGGGGGCCTTGCTGAACTTTCTCGCACTGATGCGATCCGGTGCAACGTGTTAAAAGTATACCCAGCATGCACCAAAGTTCAAAACCGCAGCTCATGGACCCACTATCCCCGCCCTTTATACCCTGCCCGGGTATAGGGTAGAATGGGGCCATGAGCGCGACGAACCCAGAATCCACCGAGTCACCGGCCTGCGAGAATCACACGCACGGCTACGGCGAAAACAAGGCCAAGTACCTCGCCCGCATGCGCCGCATCGAAGGGCAGGCCCGCGGCATCCACCGCATGATCGACGAAGACCAGTACTGCATCGACATCCTCACGCAAGTCTCAGCGGTGAGGTCCGCACTGGAAAACGTGGCCCTCGCGCTACTGGAGGACCACATCGACCACTGCGTCGCCGACGCCGTGGAGGAAGGCGGAGAGATGGCGGAGGAAAAGCTCACCGAAGCCATGGACGCCATCCGTCGCATGGTGAAGTCCTGACCGGGCCACCGGACTGAACCGGGGTCACGGCCCGCGGCCAGAAATGCAAAAGGGGCGCACCCTTCCCTGGGTGCGCCCCTTTTGCCCTCCCCGCCCAAGCCTGGCGCAGAAGCAGCGTGGGCCCCGCGGGGATCGAACCCGCGACCTGCGGATTAAAAGTCCGTAGCTCTACCGCTGAGCTAGAGGCCCTACCGTTTACCCGCCGGACGCTGAAGACGTCGACCGGAAACACGGACAATCTTAGCCTGTGTCCACCGTGGGCAAAAACTCGACCCGCGCAAAGCCCCACCCCCACCCCGCCGATCCTGGCTCCCACCTATTTATAATGACTCTTTCATCACACTTCCGTCATTGTGACTGGAACTTTCGGATGACTTGAGTGAGTATTGAGGTGTCGTTCAATTCGACGCACGCTCTCTCCGGCTCCGGAACTGCGCTCAGCGCGCCATCCGTGGGAACCCAAGGGACCCGGCGTGCTTTGTTTTCGTGGAAGGTCAATCTGTGGATCTAGTTGATGTTTCACGGTGGCAATTCGGCATCACCACCGTGTATCACTACATATTTGTGCCGCTGACCATTGGCCTGGCGCCGATGGTCGCGGCGATGCAGACGGCCTGGCTCCGCACCGGCAAAGAACACTGGTATCGGGCCACCCGTTTTTTCGGCACTCTTTTTCTGATCAACTTCGCCATGGGCGTCGTGACCGGGATCGTCCAGGAATTCCAGTTCGGCATGAACTGGTCCGAGTACTCCCGTTTCGTCGGCGACGTCTTCGGCGCTCCCCTCGCCCTTGAAGGCCTCGCCGCCTTCTTCATCGAATCCATCTTCCTCGGGGCGTGGATATTCGGCTGGGGACGCATGCCCGGCTGGCTACACAACGTGTGCATCTGGATGGTGGCCATCGCCGTCAACCTGTCCGCCTACTTCATCATCGTGGCCAACTCGTTCATGCAGCACCCGGTGGGCGCGCGCTTCAACGAGGAGACCGGTCGCGCCGAGCTCGTGGACATCGTCGCACTGTTGACCAACCCCACCGCCCTGGCGGGGTGGCCGCACGCGATCTTCGGTTCCTTCATGGTCTCCGGCACCCTGGTCGCAGGTATTTCCGGTTGGTGGATGGTCCGGACCATCCGTCGCGGCAGCTCCGCGCCGGGCAGTTTCACCGACGACGCCCATGGACTGTGGCGCGCCACACTCCGGTTCGGTCTGTGGGTCTCCGTCCTCGGGATCATCGGGGTGTCCCTGACCGGACACAGCCTGGCGCAGCTGATGTTCGTCCAGCAGCCGATGAAGATGGCCTCCGCGGAGGCGCTCTGCACCACGGAGACCGACCCGTTGTTCTCGATTCTGTCGATTTCCACGATGAATGACTGCGGTACCGCGATCCAGCTGATCGGCGTGCCGTTCGTGCTGTCGTTCCTGGCGGGCAACCGGTTCACCGGGGTGACCTTGGAGGGCGTCACTGATTTGCAGCTGCAGTACGAGCAGCTGTTCGGGCCGGGGAACTACACCCCGAACCTGTTCGTCACATACTGGTCTTTCCGCGGCATGATCGGTTTCATGGCCGCCACGGTGATCATCGCCGCCGTCGGTTTCTGGGTCACCCGCAAGGGCCGCGTCTACGGCCAGAAGTGGTTCGGGTGGCTGAGCCTGATCGTCATCCCCTTCCCCTTCCTGGCGAACTGGTGCGGGTGGATCTTCACCGAAATGGGCCGTCAGCCCTGGATCGTGCACCCGAACCCGGAATTCATGGGCACCGACGATCCGCTCGGCCGCGACGAGATCCGGATGATCGTGGACTTCGGCGTCTCCGACCATTCACTCAGCACCGTCTGGACCTCCCTGATCGCGTTCACCCTGCTCTACGGCGTGCTGGCCATCGTCTGGTTCTGGCTGCTGCGCCGGCACACGATCGCCGGCCCGCTCCCGCCGGGCGCCGCCGAGGACATCGCCCACAAGGAGTACGCCCCGGATGACGACGACGGGGTCGCCCCGCTGACCTTCGGCGACGGCGACAGCGCCGATGACTCCGGCGACGCTTCGGCGGGCAGCACCGCCGTGCTCACCGACCCCCGGGCCGACACGTCGGAGGAGGAGAAATAATGGATCTCCAGATTCTCTGGTTCATCATCATCGGCGTCCTCTTCGCCGGGTACTTCCTGCTGGAGGGCTTCGACTTCGGCGTCGGCATGCTCCTGCCGTTCCTCGGCGGCAAGGACGCGAAAGAACGCGCCGAGCGTCGCACCGCCGCCGTCAAGAGCATCGGCCCCGTCTGGGACGGCAACGAGGTATGGCTGATCACCGCCGGCGCGGCGATGTTCGCCGCGTTCCCCGAGTGGTACGCCACGTTGTTCTCCGGCTTCTACCTGCCGCTGCTGTTAATTCTGCTGTCGCTGATTATGCGCGGCGTCGGCCTCGAGTGGCGCACCAAGGTGGAGACGCAGCGCTGGCGCAACCTCTGCGACGTGGGCACCGCCATCGGTTCCTGGGTCCCGGCCCTGCTGTGGGGCGTGGCTTTCGCCAACATCCTCCGCGGCGTGCCCATCGACGCCGACCGGCAGATCGATTCGGGCGTCGAGGGTCTGCTCGGCCTGCTCAACCCGTACGGGCTGCTCGGCGGCCTGGCGTTCGTCCTGCTGTTCCTGCTGCACGGCGCGATGTTCCTCGGCTTCAAAACCACCGACCCGGTCCGTGCCCGCGTCCATCAGATCGGCCTGAAGTGGCTGACGCTGCCGACCGTCCTCGTCGTCTTCGCGTTCTCCCTGTGGACGCAGGACGTGCACGGCCGCCCCGAGACCTGGTGGGCCGTCGCCGTGTTGGGCGCGACCGTGCTCCTCGGCGTCTCCACGTTGGCCAAGGGCAGGGACGGCTGGGCCTTCGCCGCGACGTCGATCGCGGTGCTCGCCCTGACCGTCCAGATCTTCGGGTCGCTGTTCCCGCAACTGATGCCCACGACGATGGTCGGCGGCGTCTCGCTGGACATCTACAACGCATCGAGCTCCGACTACACCCTGACCTTCATGAGCTGGGCGATGCTCTTCCTCCTGCCGGCGATCCTGCTGGCCCAGGGGTGGACGTACTGGGTCTTCCGCAAGCGCGTCACGGCCGAGCCCCACCCGCCGGAGGAAAAGATCCGTCCGCGCCGGAAGAACACCACCACCAACGTCTGATAGGAATGCATGGCTTCGCCCGTCGATAAGCGTCTGCTGTCGCTCATCCCGCCGGTCTCCCGGCTGATCGCCCGTGCCGGGGTCACCCAGGCCGCCTCCACCGTCCTGGTGCTGGCTCGCGGCGTGTTGATCGGGTGGGTGGCGGCGCAGGCCATCATCCAGACCGCCGAGTTCGGCGCACCGCAGTGGGATGCCCTCACGTGGCCGGTCGTCGCCTTGGTCGCGGTCGTCCTGCTGCACGGCGGAGTCAGCTACGTGGCCAAGCGGCAAGGCTCCCGGTCGGTCGGCGACGTCGTGGACACGCTGCGGGTCAAAGCGCTGGACGCGCTGCGACGCCGCGACCCCCGCCAGGTGCAGGAGCAGTCCGCACACTGGCGCACGGTGCTCACCGACGGCGTCGCGGAGTTTCGCCCGTACCTCTCCGAATTTCTGCCTTCCCTGGTGGCCCTGGTGCTGGCCACCCCGGCCGCGTTGCTCGTCGTGTTCTTCCTTGATCCGCTCTCCGGGGTGCTGGCCCTGATCACGTTGCCGCTGATTCCGCTGTTCATGGTGCTGATCGGCAAGCTGACGGCCGTGCACACCGAACGTCGTCTGCGCGTGACCTCCGCACTCGGCGGGCAGTTGGCGGACCTGCTGTCCGGGGCGGTGACGCTGCGTTCGCTCGGCGCCGTCCGCCAGCCGTCTCGTCAGCTGCGCTCCACGGGCGAGGCGCATGAAAAAGCCACGATGGGGGTGCTGCGGCTGGCGTTCCTGTCTTCTTTCGCCCTGGAGTTCCTGGCGACGCTCTCCGTCGCGCTGGTGGCGGTGAACATCGGTCTGCGCCTGGTCTACGGGGAGATGGACCTGGTGGCCGGCCTGATCGTGCTCATCATCATCCCGGAGGTCTACAACCCGGTGCGGCAGGTGGGGCAGAACTACCACGCCGCCGCGGACGGGCTCAGCGCCGCCGAGGAGATCCTCGACCTGCTCGAATCCGACGGGGCGGCGCCCGCCGGCGGGTACCTCTCCCCCGCCGCCGACGCCACCGTCTCCGCCGCGGACCTGTCGATCGGCGGGCGCGACGGCGTCCGTCCCGCCCACCTGAACTTCACCGCCCGGCCGGGCACGGTCACCGTGCTCTACGGACCCAACGGCTCCGGCAAGTCGACCGTGTTCCTCGCCGTGCTCGGCATGCTTCCCGACGCCGCCGTCACCGGCCGGGTGACCGCCCCGCCGGCGGATAAGATCTCCTACCTGCCGGCTCGCCCGGTGCTGACTCCCGGCACGGTCGCCTCGAACACGACGCTGCTGGGCGCCGAGCCCGCGTTGGCCGCCTCCGCATCCACCGACGTCGGCCTCGACCTGCCGCCCGACCACGCGGTCTATGCCGCCGGCCGCGGGGTCTCCGCCGGCCAGGGCCAGCGCATCGGCTTGGCCCGCACTCTGGCGCGTGCCGACGGGGGCGCCCCCGTGCTGCTGCTGGATGAGCCGAGCGCCCACCTGAGCCCCGAGCTCGTGGCCGAGCTCATCGACGCCCTGCTCGCCCGCGCCGCCCGCGGAGACACCGTCATCATCGCTTCCCACGACGACCGGATGGTCGCCATCGCCGACGAGGTGGTTCACCTGTGATTGCTTTTCGCTACCTGCGCGCCATGCTGCGCCTGGCCGGGGTGAAGCACCGGCAGCTGGCGCTGGCGATCGCCGCCGGCTCCGTCACACTGTTGTCCGCGCTGACGCTGACGGTGCTGTCCGGCTGGCTGATCACGCGCGCCTGGCAGATGCCGCCCGTGCTCGACCTGGGCGTGGCGATCACCGCGGTGCGTGCCTTGGGCATTTCGCGGGCGGTGTTCCGCTACCTCGACCGCATGACCAGCCACAAGATCGCGCTGGGGGCGTTGACCCGCCTGCGCGCCCGGCTTTTCGACGCCATCGCCCTCGACTCCTCCGGCAAGGCGCATCTGCTCGGCCGCGGCGACGGCCTGCTGCGTCTGGTCTCCGACACGGAGCGGGTCACCGACCTGATCGTGCGTTCCATCGTGCCCGCCGGGGTGGCGCTGGTCCTGTCTGCGGCCTCGGTGCTCATCGCGGGCCTGCTGCACCCGGTGGCCGCCGTGATCATGGTCGCGGGCTTCCTGCTCACCGGCGTGGTCACCCCGTGGCTGGCCATCCGCGCCTCCCGCCGCGGGCGCCGCATCGACGCCGAAGACGAACTCAACCTGCGTATCGACGAGGCGCTGTCCCACCGCGCCGAATTCGCCGCCGCCGGGCTCGGCGAGACACACGCCGCCGCCACCCGGGAAGCTTCCGCCCGCTCCTCCGCCGCCAGCGTCGCCGCCGAGCGCCCGGAAGCGGTGGGGGAAGGCGTCCAGTCCTGGGCCACCGGCCTGACCGCCGCGGCGGTGCTCGTCCTCGCGGTGCTGACCTACACCGGCGAGCCAGTGTGGCTGGGCATGCTGGTCATGCTTCCTCTCGCCGCCTTCGAGGCGCACGGCCAGCTGGCCAAGGCCGCCGTCCACGCAGACGAGGCCTCCCGCTCCGCCCGCCGCTTGGTCGATCTGGTCGGCGAGGGTTCGGAGGTTGCGTTGCCGGCCGCCGCCGACCCGCATCCGCTGGACCTGGCGGACGTCGCCCTCGAGGCTCGGGACCTGACCTGCCCCTACGGTGAGGCAACGTGGGATTTCCGGTTGGAGCCCGGCGCGCGCATGGTCGTGCGCGGGCCCTCCGGTTGCGGCAAGACCACGCTGTTGCAGACCGTCGCGGGCCTGGTGCCGGCCGCCTCCGGCGTGCTGACGCTCGGCGGCCGGGCGGTCGACTCCGTCGACGCGGACGTGTTGCGCGCCAGCGTGCGCAACCACGCCGAGGACGAGTGGGTCTTCGCCACGACCATCCGCGAGAACCTCAAGGTGGCCAACCCGCGCGCCACTGATGAGCTGCTGTGGGAGTGCCTCGAGGCCGTGGGGCTCACGGACTGGGTGGAATCCCTGGATCTGCATCTCGCCGACGGCGCCGGGTCCCTGTCCTCCGGCCAGCGTCGGCGTCTCTTGCTCGCCCGTGCCCTGTGTTCCGAGGCGCCGGTGTTGCTCATCGACGAGCCGACCGAGCACATCGACTCCGCCAGCGCCGATCGGCTGCTGCGCATGCTGCTGTCAGAGCGGCTGCCGGGTGCGCGTGCCGACCGCAGCGTCATCGTGGTCACGCACGCCTCCGCCGAGGACGTGGACGTGGTCGTCGACGAGGTCAGCGTGGATGTGCTGCCCGCGCCCGTGACGGCGGGGTGAGCCCCGGCAAGAAGAACCGCCGCCCCGCGCTGATCTGACAAGAGATCGGCGCGGGGCGGCGGCGCTCGCTTTCCCGGCGGCGGGAAAAGGCGTTACTTCTTCATGGTGCCGGTCTGGGCGAGGCGGGTGTGGAACTCAAACGCCGTCGCCAGGTCGTGCGGGGTGTGGCCGCCGAGTTCGTTGGCGCGCTCGACGTACTCGCGCAGCAGCGGGCGGTAGTCCGGGTGCGCCACGGAGATCATCTTCTCCGCGCGCTGACGCGGCGACAGGCCGCGCAGGTCGGCGTAGCCGTACTCGGTCACGAAGACCATCGCGTCATGCTCGGTGTGGTCGATGTGCGAGGAGAACGGGACGATGCAGGAGATCGCGCCGTCCTTGGCCACGGACGGGGTGACGAAGGAGGAGATGTAGGCGTTGCGGGTGAAGTCGCCGGAGCCGCCGATGCCGTTCATCACCTTCGTGCCGGAGACGTTGGTGGAGTTGACGTTGCCGTAGATGTCGGCCTCGATCAGGCCGTTGGAGGCGATCAGGCCGACGCGGCGGATGACCTCCGGGTGGTTGGAGATCGCCTGCGGGCGCAGGATGATGTGCTGACGGTAGAAGTCGGCCTTCTCGTTCATCTTCTCCGCGTACTCCGGCGAGAGGGAGAAGGACGTGGCGGAGGCCATGGTCATCTTGCCGGCGTCGATCAGGTCCAGCATGCCGTCCTGGATGACCTCGGTGTAGGCGGTGATGTTCTCGAACTTCGAGTCCAGCAGGCCCGCCATCACGGCGTTCGGGACGTTACCCACGCCCGACTGCATGATGTAGTTGTCGTAGGTCAGACGGCCCGCGGCGACCTCGTCCTCCAGGAACTGCAGGAAGTTCGCGGCGATCTGCTTGGAGACGTCGTCCGGTTCCTTGAAGGAGGTGTTGCGGTCGGCGTCGTCGGTCTCGACGACGGCGACGACCTTGGACAGGTCGATGCGCTGGAAGGTCTCGCCGATGCGGTCGCCGACGTCGTTGATCTCGATCGGGGTGCGGTCCCAGAGCTGCTCCGGGGCGTAGATGTCGTGCATGCCCTCCAGGTTGAGGGACTGCCACGAGTTGACCTCGAGGATGATGCGGTCGGCGGCGTCGGCGTACTCGACGTTGTTGCCCACGGCGGACGACGGGACGAGGCTGCCGTCCTCGTTGATCTTCGTGCACTCGATGATGGCGACGTCCATGGTGCCGAAGAAGCCCTGCTGGACCTGCTGGCCCAGGTGGGACAGGTGGATGTCGGAGTAGTGGGCCTCGCCCTGGTTGAACTGGCCGCGCAGCGTGCGGTCCGAGTTGTACGGGGTGCGGAAGCCGATCGCGTTGGCTTCGGCCAGCACGCCGTCGGCGGCGTCGGCGGTGGAGGCCCCGGTGAAGACGTCGATCTTGAATTCGCCGCCGGCGCCCTGGGCCGTCTTCGCCTTGGCGGCGATGGCGGCCGGCAGGGCCTTGGGGTAACCGGCGCCCGTGAAGCCGGACATGCCGACCTTATCGCCGTGGTTGACGAACTCGGCGGCCTCATCTGCGGACATGACCTTCGCGGCCAACTCAGCATTGGCGATGCGCTCGGACATTCGCTCTCCTTATTTTTTGATATGCACCACATTAATGGGGGCAATCCCGGATAGATTACAGATAAATACTGTAACCTAAGTCCGCTAAAAGAGTCATGACGCTTGCCACCCTCCTCCCCCGCCCCCATTATGGGGAGGCGTGTTCCGTCCGGCCCATTTTGCCGGTGGCGCCTGGGGCAGCGACAATATAGGGGTGACACAGACTTTCTCCCCCTCTGCCCGTTCCCTGTCCATCGGTTCGATGACCCTGGACTCCCCCGTCGTGCTCGCCCCCATGGCAGGCGTGACCAACGTGGCTTTCCGCACCCTGTGCCGCGAGCAGGAGCTGGAGAAGACCGGCACCGTCTCCGGGTTGTACGTCTGCGAGATGGTCACGGCGCGCGCGCTGGTGGAGCGCAACGACAAAACGCTGCACATGACGACCTTCGCCGCCGACGAGAACCCGCGGTCGCTGCAGCTGTACACGGTGGACCCGAAATACACCTACGAAGCGGCGAAGATGATCGTCGACGAGAACCTCGCCGACCACATCGACATGAACTTCGGTTGTCCCGTGCCCAAGGTCACCCGCAAGGGCGGCGGCTCCGCCCTGCCGTACAAGCGGCGCCTCTTCGGCGACATCGTCGCCGCCGCCGTCAAGGCCACCGAGGGCACCGACATTCCGGTGACCGTGAAGTTCCGGGTGGGCATCGACGACGAACATCACACCCACCTGGATTCCGGCCGCATCGCCGCGGCGGAAGGCGCCGCCGCCGTCGCGCTGCACGCACGCACCGCAGCGCAGCGCTACTCCGGGGAAGCCGACTGGGGCGAGATCGCCCGTCTGGTCGACCACATGTCCGGCAGCGGCGTGCCCGTCCTGGGCAACGGCGACATCTTCGCCGCCGCCGACGCAGAAGAGATGATGGCCCGGACCGGGTGCGACGGCGTGGTCGTCGGCCGCGGCTGCCTGGGCCGCCCGTGGCTGTTCGCGGAGCTTTCCGCCCAGCTGCGCGGCGAGGAGTTGCCCGCGCAGCCGACGCTCGGCGAGGTCACCCGCATCATCTACCGTCACGCGGAGCTGCTCGCCCAGCACGACGGAGAGGAGCGCGCCGCCCGCGACCTGCGCAAGCACATGGGCTGGTATCTCCGGGGCTTTCCCGTCGGCGGCGAGCTGCGCGCCTCCCTGGCGAAGATCAGCTCGTTGACGGAGCTGCGGGAGAAGCTCGCCCCCTACGCCGATTCCACTGACCTGGCCAATGATCCCGAGGGCGCCCGGGGCCGGCAGGGGGCGCCGGCGAAGGTCGCCCTCCCCGACGGCTGGCTCGACGATCCGGAGGACGCCACCGTGCCGGAGGGCGCGGAAATCATGCACTCCGGCGGCTAATTGTGTTCTTCCCGACATGCCCGGCGACAGGCGCCGTTCTACTTTAGGATTACCGCTATGCGTACCGCCTACCGTGAAGATCTCGACGACTTCGCGCATGACCTGATCGTCATGTGCGACACGGTGCGCGCCGTCATGGACAAGGCCTCTGATGCGCTGTTGCGCGGATCGCTGCAGAGCGCCGAAGACGCTTTGTCCCACGAAGACACGCTCGCGGAGATCCGCGCCCGCAGCGAGGAACGCGCGGTCAACCTGTTGGCCCTGGAACACCCGACGCCCAGCGACCTGCGTCAGGTCATCTCCTCGATTTACATCGTCAATGACTTCAACCGCATGGGCCGGTTGGCCATGCACATCGCCAACACCGCCCGGAAACGGCACCCGGAGACCGCGATCCCGGAGGCCGTCGGCGCCTACTTCGCCGAGCTGCACCGTCTGGTCGGCGAGATGTCCGCCAAGACCCGCGGCGTGCTGGTGGAGCCGGACACCGACGTCGCCCTCGACATGGCGGAGGACGACGACGCCGTCGACGAGCTCTACCACCATCTGGTGGCGCTGGTGTCCCGGGAGGACTGGGAATACTCGAGCAAGGAGGCGGTGGACGTCGCCATGCTCGCGCGCGAATACGAACGTTACGCCGACCACTGCGTGGCGGTGGCCTCCCGGATCGTCTACCTGATCACCGGCATGAAGCCGGAGGAGTACCTCGACGAGACCCCAGCCCCGGAGCTGGACACGCCGCAACGTTTCGAGGAACTGCGGCGGCTGTACTGGACCGGGGCTTAACGACGCCTTGGGCCCCGCCCCGTCAGCCGTCGAGCCGGACGAGAGTGACCGGCAGGCTGCTCCATCCGCCGACCGGATGAATTTCACGCACCGCGGCGGGCTGCGCCTCTTCCCAGTCCGGGTTGCGCACCGACGCGGCCCGTAGCAGTTCGGTGAGGAAGGCCTCCAGCTCCACCATCGACAGCGCCTTACCCGGGCAATAATGCGGGCCGGCGCCCCACACGAGGTTCTTGTCCGCGTGCGCCTCCGGGTCGAATCCGTCCGGATCCTCGAACGCCTCCGGGTCGCGGTTCGCGGCGGTCCAGTGCAGTCGGATCTGGTTTCCCTCCGGGACCTCCACGCCGCCGAGCGTGACCGGGCAGGTGGTCACCCGTCGATTCGAGACGAACGGCGAATCCCGCCGCAGCACCTCGTCGACGATGGCCTCGAACTCCGCGCCGCCGACGCCGGCGCGGAGCCGCTCCTGCAGCGGCGGATTGTCCGCCAGCGCCTTCAGCAGCACCCCGATGCAGTAAGACATCGAGCTCAAATCCCCGCCGGTCCAGTTCCGCAGAATGGAGACGACCTCCTCGCGGGTGAGACGGCGACCCAAGCTGTCATCCTCGATCAGACGGGAGGTGACGTCCTCGCCCGGGTCGGCCAGTTTGGGGCCCACCGCCGCGTCAATGATCGCGTCAAACTCCGCGGCCGCGGCGGCGGTGCGCTCCAACTCACCGGAGCGGGTGGCGACGTTGTTCTCCTTGACCCACGCCACCAACCTGTCCTCGAGCTCCGGCGCCCACCCCAGCCAGTCCAGCATGGTGCGCACGGCGAAGGTGTCGCCGAGGTCGCCGACGGCGTCGACGGTCACCGTCTCGCCCGTGAGGTGCTCCGCCACCACCTCGCGGGCGACGGCGTGGAAGCCGCCGGAGAGGTTCTGGACCACCGACGCGTCGAGGTAGGTGTCCAACAGGGCCCGGAATCGCCGGTGTTCTTCGCCGTCCAGACCGTTGGGGATCTGCAGGAAGCGGGACACCGACGAGCTGAAGGTCTCCGCGTCCTCCGCCACGCGCCGGGTCTCCTCGTGGCCGACGACGATCACCTCCCCGCCGGGGCCGTGGACGACGGGGCAGCCGCGGGCGTGGAGCCCGTCACCGTAGGCGACGGGCTGCGTGGCGGTGGGGTCGGCGGCGGGCAAAGATGCTGCTGATTGGGGTTCGTTCACGGCGTCTCCTGGTTGGGAACATTAAAGCCAATATTAACGGTTTTAATTTCCCCCCGCCGGAAAGCACGTCGCCCCGCACCTGCGATCAGGTGCGGGGCGGACGTCGAGTCGGCGAGCGTCTAGCCGAAACGGCCGTTGATGTAGTCGTCGGTCTCCTTCATCTCCGGGTTCTCGAAGATGTTCTTGGTGTCGTTGTATTCGACCAGACGGCCCGGCTTGCCGGTGGCCTCCAGGTTGTAGAAGGCCGTGCGGTCGGAGACGCGGGCGGCCTGCTGCATGTTGTGGGTCACGATCACGATGGTGAAGTCCTTCTTCAGCTCGTGGATCAGATCCTCGATCGCCAGCGTCGAGATCGGGTCGAGCGCCGAGCAAGGCTCATCCATGAGCAGGACCTCGGGCTGGACGGCGATCGCGCGGGCGATGCACAGACGCTGCTGCTGACCGCCGGAGAGCCCGCCGCCCGGCTTGTCCAGCCGGTCCTTGACTTCCTCCCACAAGTTGGCGCCGCGCAGGGAACGCTCCGCGACTTCCTTGAGCTTCTTCTTGTTCTTCTCGCCGGAGAGCTTCAGGCCGGCGACGACGTTGTCCTCGATGGACATGGTCGGGAACGGGTTGGCCTTCTGGAAGACCATGCCGATGGTGTTGCGGACGGCGACCGGGTCGACGCGCCTGTCGTAGATGTTGTTGCCGTCGAGCAGGATCTCCCCGTCGACGTAAGCGCCCGGGATGACCTCGTGCATGCGGTTCAGGGTGCGCAGCACGGTGGACTTGCCGCAGCCGGAGGGGCCGATGAAGGCGGTGACCGACTTCGCCGGGATATCGAGGTTGACGTTCTGCACGGCGTGGAAGTCGCCGTAGTAGATGTCGAGATCCTTGAGAACGAGCTTGGACATCAATGTCTCCTGATGCAAATGAGTGGTTGGTGTGCGGTTCGGTGGGTTACTTCTTGACCGAGTACTTGGCGGCGATCCAGCGGGCGGCGATGTTGAGCAGCGCGATGATGAGCACCAGGGTCAGGGCCGCGCCCCACAGCTTGTCCAGGGTCGCCGGGGCGGTGCCGGACTTGTACATGTCCAGCATCATCAGCGGCAGCGAAGACTGCGGGCCGTCGAAGAGGTTCCAGTTGATGGCGTTGGTGGAGCCCACCAGAACCAGCACTGGGGCCGATTCGCCCATGACACGCGCGATGGCGAGCATGATGCCGGTGACGATGCCGGAGAGGGCCGTCGGCAGGACGATCTTGTAGATCGTCTTCCACTTCGGCACGCCGAGGGCGTAGGAGGCTTCGCGCAGATCCATCGGCACGACGCGCAGCATTTCTTCGGTGTTGCGCACCACCAGCGGGATCATCAGCAGAATCAGTGACAGGGCGACGGCGAAACCGGACCGGTTGAAGCCGAAGGAGGTGATCCAGAACGCGTAGACGAACAGTGCGGCGACGATGGACGGGACGCCGGAAAGGATGTCCACCATGAAGGTGGTGATCTTGCCCAGACGGGATCCGTAGGAGTATTCCACCAGGTAGATCGCCGTGAAGACGCCGATCGGGATCGACACCAGGGAGGCGATCAGGGTCTGCACGACGGTGCCGATGATGGCGTGCAGGGCGCCGCCGCCCGGCAGGGACAGCAGCGTCGTGGACTGGTCGGTCGTCCACCACTCGGCGGTGAGGATCGGGCTGAGGCCGCGGGAAATCACGGTCCAGAGCACCCAGACCAGCGGGATCAGCGCGATGAGCATCGTGGCCCACACCAGGACGGAGGCCACGTTGTTGGTGAACTTACGCCGCGGGGAGATATCGATGAAGATGTCGGATCCGGCGGTCTTCGAGGAGTCGGATACAGCGGTAGTCATGATGTTTTCCTCGCCTTCCTTACTTGACCATCGCGCGGGCGATGGTGTTGACGATGAAGGTCAACAGGAACAGCACTAGGCCGGCCGCGATGTAGGCGCCCGCACTGATGGGGTTGTTGAACTCGGGGGCGGCGTTCGCGATGGCGGTGGCGAACGTGGAGCCGCCGTCGAACAGCGAGAACCGGAATTCCGACGACGGCGAGACGACCATGTACAGCGCCATGGTCTCGCCCAGGGCGCGGCCCAGGCCGAGCATCGAGCCGGAGACGTAGCCGGACAGGCCGAACGGCAGCACGGTCATGCGGACGACTTCCCATCGGGTCGCGCCGAGGGCCAGGGCGGCCTCGACCTGGCCGGGAGGGGTCTGGACGAACACTTCGCGGGCGGTGGCGGCGATGATCGGGAGGATCATGATCGCCAGCACGACGCCGCCGGTGAGGATGTTGCGGCCGGTCGCGAAGGACGGCGAGTTCATGTACGTCTCAAAGAGGAAGAAGCCGCCGGCCCAGCCGTGCAGCCAGACGTAGAAGTCCGACAGCCAGGGGCCCAACACCTGCCAGCCCCAGAGCCCGAACACGATCGACGGCACTGCGGCGAGCATGTCCACCAGGTAGCCCATCGGCTTGACCAGGCGCTTCGGCGCGTAGTTCGACAGGAAAATCGCGATGCCCAACGCAATCGGCATGGCGATGACCAAAGCGATGACCGAGATCAGCACCGTCGAGGCGAACATGTTCGGGATACCGAACTGCATCGCGTCGAGGTTGTTGGTCTGCCACGGGCCGTTGTAGGTGAAGAATCCCCAGAGACCGCCCTCGTTACGGGTGATCGCCGGGATCGACTGCGCAATGAGGTAGAGGCCGATCGCGATGATCAGCACGGTGATCAGCGTCGCGGAAGCCGTCGAGAAAAACTCGAAGACGCGGTCGCCCGGGCGCTTGACGCCGGAGCCACGTGACTGAATGCGGGTGGCGGGGGCCTGGGGTTCCTCCGGCTGGTTGGAGGACCCGATGGTCGCGGTGCTGTTGGCGATGGGCTCGGTGTGCTGTTCCGCGTCCCCTGCGGGGAACGCCGAATTGGGCCGATCGTTGTTAGTCATTAGGTGACAATCCTTTTGAAGTTTAGCGGTTCGCCGACGACGTCATCTCGGCACTGGCTCTAAACGCGCGAGCGCCCCCGGACGCCTGAAGCGCCGGGGGCAAGCTGGCGCCTACCGAATTTTGTCAGCTCTGGGCTGGCACCAACTCCGTATCACGAAGTCTTACTGGATAGCGTCGATCGCTTCCTGCAGACGCTCGGCGTGCGCTCCCTCGACCGGGATGAAGCCCAGGCTCTGGAGCATGTCGTCCTGCGAATCCAGGGAGACGGTCAGGAAGTCCTTGACCATGTTCGACGTCTCCTCATCGTAACCTGCGGAGCAGACGATGGAGTACGGGGTCAGGATCAGCGGGTAGGAGCCTTCCTGGGTCTGGGAGAACAGGGCGTCGGTGCTGACGACCATGTCGTGACCCTCGGTCTCGAACTCCAGGGCGTCCAGGGCGACGCCGACGTTCTCGGCGTTGAGCTCGACCGGGCCGGAGCCGAAGTCCAGGTTGGCCACGCCCAGGCCCTGCTGCTCAGCGAAGCCCCACTCGACGTAGGTGATGGCGCCCGGGGTGTTGGACACCTCGGTGGCCACGCCGTTGGAGCCGTTGGCGCCGGCGCCGACCTCCTGCGGGAACTGCTGACCGGTGGTGTCCCAGTTCTCCGGGGTGGCAGTGTTCAGGAAGATCTGGAAGTTGTCGGAGGTGCCGGACTCGTCCGAACGGTAGACGACGCTGATGTCCTGGTCCGGGAGCTCGACGCCCTCGTTCTCCTCGGCGATGGCGTCATCGTTCCAGTTGGTGATCTCGCCGTTGAAAATCTGGGCGACGGTCGGGATCGACAGGTTCAGCTCTTCGTCGACGCCCTCGAGGTTGTAGGCGATGGCGACCGGGCCGATGACCAGCGGGAGGTGCCAGGCGTCGTTGCCTTCGCAACGCTCGGCGGCCTCGGCGACCTGTTCTTCAGCCAGCGGGGAGTCAGAGCCGGCGAAGTCGGACTGGCCGGCGATGAAGTTGGTGCGGCCGGAACCGGAGCCGGAAGCGGTGTAAGCCAAGGACGCGCCGTCGACGGCCTCGGCGTACTGCTGGCCGAAGTAGTCCATGGCGTTCTGCTGGGAGGAAGCGCCCTCGCCGACGAGCTGGCCGGACTGGCCGGACAGGCCGTCCGCGGACGCCTCAGAATCAGCGTCTTCCGAGTCAGTGCCCTCGGCGGCGGTGGTCTCAGCGGTGGTGGTGTCCGTGGTGGTGGTGTCCTCACCCTCACCGGAATCGTTGCAGGCGACGAGAGCGAAGGAGCCGGCGGCGACGACGCCGAGCGCAGCGACAGAACGCTTAAGGTTACGAATCACAGGAATAATGCCTTTCCAGTGCAGGTTCATTTCAGATGGAAGTCCGAGCAATTGCCAAGACCCTTGCCAGGGTAGTGGCGGTTCAAGCAGTGCGCTGGGTGACTTTCACAGGAAACTCACCGCTGAGGTATGCCCTCGGGCGCAGACGCCCGCCTTGCTCACCGATGTGAATGTAGGGTACGGACGTTAACCCAAAAGGTCCTAAAAGATGAACGAGAGGTTAACCGCTTCCGGAACAGCCCTTGACCAGCACCATTAATCGGCCTCCCCACGACCTTCCAGGGCGAAAAATTTTACCTTTCCGCCCCCTCGGGGGTGATTATCGCCGGATTCGCCACCCCCGTCGCCACTCAATCTCAGGAATACACCACGTGCTCTTCCGCCACGGTGAACCCGAGCTCCCGGTACCGCTTCACCGCGGCCTCGTTGTCATCCTCGACGTACAGGATCACCCGCTGCGCGCCCCCCTCCGCCAGGTGCGCCAGCCCCATGCTGACCACCGGCCCGCCCAGTCCACGCCCCCGGTAGTCGCCGGACAGCCCGACGACGTACACCTCAGCGGTGTCCGCGTCATGCCACTTCGTCCAGTGGAAACCCGCCAATGCCGGCGGTTCCTGGCCCGGCTCTTCCCCGGCGGGCGTGTCCCAGATAAACCACACGTCCCGCGGGTCGAACCAGTCGACCTCCATGGCCCGCCGCAGCCGCGCCAGATCCCAGCCGCCCTGCTCCGGGTGCCAGGAGAACGCGTCGTTGTTGACCTCCAGCCACGCCCGCTCGACCGGGTCGGCGCCCCACCGACGGCGGGAGTCAGCGAGGTCGGCCACCGTCATCTCCGTCGGCGGCGTGAAGTCCACGGAGTCACGCAGGGCGTCGCCGCTGACCTCCATCACCAGCAACCGGCGGGTGACCTGCGCCTCCCGGCGGGCCGCCAGCGCCTGGGCGCCGTCGGTGTTGCCGTGCGCCCAGGCCTTCAACTCGGCGACCTCCTCGGCCAGCCCGGCGTAGAGCCGGGCGCCGATGCCCTGGCGGCGCGCCTGCGGGTCGACCAAGAATTCCGCTTCGTCCCCCGCCAGCGCCGCGGCCCCGAGGACCTGCCCGTCCTCGACGGCGAGCAGGTGTCGGTGGCCCAGACGGGCGTCGTCAAGCCCGAGCAGGAATTGCTCCGAGAGCGGGGCGATGCCGTCGGCGCCCTCCGCCCGGGAGGCCAGCTCGGCGACCTGCTCGGCGAGGGCGGCATCGTCCGGCAGGGTGGTCCACGTCAGTTTCAGGTTCGTCATGTCCCCCAGGCTATCGGGTAGGAATATATGGTGTGAACACTTCCACGGCGGCAGCCGACCGCACCGGCCCCTCCCGCCCGCGGTTGCGGGGCCTGCGCGCGGCGGGCGCTCTCGTCGTCGTCTTTCTTCTGCTCTGGGCCGCAGACTCGGCGCTGGCCTCCCGCGCCGAGGCTTCCCTCTCTTCCGACATCGAGGAAGTCTCCGACCTCAGGGCCAGCCCGCGGGTCTACCTCGGCGGTTTCCCCTTCGCCCAAGTCCTGCTCACCGGGGAGCTCCCCGACGCCTCGGTGGATTCCCTCGACGTGGACGTCGCCGGGCTCGGCATCGCCAACACGCGCACCGAGCTCCATCAGGTCAGCGTCTCCCCGCAGCAGGCGCTGCGCGGCGACATCGTCGGCGCGCCGGCGGAGATGCTGCTGCGCCGGGTCTCCCTCGACGGGGTCGCCTTCGGCCAGCTGTTGCACATGACGGACCTGGACATCTCGCACCCCTACGACATTTCCCCCGGCGGCGGGGTGGCCGCCGAAGCCCAACTGACGGGCACCCCGCCCGGCTTCGACGAGCAGATCTCCGGGCTGGTCACCCTCCGTCTCGACGGGCCGGAATTCCACATGGAAGTCGTCGACGTCCTCACCGCCCCCGCCGGCAGAGTCGACGACGCCGAAGACGCCCTGACCTTGAACTTCGACACTCGACGCCTGCCCCTCGGCGGTCAGGCGTCGGCGGTGTCCGTGGGCGGCGGTTCCATTTCCTTCGAATCGCAGCGTTTCAACACCGTGGTCGCCATGAGCGATCTCGCCGCGGCCGACGACGGCGAATCCGCCCTCAGCGACTAGGCTGGGGCGCATGACTCAGGGAAATAACATCGACCCGAACGAGACCCCGCAGGACACCCCCGCCGACGCGGCGGCCGCAGAGTCGCAGGCTCCCACCCCTGCCCAGCCCGCCGACCCGGACAACCTCTCCGGCTCCGACGCGGTCAACCTCGCCGCCGAGCAGTCCAAGGGCACCGCGCACCGCAACATCGGCCCCGCCGGCCCCGAGCCGCTGCCGGTCGACGAGGACACCGCCAACCTGCGCTTGGGCCCCAACCTGCATGACGCGTTGCTCGCCCTGTTGCCGCTGGTCGGCGTCTGGCGCGGCGAAGGCCAGGGCCGCGACGCCGACGGCAGCGAATTCTCTTTCGGCCAGCAGCTGACCTTCGCCCACGACGGCCGCGACTTCCTCTCCTTCGAGTCCCGCACGTGGCGCCTCGACGACGACGGCGCCGCGACGGGCGCCGACCAGCGCGAGGTCGGCTACTGGCGGATCTCCGAGAAAGACGAGATCCAGGTGACGCTGACCAGCTCGGACGGCGTCATCGAGATCCTCTACGGCGAGCCCTACAACGAGCGCGCCTGGCAGGTCGAATCGGCGTCGACGATGGTCACCGAAACCGGCCCCACCGGCCACGGCCCCGGCAAGCGCCTCTACGGCCTGATGCCGAACAACGACCTGGGCTGGGTCGACGAGCGGGTCATCGACGGCGAACTCACGCCCTCCCGCTCCGCCCAGCTCAAGCGCATCGCGGGTTAGTCAGCCAACGCCGCGTCGATGAGTGCGGCGATCTCCGCCGCATTCTTCGGCGCCGGCAACTCCACCTCGTTCACTGCGGTGACCCGCACCCCGCGGCGCACGGAACTGACCAGCCACACAGATTCGGCCGACAGCAAGTCGTCGACGTAGAGGTCCTTGACCTTGCACTTGTATCCCCGTTGGCCGGCGTACTCGAAGAGCGCCTGCTGACTGGTGCCGGACAAAATGTCCTGGCCGGGCCTCGGCGTCCGGAGACGCCGCCCCTTCTTCACGACGATCACCGTCGACGTCGTGGCCTCCAAGACCCGGCCCGTCTCCGTGTCGACGAAGATCACGTCATCGAAGCCGTTCTGCTTCGCATGCCGGAGCGCGGCCATGTTCGCCGCGTAGTTGAGGGTCTTCGCCCCGGTCGTCAGCCACGGGGCCGCCTTGTCTCCGGTGTCCACCTGATAACCGCGCGGCCCAGTCAACGCCCGCGCTCCCTCGGCCCGGGCACGGGCATGCTCCCGCGGCTCCGCCCCCACCGTCACCCACGCCGACGGCACGCCGGTGGATTCCCGCCCGCGGGTGTAGGTCCACGTGCACCGCGCCGCCGGGTGCTTCTCCCCGTGCTGCGCGTGCCAGGCCTGCGCCGCCGCGGCAGTGACCTCGCGCCACTGCCCCAGATACGGGGCCGGCAGCCCCAGCCGCGCCGCAGAGGACGCGAAGCGGGCGGCGTGGCGGTCAAGGTTCGTCGGCTCACCCCCGAGCAGCAGAATCGCTTCGAACACGCCGTCGCCGCGGGTGACGGCGGCGTCGTCGTGGAAAACGTGCGGCAACATCGGATTGTGGAGACGTGCGGAACCGCCGAAAGGTTCGAGCACGTAGATGATCGGCTGAGGCTGAACCAGAGAAACCATGGTGAACCCCATTATGCCAGCCCGCCCAGGTTTGACGCTGCGACTACCATCGAAGACGTGAGTGATACATCTACCGACGTCAATCCCGATCGTTACCTCTCCCCGCTCCTGCAGCGCCCCGGCGCCGCCGAGCTCCAGGACGACACGGCGGTGGACACCGCCGGAGTCCCCTGGCACTACGGCGACCCGCTGGGCGAACAACGCGCCATCGCCTCGACGACGGTCGTCGTCGACCGTTCCCACCGCGTCGTGCTCAAAGTCACCGGCGACGACGCCGCCACCTTCCTCAACACCGTGCTGAGCCAGAAGCTCGACGACGTCGAGGACGGCTTCGCCGCCGGCGCCCTGGACCTCGACATTCAGGGACGCATCCTCCACCACGCCGACGTGGTGCGCGTGGGCGAGACCTTTTACCTCGACGTCCCCTCCGACCAGGCGGACAGCTTCCAGGACTTCCTGAGCAAGATGATCTTCTGGTCCGCCGTCGAACTCGAACGCACCGAGCTCGGGCTCCTGACCTTGCTCGGCGACGCCGTCGAGATCCCCGCCGACCTCGCCGCCGAGGCCGCCTTCGTCCGCCGGGTGGACTGGCAGGGCGCCGCGCGCCGGGACCTGGCGTTGGAGCGCGGGGCGCTGAACGAGGGCGTCGACACGTTGCTCGCCGCCGGCGCCTCCCTCGGCGGGTTGATGGCCTATACCGCCGAACGCGTGCGCGCCCTGATCCCGGAGAAGGCCGCGGACCTCGACGCCAAATCCATCCCCCACGAGGTCCCGGAGTTCATCGGCCGCGGCGAGCGCCACGGCGCCGTCCACCTGACCAAGGGCTGCTACCGCGGGCAGGAGACCGTCGCCCGCGTGGAAAACCTCGGCCGCTCCCCACGTCTGATGGTTCTGCTGCACCTCGACGGCTCGGCCCCCACCACCCCGGTGGCCGGCGACACGCTCTCCTTCAACGGCCGCACCGTCGGCCGCCTGGGCACCGTGGTCCACGACTGCGACTTCGGGCCGATCGCCCTCGGGGTGGTCAAGCGCAGCGCCCTCGACGCGGGAGAGCTGACGATCACCCCCGCCGACGACGCCGAGCGCGCCCCCGTCGCGGCTTCCGTCGACCCCGATTCCATCCCCACCGACGAGGGCGATAAGGCTGGCCGGGAGGCCATTAAGCGGCTGCGTTCCGGCGGCGAAGAATAACGTTTCGACGGCGATTTTCGACCCTCTTAGGGGTTTGTCGGAAGCCGGTGGGGATTTTTTCGGGCAAACAGGCTATTGTGTTTGGCAGGATTGCATACACAGTAGATAGTCGATGGAACGTCCGAATGTTTCCCTGGACGCTTTCCACACACCTCAAGGGGGTCAGGCCATGGGACGCGGTCGAGCAAAGGCAAAGCAGACCAAGGTTGCACGCCAGCTGAAGTACAGTTCTCCCGAGATGGACCTTGACAGGCTCCAGCGCGAGTTGGCCGGCAAGCCACCAGCACGTGATTGGGCTGACGAGGACGATGATTACGACGTCGACGACCAGTACGCAGCTTATGCGGACGGGTACGACGACTGGGACGACGAGGACGATTCCTCCGGTTCCCGCCGCTAGTCGCTAGTTGTTTCCAAAGCGCCCTGCAGCGCTTGGCAATCCTGGAAGCTTCGAACAAGGCGCGCACTCCCGGTGCACACTGGGAGGCGCGCCTTTTGCGTTGTTTTTCCCCTAGTAGTTCGGGTGGCTGCCGGTCAGCGTCGCGCGCTCGGCGTCGGCCTCGCCCTCTTCGGCGGCGCGCACCGTGCCCAACTCCCAGGCGTCGATGTGACGCGCGGTCAGCATCGCCAGCGCCCGATCCCGATCCGCCGCGGACACCACGGCCACCATGCCGACGCCCATGTTGAAAGTCTTTTCCATTTCCGCCTGCTCCACCTTGCCCAGGCTCTGGATGGTGCGGAAGATCTGCGCCGGGGTCCAGGTGGTGCGGCTCATCTCGGCGATGAGGCCTTCCGGCACGATGCGGGCCATGTTGCCCGCCAGGCCGCCGCCGGTGACGTGGCAGAAGGTATGGACCTCGCACTCGGCGGCGAGCGCCAGGCAATCCTTGGCGTAGATGCGGGTCGGTTCCAGCATCTCTTCGCCGAGGGTGCGGTCGAATTCCTCGATGTAGCCGTCCAGCGGGAGACCCGCGCGCTCGAGCAGGACGTGCCGCGCCAGGGAGTAGCCGTTGGAGTGCAGGCCGGAGGAGGCCATGGCGATGATGGAGTCACCGGGGCGGACCTTGTCGGGGCCCAGCAGCTCGTCGGCTTCCACGACGCCGACGGCGGTGGCCGAGACGTCGTAGTGGTCCGGCTCCATCACGCCGGGGTGCTCGGCGGTTTCGCCGCCGAGCAGGGCGGCGCCGGACTGGACGCAGCCCTCCGCGATGCCGGAGACGATCTCGGCGATCTTCTCGGGAACGACCTTGCCGATGGCGATGTAGTCCTGCAGGAACAGCGGCTCGGCGCCGCAGACGACGAGGTCGTCGACGCACATGGCCACCAGGTCGATGCCGATGGTGTCGTGCTTGTCCATGGCCTGGGCGACGGCCAGCTTGGTGCCCACCCCGTCGGAACCGGCCGCCAGCAGCGGGTTCTTGTACTCGCCCAGGGCGAAAAGCCCCGCGAAGCCGCCGAGACCGCCGCGGACCTCCGGGCGGGAGGCGCGGGCGGCGTGCCCCTTGAGCAGGTCGATGGCGCGGTCGCCGGCTTCGATGTCCACGCCGGCCGCCGCGTAGGAGGCACCGGTGGTGTCGGGGGTGTTCTGGTCGGTCATTGTCGCTCTCCTACTTGAGTTCGGTGCTGGGGCCGGTCTGGTCGGCCGCCCGGTTGTTCTGGATCTTACGGACTGCATCTGCGTTGGGGCCGTCGTCGGGCAGGCCCAGCGGGTAAGTGCCGCTGAAGCAGGCGGTGCACAACTCCTCGTCGCGCTGTTCGGTGGCCTCCACCATCTCCTCGATGGACACGAAGCCCAGGGAGTCCGCGCCGATCGCGGTGCGGATCGATTCGATGACCCCGGCCTCATCCGAGTAGTCGCCGTTGTTGGCGATCAGCTCACCCGGGCTGGCGAAGTCGATGCCGTAGAAGCACGGCCACTTCACCGGCGGGGAGGCGATGCGCACGTGCACCTCGGCGGCGCCCGCCTCGTGCAGCATGCGGATCAGGGCGCGCTGCGTGTTGCCGCGCACGATCGAGTCGTCCACGACGATCAGTCGCTTGCCCTCGATGACTTCACGCAGCGGGTTGAGCTTCAACCGGATGCCCAGCTGGCGCAGCGTCTGCGACGGCTGGATGAAGGTGCGCCCCACGTAAGCGTTTTTCACCAGGCCGGTGCCGAACGGGACGCCGGATTCCCGGGCGTAGCCGACTGCGGCGGGGATGCCGGACTCCGGGACGGGGATGACCAGGTCGCCGTCGGCCGGGAATTCGCGGGCCAGCCGCTTGCCCATGTCGATGCGCACGGCGTTGACGGAGCGCTCGCGGATGTAGGAGTCCGGGCGGGCGAGGTAGACGTACTCGAAGACGCAGCCCCGGTGGGAGATCTCGGCGTAGTGCTCGGAGTGCACGCCGGCCTCGTCGATGGCGACGAGCTCACCGGGCTCGATCTCGCGGACGAAGGCGGCGCCGACGATGTCGAGGGCGCAGGACTCGGAGGCCACGACCCAGCCGGCGTCCATCTTGCCCAGCACCAGCGGGCGCACGCCGTGCGGGTCGCGGGCGGCGTAGAGGGTGTGGCCGTCGGTGAAGGTGAGGCAAAAGGCGCCCTCGAACCGGGGCAGGAGGCGGCGGGCGGCGTCCAGGACGCTCGCGCCGTCGGCGACCTCGGCGGCCAGCAGGGCGGACATCACGGCGGTGTCCGAGGACGATCCGCCGGGCTTCCCGTCATGCTCGTCGTCGGACATCAGGCCGCGCCGCACGGCTTCGTCGTGCAGCTGCCGGTAGTTGACGAGGTTTCCGTTGTGGCCCATCGCCACGTCGGTGCCGTCCGGGCAGGTGCGGAACATCGGCTGCACGTTGTGCCAGGACTGGTTGCCGGCCGTCGAGTAGCGGGTGTGGCCGATGGCCACGCTGCCCTGCAGGGAACGCAGCGTCGTCTCGTCGAACACCTGGGAGACCAGCCCGGTGTCTTTGAAGACCAGCACGTTGCCGTCCTCGCCGACGGCGATGCCGGCGCCTTCCTGGCCGCGGTGCTGGAGAGCGAATAACCCGAAATACGTCAGCCGGGCCACGTCTTCGCCTGGCGCCCAGACACCGAACACGCCGCACTCTTCGCGGGGTTTGGTCTCGTCGCGGTCATCGAGGTCGCCGGTCACGGGGGTCAGGGACTGGATGTGCGGAGCTGTCGTCACGCCGCTTACTGTAGTACCGCTCACGCGTTTCACGAAGTTGCCGCCTCCCCTGCCCGCCCCGTCGCTCACACCCTGAGCAGCGGCAGCAGGTCGGCGACGTCGCCGGCCCGCGCCCCGGAGGCGTCGATGAGGCCCGCCGCGACGGCGTCCGCGAAGTCCGTGCGCCCGGTCACCAGCCGCAGCCAGGTGTGCGGGTCGGTCTCCACGACGTTCGGTGGCGTCCCCCGGGTGTGCCGCGGGCCCGCCACGCACTGGACCGCGACAAATGGTGGCACCCGCACTTCGACGGAATGGCCCGGCGCGTCCTGGGCGAGGGTGCGCGCGCTCAGGCGCACCGCCGCCGCCAGGTCGCCGCGGGGAGGTCGCGGGGCCGTGGCCGGGCCGTGGATCCACTCCTGCAGCGTGACGACGGCCTGGCGCATCTGGTCTGGATCGACGGGCTTGCTCATGGACTGAATGATAGCGCTTTTCATCGGGGCCCTTAGCGTATGTTGTGGACTAGTGTTAAGTGCCATCACTGCGGCCCCTGTCCGCCGACCATTCGATTGCAATTGAAAGAGTCACCCCTATGACGACGACCACCACCAAGTCACCGAGAGTCACGCTGCGTTTCATGGCGGCGCCCACCGATATTCTGCAGGCCGGTTCCTTCGGCGTGCACGGCGGGCGGGTGTTGGAGTGGATCGACAAGGCGGCCTACGCGTGTGCGGTGCAGTGGTCGTCGACGTACTGCGTGACGGCCTACGTCGGTCACATCCACTTCACCCGCCCCATCCCGTCGGGGCATCTGGTGGAGGTGCGTTCCCGCGTCGCGTTGACCGGGCGCTCCTCGATGCACATCGTCAACGAGGTCTATTCCGCGGATCCGCGGGAGGGCGTGTTCACCCGCGCCTGTGACTGTCTGGTCATCTTCGTGGCCAAGGACACCGCCACCGGCAAGTCCACCCCGGTGCCGCCGTTCGTGCCGGAGACCGCGGAGGAGCAGCGCGTGGAGGAGGCCGCGAAGTCCCGCATCGGGCTGCGTCAGGCGATTCAGGCGGAGATGGAGAAGCAGACCTACGAGGGACCGTCGGACGCCCCGCGCCTGGTCACCCGTTTTTTGGCGAAGCCGACCGACGTCAATTGGGGCGGCAAGGTCCACGGCGGCACCGCGATGGAGTGGATCGACGAGGCCGGCGTGGCGTGCTCGATGGAGTGGTCCGGGGAGCGGACCGTGGCGGTCTACGCCGGCGGCATCCGCTTCTACAAGCCCATCGCCATCGGCGACCTCATCGAGGTCGACGCCCGGATGATGCGCACCGACCGGCGCAGCATGCAGATGTCCATCCATGTGCGCTCGGGCAGCCCGCGCGGCGGGCGCGAGCACCTCACCGAAGCCATCCACGCCACCGTCTCTTATATCGGCATCGACGAGGACGACGAGCCGTTGGAGGCCCGGCAGTTCCTTCCGGTGACCGACGAGGACAAGCGGCTGCACGAGCACGCGCAGGTGCTGCGCGATCTGCGGGCGGACTACCGGCCGATGCCGTTGATTTCGAACGCCGCCCCGAACCACGTCGATTAGGTCAGGACGTGCTCGGCCGTCATGATGACGGCCACCAGGATCATCGCCGCCCCGGCCACCCCGGTGAGGATGCGGGAAGCCCGTGCGGATGCGGACAGCGTCGTGCGGGCGACGACGCCCAACAGCGCGTAGACCGAGACCGCGGAGACGATGAAGACGCATCCTAAGGCGAACATCTGCGCCGCCGCCGGCCAGACAGCGCCAGCGTCCACGAACTGCGGGAGCAGGGCGATGAACAGCATCAGGCCCTTGGGGTTGAGCCCGCTGACGGTGGCGCCCTGGGCGATGACCTGGACGGCGCGGGGCTCCACGCGGGCCCGGGCGCGCTCCAGCGTGGCGACCCCTCCCCCGCCGGCCGGCGGCGCCGGGGCTGATTCCGCGGCCACGGTGGGCCCGTGCTTGTCGACGGGCCGGGCCAGCGCGGAGTGCAGCATGGAGACGCCGATCCAGGCCAGCACCGCGGCCCCCGTAAGCGTCACCAGGGTCATCACCATCGGCCGGGCGGCGACGACGGCGCCCAGCCCGGCGGCCACGACCGTCGTCAAGCCGAGGTAGCCCAGCGCGATGCCCGCCAACGGCGCGGCGAGGCCACGCCCGCGCAGGCCGTGGCCCAGCACGAACGCCCAATCCGGGCCCGGGGTGACCACCAGCAGCAGGGCCAGCGCCCAGAAACTCAACACCGTCGCGATATCCATGGTCGTGAGTCTGCCCCGGTGACGGGGTGGCGGGAAAACGGCGGCCGTTACCGTCATCTGCCGCGCTTTTCCTAGTAGATGTGCCAGAATCGTGCACATGGACCCCGTCGACCGCACGATCTTGTCACTGGTGCAGGACAACGCGCGCATCTCCGCCGCAGAACTGGCCCATCACACCGGAGTGTCCTCCTCCACGTGCCTACGACGGCTCCGCGCCCTGCAACGCGACGGCGTCATCGCAGGATTCCACGCCCGCGTCGACCCGGCGGCGCTGGGGTTTAGCACCCAGGTCACCGCCTTCATCACGCTGGGCAAAGAAGACCGCGACACCGTCGCCGCCCTGGAGCAGGGCTTGGCCGACATCCCCGAGGTGCTCACCGCCGAACGACTCTTCGGCGACCCCGATTTCCTGGTGCGGCTGGTGGCCCGCGACCTCGCCGACTACCAACGGCTGCGCGACGAAAAGTTGAGCACGCTGCCGGGCGTCGAAAAGATCACCTCGACACTGGTGATGCGCACCATCGTCGACGACCGCGCCGTCCCCGTCGAATGACGACGGCGCCTCCCCTCGTCGAGGGGAGGCGCCGTACAGGGGCGTCAGTCGTTCTTACTCGACGACGGAGTTCGCGCCCACCGCGTGGCCGAAGAGTTCCGGCAGGGTCTGCGACCACGCCTCGTAGAGCTCGGAGATCGCGAGCGACACGCCGCCGACCGTCAACTCCGCCGAGTCGTCGGTGGCGCCGATGGTCGCGGCCGGGATACCCAACTCATCCGCGCGGATGAGCAGCGCGTCGACCCGGTCGGCCGTGGTGGCGACGACGGCACGCGACGCGGACTCGGAGAACAGCGCCACGAAATCGTCCTCGTGCACCTTCGACAGGTCCAGGTCGACGCCCTTGCCGGCGCGCAGCAGCATCTCGATGACCGCCTGCGCCAGGCCGCCCTCCGAGACGTCGTGCGCGGCGGTCAGGCCGGTGTTGCCGACGAAGAACTCCGCCAGCTTCTCCTCGTCGGCCAGATCCACCTGCGGGGGCAGGCCGTTGAGCCCGCCGCCGGAGACCTGCTGCCAGATGGAGCCACCGAACTCGTCCTTCGTCTCACCCAGGACGACGAGCACCTCCGGCTCGTCGACCGTGCCCAGATCGTGGCCGATGGCCTGGTGGACGTCCTCGATGACGCCGAGCACGCCGACGACCGGGGTCGGCAGGATCGGCTCGTCGCCGGTCTGGTTGTAGAAGGAGACGTTGCCGCCGGAGACCGGGATGCCCAGCTCCACGGCGCCGTCGGCGAGCCCGTGCACGGCCTCGCGGAACTGCCACATCACGTCAGTGTTCTCCGGGGAGCCGAAGTTGAGGCAGTTGGTCACCGCGACCGGCTTCGCACCGGTGACGGCCACATTGCGGTACGCCTCCGCCAGCGCCAGACGGGCGCCCATGTTCGGGTCCAGCTTGGCGTAGCGGCCCGACGCGTCCGCCGAGACGGCCACGCCGCGGCCGGTCTCCTCGTTGATCCGCAGCACGCCGGCGTCGGAGTACTGGGCCTTGACCGTGTTGCCGCGCACGTAGCGGTCGAACTGCTTCGTGATGAAGTCCCGCGAGCACAGCGCCGGCGAGGACACCATGTCCAGCAGCGCCTGCTTCAGGTCCTCCGGACGCTCGACCGGCTGCAGCCGCTGCAGCTCGTCCTGCCACTCCGGGCGGGCGAACGGACGCTCGTAGACCGGGCCCTCGTCGATGGTCGACGCCGGGGCGTCCACGACGACCTCACCGTTGTGGTAGACGACGTAGCGGTCCTTCTCGTCGATGACCTCGCCGATCTCCGCGGCGGTGACGTCCCACTTCGCGCAGATATCGTAGAACTTGTCCAGGTTCTCCGGAGCCACGACAGCGCACATGCGCTCCTGCGACTCCGACGCCAGGATCTCGGCGGCGGTCATGTTCTCCGCGCGCAGCGGCACGTTGTCCAGGTTGACGCGCATGCCGCCGTCACCGGCCGCGGCCAGCTCCGCCGTGGCACACGCCAACCCGCCGCCGCCGAGGTCCTGGATGCCGTCAACCACGCCGGCGCCGTAAAGCTCCAGACACGCCTCGATGAGCACCTTCTCCGCGAAGGGGTCGCCGACCTGGACGGACGGCAGCTTGCGCTCCTCGCCCTCCTCGAAGTTCGCCGACCCCAGCACCGACACCCCACCGATGCCGTCCAGCCCCGTGCGGGAACCGAAGAGCATGACCTTATTGCCGGTGCCGGACGCGAACGCCAGCTTCAAGTCCTCGACCTTCAAGGTGCCCACCGCCAAGGCGTTGACCAGGGGGTTGCCCAAGTAGGCCTCGTCGAAGACGGTCTCGCCGCCGATGTTCGGCAGGCCGAGGGAGTTGCCGTAGCCGCCGATGCCGGACACCACGCCCGGCAGCACCCGCTTGGTGTCCGGGGCGTCGGCCGGGCCGAACCGCAGCTGGTCCATCACGGCGATCGGGCGCGCGCCCATGGCCATGATGTCGCGGACGATGCCGCCGATGCCGGTCGCCGCACCCTGGTAGGGCTCGACGAACGACGGGCTGTTGTGCGACTCGACGCGGAAGGTCACCGCGTCACCGTCGCCGATGTCGACGACGCCGGCGTTCTCGCCGATGCCGGCCAAAATCTTGGAGTTCATCTCCTCGGTGGCGGTCTGCCCGAAGTAACGCAGATGCGTCTTCGAGGACTTGTAGGAGCAGTGCTCCGACCACATCACCGAATACGCGGTCAGCTCCGCGTCGGTGGGACGGCGGCCCAAAATCTCGCGGATCCGGCCATACTCGTCCTCCTTGAGGCCGAGCTCCTCCCAAGGCTGCTCGAGCTCCGGGGTGGCCTGCGCGGCCTCAACGGTGTCGTTGTGGACAGTCATTGCTTTCCTCTCTTAAGCCGCGACCGCGGAAATGGCGGACAAGAACAGTCCCAGACCGTCGACGGACGGGCCGGTGAGCGTGTCGATGGCATGCTCCGGGTGCGGCATCAAGCCGACCACACGACCGTTTTCGCTGGTGATGCCGGCGATCGCGTTGATCGAACCGTTGTAGTTGTCGGTGTAACGGAAGACGACGCGCCCCTCACCCTCCAACTCCGCGATGGTATCGGCGGACGCCTGGAACCGGCCCTCGCCGTGCTTGGACGGCACCATGATGCGCTGACCGACCTCGAAACCACTGGTCCAGGCGGTGTCGGTGTTCTGCACCTCCAAGTAGGTGTCGACGCAATGGAAGTTCAACCCCTGGTTACGCGTCAGCGCGCCGGGCAGGAGGCCGGCCTCGGTGAGGATCTGGAAGCCGTTGCAGATGCCCAACACCGGCAGGCCCTTGCCCGCGGCCTCGACGACGGAGCGCATCATCGGGGACAACGCGGCGATCGCGCCGGAGCGCAGGTAGTCGCCGTAGGAGAAACCGCCCGGGACCACGACGGCGTCGAGGCCGTTGAGGGCCTCGTCGTCGTGCCACAGGCTGACGGCCTCGGCGCCGGCGGTGCGGACGGCCCGCAGCGCGTCGACGTCGTCAAGCGTGCCGGGAAAAGTGATGACGCCGATCTTCGCGGACACTACTTCTTCACCTCGGCGCCGACGATCTCGTAGTCCTCGATGACGGTGTTGGTCAGCAGCGTCGCGGCGACCTTCTCCAGCTCCTCGGCGGTGACGGAATCGTCGACCTCGAGTTCAAAACGCTTGCCCTGGCGGACATCGGAGACGCCTTCGACGCCGATCCGCCCCAGGGCCCGAACGACCGCCTGACCCTGGGGGTCCAGGATCTCTTCTTTCGGCATGACATTTACAACGACACGGGCCATGACATTCCCTAACTTTCTGCTGCCAGTTGGACGTGCTTCAGTGTATAGGTCCAGAAACACGGTTCATATTCTCTGCCGGAAACGGTGTGCCCTCCCGCCCCCGGGGCGCCGGCGAATGAACGTCACCGGGCCGGAAAATGGCGGACAAGTGAATTCTCGACCAGCCGAAAGCAAACCCCCAGGGGCCGTCACCGCCTCGCCCAGCGCCCGGTGAGCGCATGCGCTACAACGAATCCACGGCTGTGCTCACCCACGTGGCGAGCACGCTTTTCCGATTCCCCTCATAAGAAGGCCTACTCAGTGATGTCTCGATCCCTTCGCCCCCGGAGCATGCGTGCCGCAGCGATCTCCGTCGCCCTCGGCGCAGCTTCCGCCCTCCTCGTCGTCCCCGCCGCCGTCGCCGCCCCAGACGGCAGTGACGTCGTCATCTCCGAAGTGTACTCCGCGGGCGGCAACGGCGGTTCGGTTTTCGCCAACGATTTCGTCGAACTCTACAACCCCACCGACGACGTCATCGACCTGGCGGACCACACCCTGACCCGCTATTCCGCCAGCGGCAACCCCCAGAACGACGTGGTGACGCTGACGGGCGCCATCCCCGCCGGCGGCCACTACCTGGTGCAGACGGCGGCAGGCAACAACGACACCGGGGCCCTGCCCACCCCGGACTTCGACGCGGGCGACGACCTGGGCTTCGGCGCCCGCACCGCCGCCGCCGAGCTGAAGGACGACGCCGGCACGACCATCGATCTCCTCGGCTGGGGCGCCATCGACGTCGCCGAGGGCGCGGCGGCGGCCAGCCCGAACGCCGACCAGTCCGTTCAGCGCATCCCCGTCGAAGTCGACACCGACGACAACGCCGCTGACTTCATCGTCGACGCCCCCACCCCCACCAACTCCGCCGACGAATCCGCGACAGGTGGAGACGCCGGCGGCGGCGACGACGTCCCCGCCTCGGAGCCGGGCGAGGTCACCCCGATCGCCGAGATCCAGGGCACCGGCGACGCCACCCCGCTTAACGGCCAGACCGTGACCACCGAAGGCGTCGTCACCGGCGTCTACCCCGACGGCGGCAAGAACGGCTTCTACCTGCAGACCGCCGGCACCGGCGGCGACGCCCAGAACGTCGGCGACGCCTCGCACGGCGTCTTCGTCCACCTCGGTCACCGCGGCGCTGAGGCGTACCCGGAGATCGGTGAGTCCGTCGTCGTCACGGGCACCGCCGGCGAATACTACGACGTCACCCAGCTTTCCGGAGCCGCCGTCACCCCGGCCGACGCCGAGCTCGACCCGGTCACCCCGATCACCATCGACGTCCTGCCCGCCGGCGACGACGCCCGCGAACCCTACGAAGGCATGCTGGTGCAGCCGACCGGCGACTACACCGTCACCGACAACTACGCCCTCAACACCCACGGCGAACTCGGCCTCACCCCGGGCACCGAAGCATTCTCCACCCCCACCGACGTCGTCCTGCCCGGCACGGCGGCCAACGACCTGCAGGCCAGCAACGACGCCCGGCTGGTCACGCTTGACGACGGCCGCACCCCCAACTACATGCACGACGCCACCGACGTGCCCCTGCCCTACCTCGCCGTCGACGGCGCCCCACACCAGTCGATCCGCACCGGCGACCACGTCGACTTCCAGCACCCCGTCGTCGTCGACTACGGCTTCGACAGCTGGCGCTTCCAACCCACCACCCCGATCACCGGCGACAACTCCGCCGCCGAGCTACCCATCACCTGGGCTGACTCCCGCGCCGAAGCCCTCGCCGAAATCGACGCCGTCGACGGCGAATTCACCGTCGGCTCCTTCAACGTCCTCAACTACTTCACCTCCCTCGGCGTCGACGAACCCGGCTGCGACTACTACACCGACGTCGACGGCAACCCCGTCGGCGCCAACTGGTGCGACGTCCGCGGCGCCTACAGCGAAGAGGCGTTCGCCGACCAGCAGGCCAAAATCGTCCAGGCCATCAACATGATGGACGTCGACGTCCTCGGCCTCGAAGAGATCGAAAACACCTACGGCCTCACCGGCGACGTCGACGCGCGCGACGACGCCCTCGCCGCCCTCGTCGACGCCCTCAACGCCGACGCCGGCCAGCAGCGCTGGGCCTACGTCGAATCCCCCGCCGATCTCGGCACCGACGAAGACGTCATCCGCGTCGCCTTCATCTACAACCCCGCCACCGTCGAAACCGTCGGCGAATCCCGCATCTTCGACGGCGACGCCTACACCGGCACCGCCCGCCAGCCGCTGGCGCAGGAGTTCCAGCCCGTCGAGGGCGGCGACTCCTTCGTCGCCGTCACCAACCACTTCAAGTCCAAAGGCTCCGTGAGCCGCGGCGACAGCGACCAAAACGACGGCCAGGGCAACAACCCCAACGTCCGCAACGCCCAATCCCAGGCCCTGCTCGACCACCTCGACGCCCAGGAAGACTGGGTGGACGCCCCGGTCTTTGTCCTCGGCGACCTCAACGCCTACGCCCGCGAAGACGCCATCCGCACCCTCGAGGCCAACGGCTTCACCAACATCAACACCGAATACGCCGGCCACGAACCGACCTACCAGTTCGACGGCCAGTTAGGCTCCCTCGACCACGCCTTCGGCAACGAGGCCGCCATGGAGCTGGTGCAGGACGCCGTCGTGTGGAACATCAACGCCGACGAGTCCATCGCCTACGAATACTCCCGCCGCAACTACAACACGGTGGACTTCTTCGAGGCCGACAACCCGTTCCGCTCCTCCGACCACGACCCGATCAAGGTCGGTTTCAACCTCACCGTCGACGCCCCGACGCCGCCGGTCGAGGACGAGGACGAGACGCCCGCGCCGGCCCCGACCGGTTCGAGCCTGATGAGCTCGGTCGCCGCGATCTTCGCGTCGATCGGCGCCGCCCTCGAACGCTTCTTCAGCTTCTTCCGCTAGCGCAGACGACGACACCTCCGCCCTCCCCGGTTTACCGGGGAGGGCGGAGGTGTTTTCCGTCGTGGCCCGCTTAAGCCGGCAGGTTCTCCTCGATGCACTCGACCACGGACGCGTCCTGCGGCTCGACAACTGGGCGCACTCGGCCGACCACGGCGCCGTCGACGTCGATGAGGAACTTCTCGAAGTTCCACGCCACGTCCCCCGCCTGCCCCTCAGCGTCCTCGGCGGCCTTCAGCTCTTCATACAGCGGGTGCGTTCCCTCGCCGTTGACCTCGAGCTTCGCCAGCAGCGGGAAGTCCACGCCGAAGTTGAGGGAGCAGAACTCCGCGATGTCCTCGTCGGAACCGGGCTCCTGCCCCTTGAACTGGTTGCACGGGGCCCCGACGACGGTGAAGCCACGCTCGCCATAGGCGTCCTGCAGCCACTGAAGCCCGCTGTACTGGGAGGTGTAGCCACATTTTGAGGCGGTGTTGACCAGCAGCACGAGCTTGCCCGGCGCGATCTCGTCGAGGGTGGTGGAGGTGCCGTTATTAAGGGTCACAGGGATGTCACGAAGAGTTGTCATACCGACAGGTTACGCGGAAACGAAGAGTCTGTAGTCAGAAGGTGTAGATCCACGTTCCCGGGCCATCGTCGCCGCCCGCAGAAAGTCGCGGACCGTCTTGCCGTCGACGATGTTGCGGCCGGAGATCGACAGTCGGACGGTGTTGCCTTTCGACGCTCCCCGGTCCGCCGCCTTGATCAGCGAGGTGCGCCACCATTTCGCCGAGCCGAACCCCTCGCCGACGGAGAGGTTGCGGGCCTGGAGAAACGAACCGTCGACAAGCTTATGGACCCCGCGCGTCGAACACGCCACAGTAAACCCGAATTCGGGCAACACCGCCAACGTCCCCGGCGACAACCGCCACCGCGGCGGGGCGAAGACGTCCGGGTCAAAGCCGACCCGCGTCATCTGCCTCGTCGCCCCCTGCAACCGCAACCGCGCCTCATGCTCGCCCAAGTTCGCGAACTCCGCCCGACGACCTTGCACGGCTTGGTCGAAACCGTTGAGGATGATCGCCCGGCCTTCCTCCTTCTGGCCGAGCAACCACTCGAGCGTCTCCGGGTCCTTCGACAGGCGCCAATCACTGTCGATGCGCGGGGCCACCAACAACGACACGGGAATGCCCTCGGCGTCGAGGGTGCGCACCAGTTTCTGCACCCCCGGCCGAGTCTCCGCGAAAATGCTCGAAATCGAGACAAGCAGATGGCCAGACATGCAGGCGATTATCCCACGAAACCCGGCCTCCCGCCCGACTATCGGGTGACGGCGCCGCCCGTCGCCTTATCGACGGTCCACGCGTACTCGAACGCCGTCTGACGCCACTTGCTGTACCGGCCCGACACCCCGCCGTGGCCGGCCGACATCTCCGTCTTGAGCAGGAACTGCCCACCCGTGGCTTTGTCCCGCAGCGCCGCGATCCACTTCGCCGGCTCCACGTACAACACGCGCGTGTCGTTGAGGCTGGTGACCGCCAGGATGTCCGGGTAGTTTTGGGCCGCGACGTTCTCGTAACCGGAGTAGGAGGCCATGTAATCGTAGACCTCCGGATCTTCGTAAGGGTTGCCCCACTCGTCCCATTCGGTGACCGTCAACGGCAGCTCCGGCATGAGCATCGACGTCAACGAGTCGACGAAAGGCACGATCGCCTGAATGCCGGCGAACTTCTCCGGCGCCATGTTCGCCACCGCGCCCACGAGCATGCCTCCCGCCGACCCGCCCTCGGCGACGATCTTGTCGTAGGAGGTCAGTCCCCTGTCGACGAGGTCATCCGCCACGTCGATGAAGTCGGTGAAGGTGTTCTTCTTCTTGAGGATCTTGCCGTCGTCGTACCAGCGCCGGCCCATCTCCCCGCCGCCGCGCACATGCGCCACCGCAAAAATCAGGCCGCGGTCCATCAGTGACAGCCGCGCGATCGAAAAGCCCGGGTCCGTCGAGGACTCATACGATCCGTAGGCGTAGAGCAGCGTCGGCTGCGGGGTGGACGTGTCGAGGTCAGCGCGGTGGACGACCGAGACAGGGATCCGGGTGCCGTCCTGCGCGGTGGTCCACAACCGGTAGGCGGTGTAGTCGTTGCGGTCATAACCGCCGAGGACCTCCTGCTCCTTGAGCAGGGTGCGCTCGCCGGTCGCCACCCGGTAATCAAACAGCTGCGTGGGCTGGGTGAAGGAAACGTAGCTGACGCGGATGACCGGCGCGTCCCACTCGGGCTGACCGCCGGCGCCGACGGTGTAGAGCTCCTCGTCGAAGTCGAGTTCCTCGAAGGACCCGTACCCGTCGGCGCCGAGGCGCATGATGGCGAGGCGGCCGATGGCGCCGCGTCGATAAGCCGCGACGATGTGGCCCTGGTAGGTGTCGACCCCTTCGACGCGCACCTGTTCGTCGTGCGGCAGCAGGGGGTTGAGCTCGCGCAGGGGCGGAAGCTCCTCGACGCCCGTCTCCCCCACCGCAAAGTTCTTCCCCGTCGCGTTGTGCGTGACGATCCACCGATCCTGCCCGGCGACCTCCGCGTGATCCACCGAATATTCGACGTCGTGCTCCCTCGGCCACAACACCGTGAACTCACCTTCCGGGTTCGTGGTGTCCAGCACCCACGTCTCGGTGGTGATCTTCGACGCGGACTCGATCATCAGGTACTTGCGGCTGCGGGTGCCGCCCGCGCCGACGGTGAACCGCTCGTCCTCCTCCCGGTAGACCAACACGTCCTCGGACTCCGGGGCGCCGATCTTGTGGCGCCACACCGAATCCGGGCGCCAGGCCTCGTCGACGCGCTGGTAGAAGATGTAGTCCTCGTCGACCCAGGTGGCGCCGTAGAAGACGCCGGTGAGACGGTCGTCGAGAAGCTCGCCGGTCTCCAAGTCCTTGACGAACAGATCGAAGCGCTCGTCGCCTTCGGTGTCAATGGAGTACGCGAGATAGCGGCCCGAATCCGTCACCGTCGACGCGCCGAGAGAGAAGAACTCGTGCCCCTCGGCGAGTTCGTTGAGGTCGAGGATAATCTGCTCGCCGTCCGGCACGCCTCCCTCGGGAATTGTCGGTGGCGTCCAGGGGTCGGAGCCCTCTTCGACGGGCAGGCGGCAGGAGTAGCCGTAGTTCTTGCCCTCTTCGGTGCGTCCGTAGTACCACCAGTCGCCGGCCCGGACCGGGATGGACATGTCGGTCTGTTTCACCCGGGAGGTGATCTCGTTGTAGATGTTGTCGGCGAGATCCTTCAAGTGGGCGGTCTGTGCTTCGGTGTAGGCGTTTTCCGCCTCGAGGTAGTCGATGGTCTCGGGTGAGTCTTTGTCGCGCAGCCATTCGTAGTCGTCGACGAAATCGCGACCGTGGAAACTCCGGGTGACGGGCTTCTTGGTCGCGATCGGGGGCTGTGCAGGAGTGTGTTCAGGCATGCGCGCCATGCTACCGGCGGGCGGCCAGCGCTCTGGCGGAGAGGTTCTTGATGGGGTGGGTGTTGCGTCTGGTCACCCCGTCGGGGCCGTGGTGGACGACGTCGCCGCCCTCGCGTTCGACGCGGCCGTTACGCGGCGGGGCGTTGGGGTCGTCGTCGTTGTCGCCGTTGTGTTTGCGGCAGAGTTTCGCCAGGTTCCGGATGTTGGTGTGTCCGCCTGCGCGCCAGGCCGCGATGTGGTGGTCTTGGGCTTGGTCGGCGGCGGTGGTGCAGCCGGGCCAGTCGCAGAGGATGGCTTCGGCGGCCAGGAGGGCGGATTGTTTGGCGTTGGATTGGCGTCGGGAGCCATAGAGGTTGATGGGCCCGGTGCAGGGGTCGTAGAGGCCGACGAGGTGGAAGTCGTCCATGAGTCGGCTGACGAGTTCGGCGCCGGTGATGGTGGTGCCGTCGGTCAGCGCGAAGACGCTTTCGTCGCCGTCGTCGCGGAGGAGTGTGGCCCAGTCGGGCAGGCCGATGACGACGTGCGGGGTGAGCTTTTCTTGTGGTTGGCCGTGGCCGGCGAGCAGGGCGTCGAACATGGCCTGCTCGTAACTCAGGCGCGGGTTGTCCCTGCGGAGTCGGCGGGCGGCCTTCTCGATCGCCGCGAGGGTGGCGGCGATGACGCGTTCGGGGCCGGTGACGGTGAAGGTGCGGCAGCCACGGGCGTCGGTGTTTTTGCCGCCTTTGAGGCTGCGGCGGGCGTGCGCGCGGGCTTCGGCGTTGTCGACGGCGCGGTTGAGTTCGCGGACGCGGGCGGCGGCGACGGCGTCGGCTTGGGCGCGTCGTCGGCGGGTGGGGCCAAAGAAGACGTCGGCGAGCCGCAGCCAGCGACCGGCGGTGGAGCCGGCCAGCCCCAGGGCCGTCAGCTCGGTTTTCGGCATGCGGTGCACGGCTTCGAGCAGTCCCATGCCCTGGGACTGCACGGCGCGCAGCATGTCGATGAGGTTCATGGCCGCCACGCTATCGACGGGGCTCCCCAGCCAAAGACAGAACCACCCGGGGCTGTGGATAACTCAGCTCACCGGGCGGTTGTCCACAGGAGGTTAGATGTGATCGCTGAATTTCTGGCCGGAGAGTTTCTCGTAGGCCTCGATGTAGCGTTCGCGAGTGGCCTCGACGACGTCGGCCGGCAGGGCGGGCGGGGTGTCGTCGGAGGCTTTGTCCCAGCCGGAGTCGTCGCTGGTGAGCCAGTTGCGCACGTACTGCTTGTCGTAGCTGGGTTGGACTTTGCCCACGGTGTAGGAGTCGGCGGGCCAGTAGCGCGAGGAGTCGGGGGTGAGCACTTCGTCGGCGAGCACGAGGCGCTCGTCGGCGTCGAGGCCGAACTCGAATTTGGTGTCGGCGAGGATGATGCCCTTTTCTTCGGCCAGGGCGGCGGCACGGGAGTAGATCGACAGGGTCGCGTCCCGCAGTTCTTCGGCGCGCTCGGCGCCGAGCTTCTCGACGACGACGTCGAAGCTGACGTTTTCATCGTGGTCGCCCTGTTCCGCCTTGGTGGCGGGGGTGAAGATGGGCGGCTCCAGGCGGGAGGCCTCGGTGAGGCCGTCGGGAAGCGGGATGCCGCAGACGGTGCCGGTGTCGCGGTATTCGACGAGTCCGGAGCCGGTGAGGTAACCGCGGGCGACGGCTTCGAAGGGCAGCATCTTCAGCCGCTTGACCACCAGTGCCCGGCCGAGGACCTCGGCGGGGATGCGTTCGTCGTCGAGGGGGCCGGCGAGGTGGTTGGGGAAGTCGATGGCGTCGAAGAAGAAGACGCTCATGGCGGTGAGCACGCGCCCCTTGTCGGGGATCGCGGGTTCGAGGACGTGGTCGTAGGCGGAGATGCGGTCGGTCGCCACCATCAGGAGGTGGTCGTCGTCGATCTCGTAGAGTTCGCGGACTTTGCCCGCGGACAGGTGGGTGTAGTCAGACAGCTCGGGGCGCATGGGCAGCATTTTAGCCTGCCGATGCGCCCCGTCGGTGAGCGGGCCTAGAGGATGTCGCCCGGGGTGTAGGCGGCGGCCTCCGGGTGCTCGGCGGCGAGTTCTTCGATGCGGGTGATGACCCGGCCGGTCTGGGATTCGGCGGCGCCGATGAAGGCGTGGCGGTCCTCGAGCGCGGCCTCGAGCTGGGCTTGGTCGAGGGGGAAGCGCGCGTCGGCGGCCAACCGCTCGACGAGGTCTTGTCCGCCGCCGTGCTCGCGCATGTTCAGGGCGACGGCGACGGCATGTTCCTTGATGATCTCGTGGGCTTCTTCGCGGCCCTGGCCGGCGCGGACGGCGGCCATGAGCAGGCGGGTCGTGGCCAGGAACGGCAGGTAGCGTTCGAGTTCGCGGTCGATCATGGCGGGGAAGGCACCGAATTCGTCGAGGACGGTGAGGAAGGTCTCGAACATGCCGTCGAGGGTGAAGAAGGCGTCGGGCAGGGCGACGCGGCGGACGACGGAGCAGAAGACGTCACCTTCGTTCCACTGCTGGCCGGCGAGGTCGGCGACCATGGTGAGGTGGCCGCGGAGGATGACCTGCATGCCGCCGACGCGTTCGCAGGAGCGGGCGTTCATCTTGTGCGGCATCGCCGAGGAGCCGACCTGGCCTTCTTTGAAGCCTTCGGTGACGGTTTCGTTGCCGGCCATCAGGCGGATGGTGGTGGCCAGCGAGGAGGGGCCGGCGCCGAGCTGGACGAGCGCGGAGACGGCGTCGAAGTCCAGGGAGCGGGGGTAGATCTGGCCGACGGAGTCGAAGAGGCGGTTGAAGCCCAGGAAATCGGCGATGGAGCGCTCGAGGGAGATGAGTTTGTTTTCGTCGCCGCCGAGGAGGTCGAGCATGTCCTGGGAGGTGCCCATGGGGCCCTTGACGCCGCGCAGGGGGTAGCGGCCGAGGAGGTTTTCGACGCGTTCGAGGGCGACGAGCATTTCGTCGCCGGCGGAGGCGAAGCGCTTGCCCAGGGTGGTGGCTTGGGCGGCGACGTTGTGGGAGCGCCCGGCCATGACCTGGGATTGGTAGCGGGCGGCGATCTCGCCGATGCGGGCGAGCACGGCGACGGCCTTGGCGTGCACCAGCTCCAGGGAGCGGTGGATCTGCAGCTGCTCGACGTTTTCCGTCAGGTCGCGGCTGGTCATGCCCTTGTGGATGTGCTCGTGTCCGGCGAGGGCGTTGAATTCCTCGATGCGGGCCTTGACGTCGTGGCGCGTGATTTTTTCGCGCTCGGTGATGGAGTCGACGTCGACGTCGTCGATGACGGCCTCGTAGGCCGCGACCGCGGCGTCGGGGATGTCGACGCCCAGTTGTTTCTGGGCTTTCATCACCGCGATCCAGAGTTCCCGTTCCATGATGATCTTGGATTCGGGGCTCCAGACGTCGGCCATTTCGAGGGACGCGTATCGGGACGCGAGGACGTTTACGATCTTCTTTTTCTCAGCCACGCCCCTGATTATGGCACGCGCCTGGGGAAAGGGGCAGTCACCTGCCCAGGTGTTCGCGGAGGCGGCGTCCGGCTTCGCGGGCGTCGGCGGCGGGCCCGCACAACGACAGCCGCACCCAGCCGGCGCCGTCGACGGGGTCGAAGTCGACGCCTGGGGCGACGGCGACGCCGATCTCGTCGACGAGTTCGCGTGCCCAAGTTTCGGAGTCGTCGGTCAGCGAGGAGACGTCGACCCACAGGTAGAGCCCGCCGTCGGGTTCGGCGTAGTTGTCCAGGCCCAGGGCGGCGAGTTCTTCGAGCAGGGCGGCGCGGGTGTCACGGTAGTCGTCGATGTGGCCGTCGAGTTCGGCGCGGGCGGCGTCGGTGAAGGCGGCGCGTCCGGCGACCTGGGAGATGGCGGGGGCGCATAAGGCGACGGAGGCCTGGAGGTTTTCGATGGTTTCGACGAGATCCTCGGGGACGATGAGCCAGCCGACGCGCCAGCCGGTCATGGAGAAGTATTTGGACAAGGTGCCCACGACGATGGCCCGATCCGAGAATTCCCGGGCGGTCGCGGTGGGCGGGCCGAAGCTCATCCCGTGGTAGTCCTCGTCGGAGATCAGCGTGGCTCCGTTGTCTTCGCACCAGGCGGCGATGCGCGCCAGTTCCGCGGGGTCGATGATGGTGCCGGTGGGGTTGCCGGGGCTGGTGATCAGCACGGCGGTGGGTTTGTCCTCGGCGGGCAGGGCGTCGAGCATCGCGGCGGTGGGCTGGAAGTTCGTCTCCGCGCCACACACCAGGTCGACGACCTCGGCGCCGAGGGCCTTGAGGATGTTGCGGTAGGCGGGGTAGCCGGGCCGCGGCAGGGCGACTGTGTCGCCGACCTCGAGCAGGGCGGTGAAGGCGGCGACGAAGCCGCCGGAGGAGCCGGTGGTGACGATGACGTGGTCGGCGGACGTCGTCACGCCGTAGGTGTCGGAGTGCCAGGCGGCGATGGCTTCGCGCAGCGCCCGGTCGCCGACGACTTCGGTGTAGCCCAGCGGGGAGGCGTAGAGCGCGTCGGCGGCGGCGTCGAGGACGACTTTCGGCGCGCCGGTGGCGGGCTGTCCGGCGCACAGCATGATGGTGTCCTGGCCGGCTTGGGTGCGGCGGGCGACCAGGTCCAGCATCTTCATGACCCGGAACGGTTCGACCACCCCTCTGGCTGCGACGAGGTGGGCGGGGTGGGGGCGTTCCGGGGTGTTCATTAAGGTCACGACCTACTGTTCTGGGATGGTGATGCGCCCTTCGGTCGCCGGGCCGGCGATGTCGGTGCGGTACAGGGCTCCGTCGAAGTCGATCTTATCGACGCGCGCGTAGGCCTCCCGGCGGGCTTCGGCCAAGGTCGGGCCGACGCCGAGGACGTTGAGGACGCGGCCGCCGGCGGAGACGTACCCGCCGGCGTCGTCACGCGTGGTTCCGGCGTGCAGGACGACGGCCGGGTCGTCGAGTCCTTCGCCGCCGAGGGCGACGCCGGTCTGCGGATCCGCGGGGTAGCCGGCGGCGGCCAGCACCACGGTCAGGGCGTAGCCGTCCTCCCACTCCAGCGGCTCGAGCTGGTCCAGGGTGCCGGAGGCCACCGCGTCGAGCACCCCGCCCAGCGGGGTCTTCAGCAGCGCGAGCACCGGCTGGGTCTCCGGGTCGCCGAAGCGGGCGTTGAACTCGATGACCTCCGGGCCGTTGACCGTCCACGCCAGGCCCGCGTACATCAGTCCCGAGTACGGGGTGCCGCGGCGCACCATTTCCTTGGCCACGGGTTCGCACACCTCCGTGACGATGCGTTGCACCCCGTCCACGGGCAGCCACGGCAGCGGCGTGTAGGCGCCCATGCCGCCGGTGTTGGGGCCCTCGTCGCCGTCGAAGGCGCGCTTGTGGTCCTGGGCCGGCAGCAGCGGGACGACGGTCTCGCCGTCGACGAGGCAGAACAGGGACACCTCCGGGCCGTCGAGGAATTCTTCGAGCAGCACCGGGTTCGTCGCGGCGTGCACGGCGTCGATGTGCTGGCGGGCGGCCATCCGGTCCTCGGTGACCACCACGCCCTTGCCGCCGGCCAGGCCGTCGTCCTTGACCACCCAGCGCGGGCCGAACTTGTCCAGCGCCGCGTCGATGGCTTCTTCCGTGGCGCCCGGCATGAGCTGTTCGGCGGCGGCGGTGCGCACGCCGGCCGCGGCCATGACGTCCTTGGCGAACTGCTTGGAGCCCTCCAGCTGGGCGGCCTCCTTGCCGGGGCCGAAGACCTTGATTCCGGCCGCGCGCAGGTCGTCCGCCACGCCGGCGACCAGCGGGATTTCCGGTCCGATGATCACCAGGTCGGCGGCGATCTCTTGCGCCAGGGCGACCATGGCGGGGCCGTCGTCGACCGCGCCGGCGTCGGCGTGGACGGTGGCCACCGTCTCCATTCCCGCGTTGCCCGGGACTACGTGCAGATCAGAGACAGTGTCGTCGGCGGCCAGGCCGGTGAGCAGGGCGTGTTCACGGCCGCCCGAACCAATCACGAGGATGCGCATGCCTTCATCGTAGCGGGCGGCGCTCCCGCCTCAGCGTGCAGCGCCCCAGGGGCGGCGTCAGCGGGGTAGGATAGTGGGCATGAGTACCGTCTTCACGAAGATCATCGAGGGCGATCTGCCCGGCCGCTTTGTCTACCGCGACGACAACGTCGTCGCCTTCCTCTCGATCGAGCCGGTCGAATACGGCCACGTTCTGGTCGTGCCGGTGCAGGAGGTGGACAAGTGGACCGACCTGGACCCGGTGATCTGGACGCAGATGAACGAGGTCGCCCAGCAGATCGGGCGTGCGATCATCGACGTCTTCGGCTCCCAGCGCGCGGGTTACCTCATCGCCGGTTTCGAGGTGCCGCACCTGCACATCCACCTCTTCCCCGCCGACGACATGTCCGGCTACAGCCTGGCGAAGGCCATGCCCGCCGACTCCACCGACCCGGCGAAGATGGACGAGGCCGCCGCCAAGCTGCGCGAGGCCCTCGACTGCGACGACTCCGGCCGCCCCAACTGAGTGGGTCTGCTGTCCTGGCTTCCGCACCGGGGCACGCTGCCCGCCCTGCCCTCCCTGACGGAGATAGCGGCGGGGCCCGGCACGCCGGTCGTCTTCCTACACGGCTTTTTGGCGTCGCCGAATAACTTCGAACTGCCCCTGACCGCGCTGATCCGGGAGGGGATCCCGGTGGCCGCCCCCGCCTACGGCGACGGCGGCACCGCCCGCGTCGACGAGTCCTTCGCCCAGCTGGTGAGCGCCACGCAGGAGCTTCTCGATGCCTCCCCCACCGGCCGCATCGACGTGGTCGGCCATTCCCTCGGCGGGCATCTGGGTCTGCGGCTGGCGCACCATTATTCGCCCGGGACCGTGCGCACGCTGGTCGGCCTCGGCGCCGCCTTCCGCGGGGTGCCCTATCAGGGGCGGCCCTGGTTGTTGCACGCCGCCGGCATCATCGCCGGGCCGGGCGTGGCCGAGATTCTGCGGCCCGAGCCGTGGGAGGCCACCGTCCCCGCGGACACGCGCGTGGTGTCCATCGTCTCCTCCGCGGACCGGGTCGTGCCGGTCAGCTCCGCGCAGCTGGGTGAGCTCGTGCGCATCGACGGGATGATCCACGAGAATCTCCCCCAGGCCACTGGGCCGGTGCTCGAGGCGCTGGACTGGCGCCCCTAGCCGTCGTCGCGGGTCGGGGTCTCCGACCCTTTCGGCTCCTTATTCTTCGCCTTGCCGTTGAAGAGCTTGCCCTTGGGCTTGCCGGGCTTCGGATCTTCCTCCGGCTCCGGGGTCCCGGGCTGTTCCTGCTCGGCCTGGGACAACGTGATCCGGAAAGTGGTGCCCACCCCTTCCTTCGACGCGACCTTGATCGCGCCGTCGTGCTGGCCGATGATCGACCGCACGATACTTAAGCCCAGGCCCGAGCCGCCGCCGGAGCCGCGGTAGCGGGAGGAGTCCGCCCGGTAGAAGCGCTCGAAGATATGCGCGGCGGTGTCCTCGGCCATCCCCTGCCCGTCGTCGATCACGTCGATGAGCACGTGACCGTCCTCGGCGGGGTCGCGGTGCAGCCGCAGCGTGACCGCCGTGCCTTCGCCGCCGTGGCGCAGCCCGTTGGTGATGAGGTTGAGCAGCGCCTGATGCAACCGGTCCGGGTCGCCCTTGACCACGGGCACCTCCGAGGTGTCGTTGACGACCTCGATGGAGCGCTCCGGGAAGGCCGCCCGCGCCGTCGACGCCGCGGACAGCGCGAGTTCCAGCAGATCCACCGTCCGCAGGTTCAACCGGGACCCCTCCGCCCGGGTCAGGGCGAGCAAGTCCTCCACCAGCAGCTTCATGCGGCCGGACTCCTCCTCGATCTTGTCCAGGACCCGGTCGACGTCGTCGGTCGCCCCCGAGCGGTACAACTCCGTGTAACCGCGCACGCTGGTCAGCGGGGTACGCAGCTCGTGGGAGGCGTCGCCGACGAAGCGTCGCATCTGCTCTTCCTTGCTCTGCGCCACCGTCAGCGAGTGCTGGGCGGTTTCCAGGGATTCCTGCAGCCTGCCCAGCATCGAGTTCAGCGCCAACGACAACTGGCCGACCTCCGTGTTCGGCGACCAGGACGGCACGCGGCGACTGAGGTCGCCGCCGGCGATGGCCCGGGCGGTGGACTTGACCTCCCGCAACGGGGCCAGGGCGCGCTGCACGAAGACGGCGCCGATGATGGCCATGAGCACCAGGGCGATGAGGTTGATGAAAATCAGCACCGCGTCCAACCCCGCCAGGACCCGCTTCATCGGGTCCAGCGACTTGGCGACGATGTAGATCATGTTGCCGGAGTTGACGCTGCCGACCGCCCGCCACTGCGTGTTCGTCTCCGCCTCCGGCACCGAATCAATGGTGCGGGGAGGTCCGTTGACCTGCACCTGGCTGAAGTTCGGTCGACTGCGCTCCTCGTTGTGCAGCATGTACATCTCCCGGTCGGTGGTCAACACCAGGACCGAGAAATCCGGGGAGGTGTGCACCGCCCCCGAGCTGTAGAGCTCCGGGTTCTGCGTCCAGCCAGTCAAGGCGGACGCCAGTTCCTCGTCGGCCTGGGAGATCAGGACGGAACGCATCGAATAATGCACCGCGATGGAGCTGCCGAACAGCCCGATCGAGGAGACGATCACGATGATCAACACCAACGACACCCGCAACGACAACGCGCGGGTGGTGTGGGATTGATCGTCCCGACGATCCTCCGGCACCGTCATGCGCACCTACTGACGCGGGGTGCGCAGCACGTAGCCGACGCCGCGCACGGTGTGAATCAGGGGCACGTCGCCGGTGTCGACCTTGCGGCGCAGGTACGAGATGTAGGACTCGACGACGTTGCCGTCGCCGCCGAAGTCGTAGTGCCACACGTTGTCCAGGATCTTCGCCTTGGACAGCACGACCTCGGCGTTGAGCATGAGGTAGCGCAGCAGGTTGAATTCGGTCGGCGACAGGTCGACGATCTCACCGGACTTGGTGACCTCGTGGGTGTCGTCGTTGAGCGTCAGGTCCGCGTACCGGATGGTGGCGTCCTTCTCCTCGTCCTCGGCGACGCGGCCGCGGCGCAGGATGACGCGCAGGCGGGTGATGACCTCCTCCAGGGAGAAGGGTTTGGTCACGTAGTCGTCGGCGCCGATGGTCAGGCCGTGGATGCGGTCTTCGACGGCGTCCTTGGCGGTGAGATAGAGCACCGGACCGTCGAGGCCTTCGTCGCGGAGTTTGCTCAGCAGCTCGAAGCCGTCCATCCCGGGCATCATGACGTCCAGGATGAAGGCGTCGGGGCGGACTTCGCGGGCGAGGGTGATCGCCTCCTGCCCCGAGTTGGCGGAGACGACCTCGAAACCCTGGAATTTCAGGCTCACGTTGAGCAGCTCGACGATATTGGGTTCATCGTCGACGACGAGAATTTTGACCGGGGTGGTGTGTTCGTTCATGTCTTCCATTGTCCACTACTTTCCTCGATGACCCGAACAATCCAACCCCTTCGCCATGCACCCCCACTGCACAGTCACTGAATGCAGGCTGTGAAAAATTTCCGTCACCGCCCTACGAGGAGAAAGATGACAGACGTTCCCCAGGATTCGGCGCCGAAGCGACCTCGGTGAAGGGCGTGCCGTTCACCTCAACGCGGTCGACGGTCATGGTGCGGACCGGGAAATCCTCGTCCGGGGAGGCCGGCTTAGTCCATTCCGCGTTCTCCACCTTCTGGTTCAAAATCAGCTTCCAGTTCTGGTTGAGGATCTCGTCGTAGTCCCACTGCGCGAGGTTGAAGTCGTCGACCTGGGCGTGGCCCAGCACCGTGTCATGGCGCCAGGACTCGCGATCGATGGGCTCGCCGTCGAAGAAGTAGGCCACCTGATCCCGCGTGGTCGACGCCGACCAGGTGTGCGTCTCCCCGGTGATTTCCGGGCCCACCCGCAGCTCACGGGGAGCGTTGTTCGTGCCGTTCTGGCCCAAGGGCCGACATCCGAGATGGGTGTTCGACGGCGACCACACGGAGCGGGCCTCGTGGGAGAAGTGCTCGACCAGGTCGAGTTCGCCGTAGGCCTGCGTCGGGTCCGCGCTGCAGGCGGCGGACTCGTTTTGCATCCAGATTGCGCTGCGTACGCCGCGGGTATCGCCGGTCTCAATGCTGGCGGTCACCGCAACGTCGAACTCCCCGCGGGCGATGTCGGGGCTCTGCAGTCGGCCGGAGGTGAACTTTTCGTATTCATCGTCCGCGCACGGGGCGACGGACGCGTTGTCGTCCGTGAGCAGGTGGTGATTGCTCCGATCGTGCAGGTCAATGTCCTCGTCGACGCAGTGGCGCCGCGTGGTGATGACGAGCTGTCCGTCGACCACCTCGAGCGCGTCTTTGGTGTACAGCGCGTCGTCGTTGTTGTAGTCCGGCTGGTTGAAGATGTTCCACCCGTCGAGGGCCTCCCACGAGTCAAACTCCTCCACCCAGCTGTAGGGCTCATCGAGGTCGGGGCCCTCCGCCGCGAGCGCCGGGGTGGCCAGCAGGCCCATGCCGACGGCGAGACTGCCCGTCACGGCGACGAGACGCGACACTAAGCTTCCTGTACGGCTTTTCATATTATTTCCTTAGGTAATGGGGGCACTTCTTTCGCACCTTACGCCCCATCTGCCACTTCCGACCCTTTGATCACCCCCATTGCACGTCGTCAAGATCTACGCCCTCCCGCCGCGCCTGCCCCTCGACAAGCGCAAGCAGATAACGGGACTGCTCGCGGTACGCGGCGTCGAAACGCTCGTCGCCCACATACATCCGCGCCAGGATCACCTGTCGCGACATCGTCACCTCGTACCAACCCGAAATGCTTTCCCGGTGCGCGGCGACCAGCTCCGCGGCCTCCGCAGAACCGGGGGCGACCCCGCCTTCGGCGGCGTCGACGAGCCGGTCCACGAATTCCTCCTGTCCGCGCCGCACCTTCGTCACCTCGTCGGCGCCCATGTTCGCGGACGCCTCCTGGGACTGCGCCCACTCGGGCGTGTCTCCCCAGCGTCGCCGCGCCTCCTCGAAATGGGAGATTTTGTCGTTTATGTCCATGTCTTTTCCTTCCTGCAGAAGCTCATCGACCGCCCGAATCATCCGGTGCAGTTGACCGATCTTGTCGACGAGCACGCCCCGCTGGCGCCGCAGCTTCTCGGCGGCGGTGCCCGGGGCGTCGATAAGCTCGCCGATCTCCCCCAGCCGCAACCCGGCCTCCCGGTACACGAGGATCTGCAGCGCCCGCTCCATGTCGGCGTCGGTGTAGAGCCGGTGGTCGGCCCACGTGCGCCAGCCCGGGACGAGCAGCCCGACCTGGTCCCAATGACGCAGGGTGCGGGTGGTGACGTTGAGGATCTCGGCGGCCTCGCCAATGCTGTAATCGGTCACGTGGTTCAGTGTGCCGGTTGACGCGGCGGCAAGGGCAAGCCAGCGGCAGGCTTTTCTCGCCGGGGTCACCGGTCGCGGTCTGCGCACCACCGCTCGCCGTACGCGGCGAACTCCTCCGGCGGCCCGTACACCTGGTTGGGCGCCTCGAACATGTCGCGCACGACGACGTCGGGTTCGAGCGATTCAATCTCTCCGACGGTCAGCGACACGCCAGAGATGTATTTCTCGACCGTGAACGGGATGGATGAGCCGCCGTCCACGACGCGTGGCCCGGCGATGACCCATTTATCCTTGTCCAGGGGCAACGCGAGAGGTTCCACGATCTCCCACGGAGCCGGATCAGCCAGGTCAATGACGACGTGTCCGGAGGCGGGTTCCGCCAGCTCCAACGCCCCCAGCGGAGGGTTGTTCGTCCCCGACGGACCGTCGTAAAAGCCTCCGACCAATTCGAGCCGGTCCACCGCGTTGCCCTCGCACACATACAGGTGGACGGTGATGTTTCCGGCGCCGTCCGTGGACATGCCGGAGATGCCCTGCGCCTCGACGTTGAGGTAGTTTCCGCAACCGGCGAGCGCAACCACCGGCAGCAACAGAACGAGACGCTTCATGCGCCCCAGCCTACGAGTGTTCTTCTTTTATCGGCTAGGAAAAGGCGGCTTTCGGGGCGAACACAACCCTGGCGGCAGCACAGTTCCCGAAAGGTGCGAGGGGCGCCCCCACAATGGAAGCGCCCCTTGCGTTCTGCCTACGTTGAGCTGGAGACGAGACTTGAACTCGCAACCTACGCATTACAAGTGCGTTGCGCTGCCAATTGCGCCACTCCAGCGTGACCCGCGACCATAAAGCCACAGGTGCACTTCCCTGATCTTAGCCGAGCTGATGTGACCGGGGAAACCACGGCCCGGGCGGTTTAGACGTCGCGGGCGATGAGCTCGTCGAGCGGCGTCGGGGACAGCAGGTACGGGGCGACCTCGAGGACGGTGAAGGCGCCGGAGACGCCTTGTTCGCGCAGGCGGTGGGCGGCACGCGCGTAGGCGATCTGGGACGCGGCGGTGAAGTCCGGGTTGCGCTCCAGCTTCAGGATGTACTCGATGGTGTGGTTGAAGCCGCCGGTGTCCGCGGCGGTGATCACGTGCCCGCCGTGGGGCATGCCGGTGTGCTCGGCGTCGAAGGTGGCCTCGTCGACGAAGGTGACCTCGACCTGGTAGCCGACGAAGTAGTCCTCCATGGTGCGGATCTCGTGCTCGATGCGCTCGTGGTCGGCTTCGTCGGCGACGATGAAACACTTGCGCACGTGGGCGGACTTGCCGTCCAGGTCGCCGGCCTTGCGCTGGCGGGCCAGCTCGAGGGAGTCCTCGTCCGGCAGGGTGTACTGGACGGCCTTCTGCACGCCGTCGATGCGGCGCACGGCGTTGGAGTGGCCCTGAGACAGGCCCGGCCCCCAGAAGGTGTGCTGTTCGTTGCCCGGCAGCAGCGCGTCGGCGATGGTGCGGTTGAGGGAGAACATGCCTGGGTCCCAGCCGGTGGCGACGATGGCGACGGTGCCGGCTTCCTTGGCGGCGGCGTCCATGTCGGCGCGGTGACGCGGCACGTCGCGGTGGTTGTCGTAGGTGTCGACGGTGTTGGCGTGGCGGGCGAAGCCGACGGCCTGTTCCGGGATGTCAGTGGCGGAGCCGAGGCAGAGCAGGGCGACGTCAAACTTGTCGGTGTGCTCGGCGAAGTCGTCGACCGGCAGGACCGGGGCGTCTGTCTCCAGGGTCTCTCGGCGGGAGAAGACGGCGGCGAGCTCCATGTCGGGCTGCTTGGCCAGCAGCTTCTCGACGGACTTGCCCAGGTTGCCGTAGCCGACGATTGCGGCGCGGATAGTAGCCATTGTGTACCCCTTTGGTGTTGTCGGTGTGTTGGCGGATGACTGACGGGCGCCAGTCTAAATGCATGAATTCGCCTGTAGCGACGATATGACGGATACCACTATGTCTGAAATCTCTCACCCGTGTGCGCCCTGGTCACCGTGGCGCTACCGTGGCTCCGGTAACTTCAGCGGTGGGGAGCGCCAAGCTCCGACGTCCAGGGGCGCAGTGTGGGGAGAGTGTGATTCGCGATGACCAGCTTGTTGGCCAAGATCCGTGGCCGGTGGCGCAACACCGTCCGCATCGCCACGATCGACGCCGCACAGGCCGCCCCGCCGCCGTCGCCGCTGGCGCCGATCGATCTGACGGACTCCAGCCAGGTCACGGGCGTGATGGACATCGCCGCCCGCATCGGCGACATCCTGTTGTCCTCGGGCACCGCGAACCGGGACGCCAAGGCCCAGCTGCATGCGGTGATGAATGCCTGGGGCCTGCACTACGTGCACGTGGACGTGACGAAGACGACGATCACGATGCACGCGTCGATCGGCACGCCGCGTCGGCAGCCGTTGGTCATCTTCCGGGTGATCCGCGGCCTGGACACGGATTTTTCCAAGCTCTCCGAGGTCGACCGGTTGATCCGTTCCATCCAGGCGGGCGCCACCACCCCGGAGGTGGCCGCCAAGATCCTCACCGAGCTGGAAGCCAAGCCCGCCAATTACGGCGCGAAGATGGCCGTGCTCGGGTGGGGGTTGTTCGGCGGCGCGGTGACGCTGACGCTCGGCGGCGACGCGTTGGCGGTGGTCATCGCCGCGATCATGGGCACGGTGATCACCGCCTTGAACACCTATCTGGGGCGCAACGGCCTGCCGGCGTTTTTCCAGCAGATCATCGGCGGCGTCATCGCCACCGTGCCCGCGGCGTTGCTGTACAACTTTGCGGGGTATCTCGGCGTGCCGGTCTCCCCCAGCCAGATCATCGCTTCCGGGATCGTGGTGCTGGTCGCCGGCCTGAGCCTGACGCAATCGCTGCAGGACGGCATCATGGGCGCCTCCGCGACGGGCTCCGCCAGGTTCTTCGAGACGATCCTGATGACAGCGGGCATCGTCGCCGGCGTCGCGATGGGCATTCAGTTGGCGGAGACGCTGGGCTTCGCCCTGCCTCCCCTGGAGACGCAGGCGCCGCCGAACTTCTCGTCCTTGCTGGTGCGCTTGCTGGGCGCGGGGTTGATCTGCACCGGCTTCGCCATCGCCATGTTCGCCGAACGTTCCGCCGTGGTGGTGGCGTTCTTCGCCGCGCTGTTCGGCATGTCCTTCTACTACCTGGTGTTCATCCCTCTCGGCGTGGGCGGGGTGGCGGCGGCGGCGCTGACGGCCACCATCATCGGTCTGTCCGGTGGCCTGTTGTCCCGTCGCTTCCTGATCCCGCCGGTGATCACGACGATTGCGGGCATCACGCCGATGCTGCCGGGGCTCATGCTGTACCGCAGCATGTACGCGCTGGTGCAGGACCAGATGCTCGTGGGCTTCACCAATCTTTTCGTGGCGCTGGCCACGGCGGGGGCGTTGGCGGCGGGCGTGGTGCTCGGCGAGTGGATCGCCCGCCGGATTCGCCGCCCGCGGGTGTTCCGCCCGTACGCGGCGATCAAGGCGGCGCGTCGGCACGCTTTCCAGCCGTTTCCGCGGCCCGGGCGGGCGCCACGCCGGGTGCGCCGGAAGCCGGGGTCGTAGCGTAGAATGGAGAACCTGCCGGGGCCTTCTCACGTGACGGCCCCCTACATCCGTTCAGCCACGCCACAGGAGGATTACGTGCCACCGAAGGTACACGACACCCGCCCCAGCCCCGAGGAAATCGAGGCCATCGAGGCCGAGACCGCACGCAACGCCCGTGCCGTCGTCGCGACCTTCGCGGAAGATTACCTCGACGGCGTCACGTTGATGTCGATGCTCGGGGTGGAGCCCGAGGGTCTGGTCCACAAGAAGGTCCTGGAGGAGCTGCAGCCGGAGGAGCCGGAGGAGCCCGCCAAGAAGACGCCCGCCAAGAAGACGACGAAGAAAACCACGAAGAAAACCACCAAAAAGACGACGAAGAAGACGACCAAGAAGGCCGCCAAGAAGACGCCCGCCAAGAAGACGACGAAGAAAACCACGAAGAAGACGACCGGCGGAGCGTAAGCGCGTGGCTTTGAGCGGTGACAACGATTTCGTGGTGGTGGCCAACCGGCTGCCGGTCGACCTGACGACGGACGCTGACGGCGCCCGCACGTGGACGCCGTCGCCCGGCGGGCTGGTCGCCGCGTTGTCGCCGGTGCTCGAGCGTTTTTCGGGCTGCTGGGTCGGTTGGCCCGGGGTGGCGGACACCGCCCCGGAACCTTTTCGCACGGAATCCGGCGTCCTGTTGCACCCGGTGGAGCTGACCGCGACGGACTACGAGCTGTTCTACGAGGGTTTTTCCAACGCCACGCTGTGGCCGTTGTACCACGACTTGATCGTCACCCCGGTGTACGACCGTGAGTGGTGGGACGCCTACCGCGACGTCAACGAGCGTTTCGCCGCCGCGGTCGCGGAAGTCGCCGCGGAAGGCGCGACCGTGTGGGTGCAGGACTATCAACTGCAGCTCGTGCCGGGCATTCTGCGGCAGACGCGTCCTGACCTGACGATCGGATTTTTCCTGCACATCCCCTTCCCCAGCGCCGACTTGTTCCGCCAGCTGCCGTGGCGGGAGGAGACGGTGCGCGGGTTGCTCGGCGCGGACCTGATCGGCTTCCACCTGGAGTCGAACGTCGCTAATTTCCTGGACTTGGTGCGCAAGGTGGCCGGCCCCGGTGGATCGCACATCGGGCAGCCCGACAGCCTCATTGTGGAAGGCACCCCGGCGACCCGCCGGGTGGGCGCCCGCATCACCGCCGCCGACGGTCGCAGCGTCGGGGTCGGGGCGTTCCCGATCTCCATCGACATGGACTCGTTGGGGGAGAGTGACCCGGCCACCGTCGATAAGCTGCGCGGCGAGATCGGCGACCCGGAGACCGTGCTGCTGGGCGTGGACCGGTTGGACTACACCAAGGGCATTCTGCAGCGGCTGCTCGCTTTCGAGGAGCTGCTGGAAGCCGGCGCGCTGGACCCGGCGGAGGTCGTGCTGGTGCAGGTGGCCACGCCGTCGCGCGAGCGCATCGCCCATTATCAGCACGCCCGTTCGCAGGTGGAGGAGGCCGTCGGCCGGATCAACGGCCGTTTCGCCGCCATCGGCCGACCGGTGGTGCATTATCTGCACCGTTCGCTGCCGAAACAGACGCTGCACCACTACTACGCGCTCGCCGACGTCATGCTGGTCACCCCGTTCAAGGACGGGATGAACCTGGTGGCCAAGGAGTACGTGGCCTGCCACGGCGACGGCTCCGGATCGCTGGTGCTCTCCGAGTTCGCGGGCGCCGCCGCAGAGCTGGACCGGGCGCACCTGTGCAACCCCTTTGACCTGGAGTCGCTCAAGCGCGCGGTTGTCAACGCGGTGCGCGGCCTCGAGCACGATCCGCAGACGCTGCACGAGCGCATGCTCGCGATGCACGAGCAGGTCGCCACCCATGACGTGCGCCTGTGGGCGCGCTCCTTCCTGCGCTGCCTGGGCACGCTTGACGACGCCTCCGTGGACGAGTCGCGCGCATGAGGGCACGGACGATACCGGCCGCGGCGGCCCTGCTGTCCGCCTGCGCGCTGGCCCTGAGCGCCTGCGGCGGCGGTCAGGAAGAACCCCTTCCGGAACCGGTGTCGGTGGCCGGGCCGATGTGGCAGGTCACCGACATCTACACCGCCCCGGGCGAACCGTCGTCGGTCCCGCCGGGTGCCGCGGGCTCCGTGGGGCTGATCTTCGGCTCGGGCAGCGCCACCGGCTCCACCGGGTGCGCGCCGATCCAGGCGCGGGTGGAATATAGCGCGGACGGTGAGCCCGCCACCGTCGACGAGGCCGACGCCGTGACCTTCGACATCGTCGACCTCGGCCCCGTCGACGGCGAGTGCTCGGGTTCCGACGCCTGGTCGCACGGGCACCTGACCGAGCTGATCGTCCCCGGCGCGGAGTTCGACATGTCCCTGACCACCCCGACGGAGCTGGTGCTCACGGCGCGTGAGGAGGCGGTCGACCCGCCGTCGATACGTTTGGTGGCCCTGTAGGTAGGTTGGGGTCATGAACCCCAGCCTGCATGATGTGGCGACGGCGGAAACCTTGCTGGTCGTCTCCGACTTCGACGGCACCTTGGCCGGCATCGTCCCCGACCCGTCGGCGGTGCCCGTGCACCGCGGGGGCCTGGGGGCCTTGGCCCGTTTGGCCGGGCTGCCGGGCACGACGGTGGCCATTCTCTCCGGCCGCGGGCGGGAGGATCTGCGGCGGGTGTGCCCGTTGCGGGCGCCGGTGGTGTTGGCGGGTTCGCACGGGGCGGAGTCCGGCGAGCACGGCGTCACCCTCACCGACGAGATGGCCGCGGCCCTGGAGTCGGTGGCCGCGGAACTGGACTCGTTGACCCGCTCCGACGGCTCCGCCTATGTGGAGCGCAAGCCTTTCCAGACGGTGTTTCACGTGGCGCCATTGGCCGCCCGGGACCCGGCGGCCGCCGCCGCGCTGTTGGAGCAGGCGCGGTTGGTTTATGCGCACGGCACGACCGTGGCCGGCGGGAAGAACATCGTGGAGTTCTCCGCGGCCACGGTGACCAAGGGAACCTGGATCGCGGCGGAGCGCGCGCACGTGGGGGCCGGGCGCACGGTGTTCGTCGGCGATGACGTCACGGATGAAAACGGGTTCGCCGCCCTCGGCCCGGACGACCTGGGGGTGAAGGTCGGTGACGGGGAGACCCTGGCCGCAGTGCGGGTGCCCGACCGGGACGCGGCGGCGGAGTGGTTGACGCAGCTGGCCGCCGCCCGCGCCGCGCACACGGGCATTCCTTCAGACCGCGCCGCGCGTTGTCAGGCCGTGGCCGCCGGGTTCACCGCCGTGGCGGTCCAGGTCACCGATTGGGAGGCGCAGACCCCCTGCGAGCAGTGGCTCGCGCGTGACGTCGTCGCCCACCTGACTCACTGGTATCCACACAATCTGGCGCGGGCGGGAGTCGACCTGCACCTGACGGTCGACGCACAGGCCGACCCTCTGGGCGCCTGGTACGAGTTGGCCCGGGCGGCGCAGGAGGTGCTGGAGGATCCGGCGCGGGCGCAGGCCGTCTACGCCGCCGGCCCCGACGAAGGAAAGACGGTGGAGCAGGTGACGAACGGATACTTCATTCCGGACGTGTTCATGCACACCTGGGATCTGGCGCGTTCGCAGGGTATGAGAGTGGGGCTGGACCCGGATTTCGCGCGGCGTCAGCTCCGGGGCCTGCAGGGGCTCGGCGAGGCGCTGCAGGACGGCGGCCGGTTCGCCGAGCCGCGTGAGGTCCCGGAGGGCGCGTCGGCGGGCGATGAGTTGATGGCCTTCAGCGGGCGCGACCCGGAGTTCGGGCTGCGTTAAATCTCGCGCCCCGGGGCTGGGTTGGCGACGGTGGCGCCGGGCAGGAACGAGGTGGGCAGGATCTTGCGCGGCGTCTTTAACGGTATGGGCCGGTCGGCGGCGTGGGCGTCGATGAGTTCGCCGAGCATGGCGCCGGCGGCGGCGCCTTTGGCCTTGTTGGGTTGGGCGACGGTGGTCAGGCCGCGGGTGCGCGCGAGCTCGACGCCGTCGAAGCCGGTGACGGAGAGATCCCTCGGCACGCTTTTGCCCTGGCTGCGGGCGTAGGCCAACACACCGAAGGCCATGGAGTCGGTGGTGCACAGCACGGCGGTCAGGTCCGGGTGGGCGGTGAGCAGTTCGCGGGCGGCGTCGACGGCGGTGGCGTGGTCGTTGTGGTGGCGGGCGACGACGGGCACGCCGGCGGGGTCGATGCCGGCGGCGGCGAAGACGTCGAGGGCGCCGGTGATGCGTCCGCGTTGGACGTGCAGGGTGGCGTCGTCGAGGAGGTGGCCGTCGACGGGCCCGTCGTGGCGTATGCGGGTCAGGCGTTTGGCCAGGACGCCGATGCGACGGTGGCCGGCGTGGACGAGTGCCTCGGCTGCGGGGGTGATCGCGGCGGCGTCGTCGATGCCGACGTACGGCAGATCGGTGTCGTAGGGCTGGTCGCAGACGACCATGGGGACGCCGCGGGAGCGGACGGCGTCGAGGTTGGGGTCGTCGGCGGCGACGGAGTAGACGATGAAACCGTCGACCACGGCGCGGTGGATCAATTCGGGGCCGGCGGCCAGGTCGTCGCCGGATCCGACGGGCACGAGGGTGAGTGAGTTTTCGGTGCCGTAGGAGGATTCGGCGAGCCCGGCGAGGAAGTCGACGGAGGCGTGGTCCTCGAAGGCGTAGGACAGCTGCTCGGTGAGCAGGACGCCGATGGAGCCGACGCGGCGGGTGCGCAGGGAGCGGGCCGCGGGGTCGGGGCCGGGGTAACCGCGGGCTTCGGCGGCGGCGAGTATTTTGGTGCGCAGCGCCGTGGAGAGCTGATCTGGGTGGTTGTAGGCGTTGGAGACGGTGGTGCGGGACACACCGAGGTCGGCCGCCAACGACGCCAACGTGCCCTTGCGGGGTGCGCGCGAAGACCTGGGTGCCATGTCTAAAGAATCTACCGGGGCAGGCAAGTCGGCGAGTTTTCAATTGATTTTCACCTTGACAATCATTTTCATTAAGGACAATGATGGGGTCATGCACCCAGTCCCCCGCCGCCGCGCCAGCCGTGCCGCCACGGCCGCCCTCGCCGTCTGCGCCCTCGCCCTCACCGCCTGTTCGACCACCGGGGAGGCCGCCGAGGACGACGGGCTCAGCGTGGTCACCTCCACGGCGATCTGGGGAGACGTCGCCGACGCCGTGCTCACCGACCAAGACGCCGCCGTCCACCCGATCGTGGAAGCCAGAAACGTCGACCCCCACTCCTTCGAACCGGCCGCCGCCGACCTGGTGCGCGCCTCCGAGGCCGACTTGGTCGTCGTCGGCGGCGGCGGTTACGACGCCTGGCTCTACCGCGACCTGACGGAAGGCGGCGACGGACCCGAGGTCATCCACGCACTGCCGCTGGCCGGGCACGACCACAGCCACGACGACGGGCATGACCATGACCATGACCACGAGAGCAACGAACACATCTGGTACGACACCGAGGCCGTCGCCGCCGTCGCGTCCGACCTCGCCGCCGCCGTCACGGCGCTCGATCCGGAGGCCGAGGTCGACGCCCAGCCGGTCATCGACGAAATGGCCGCCCTCGCCGAGCGCGTCGCCGCCCTGCCGGACCTGCGCGTGGCACAGACCGAAACCATCGCCGACTACCTCGTCGCGGACTCCGGCATGAAAGACGTCACCCCGGAGTCCTACCGCTCCGCGGCGCTGCGGCACACCGAACCCGCCGCCGCCGACCTCGCGGCGTTTTTAGAGCTCATCGACTCCGGCGACCTGGAGCTGCTGATCCACAACCCGCAGACCAAGACCGACATGAGCGAGCGCATCCGCGACGCCGCCGAAGACGCGGGCGTCTCCGTCGTCGAGATCGGCGAAACCCCGCCGGAGGGGACCGACTTCCTCGACTACTTCCACCAGATCATCGACGAGCTGGAAACCGTCGCCGCATGACGTCTCTTCCCGAGAGCATGATCCGTGCCGCAAAAGTAGGATGTTGAGAATGCTGGTCAGCTTCACCGACGCCGCCATCGAGCCCTTGTGGTCGGGGCTCAATCTCACGATTGAACCAGGCGAATTCATCGCCGTCCTCGGCCCCAACGGAGTCGGAAAATCCACCCTCCTGGGCACCGTCCTGGGCACCCGGCGCCTCACCGGGGGGAGAGTGGACGTCAACGCGCGTGTCGGCTTCATCCCGCAACAGCGGATGTTCCCGCAAGATTTACCCATGCGGGCCCGCGACCTCGTGTCCCTGTCACTGTCCCACGGCGTCGTGCGCCGCCGCTCCCCCCGCCGTGAGCGAGTCGACGCCCTGTTAGAGGCCGTCGGGGCGACGGGCCTCGCCGACCGCCGGGTGGGCACCCTGTCCGGCGGGCAACAACAACTGATCCGCCAGGCCCAGGCATTGGCCAACGACCCGCAGCTGCTGCTGGCCGACGAACCCTTACTCAGCCTGGACCTCGCCCGGCAGCAGGACACCGTGGCGAAGCTGGACCAACGCCGCCGCGAGCACGGCACCTCCGTGCTGTTCGTCACCCACAGCGTCAACCCCGTCATGGGCGTGGTGGACCGGCTGCTCTACCTCGCCCCGCACGGCCACACTCTGGGCACCGTCGACGAGGTCATGCGCACCGAGGTGCTGTCCCGGCTCTATGGCGCACACGTGGAAGTCCATCGCCTCGGCGACCGGCTGGTGGTGTTGTAGATGGACGCGTTTTTCGCCGACACCGCCGCGCTGCTGAGCGCGGACTTCGTGCAGCAGGCCATCGTGGCCTCTGCCCTGCTGGGGCTGCTGTCCGGGGTGATCACCCCCCTGATCGTGCTGCGCCAGATGTCGTTTTCCGTGCACGCCACCAGCGAGCTGGCGCTGATGGGCGCGGCCGCGGCGCTGCTCTTCGGCCTCAACGTCGGCCTGGGCGCCGTCGCCGGCGCCATCGTCGCCGCCATCGTCCTGGCCCTGTTGGGCATGCGCGGGCAGCAGGACTCCGCCATCGGTGTGGTGATGAGCTTCGGGCTCGGCCTGTCCGTGTTGTTCCTGCACCTGTACCCCGGCAACTCCTCCACCGCGATGAGCCTGCTCACCGGCCAGGTCGTGGGCATCTCCGCGGCGTCGACGTGGCTGCTGACCGCCGTGACGGTGGTCGTGGTCGGCGCGGTCGTCCTGTTGTGGCGGCCGCTGCTGTTCGCCAGCGCCGACCCCGTCATGGCGCAGGCCGCCGGGCTGCCGGTGCGCACGCTGTCGATTGCTTTCGCGGTGCTCGTCGGCCTGGCCAGCGCCCAGGGCGTCCAAATCGTCGGCGCCCTGCTGGTGATGGCCATGCTCATCACCCCGGGCGCGGCGGCCGTACAGATCACCTCCTCGCCGTTGCGGGCGGTGCTGTGGGCCGTGCTCTTCGCGGAAATCGCGGCCGTCGGCGGGCTGATCCTGTCCCTGGCCCCGGGCCTGCCGGTCAGCGTCATGGTCACCTCGCTGTCGTTCGCGATCTACCTGATCTGCCGCGCCATCGGCGCCGCCCGCTCCCGGCGCGCCACCCGCGACGAGGTGGCCGCCGCGAAGCACACGGGCGGCAGCGTGTGCTTCCCGGAGACGTCTTCTCCCCCGTCGACACAGTGATCTTCCGGCCAGCGCTTTCTCAGCGCAACTGTGGCAGCACGTGTGCGCCGAAGGCCTCGATGAACGGCCCCTGGTCTTGCCCCACGTGGTGCAGGTAGATTTCGTCGAAGCCGATGTCCCGGTACTGCTGCAGCCAGTGGACGTGGCGGTCGAGGTCGGCGGAGACGTTCACCGCGCCGCGGACGTCGTCGACCGTGACCTGTTCTTCCTCCGCGCGGCGTTCGTAGTCCTCCGGCAGGGCCAGGTCCGCCATGACGGGTGGGGCGAAGACGTTGGTGCGCCACTGTTCGTGGGCGATGGCCGCGGCCTCGTCCTCGGTCTCCGCCCAGCTCAGGTGCACCTGCAGGATCGCTTTCCCTGTGCCTCCGCCGGCGCGGTAGGCGGCGAGCATGTCGCGTAGGTCGTTCAGGGGTTGGTTGACGGTGGTCAGGCCGTCGACTTGGGCTGCGAAACGTCGGGCGGTCTCTGTGGTCAGCGCCGGCAGGATCATCGGTGGCCGGGGGTCGGGCACGTCCCAGATCCGGGCGCGGTCCACGGTGACTTCGCCGTGGTGGGTGATCCGCGCCCCGTCGTGCAGTTCGCGGATGACCTGCAGGCACTCCCCCAGGCGGCGTTGCCGGGCCTCTTTGTCCGGCCACGGTTTGCCGGTGACGTGTTCGTTGAGGAATTCGCCGCTGCCCGGGGCGAACCAGAAGCGGCCGGGGAACATCTCGGCCAGGGTGGCCGCGGCGTGGGCGATCATCGTCGGGTGATGCCGGTAGCCGGGGGCGGTGACCACCCCGAAGCGCAGGGAGGTGGTCGCCAGTGCGGCGCCGAGCCAGGACCAGGCGAAGCCGGAGTGCCCCTGCTGCGCGGACCAGGGCTCTAGGTGGTCGGAGCAGGACGCGGCGTCAAAGCCGGCGGCTTCGGCGCGCTGCACGTCGCGCAGCAGCGTGGCGGGGCCGATCTGTTCGTGAGAGGCGTGGAACCCGATGACGGTCATGGTGGGTGTCTTTTCGGCTGGGCTACGAGGTCGTGTGCCTCAAGTTTGCCCATTGCTCCGCGGCTTCGCCACCGTCGGGGAGAGGTGACCCGGCTCCCTCAGGAGCGGCGGGCGGGGATGCCGCCGGCCCAGAGTGCCGCGGCAATCAACGCGGGCTGGCCGAACAGGCGGCCCAGGCGTTTGGCGTCGCTGTCAAGGCCGAAGGCGTCGGTGCGTTCGGCGTATTGGGCGATGTTGCCGGGGAAGATGAGGGCGTAGAACGCGGCCAGGGCCGTGCCAGTGACCTTCCGGTGCTTCGGCAGCGCTAGCAGGGCCGCACCGAGCCCGATTTCCGCGACGCCAGAGCCTAGGACCACGAGGTCTTTGCTGGCGGGGAACCAGTCGGGCACCTGCGCCTGAAATTCTTTTCGGGCGGTGGTCAGATGCGAGACACCGGCGAAAGTCATCGCCCCGCCGAGCGCCAGCCGGGTCAGCGTCTGCGAGCGGCGCGGGCGGGAATCGGTGCGGGCGGGGTGGTTTTGGTCGGCCATGGCGCCTCCTGGGCGGGATCAAGCGGCGACCGGTCGCCGCCGCGAGGAATCCGCCAGTGTAACCCCGCCCGGGTCGGATCTGCGCCGGAGACAGCCTCCGGGGCGGGTGTTACTTGCCGACGCGGCGCTGGCGAGCGAACTCGCTCAAGACCACGCCTGCGGCGACGGACGCGTTGAGCGATTCGACCCAGTCGGTGGTGGGCACCGACATGATCACGTCGCAGTTTTCGCGCACTAGGCGCGAGATGCCCTTGCCTTCGGAGCCGACGACGATGACCACCGGGTCGGTGCCGCCGTCGTAGGTGTCCAGGGTGTGCTGGCCGCCGGCGTCGAGGCCGACGACCTGGTAGCCGTTTTTCTGGAATTCCTGCACGGTGCGCGTCAGGTTGGTGGCGCGCGCCACCGGCAGGCGCGCCGCGGTGCCGGCGGAGGTGCGCCAGGCGACGGCGGTGACTCCGGCGGAGCGGCGCTCCGGGATGATCACGCCGCTGCCGCCGAACGCGGCGGTGGAGCGGATCACGGCGCCGAGGTTGCGGGGGTCGGTGATGTTGTCGAGGATGACGAACATGCCCGGGGCGGGTGCATCGGCGGCCTCGGCGATCAGGTCGGAGACCTCGGCGTACTTGTACGGCGGGATCTGCAGGCCGAGGCCCTGGTGCATGCCGTTGCCGGTCATGTTGTCCAGGTCCTGGCGCGGCACCTCGAGGATCGGGATGCCGCGGGAGTTGGCGATGGCCACGGCTTCCGACAGGCGGTTGTCGTTGCCGGTGCCCTGCGCGACGTAGAGCCCCAGTGCGGGGACCTTGGCGTGCAGGCACTCGATGACCGGGTTGCGGCCGACGACCAGCTCGGTGGTGGCCTCCTTGGTGTGGCGGCCGGAGTCGCGGCGCTTGCGCTCGATCTTGCGCTTGTGCGCCGCGTGGTAGACGCGGTCCTCCGCCTTCGGGGTCGCGCCCTTGCCCTCCAGGCCGCGGCGGCGTTGGCCGCCGGAGCCCTTGACGGCGCCCTTCTTGTTGCTCTTGCGGACGCCACGGCGGTCGTGGTTGGGGTTAGCTGCCATACGGGTGCTTCTTTCTTACTTGATCGACCACTGGGGGCCGTCGGGGGTGTCGGTGACGTCGACGCCGGCTTCGTTGAGCCGGTCGCGGACGGAGTCTGCGGCGTCCCAGTCCTTCTCGGCGCGGGCGACGGTGCGTCGCTCGAGCTCTGCGCGGACCAGCACGTCGAGGGCGTGGTGGGTGGAGCCGTCGTCGGAGGCGCCGGCGTCCGCCCACTGCGGTGCGAGCGGGTCGACGCCGAGCACGCCGGTCATGGCGCGGACGGTTTCGGCGAGGCGGCGAATCTCCTCGGTGTTCTTGTCCGCCAGCGCCGAGTTTCCGGCGCGCACGGTGTTGTGGATCTCGGCCAGGGCGCGCGGCACGGCGAGGTCGTCGTCCATGGCCTCGGCGAAAGCGTCCGTCCACGCGCCGACCTCGACGTCGCCGACGACGTCGACGGCGCGGTGGAGGAAATCCTCGATGCGACGGTAACCGGCCGCAGCCTCCTCCAACGCCGGTTGGGAGTATTCGAGCACGCTGCGGTAGTGCGCCGAACCGAGATAGTAGCGCAATTCCACCGGGCGCACGATTTTCAGCAGCTCCGGCACCGCCAGCACGTTGCCCAGGGACTTGGACATCTTTTCCCCGGCCATGGTAACCCAGTGGTTGTGCATCCAGTAGGCGGCGAAGTCGTCGCCCGCGGCATGCGCCTGGGCGATCTCGTTTTCGTGGTGCGGGAACTGCAGGTCCAGGCCGCCGGCGTGGATGTCGAAGCTGTCGCCCAGATACCAGGTGGCCATGGCGGAGCACTCCAGATGCCAGCCCGGCCGGCCCTCGCCCCAGGGGGTGGGCCAGGACGGCTCGCCGGGCTTGGCGGCCTTCCACAGGGCGAAGTCCAGCTGGTTGCGTTTACCGGTGTGATCGGTCTCGCCTTGTTCCATCTCCTCGACGCGGTTGCCGGACAGCGACCCGTAGTCGGAGCCTTCCGCCCGCGTCCAGGCGACGACGTCGAAGTAGACGGAGCCGTCGGAGACGTAGGCGTAGCCGTTGTCGATCAGACGCTGCATGTAGGTGACCATCTGGGTGATGTGGCCGGTGGCACGTGGTTCGACGGACGGCGGCAGCACGCCCAGGGCGTCGTAGGCGGCCGTGAACTCGCGTTCGTAGGTGCTGACCCACTCCCACCAGGGGCGGCCGTGCTCCGCGGCCTTGGTCAGGATCTTGTCGTCGATGTCGGTCACGTTGCGCACGAAAGCGACGTCGTAGCCCGTGGCCAGCAACCAGCGGCGCAGCACGTCGAATGCCACGCCGCTGCGCAAATGGCCGATGTGCGGCTGCGCCTGCGGCGTCGCACCGCACAGGTAGATCGACGCATGGCCCTTCCTCAAAGGGACGAACTCACGCTGCGAACGGGTACCGGTGTCATAGATGCGTAGGGTCACGGGCCCCAGTCTACGGGGTGGGCCGCAGTTTCCGGCCACGCAGCGCCTGACCGCCGAGGGCACTGCCCGAGGGGCTGGAATCAGGCCTCGACCGGGCGGCCGTCGACGGCGCTCCATGCCGGGCGGGACTCCTCCACGTGGCGGTAGTAGTCCGTGCGCACCAGGCCGCTGGCGGCGTCGGCGTCGATGACCAGGGTGGTGCGGTCGTGCATCTGCAGGGCGCTGGCCGGGCAGGAGGCGCTCAGCGGGCCTTCGACCATGGCCGCGATCGCGTCGGCCTTGCCGAAGCCGGTGGCCAGCAGCAGCGGCTGTTCGCAGTCGAGGATGGTGCCCAGGCCCTGGGTCAGGGCGTGGGTGGGCACTTCCTCGATGGAGTCGAAGAACCGGGAGTTGTCGCTGACGGTCTGCGCGTGCAGCGTCTCGACGCGGGTGCGCGCCTTCAGCGGGGACGCCGGCTCGTTGAAGCCGATGTGGCCGTTGGTGCCGATGCCCAGGATCTGCACCGAGATGCCCCCGGATTCCCGGATCGCGGCGTCGTACTTTTCCGCGGCGAGCCAGGGCTTGGGGTTCAGCCCGTCGGGGCTGTGCACGACGGCGTCGTCGATGTCGATGTGGGCGGTGAACTCGTCCCGGATGAAACGGTAGTAGCTCTGCTCGTGCTCCGGGGACAGGCCGATGTACTCGTCCAGCAGGTAGGCCGTGCACCCGGCGAAGGACAGCCCCTCTTCGCGGTGGCGGCGGATCAGTTCCTGGTAGGTCGCGACCGGGGTGGAACCCGTGGCCAACCCTAAGACCGCTCCGCGGCGGACGTAGGTGGCGACGATGTCGGCGGCCGTGACCGCCACCTCGTCCGGGGTGTCGCGAATCAGAATTTCCATGCGCGCAACTCTACTGCCCGACGCCGCCGCACGGGAGAAGAGCACCCGATTTTCCCCCGAATGGGACGATCAGCCCCGCCAGACCACCGCGGTGGCGATCGCCGCGCGACCTTCGCCGCGGCCCGTGAACCCCATCGTGTCGGTGGTGGTCGCGGACACCGACACCGGCGCCCCGAGCACCTCACTGAGCACCCGCTGCGCCTCCTCGCGCCGCGGCCCCATCTTCGGGGTCTGCCCGATCAGCTGGGCGGAGGCGTTGCCGATGACAAAGCCTTCCCGTTCCAACAATTCGCGGCATTCCCGCAGCAGGCGGGCGCCGGACACGCCGTCGTACTCGGCGCGGCCGACGCCGACGAAAGAGCCCAGGTCGCCGAGGTTCGCGGCGGACAACAGGGCGTCGACGATGGCGTGGGAGACGACGTCGCCGTCGGAATGGCCCTCACAGCCGTCGGCACCCTCGAAGCGCAGGCCGGCGATCCAGCAGTCCTTGCCGGCTTCGATCTGATGGGCGTCGAAAGCCGTGCCGACGCGGGGGATGATGGGTTCGGTCATTCTCCGGACACCTCGAATACGGTCGGTTCGGCCTCGTCCACGATGGTGCGGGCCAGGGTCAGGTCGATGGGGGTGGTGATCTTGAACGCCATGGGGTCGCCCTGCACGACCTTGACCGAGCTCCCGTGCCACTCCATGAGCGAGGAATCGTCGGTGGCGATGAAGCCTGGGTCGGCGGCGGCGAAGTATTTTTCGTTGGCGGCCCGCAGCTGCGCCAGGTCGAAGCCCTGCGGGGTCTGCACCGCCCGCAGGCTGGCGCGGTCCGGGGTGCCGTGCACCGTCTCCGAGTCGACGTCGACCCGCTTGATGGTGTCGGCGACCGGCACGGCCGGGATGACCGCGTCACGCCCGTGCAGGACGGCGTTGGCGACCCGGGCGATCATGCCGGGCGGGGTCAGCGCGCGCGCCGCGTCATGGATGAGCACGACGGCTTCGGTGGCCGCGATGGCCTGCAACCCGGCCCACACGCTGTCGGCGCGTTCGCCGCCGCCGTGGACCAGGCGGATGGGAACCTCGGCGGCGTCGTCAAGCAGACCGGCCCTGCCCAGCACCTCCCGGGCGTAGGACTCCATGTCGGGGCTGACGAGCACGAGGACCTCGTCGACGATCGCGGAGGTGATCATCGCGGTCACGGAACGCTCCACGAGCGTGCGCCCGCGCAGGCTGACGAAGGCCTTCGGCAGTTGCGCCCCCAGCCGCGTCCCCCGCCCCGCCGCGGCGACGACCGCGTAGACCCGCCTGGCCACCTCAGTTAATCCTCGTCGTCGAAGCTCAGGTCGTCGAGGTCGACGTCGTCGGAGATCTCGTCCGCGTTCTTCTCCGCGTTATGGCGGGCAATCATGTCGGACATGTCTTTCTCGAACTTGGCCACCTTGTCGTCGTCGACGGGCTTGGCGCGCGACAGCTCGCCCACGAGGATGTGGCGGGCCTTACCCAGCATGCGCTTCTCGCCCGCGGACAGGCCCTTGTCCTGGTCGCGGCGCCACAGGTCGCGGACGACCTCGGCGACCTTGTTGATGTCGCCGGAGGCCAGCCGCTCCTGGTTCGCCTTGTACCGGCGCGACCAGTTGCCCGCCTCTTCGACGTCGGTTTCCCGCAGGACGCCGAAGACCTTGCGCAGGCCGTCCTCGCCCACGACGTCGCGGACGCCGACGAACTCGGCGTTTTTGATCGGCACCCGGACCGTCAGGTCGGACTGGAGGATCTTCAGAACCAGAAACTGGAGCTCTTCGTCCCCCATCTGCCTGGTCTCGATGTCCGTAATTTCGGCCGCACCGTGGTGCGGATACACCACGACTTTGCCGACCTCGTATTCCATTCCCACTCCTCCGGCTCTAGCGCAACCTTCGCGCATCACGCATTCAAGGTATTCTCAACCGCCCGATTCTACCATGGCCGCAACCCCCGCAGCCGGGGCGGCGAACTCCGCCGAAGGTTTGACCCCACCACCCCCGACCCGGACGTGAGCTTCCACCGGAAGTCGGTCTCGGCGCGGGTAACCAACTAGGGTGGAGTCCTGTTATACCGATTCTGACGAATAGTGTGGAGGACACCCCGTGAAGTCTCTGAAGTCGGCCGCCCGCCGCGGCAGCATCATCGCCGCCGCCGGCGTCTCCGCCCTGGCCCTGTCCGCCTGTTCGGCGGGGCAGGTCACCCAGACCGCCGACCAGGTCGCCGCGGTCGACGGCAACTTCGCCGCCAGCACCGATCCGGCCGTGTCCGTGCGCGACGTCACCGTCCTGCTCAACGACGTCACGGGCGAGGCCGCCCTGAAGTTCGGCGCCTCCAACGAGGACTACTCCGGAGAACCGGTCACCCTCGAGTCCGTCACCGTCGACGGCCAGGACGTCGAGATGGACGCCGTCGACCCGATCGGTCAGGACTGCGTGCTCATCGGTGACACCGCCGACAACCTGGAGGCGATGCCGCAGGCCGACGAGGACATCGCCTGCATCCAGTACACCGAAACCTCTCTGGAGAACGAGGACTTCCCCTACGGCGGCAACGTGCCGGTGGTCTTCTCCTTCGACTTCGGCGACATCGAGCTCGACGCCACCGTCGCCGCGCACACCCTGCCGGCCGGAGAGGTCGACCGCGACTACTCCACCCCGGGTCCGGCCTAAGCCCGCAGCTTTCAGACGCCCGGAACCCGCCGCACGGCCGGCGGGTTCCGGGCGCTCGCCGTATTTGCGGTGTCCGCCACCCGCTCTAGGATTCTGAGGCATGGCCAAGAAACCACGAAGCGTCCACACCTGCTCGGAGTGCGGCTACGCCTCCCCCAAATGGTTGGGACGCTGCCCGGAATGCGGCTCCTGGGGCACCCTGCAAGAATCCGCCGCGCCCACCAAAGCCGGCTCCGCCGCCGCAGCCGCCGTCAGCGGCACAGCCCCCGCCGGGCTGACGCCCACCACCCCGGCCCAGCCGATCACCAAGATCGACGCCACCGCCTCGCATGTGGTCTCCTCCGGCATCGGCGAACTCGACCGGGTTTTGGGCCGCGGCGTCGTCCCCGGCTCCGTGGTGCTGATGGCCGGTGAACCGGGCGTCGGCAAGTCCACCCTCCTGCTGGAAGTCGCCTCCAAATGGGCCCAGCAACCCGCCGACGACGGCGCCGGCACCCGCACCGCGCTGTACGTCACCGCCGAGGAATCCGCCGGCCAGGTCCGCGCCCGCGCTGAACGCACCGACGCGCTCAAAGACACGCTCTACCTCGCCGCCGAATCCAACCTGGACGTCATCTTCGGCCACGTCAACCAGCTCAAACCCTCCCTGATCATCATCGACTCCGTGCAGACCATGCACGCCTCCGGAGTCGAAGGCGTGGCCGGCGGCGTCGCCCAATCCCGCGCCGTCACCGCCGCGCTGACCACCCTGGCCAAAACCACCGGCATCCCCATCCTGCTCGTCGGACACGTGACCAAAGACGGCAACGTCGCCGGCCCCCGTGTGCTCGAGCACTTGGTCGACGTCGTCCTCAACTTCGAAGGCGACCGCCAGACCAGCCTGCGCATGCTGCGCGGCATCAAAAACCGCTTCGGCGCCACCGACGAAGTCGGCTGCTTCGAGCAAACCGCCGACGGCATCCGCGAAGTTCCCGACCCCTCCGGACTCTTCCTCTCCCACCGCGGCGAAACCCCCGACGGCTCCGCCGTGACCGTCGCCATGGACGGCGTGCGCCCCATCCTCGCCGAAGTACAGTCCCTGACCGTGGACCCGGTGGCCAAAAGCCCCCGGCGCGTGGTCACCGGCCTGGACTCCAACCGGGTGCCGATGGTGCTGGCCGTGCTGCAAGCGCGCGCCGGGGAACGCACCAACGACAAGGACGCTTACGTGGCCACCGTCGGCGGCATGCGCATCACGGAAACGGCCACGGACCTGGCGGTCGCCCTGGCGACGTGGTCGAGCCTGCACGAGTCGCCGCTGCCGCCGAAGACGGTGGTCATCGGCGAGGTGGGGTTGGCCGGGGAGCTGCGTCGCGTGCCGAATCTCTCCCGCCGCCTCGGCGAGGCGGCCCGCCTGGGCTATCAGTACGCCGTCGTTCCGGACGGCGAGGACCTGCAGGTGCCCGGCATGCGCGTCGCGCCGTGTTCGACGCTGCGGGAGGCGATCACGGCGGTGGCGCCGCGGCGTGGCTAGGAAGAACTCGCCCGGCCGCCCGCCCCCGAAGGCGAGGCCGGACCTGCGCTGACCTACGGCATACACTTTCGAGCATGACCGAGTCGACCGCCCCAGAGCACGCCCCCACCCTGGACGAGACGCTGCAACGCCTCGCCCCCGGCACCCACCTGCGTGACGCGCTGGCCCGCATCCAGCGCGGCAACACCGGCGCCATCATCGTCGTCGGCGACGGCGCCGACGTGATCAGCCTGTGCGACGGCGGCATCGAGTTCGACGTCCCCTTCGCCCCGACCCGCCTCCGGGAACTGTGCAAGATGGACGGCGCCGTCATCTTGAGCGACGACGGCACCCGCATCCGCCGCGCCAACGTCCAACTGGTGCCCTCCCCCAGCCACCCCACCCAGGAATCCGGCACCCGGCACCGCAGCGCCGAACGCACGGCCCTGCAGACCGGTCGCCCGGTGGTCGCGGTCAGCCAGTCGATGAACATCATCACCCTGTACGTCGACGGCGTCCGTCACGTCCTGGAGGAGCCGGCGACCATTCTCGCCCGTGCGAACCAGGCCATCGCCACCATGGAGCGCTACCGCACCCGCCTCGACACCGCCAACCAGCGCCTATTCACGTCAGAACTGGGCGGTTACGCCACCGTCCACTCGGTGGCGTCCGTGTTGGAGCGCGAGGTGATGCTCAAGCGCGTCGGATTGGAGCTCGACCGTGACGTCCTGGAGTTGGGCACCGACGGCCGGCAACTGAATCTTCAGCTCACGGAGCTGCGCGGCGACAACGACCGGGAAATCTCCATGCTGCTGCGCGACTACCTGGTTTCTGCGGGCCCGCCCTCCGACGAGCAGCTTGCCGACGCCCTGGTCTCCCTCGACCGGCTCGCCGACGCGGACCTGCTGAAGTCGACGAACATCTCCCGCATCCTGGGGCTGCCCGCCACCGAGGAGGCGCTGGCGCAGTGGATCGTGCCCCGCGGCTACCGCGTGCTCTCCCGCATCCCGCGGGTGCAGCCTTTCCTGATGGACGAGGTCGTCGCCGCCTTCAGCGACGTGCGCAGCCTGCTCAAGGCGTCGGAAGAGGACCTGGCGGCCGTCGACGCCGTCGGCGCGCTCTGGGCGCGGCACATCCACGACGGGCTCCGCGGCTGGCGCCGCTGAAGCGGCGCGCTATCCCGTGAGGTTGAAGGTGTACGCCGGGGAGGGGTTGTCGCCGACGACGGCGTGCAGGAAGTAGCTGCCGCCCGACACCTCCGGACGGTCCGTGCACTGCCCCGGCGAAGAAGCGGTGCCTGACCAGACGGCCTCGAAGTAACGGCTGGAGTCGGACTCGAAGGTTTCCTCGCCGCTTTCGATGGCGTCGTAGCAGTCGACGTCGGACCAGACGCGCTCATTGGTGGCCAGGTCGTAGACCTCGAAACGCAGGGTCTGCTCGTCGAGGTCGATCTCGCAGTCCGCCCCGGTGGGGTTTTCGACGGTCATGTAGAAGGTGGGCAGGTCCCCGGCGGCGTAGGTCGGCTGGTCGCTGTTGGCGACGATGTTCAGGTCCCGCAGCGCGCAGGTGTCCGACTCCGGCTCCTCGGTCTCTTCGTCCTCGGCCTCCGGGTAGGGCGAGGCCGGCAGCTCCTCGTCCTCGGGCACGGGTTCATTCGAGGTGGGCGTCTCCCCCGTCGCCTCTTCGCCCTCGTCGGGGGCGAGCTCGTCTTCCGACCCTTCGGCGGCCGGGGCGGCCATCGGCGAGGTGGTCTCGGTGGTGGTCTCCTCGCCGCCATCGCCGCGGGATCCGCCCCAAGCGACCAGACCCCAGATGACCAGGGCGACGACGACCAACAGCGCCACGGCGGCCGCGATGCGGCGGCGGACGTAGTATTTTTCGGGGAGTCGCTTGGAGTCGGAGCTGCGGTATGTCACACCCCTAACTTTAGAACCCCATCCGTGGCCAGGGAGCCACTGCGCTTGGGCGTGTCTCCGACTCCCGCGGACATGATCGTTTCGACGCGGCTGTCGGACAACAGATACCGGGCCGCGACCAGGCCCACGGAGCCGTCCTTGAGCTTCTGTCCCAGGCGCGGCATCGTGCCGGCGAGCTGCTCCGCCATCTGGGCGGCGTGGCGGCGTTCGAATTCATAGGATTCGGTCTTGCCCTCAGACTTAGCCACCATGATCGACGGGGCGACGCGTTCCACCAGCACCCGCTGATGATCGTCCGGGATCTTGCCGTTGTCGACGGCGGCGCGGGCCGCGGCGACCGCGCCGCAGGACTCGTGGCCTAAGACGATGACCAGCGGCACCTCCAGGGAGTTGACGGCGTAGGAGATGGACCCCATGACCGATTCCCCGAGGATTTCGCCGGCGGTGCGCACGACGAAGAGGTCGCCGAGGCCGGCGTCGAAGATCAACTCGACGGGCACCCGCGAATCCGAGCACGCGAGCACCACGGCGATGGGGTTCTGCCCGTCGCGCAACTGCGCACGGCGGTCCAGGTCGGTGTTCGCGTGGCTGGCCTGCTGAGCCGCGAAACGTTCGTTCCCGGCGAGCAATTGCTCCCAGGCTTCCTTGGGCGAGTAGTGGGTTGGCATACCTGTAGTTTTACACTTCCGGCCTAAACTGGGTGCATTGTGTCGACTGTGAACGAGATTTTAGTTGAGTGGTACCGCGCCAATGCACGGGATCTTCCCTGGCGACGGCCGGGCACGACGGCGTGGGGCGTGCTGCTGTCCGAGGTGATGAGCCAGCAGACTCCCGTCGCCCGGGTCGCGCCGATCTGGGAAGAGTGGGTGCGCCGGTGGCCGGACCCGGCGAGTTTCGCCGCGGCGGGCGCCGACGAGGTGCTGCGCGCCTGGGGCACCCTCGGCTACCCCAGACGGGCCCTGCGACTGCTGGAGTGCGCCCGGACGATCGTCGCTGAGCACGACGGCGAGGTCCCGGCCGACGTCGACGCGCTGCTGGCGCTGCCGGGCATCGGTGATTACACCGCGCGTGCGATCGCGTGCTTCCATTTCGGTCAGAACGTGCCGGTGGTGGACACGAACGTCCGTCGCGTGCATGAACGGTTGATCGAGGGGAATTTCTTGCAGCCGCCCGCCGCCAAGGCCGAGTTGAAGAAGGTCGCCGCCCTGCTTCCCCACGACGGCACCGGCCCCACCGTCTCCGTGGCCGTGATGGAGCTGGGCGCCACGGTCTGCACCGCCCGCAGCCCGGAATGTGAGGTGTGCCCGGTGCGGGCGCATTGCGCCTGGCAGGCCGCCGGCCGCCCCGCGCCGTCGGCGGAGGACGCCGCCGCGGCGAAGAAGCGGGTGCAGAAGTTCGTGGGCACCGACCGGCAGGTCCGGGGTAAGATCATGGCCGTGCTGCGCTCCGCGAGTGAGCCGGTGGGCATGGGCGCCATCGACGCCGTGTGGCCGGATGCCTCACAACGCTCTCGCGCCCTGTTCTCCCTCATCGAGGACGGCTTGGCGGAGCAGAACGAAGACGGCAGGTTCCACCTGCCGGGGTAGGCGGCGCCGCGGGCCCAGGGGCGCCCGCTGAACTTTTTCGGGGGCGGACACAAGATGGATCCCGCTCGGCGCGGGGCGGGGATTCCTATACTGGCGCTCATCCTCCGTGGCCGCGTGCCCGGCCGTGCCTGTATTTCCGCTCCAAGGTGCCCTGAAACATGCTCAACATCATCACGGCTTTCGCGATCATTTTGCTGGTGATCGCCGTCGGTTACCTCCTCAACCGGAGCGGCGTGCTGCGCACCGACGCCGACCGCGGCGTGATCAACCGGGTGGTGTTTTACGCGGCGTTGCCCGCCCTGATGTTCTCGGAAGTCTCCCAGACGGACGCCTCCGACCTCCTGTCGCCGGTCATCCTGGTCACGTTGGTCGCCACGGTGCTCACCGGCGTGGCCTACTGCGTGATTTCGGTGATTTTCCTGCGTCGGGACCTGCCCACCACCGCCGCCGGCGCGGGCGCCAGCCTGTACGTCAACGCCGTCAACATCGGACTGCCGGTGATGAGCTACGTGCTGGGCGACGCGGCCTACATGGCGCCGATCATCATCATTCAGGCCGTGTTGATCAACCCGCTGCTGTTGGCGGGGTTGGCCTCCGGCGGGGTGAAGGTCTCCCAGCTGCTGCGGCGCTCCCTGTTTACCCCGGTGATGGTGGCGACGCTCGTGGGCCTGGTGTTCACCCTTTCGCCGTGGTCCGTGCCGGAGCCGATCCTCGCCCCCGCCAGCATCCTCGGCGCGGCGGCGGTCCCGCTCGTGCTGGTCAGTTTCGGCGCCTCGCTGGGCGCCACCCGAGTGCTGCAGGTGCGCGAGGACCGGCCCTCGGTGCTCACCGCCTCCGCCATGAAGTTGGTGGGCATGCCTGCGATCGCCTGGGGCGTGGGTCTGCTGTGGGGGCTGGAGGCCGAACAGCTCTACGCCGTGCTCATCCTGGCGGCGTTGCCGTCTGCCCAGAACGTCTACAATTTCGCCGCCACCTACGGCAAAGGCACCATCGTCGCCCGCGACACCGTATTCATCACCACGTTCGCGGCCTTACCGGTGATGCTGGGAATCGCGGCGTTGTTCGGCCAATAGCGGCGGCGGTGCCGCGCCCTCGGACGGGGGCACTCCAGCCGTCTACGCACTCGCCGGAAATTCCCCGGTTACGGTGAACGGGTATGCCGTGGAACCATCTCACAACAACGCTGGCCCCCCTCCTCGCCGCACTGTCGCTGGCGCCGACGGCGGCCGCCATCCCCAGCGACGCCTTCGCCCCGCCCGCCCCAGCGCATGAACCGGCCCCCGCCCCGGAACAACTCGCCGACGCCGCCGCCCACTCTTTTTCCACCCCCGTCGACCCGTTCCTCTTCGACCCCACCGACCCTTTCTACCTCCCGCCGGAACGCCTGCCGGCCGACCCCGGGACGGTGCTGCGCACCCAGGACGCCCCACACCTGCTCAACGTCGGCGGCGAGAACCTGCCCGGCCACGCCAGCAAGATCCTCTACACCTCCACCCGAGCGGACGGCGCCCCGACGGCCGTCTCCGGCGTCGTCATCGAGCCGGCGCACGCTTGGCCGGGAGACGGCCCCACCCCGACGATCGTTTTTGCACCCGGCACCCGCGGCGGCGGCGACGCCTGCGCCCCCTCCCGGGGCCCCTGGTTGACCGGCGCCGTTGACCCCGTCGGCCAGTCAGTGGGCGTCAATTATGAAATACCGATGTACTACGCGGCGTCTCTGCAAGGCATTCGGGTGGTCGTCACCGACTACATCTGCTTGGGCACCCCAGGGCCGCACACCTACGTCCACCACACAGAAGAAGCGCATGCGGTGCTCGACGCCGCCCGCGCCGGGCTGCGTGCCGCCAGCGCACCCACCGATTCACCACTCGCTTTTTCCGGCTATTCGCAGGGTGGGGGCGCAGCGGCCGCCGCCGCGGAACTGGCCGTGGAATACGCCCCGGAACTCAATGTCAAGGGCACCTACTCGGGGGCTCCGCCAGCGGATCTGCCGGCGGTGATGACCGCCGTCGATGGCTCTCTGATCTCCGGGGTGCTGGGCTATGCGATGGCCGGTTTTTCCGCACGTGACCCTGAGTTCGCCGCCGCGCTCGACGGTATCCTCTCCGATGAGGGACGGGCATTCGTCGACGACAACGCCGCCGGATGCATCGGCGACAGTGCTGTGAACTGGGGCATGCGCCCGACGAACTCTTTGACCGCCAGCGGAGCGAGCCTTTCTGAGGCGGCGTTCGCCGATCCCTACCTCACGGACGCACTGACCGCGCAGAACCTCGGCCAGCGGGGACCCACAGCCCCGGTGATGATCAGTGGCGGCGACCACGACGACGTGATCCCGAACGACCAGGTCCGCCAGCTCGGCCGTACTTACTGCGCCGCGGGTACTCCTGTCTTTTACCTGGAGGAGGCGATGCCGTCGTTGACCGGCGGCGAGCGTTTCGCCGTCGACCACGCCGTCGGCATGCTCATGTCCCAGCCACAGGCGTTGAACTACCTCATCGACCGTTTCTATGAGGTCCCGGTGCCCGACAACTGCGGCGCATTTTAAACTCCGCGTCAGACCGGGACCACCGTCGCGGTCGCCGCGTCCCCGCCGCTGGGGACGCTGACTTCGATGTACTCGCTGCCGCCGGGCACGTCCGGGCGGCGGCGCCACGGCGCCCCCGTGTAGCCGATGAACGGTCGTTCCAGCAGGTGAATCCGGTCGTGGACATGGCCCAACACCCAGCCGGCGTAACCGCGTCCCCTCATCTCCGCCAACGAGGTCGGCAGGCACTCGGAGGTGTCCCACTGCCCTTCCATGGACGTGTGCAGGATGGCCAGCGAAGGCCGGAAGGTGGCCGGGCACTTGCCCACCACCTTCCGCGGATCCCGGTTGACTTCGACGCTGACTGCCGGGAACACGACGTCGACTCCCGGTACCTCAATGAGCGCGGGTTCCGTGCCGGCCACGTACACGCCGTCGAGGGTTGGAAGCTGGCGGTGCAGTCCAGAGGCGACGTCGTGGTTGCCCCAGACGAGCACCACGGGCAACCCCTCGACCACTGCGTGGCGCAGCATGCGTTCCCCGCAGGCGAGCAGCGGCTCAGGGTCATGGACGGCCTTCTTGTCGAAGAAATCACCGGTGATGACTAGCGCGCGACACCCGCGTTCCACGGCTATGTCCACGACCCGCCTGAACCACGGTTCAACCACGTCAGGCTGGCACAACCGGTTGCGTCGGCCAAGGTGTAGGTCACCGATGGCAGCGATACGGCTCTCAGGCATGAGCACAACCTTATATACAGGCACTGCTTTCCTGAGCAAATGTGACACTGTGTCCGGACGCTGTGCCCGCGAAAAGGGGGGCCGCCCCTACAGCAGCATCGTCGCCCCGATGAGAAGGGCGGGGAGGATCAGGAAGACTCCGGCCACCCAGCCGACGACATACATCTTGTTTTCTGCGCCGAGCCGGGCGAGCAGTGACGCCGCCTTGATCGGCAGTGTGCGCAGCCCCGGAGCCCCCATGATCAGCAGGGCGGCGAAGACGTTGTAGAGCAGGTGGATGAACGCCGCCTGCAGCGCCGTCTGGCCTTCCACCCCGCTGAATCCGAAGGCCGCGATGAGTGCGGTGACGGTGGTCCCGATGTTGGCGCCCACGACGAAAGGAAAGATCTGCCGGAGGGAGAACTTGCCGGTGGCCGCCAGCGGCACGGCCAGGGACGTGGTGGTGGACGAGGACTGGACCAGGACCGTCACCAGGGTCCCGGACGCCACGCCCGAGATCGGGCCGCGGCCGATGGCGTTGTGGAACATCTTCTGTGCGGTGCCCACCAGCAGGGCCTTGAGCATTTTGCCGATGAAACTGATGACCGCCAGGATCAGAATGACGCCGATGAGGATCAGAGTGACGCCACCGGTGACGACGCCGAGCGGGGTCACCGCCCACTCCAACAGGGCGACACCGGGTTCGGTGACGACACTGACTGCGGCGCCCGCACCGTCGAAAAGCGCCCCCACCGGGCCGGCGTCCTCGCCGGCCAGCTGCTCCGACAGCCACGCGGAGCTGCGTTGCAGCGGGGCGAAGATCAACTCCAGCGGGAAAAAGATCAGGGCGGCGAGCAGGTTGTACATGTCGTGGACGCTGGCCGCGGCGAAACCGCGCCGGAACATCACCTTGTCGCCGGACAACCCCAGCGACACCAGCGTCGAGGTGACCGTGGTCCCGATATTGGCCCCGAAGAGAATCGGAATGGCGATCTCAATGGGCAGCCCGCCCGCCACCATGCCCACCGTGATGGACGTGGTCGTCGAAGACGACTGGGTCAGCACCGTCGCCAGCACGCCGATCATCAAGCCGACGAAAGGATTTTGTGCGAGCTGGAAGATGTCCGCGGCCCGGTCACCGACGGCCATGCCAAATCCGGAGCCGATGGCGCTGACCGCGGTGATCAACACCCAGACGGCGACTGCGACCACGATCCAGTCAATCACGGTCTTCGTGACGCCAGTCAGGTGAAGGAAGCTCAGCGGGTACTTTTCCTGGGCTTCCCGTTGTTCTTCTGCGGTGATCCCCGCAGTGTTCAGATCTACCGCGTCATCCTGCAGGACGGTCGCGGCCTTGGTCCCGCCCTGGGGGCGTGGATTGGTCATGGCCTCTACCTAAGGGATCAGATGAGGTGCCGGGCACCCGACACACAATCATGTACGGCACCATCGTGCCAAACCGTTGGTATTTCCAATAAATCCGCAGGTGGGTCGCTCTTTTTAGCTGGTTTCCACCACCTGTGCCGATGAGCGAACGACGAAACCCCCGCCCCACCAGAATTCTGGTGGGGCGGGGGCGTCGTGTCGTACAGCTTAGTTCTGCGGCTGCGGGGCGGCTCCGCCGGCGGGTCCGCCGTCGGAGTCGTCGTCCGAACCGCTCTCGCCGCCGGCCAGCACGTCCGGGGTCAGGTCGTCCGGCTGGTCGTCCTCCGGATTGTCGCCGTCCGTGTCAGTGCCGTCCTCGTCCTCGAGGTCGACCTCACGGACGCTGTCGGCGGCCTCCGGAGAGATCTCCGAGAAGGCGCCCTCCGGCAGCGGCTTCGGACGCGGGGTGAAGGTGAAGCGGGCCTCGTCCGTCTTCTTCGACTCGCCGTCCCACCCCTCGACGTCGACGGTGACGATCTCGCCGGCGCCGAGCTCGCCGTAGAGGATCTTCTCGGACATGACGTCCTCGATGTCGCGCTGGATGGTGCGACGCAGCGGGCGGGCGCCGAGGACCGGGTCGAAGCCTCGGTTGGCCAGGAGGTTCCTGGCCTGGTCCGTGAGCTCGACGTCCATGTCCTGCTCGGCGAGCGCCGTGCTCGTGCGGCTGATCAGCAGGTCGACCATCTCGACGATCTGCTCCTGCGTGAGCTGGTGGAAGACCACGATCTCGTCGATGCGGTTGAGGAACTCGGGACGGAAGTGCTTCTTCAGCTCGTCGTCGACCTTGTTCTTCATCCGCTCGTACTGGGCGTCCGAATCCGTGGCGCTGGAGCCGCTGAAGCCCAGGCCGACGGCCTTGGAGATGTCCTGCGTGCCCAGGTTCGAGGTGAAGATCAGGACCGTGTTCTTGAAGTCCACGATGCGTCCCTGACCGTCGGTGAGACGGCCTTCCTCCAGCACCTGGAGCAGGGTGTTGTAGATCTCCTTGTGGGCCTTCTCGATTTCGTCGAACAGCACGACGGAGAACGGCTTGCGGCGCACCTTCTCGGTGAGCTGGCCGCCCTCCTCGTAGCCGACGTATCCGGGGGGAGCACCGAACAGGCGCGACGCCGTGAAGCGGTCGTGGTACTCGCCCATGTCGATCTGGATCAGGGCGTCGTCGTCGCCGAAGAGGAACTCCGCCAGTGCCTTCGACAGCTCCGTCTTACCCACGCCGGACGGGCCGGCGAAGATGAACGAGCCGGACGGGCGCTTCGGGTCCTTCAGGCCCGCACGGGTGCGGCGGATGGCACGGGACACGGCCTTGACGGCTTCGTCCTGCCCGATGATGCGCTTGTGCAGCTCTTCTTCCATGTTGAGCAGGCGGGAGGACTCGTTCTCGGTGAGCTTGAACACCGGGATGCCGGTCCAGTGCGCCAAGACCTCAGCGATCTGGTCGTCGCCGACCTCGGCGATGTCCTCGAGATCGCCGGCGCGCCACTGCTTCTCCTTCTCCGAGCGCTCCTCGCCCAACTTGCGCTCCTTGTCGCGCAGGCCCGCGGCCTTCTCGAAGTCCTGGTCGTCGATGGCCGCCTCCTTCTCGCGGCGGACGTCGGCGATACGCTCGTCGACCTCACGCAGCGACTCCGGAGCCGTCATGCGCTTGATGCGCATGCGCGCGCCGGCCTCATCGATGAGGTCGACGGCCTTGTCCGGCAGGAAACGGTCGTTGATGTAGCGATCTGCGAGGTTCGCCGCGGCGGACAGCGCGCTGTCGGTGTAGGAGACGCGGTGGTGCGCCTCGTAACGGTCGCGCAGTCCCTTGAGGATCAGGATGGTGTTTTCCATGCTGGGCTCGTCGACCTGCACCGGCTGGAAGCGACGCTCCAGGGCGGCGTCCTTCTCGATGTGCTTGCGGTACTCGTCGAGCGTGGTCGCACCGATGGTCTGCAGCTCACCGCGGGCGAGCTTCGGCTTCAGCAGCGACGCCGCGTCGATGGCGCCCTCAGCCGCGCCCGCTCCGACGAGGTTGTGGATCTCGTCGATGAACAGGATGATGTCGCCGCGCTGGTTGATCTCCTTGAGCACCTTCTTCAGGCGCTCCTCGAAGTCACCGCGGTAGCGGGAACCGGCGACCAGCGATCCCAGGTCCAGCGAGTAGACCTGCTTGTCCTTGAGCGTCTCCGGGACCTTGCCGTTGACGATGTCTAAGGCCAGCCCCTCGACGACGGCGGTCTTACCGACGCCCGGCTCACCGATCAGGACCGGGTTGTTCTTCGTGCGGCGGGAGAGCACCTGCATGATGCGCTCGATTTCCTTCTCGCGGCCGACGACCGGATCCAGCTTGCCGTCCTTGGCTGCCTGGGTCAGGTTGCGGCCGAACTGGTCGAGAACCAGGGAGTTGGAGCGGTCGCCGCCCGGCTGACCGCCGCGGCCGCCGGCGGCGGCGCCCGCACCGGCGCCTGCCCCGGCGCCCGCCCCGAGGGCACCCTGGCCGCCACCCTGGCCGCCTTCCTGCCCCTGACCCTGACCACCCTCGTAGCCGGAGAGCAGCTGGATAACCTGCTGACGCACACGCGGCAGGTCGGCCCCCAGCTTGGTCAGCACCTGGGCCGCCACGCCCTCACCCTCGCGGATGAGGCCGAGCAGCAGGAACTCGGTGCCGATGTACTTGTGCCCCATCTGCAGCCCCTCACGCAGGGACAGCTCGAGCACCTTCTTGGCGCGCGGGGTGAACGGGATGTGTCCCGTATGCGGCTGGGTGCCGCGGCCGATGATCTCCTCGACCTCGCGACGCACGTCCTCGAGGTTGATGCCCATCGACTCGAGGGCCTTGGCGGCGACGCCTTCACCCTCGTGGATGAGACCGAGCAGAATATGCTCGGTTCCGATGTAATTGTGGTTGAGCGCGCGCGCCTCTTCCTGTGCGAGAACGATGACGCGACGGGCCCGGTCCGTGAACCTTTCGAACATGTCTGAGTCTCCCTAACCGGTCTAATTGTCTTTAGCTGTCCCCCACTGTAACGCGGGAGGGAGCCGAAACCGTCCCACCTCCAAAACCGGAAGGCGAAAAAAGGGCTGTTTATGCAGGTAGGAGACATGTACGCCGGTAGCGAACAGGGGTTTAGGGGCGACTGACGAGCCCCGGGAAACCCGCAGGTGGGCATCCCGGCGCAGAACCTGCCCGGCGCAGGCGGGAAACCTCTGTTTCCCACCCTCCGATCGACTCGCGCGGGGGCCGTATTCCCAGGTGTCGGAGGCTGTCAGACTGATATGCTATTACCGCAGTAGGTACTGTCAAGCAGAAAGCAGAACCGATGGGCCTCCGCGAGCGACAGCGAGCATTCACCGAGGAAACTATCAGATTGACCGCGGTCCGGCTGTTCTTGGCCCGGGGCTCCGCCGCCACCACGGTCGATGAGATCGCCGCTCTCGCCGGGGTGTCCTCGCGCACGTTTTTCCGTTACTTCGCCACGAAGGAATCCGCCGCGCTGCCGAGTCTGGCCCCCTTCGTCGAGGTCCTCGGCGGAGTGTCGCCCACCGTCGACTCTCTCCCCGGCCTGCTCGCTGACGTAGACGACGCGTTGGCCGGTCTCATCGAGGAGACCACCATCCTCGACGCGGCCGCCTCCCGCGACTTCTTTATGCTCCTCGCCCAGGACACTGCCGTGCGCGACGCCGCCGGGACGTTGCTCATCCGCCTGACCGATCTGTTGCTCGCCACCCTGCGCCGGGCCGCGCCGCAGGCGGACGCCTTGACGCTGCGGCTGGCGGCGGGCCACCGGGTCGCTGTGTTTCAGGCGGTGTGGTCGCACTGGCATTGTGCGCTGCGCGACGCCGGAGGCGACGTGGAGGCGGTGGAGCTGCCCTCGGTCATTTACCGGCGCGCGGTCGCCCTCCCCCGCCAGGCCTGAGCCAGGCGGCTTCAGAGACGGGGCCGCCGCCTCCGTTACGTCGATAAGATGAAGCCATGACCGACCGTCCCTCTCCCTCGATCCCCGCGACGCTGCTCGAACTCGCAGAAGAATGGTCCCCGCTATTTAAATTGCTGGGCGATCCCACTCGGCTGCGGCTGTTGCTGGCCATGCACTATGTGGGGCCCGGCAAGGCCAGCGTCGGCGAACTGGCGGAATTGACGGGTATCCGGGTGCCCACCGCCTCCGCCGCGTTGACCCACATGGCCACGGTCGGCGTGCTCGCGGCGGAGCGGCAGGGCCGGGAAGTCCGCTATTCGCTGGTGGATCAGCACGCCCATGAAGTTCTGCATTACCTCGGCGCCACCCATTCCACGCCCCGCGACCATTCGCACTGATGCGTAGAAGCGTCGGCGGGCCGGCACCGTAGAATCTCGGTGCCGGCCCGCCGACGTCGCCTGTGTGTGGGTTCAGGCCTACTTGGCGCTGTCCTGCTCGCCCGTGCCTTTCTGAACCTGCTTGCTTTCCGGCTTGACGATCGGAAACAGCACCGTCTCCCGGATACCCAGGCCGGTCAGGGCCATCAGCAGGCGGTCGATACCCATGCCGCAACCGGCGGTCGGCGGCATGGCCTGCTCCATGGCGGACAAGAAGTCCTCGTCCAGGACCATGGCCTCCTCGTCACCGCCGGCGGCCAGGCGGGCCTGGTCCTCGAAGCGCTCGCGCTGGATGACCGGGTCGACGAGCTCGGAGTAGCCGGTGGCCAGCTCGAAGCCGCGGATGTAGAGGTCCCACTTCTCGGTCACGCCCGGCTTCTCGCGGTGCTGGCGGGTCAGCGGGGAAGTCTCGACCGGGAAGTCCTTGACGAAGATCGGGCCCTCCAGCTGATCCTCACAGAGCAGCTCCCAGATTTCCTCGACGAGCTTGCCGTGGCCCCAGCCGCCGTCCTTGGGCACGTCCAGGCCGATGACCTCGGCGATGGCCTTGAGCTCCTCGACGCTGGAGTCGATGGTCACCTCGGGCTGGCCCGGGTGCTCGCGCTGCAATGCTTCGTTGAGCGACGGGTACATCTCGATGACGGGCCAGTCGCCGCCGAGGTCGAACTCGGTGCCGTCAGCCCACGTCACGGTGGTGGATCCGAAGACCTGCTGCGCCACGGACTGCACCAGCTCACGCATCAGACGGGCGCCGTCCTCGTAGGTCCCCCACGCCTGGTAGGTCTCCAACATGGCGAACTCGGGGCTGTGCGTGGAGTCGATGCCTTCGTTGCGGAAATTGCGGTTGACCTCGAAGACGCGCTCCAGGCCGCCGACGACCGCGCGCTTGAGGTACAGCTCCGGCGCGATGCGCAGGTACAGGTCGAGGTCGAGCGCGTTCGAATGCGTGACGAAGGGCCGAGCTGCAGCGCCGCCGTGCAGCGTCTGCAGCATCGGGGTCTCGATCTCGTGGAAATCCTGGCCCTCGAGGAAGTTGCGCAGGGCGCGCATGACCTTGATGCGGGTCATGGCGTTCTTACGAGCCTCTTCGCGCATGATCAGGTCGGTGTAGCGGTGGCGGACGCGCTGGTCCTCGTTCATTTCGGCGAAGGCCACCGGCAGCGGGCGCAGCGCCTTGGAGGCCATCGACCAGGTCTTCGCCATGATCGACAGCTCGCCCCGGCGCGAGGAGATGACCCGGCCGCGTACGGAGACGATGTCACCCAGATCCGTGTCGGACTTCCAGGCGGCCAGGGCGTCTTCCCCGACCTCGGCGAGGGAGAGCATGACCTGCAGCTGGGTGCCGTCGCCTTCTTGGAGGGTGGCGAAGCACAGCTTGCCGGTGTTGCGCTGGAACATGATGCGTCCGGCGACGGCGACCTCGTCCTGGGTCTCTCCGCCGGCCTCGAGGTAGGTCACGCCCTCGGCGCCCGCGGGCTCTTCGCCTTCGGCGAGGACGACGTATTTGGCGCGCAGATCCTTCAGGGACGTGGTGCGGTCGACCACGACCGGGTACGGCTCATGGCCTTCGGAGAGCAGCTTGGAACGCTTGTCACGGCGAATCTTCAGCTGCTCGGGAAGGTCGCGCTTGTCCTGGGAATTCTTTGCGTCACTCACGGCTTCTAAGGGTAGCCGATCACCGGGCGGAGACGAGAAGCCGACCGTGTCCGGAAGGAAAGAGCACGGGAGCGGTTCTCGGCGTGTGCCGAGAACCGCTCCTCATCGTGCAGGCTCGCCCGCTGCCGTCACCGGCTCAGGGCGCGCGTATTAATCTTCGTTCCACCACTCGTTGAACGTCAGGTTCGCGACGGTGGTGTTGTCGATGTAGTCGCCGCGGACTGGGTCGGTGCCGGCGACGTTGGCGGCGATGTCCTCGGATCCAGCGCCCTTGTAGAAGAACGGGACCACCTGGTTGGTGTGGTTGCCGGAGTAGTACTCGTGCTCTGGGACCTCACCCGCTCCGCCGTGCAGCGCCTTCCACCCCGGCAGCTCGTCCTGTCCGGAGAGATAGCCGGTTTCGTGGTCCGCGGTGACGATCAGCAGGGTTTCGTCCCAGGAGGAATTCTCCTCCACCCATTCGACGACGACGTCGACAGTGTCGTTGAAGGCCTGGACTTCCTCGATGTCGCGGGCGATGTCGTTGGCGTGGCCCGCCCAGTCGATGGCGCCGCCTTCGATCATGAGGTGGAAACCGTCGTCGTCGGTGTTCAGGGCGTTGAGCGCACCCTCGGACATGGTGGCCAGGTCGATGACGTCGTTCTGCTCGACGTCGTACGGGACCGCCGAAGCGCCGGTGCGGTCATGCTGCAGGGTGGAGGCCACCTGGGCCAGGCCAAAGTACTGGGTGCCTTCCTCGACTTCGCCGTTGGCCAGCGCCTCAAACGCGGCGTCCTCCTCGAAGTACTCGAAATCGGTCTCGCCGGTGGAGGCGGCCGTGAAACCCTCTTCGGAAATGTATCGGTAGTTCGGCTCCGCCAGCAGCTCGTTGTCGACGCCGTAGAGCGGGTGTCCGGCGCCCATGATGACGTCGAGGTCACCGGCGAGCATCTCGTCGGCGATGGCATGGTAATCATTGCGGTCGGCATTGTGCGCGGCCCAGGCGGCCGGGGTGGCGTGGCTGAACGGGACGTCGGAGACGACGCCGGCGGCCTTGCCCTGTGCCTTGGCGCGTTCGGAGGTGTTCTCCATGGCCTCGCCGTCGGAGCTGACGCCCAGGGAGCCGTTGCTGGTCTTCCCGCCGGTGGCCATGGCGGTGCCGGCGGCCGCGGAGTCGGTGAAGTCTTCGTTGACGTAATTGTGGTCGCTCCACGCCCGCAGACCGTCGTAAGAGTTGCCCTCTTGGAAGGTGGCCATCGCCAAGTGGTTCCAGTCGTCGCCCTCGTAGACTTGGACGGCCTCGCCTTCCAGCTCCTCGAGCTGCTCCGGAGCGGCTTCACCCTCGACCTGGTACCTGGTCTGGCCGGACTCGTAGAGGTTGGCTGCGGCGACGTGGTTGTAGCCCATGCCGTCACCGACCATGTAAATGATGTTCTTCGGGCCGCCTGTGCCTTCCTGATTATCCTGGCCCGGGGTGGAGGAGAGCGAGGAGGACGGGAAATTGAGCCCATCACTGCTCTGCGCGTTGGCGACGGGAACCAAAGCACCGGCGAGCACGACGGCGGAGGCGGAAACGGTTGCGACGGTGCGCAGCGCATAAGGGGAAATAGCCATATCAATCCTTTTCTCAAAAAGCCCGCACGGCACAGATGTGGTGCGCGACTGGTCAGCGGCAGGTCGCATCGGCCACACGGCGTGTTGCGATCCAGGATCACGCTAAACCGTGAAAGTGTCCCCGGAATGAACGATTGCTTACGTGTCCGGCAACAGCAGATCAGTTTCAGGAGAACTTCTCGTGCCGACCGTATTTCCTGAACCCGGTTGCCGGTCACTGCCTTAGAACGACATCTTGATCAGCCGACGTGGCGACCAGTCTTGGTCCCACGGCCCGCCGAACACGCCGCGCACCGGCCGCCGCTTCGACGTGGTGCTGCGCGCACCGCTGAAGGAGGTCCGCAGCGTGCGCTGCCCCGCCCCTTCCACCACTTCGAGGGAGCCGTCGACGATGGAAAAGATGTCTTCGTCGATGCCTTGGAGCAACGTTTCGGAACCCATGTCGCAGCCGTCGCAGGCGCAGTCGGGGTGTTCCTGCAGCATGAAAGGCGGATCGCCGACGCCGACTGTCACAAACGTCGCCCCGTGGTTGTGACTGACTTGGAGCACCATGGGCGCCGCCTCCCGGCGCGCGGGCACGAGCACTCGCTGGATTCCGCGGGTCCAGGATGTGGCCCAGCCACGCGCCGTCAGCACGCTTACCCAGGCCTCGGCCCGGGCGGCGACGATCGCGAAGCGTTCCGGTTCGGTGACCCGCTCGTAGATACGGCTGTCCGAGTGGTCGACGTCCGGCGCGGGCCATCCGGGTGTGGCGGCGCCGGTGCTGGCGAAGGCGGCCTCGACGTCGTCAAGCAACGTCACGGCGTCGTCGAGAAGCGGGACGTCGACCCCGTGTTCGCGCGCCATCGCGTTGTGCTCTTCCCACCACGTCGTCATGTGCCCAATCTACGCGCCCGGGCGGTGGGATACTGGCGGCATGGATACGACTGTCTTCGAGGCCATCGCCACCGTCGTCGCCGCGTTGTTGCTGGCGGTCGGCGTGCTGGGCACAGTTTTCCCGATTCTGCCGGGGTCGTTGTTGACGATCGGCACGCTCCTCGTCTGGGCCTGGCTGCTGGGTTCCACGGCGTCGTGGACGGCCGGCCTGATCGGCGTGGTTCTGGCGGTGATCGGGATGAGCGCGTCGCTGATGTTGACGGGGCGCAAGATGCGCCGCGAACGCATCCCCAACGGCCCGGTGGCGGTCGGGGTCGTGGCCGGGGTGGTCGGGATGTTCGTGGTCCCGGTGGTGGGGCTGTTCCTCGGCTTCGCGCTCGGCCTGTTGCTCGCCGAGCTGGCCCGGCGCCGCGACCTCACCGCGGCGGGGAGGACCTCTTGGGAGGCGTTGAAGTCCATGGGGTTGGGCATGCTGATCGAATTCGCCTGCGCCTCTGTGGCAGCCTCAGCGTTCGTGATCGGCGCGGTGGTGCACTTCTTCGCCTGACCGACGCGGCGCCGGCGCCCTCTGGGAGGGGAGACGACGCCACGCGGTGAACGTCGACGAGCAGGCGCTAGTTGACCAGCCAGTCGTTGGGGCTGAACAGCTCGTACCGGATCACGGCCGGGGCCTGATCGGCGGGCAGGGTCTCCAGGTCGTCACGGACGGACTGCAGGAAGGCGCTGCCGCCGCAGATGTAGACGTCGGCGCCGGCCACGTCGTGCTCGCTGGGCTTGAGCATCTCACCGTGGTCGCGGTAGGAGAAGAACACCGAGGCGTTCTTCAGCTGCTCGACGAAGGAGTCTCCCTCCGCCTTCTGCGCCAGGGTGGCCTCGCTCTCGTCGGCGACCAGGCAGGTGATCTTACGGTCCGACTGGGTGCGCGTCAGGTAGGAGAGCATGCCGATGATCGGGGTGGAGCCGATGCCGGAGGAGATCAGCACGACCGGGTTGTCGCCGTCCTCCAGGACCAGGTCGCCGGCGGCGAGCGTGGCCTGAATGGTGTCTCCGGTGTCAACCTTCTGCTTGAGGTGGTTGGACACCTCGCCGTCGGTTTCCACCGCGATGCGGTAGAAGTTTTCGTCACCGGCCACGATCGAATACTGGCGCAGCTGGCGGGCGCCGTCCGGCAGGACCACGCCGATGGAGGTGTACTGGCCCGGGCGGGGCTTCACCAGATCGCCCCGGAGGGTGTAGGTGGTGACGTTTTCGGTCAGCGACTGCTTGTCGGTGACCTCGACTTCGCGGAAGACGTCCCCCGGCTTCACGTCGTCGGAGGCGTAGAGCTCCTCCTCCTGATTGAGCAGGACGTCGGCCATCAGCCAGTAGACGGTGGACCAGGCGTCGGCCACGTCCTCGGTGACGGCGTCGCCAAGGACTTCACCGATCGCGGCCATGAGGTTCTCATGGACGATGGGGTACTGATCTTCGACGATGCCCAGGGAGACGTGCTTGTGGGCGACGCGGTTGAGCATGTGGACCGGATCCGGGGCTTCCGGGTCGACCAGCATGGTGGCGAAAGTCGCCACCGACGCCGCCAACGCCTTCTGCTGGGCGCCAGACTTCTGGTTGCCGCGGTTGAACGTGTCGCGCAGCAGCTCCGGGTGCGCCGTGAACATCCTTTCGTAAAAGTTCCGGGCGATGGTTTCGATGTTTTCGCCGACCGCTGGCAGGGTCGCTTTGACCAAAGCCGCGTGCTCTTCCGAAAGTCGCTGTTCCTTGACCTGGGGTGGGGTGCTGACGTACATGGTTCTCCTCGAGCTCGTGAGCCGTGTGCGGGGCTGTCTTCCTCACCGCAGGCGCCGGTGCGGCGCCTGCGGCCGCCGACACGGCTGCGTTCTTGGCGGCGTCGCCCCCGCCCTGCAGAGACGGAAGCGATTAAGGACGACAATAGCGGTGTTTAATCTTCCCCGCCCACAAAATTTCGCTTTTAAACGGCCTTTACCTAATTAAAGGGGTGACCCAATGGAGGAGCTCAACCTATCGACAATCACACTCAGAGAAATAGATACATCTATCACTCAGTGTAACCAGCAGCCGACGGGGCCGCCACCCCCTTCGCCACACCTTGTCCAGCCAGTTCGCTGAAACGACTTTCCGAATTCAACGACATTTAACCCAGAACGCCCCTGCCCGACACCTGGCCCGCCTACATTTTCCCGTGTCATTAATCGCTTTTACACAGTGGGAGCTTTCGTGTCGCTCAAGGGCCTCAACCTTTTCGCCAATAAATTCATGTCCAGCCGATCCAGCATGACCTGCACCTACAAATGCGGCAACGCCTGCTTCGGCGAGTGCGGAAACCAGTCCGACAACACCTATTTCGGCGACCTGATGTCGCGCCGTTCCGCACTGAAGGCCGGCAGCCTGACCGTCGTCTCCGTCGGCGGCGCCGCCGCCCTGGCCGCCTGCTCCCCCTCCGAAGAAACCGCCGCCGCCTCCTCCTCGGGGTCCTCCTCCGGTGCCGGCTCCACCACCGAGGCGGACGTCGAGTTGACCTCCGTCGAGGGCATGCGGTTCGATCCCGTCGAGATGAACACCGACGACCAGATCACCCTGCCCGAGGGCTACGATCACTCCATCCTCATCGCCTGGGGCGACCCGATCTTCGAGGACGCCCCCGAGTTCGACGTCGACAACCAGAGCGTCGAGGCCCAGGAGCGCCAGTTCGGCTTCAACAACGACTTCGGCGGCCTCTTCGAGCACCCCGAGGACCCGGAGCGCATGGTCTTCGTCGCCTCGCACGAATACACCACCGAGCCGCAGATGCACCCGGGCTATGACGAAGACAACCCGACGGACGAGCAGATCAACATCGGCCTGGCCGCCCACGGCCACACCATCCTCGAAGTCTCCAAGGCCGGGGACACCGGCGAGCTCAAGCGCGAATTCGGTCCGCTCAACCGCCGCATCACCGCCACCACCCCCTTCCGCTTCACCGGGCCGGCCGCCGGCTCCGACATGCTGAAGACCTCCGCGGACCCGGAGGGCACGACCGTGCTGGGCACCCTCAACAACTGCGCCGGCGGCCTGACCCCGTGGGGCACCTACCTCTCCGGCGAGGAGAACATCAACCAGTACTTCGCCAACTCCGCCGACCTGACCGGCCGCGCCAAGGAGGACGCCGAGCGCATCGGCGCCCCGGAGGGCGCGTCGGGCCGTCAGTGGGAGCGACTGCACGACCGCTTCGACATGTCCAAGGAGCCCAACGAATTCCTGCGCTTCGGCTACATCGTCGAGATCGACCCCTTCGACCCCGTCTCCACCCCGGTCAAGCACACCGCCTTGGGCCGTTTCAAGCACGAGGCCGGCAGCATCTACGTCGCCGACGACGGCACCGTGGTCTGCTACTCCGGCGACGACGAGCGCTTCGAGTACATCTACAAGTTCGTCTCCAACAAGCAGATCGTCGAGGGCGACAAGGCCCACAACATGAGCATCCTCGACTCCGGCACCCTCTACGTCGCCTCCCTGAAGGGCAACTCCCCCGCCTCGGAGATCGACGGCTCCGGCCAGCTGCCCGAGGACGGCGCCTTCGACGGCACCGGCACGTGGCACCCGCTGGTCACCGTCCAGGAGGACGGCACCGCCGAGTCCCACGTCGACGGCTTCTCCCCGGAGGAGGTCTGCGTCTACACCCGCCTGGCCGCCGACGAGGTCGGCGCCACCAAGATGGACCGCCCGGAGGACTTCGAGGCCAATCCGGTCGACGGCAAGGTCTACCTCGCGCTGACCAACAACAAGTACCGCGGCGCCGCCGAGGAACGCGACCGCGCGAACTGGGAGGACGCCACCGAGTACGCCCCCGTCCGCGAGAACAAGAACGGGCTGGTCATGGAGATCGAGGACGATCACGCCGGCGAGTCCTTCGCGTGGAACCTGCTGCTGGTCTGCGGCGACCCGGACGAGGCCTACACCTACTTCGGCGGCTTCGACAAGGAGCGGGTCTCCCCGATCTCGTGCCCGGACAACCTGGCCTTCGACACCCACGGCAACCTGTGGATCTCCACCGACGGCAACGCCCTGGGTTCCCACGACGGCCTGTACGCCGTGACCACCACCGGCCCGAACCGCGGCGAGCTCAAGTGCTTCATGACGATGCCCACCGACGCCGAGACCTGCGGCCCGATCGTCATGGACGAGCGGGTCCTGGTCAACGTCCAGCACCCGGGAGAGGCCGATGACTCCACCGTCGAAGACCCCTCGTCGCACTGGCCCGACGGCGGCGACAGCGTCCCGCGTCCGGCGGCGGTCGTCGCCTGGCGCGCCGACGGCGGCCGCATCGGCGTCTAACCCCTGACGACACTGTCGGGGCTCCCCGCAGCAAGGGAGCCCCGGCAGTGCGTCATATACGGCGCGGCGGCGCCGGTCAGCTGTCCTGTTCCGGCTCCAGGTTGCGGAAACCGATGCCGATCGGCAGGCCCACGTTGTCCGTCAGACGCACCCCGCCGACGGTGGCCGCGCCGAACAACCGCGCGTCCCCCTCCTCCGGGGCCCGGCCCAGATCCAGGCCGCGCAGCTCCACGTACTCGGGCGTGACCCCGGCGGCGTCCAGCACGCCGTGCACGGTCTCCAGCACCCGCTCCGCCCCGTGTTCGGCGGCGTGCGCGCCGGCCGTCAACGCCGCGGACAGCGCCAGCGCCTGCTCCCGGGCGTCTTCGTCGACGCCGGCGTTACGCAACGAGATCGCCAGCCCCTCCGAGGTGCGCACGGTGGGCACGCCGTGCAGCTGCACGGGCAGGTGGAGATCCGTGATGGCCTGCTGCAGCGCCACGACGGTCTGGTAGTCCTTCTCCCCCACCACCACGTCGGAGGGGTGCAGCACGTTGATCAGGCTGACCAGGCGGGTCAGTTCACGGCCGATCACGGCCGCGGGCTCCATCCCCACCTCGAGCGGGGTGATCGTGGTGCGCATGCCGCCCGGCCACAGCTGGTCGCCGCGGTAATGCCAGACGGCGTCGACCTGCTCCTCGGCGAAGTCCTCCGGGATCGTCTCACCGGTCCAGGCCACCACGACGAGGGTGTTGCGCAGCCGCTTGGCCGCGCGGATCAACGCGATGTGACCGGCGTGCAGCCCCTCGTTGAGCGGCACCAGGGCGACGGGGCGACCGGTCTTGTTCATGGCGCGGCCGAACTGCCCGGCGCCGTCCACGGAATCGAGGACGTGTGCCTGTCCTGGGGTGAATACCATCATGTCTCCTTCTGTATTGCCCACAATTCAGCGTCGTGGGCGCTTTTCTGCTGGGCGGTGCGCCGCACCAATTCCCGGAACACCCGGGCCAGCCCAGGGTCCTCGATGCCGGCGTGTTGGGCGTCGACGCCGCCGGGCCCGTCGACGTCGGCCAACAGACCGTGCCGACGTCCCCCCGCGTCGACGATCTCGCGGGCGGTCTCGACGTTGCCGAGGGCCTCCGCCAACATCGTCGTCGCATCCCGGCGGACGGTCTCCACGAAGCTCAGGTGGGTGCGCGCGGCCGCCAGGCGGGCGCGCTGGGTGTCGGGCACGGCCCGACTGGCGCCGCCGAGTTCCCCCACGAGCAATTCGACGATGGTCTCGCCGAGTTCGTCGGTGGCGGCGGTCACCCACAGCTCCGGCGTCAGCGGGTGGGCGGCGGCCACGACGGCGCCGTGGGTTTCCACGTCGTCGAGCACCTGGACGCCGTAGCCGAGGCAGGTGTGCAGGTAAATTTGGCCGCGGCGCGCCTGCGTCGACAACTGGCGCACCAGGTCCGGCAGGTCGGTCTCCCGCACGGACAGCACGATGAGTTCGTAGTCGGCGGCCTCTTCCGGATCGTGCAGCGTCGTGACGTCATGGCCGACCCCGCGGAGACTCTCGGCAAACTTCGTGTCGTCCGTCTCGTCGATGAATGCGCCCACCGTCAGGCGGGGAGCCCTCATTGCCCCTCGTCCTCGTCATCCCGCTGCTTGGCCCGGGCCAGCAGCTCAGCGACGGAGATGCCCTGGTTGTTCTCGCGGCGGCGCCGGCCACCCGAATAATCCTCGTCCTGCTCCGCCGCTTCGGCCGTGGCGGCCTCCGCTTTCTGCTCGGGCTTCTGCTTCGGAGCGGGGGCCGGGGTCTGTGCCGGGGCCTGTTTCTGTGCCGGAGCCTTCGGCGCCTCCGCCGGGGACGCCTGCTCTGACTGGTCAGACTGGTCGGCCTTCGTGCTCTTGCCTTTGAGCTGTTCCTTGTCCTTTTTCACCGCCGGAGCGTCCTTATCGTCCGCGTACGGGAAAGGAACCGGGCTCTTCTTCGGAGTCTTCGCTTCCGGCGCGGCCGGGGCCTGCGGCGCGGCCGGGGCTGGAGCGTCCGCAGCCTGCTTCTTCTCCGCCGGCTTCCCCTCCGGCTTCTCACCGGACTCGGTGGCCTTCTTCGCCTGCGCCGCCTCCTCTTCCTTGCGGCGGGCGTTTTCCGTGATGATCGCGGACAGCGGGTTCAAATCCGCGGTGCGCGGGCTCGGCTGGCTGCCCAGCCGGCCGGCGATCGCGTCGAGGCTGGGCGCCAGCGGCGTGTCATCGAACTCGGGCAGCTCGTCGACCTCCGCTTCCACCGGCTCATCCGGCTTTTCTTCCGACGCCCTGCTCAGCGCGTCGATACGCTCCTGGGTGCTCGCGTACGCGCGGGCCTCGAGCTCGATGATGCGGCGGGCCTCGGCGCGCAGGGCGGCCGGTTCGAAGCCGAACTCACGGCCGCTGAGCTCCTCCAGCTGAGAGCGCACGACGGCGAGCTCGCGCTTGATCTCCTCGAGGACCTCCAGGTCCGCCGGGGACGGCGCGGCGGCGGCCTTCGCCGCGGCGGCCTCCGCCTCGTACTTGGCTTTCTCCAGCTCGGCCTGCAGGGTCTGCTCCCGCAAGGCGAGTTCGTCCTTCGCCGAGCGGGCCTGGTTACGGTAACGGCCGACGAGGATGAACCCGATGACCGCCGCCCACAGTGCGGCGATCAGCGCGAACTTCAGCGCCGTGGCACTGTCGGTGAGCAGCATGATGACGCTGGCGACGATCGCCAACACCACCAGCACAGCGAGCCACAGCTGGCCCCTGTCCTGCTGCGCGAGGCTCCAGCCGCCGTCGGTGCGCTCGGCGGTGGGTTCAGTGCGCTGGTCGCCCGTCCCTGAAGTCATGGGTCTACCTTAACCAACCCGCTCGCCGTCCGTGGGCGGCGGTGTCTCGCAATGTCGTTCGAGATACAGCGCCGCCGCGGCCAACACGATCCCGCCGAGCAACGAGGTCAGCACTCCGGGCAGGTCCTGCGCCGCGGCGACGAGGTCAAAGGCGTTCGGCACCACGTAGGTCGCGATCCCCAGGTAGGCCCCGGCCACGACCGCGCCGGTCCAGGCCGACGCTTTCGCCAACACCAGAAACAGCGCCACGGTCATGGGGTCCAGCTGGCTGCGGTCCAGCCCGATGGCGCCGCCGTCCATGGAGGACTTCACCTTGCGGGCGGCGGCGAAGCAGATGATCGCCATCATCCACAACGTGATGGACACGCCCCAGTGGATCGGCACGAAATTTCCGTAGAACCCCCAGGTCACGATGCCAGTGGCCGCGGCCAGCACGACCCCGACGACGACGAGCCCGACGACCGGGGTGCGGGTCACCGCCCACTCACCCCGACGTCCGGCCCGCCGGTCAGGGTGCCGACGGGGCGGATCTCCGCGACCTCGGCCGCAGCCAGCTTCTCGACGAGCGCGGCCACCCGCCGCCCACGCAGCGTCGCCGCCGGATCGGCGGCCAACCACGGCACCAGCACAAAGCCACGCTCGTGGGCGTGCGGGTGCGGCAGGGTGAGCTCCGGGTCGTCGCTGAGAATCTCGGCGCCGTCGTCCAGCACCTGGACGACGTCGACGTCGAGGGTGCGCGGCCCCCAGCGGCGCACCCGCACCCGTTCCGCGGCGTCCTCCAGCCGCTGGCCGCGGCGCAGCAGCTCCAGCGGGGTGCCCGCGACCTCGACGACGAGCACGGCGTTGAGGAACTCGTCCTGGTCCGTCACCCCCCACGGCGGGGTGGCGTACACCGGCGACTCGGCGACGATCTCCGCCGCGAAATCCTCCGCGACGGTGCGCAGCAGCGCCCACCGGTCGTCCATGTTCGACCCGACCGACAACACCGCGCGCATCAGGCGTTCCTGAACCGCGGGCGATTCTTGCGCGAACGCCGCGCCACGACGGCCACGTCCGCAAACGGCAGCGGAATCGGGGCGTGCGGCTTGTGGATGGTCACCTCGACCGCGTGCAGCGGGTCGTAGTGCTCCAGGGCGGAGTCCGCGATCTCCCCGGCGACGGTCTCGATGAGCTCGCGTGGCGGGCCGGTGACGATCTCGTGGGCCAACTCCGCCAGCTCCGCGTAGTTGACGGTCTTGGTCAGATCGTCGTCCCGCGCGGCCTCGGCCGTGTCCAGCCAGCAGGTCACGTCCACCGTGAACGTCTGTCCATGCAGCTTCTCGTGCTCCAGCACCCCGTGGTAGCCGTAACAGACCAGCCCTTTAAGTTCGATTCGGTCAGCCATGACAATCCTTTCCTCCGGTGTTCCAGGCGGCGGCCACGTCGACCGCGTCCCGCGACGACGGCACGTCGTGCACCCGCACGCCCCAGGCGCCCTGATGCGCCGAAATGGCGGTGACGGCGGCGGTCGCCGGATCCGCGTCCACCGGCGACGGCTTAAGGCCGCGCGCCGAGCGCACCTCCGCCAAAAAACGCTTGCGCGACGCACCCACCAGGATAGGGAACTCGCCGGCGATGAACTCCGGCAACGCCTGCAGCAACGACCAGTTGTCCTCCCGGGTCTTGGCGAAGCCCAGCCCCGGATCCAACACGATGTTGTCCTTGTCCACCCCGGCGGCCAGCGCCTTGTCCACCAGCTCATCCAGCACCCGGTGCACGTCGGCCACGACGCCGTCGCCGTGATCCGCCGCGCCGGAGGCCTCCGCGAAGGCGGCGCCGGCCACCGTGCGCCAATGCATCAGACACACCGGCAGATCCGTCTCCGCCATGACGCGGTACATCTCCGGATCCGCCAGCCCACCGGAGACGTCGTTGATCATCGACGTCCCCGCCTCCGCCGCGGCCCGGGCCGTCGCCGCCCGCATCGTGTCCACCGACGTCGGAATGCCCTCCTGCGACAGCGCCGCAATCACCGGCGCCACCCGACGCGCCTCCAACTCAGGGTCGACCCGGGTCGCCCCCGGACGCGTGGACTCGCCGCCCACGTCGATCATGTCGGCGCCGTGGGCGACCAGCTCACGGGCGTGCGCGATCGCGTTGTCCACCTCAATCCACTTGCCGCCGTCGGAAAAAGAATCCTCGGTGACGTTCACGATGCCCATCACCAGGCACCGCCCCTGCACGGTCAGATCACGAACCCGCATGCCGCTAACTCCTAATCAGGCTGAGGACCTCGGCGCGCGAGGCCGCCGAATTCTTGAACCCGCCGCGCACCGCCGACGTCGTCGTCATCGCGCCGGGCTTGCGGATGCCGCGCATGGCCATGCACAGGTGCTCGCATTCGATGACCACGATGACCGACTGCGCGTCCAGCTTCTCCACCAGCGCGTCCGCGATCTGCGCCGTCAGACGCTCTTGGACCTGCGGGCGGCGGGCGTAGAGGTCCGCCACGCGGGCCAGCTTCGACAGGCCCGTGACCTTGCCGTCCTGGTTCGGGATGTAGCCGATGTGCGCCGTGCCGTAGAACGGCACCAGGTGATGCTCGCACGTGGAGTAGATCGGAATGTCGCGCACCAGCACGAGCTCCTGATGGCCTTCGTCGAAGGTCTTGTTCAACACCGCGGTGGGCTCCTCGTGCAACCCGGCGAAAGTCTCCGCGTAGGCGCGGGCCACCCGCGCCGGGGTCTCCAGCAGGCCCTCCCGGTCGGGGTCTTCGCCCACGGCGATGAGCAGCTCACGGACGGCCGCCTCGGCGCGTTTCTGGTCGAATCCCTCGGGCAGGGAACGCTCGGTGTCGGACATGTGCTCGGTCACTCCTTGGTGGTGGGCGAATCAGGGTCCTGCGGCGGGCGCGGGGAGGCGTCCGGCAGCTTCAGGTCGGGGTCGTCCGCGGCGTCCAGCGGGTCGATCACGCGCGGAATCTGCGTGGTCTCGTCGTCGCTCGGAGTCGGGGTCTCCGGGTGCTCGGGACGTTCGTGCTCGGGCAGACGGAACCCGATCATCGGCTCGTCGCGCTGCCCGTTTTTCTTCTCGTCCGGCTCGGACTCGCTGTCCTGCGGCGACTGGCCCGGCGCATAGTTGCGCATGCCGGGGTGTTCGCGGGAGGCGGTGGACCCGCCCTCGGCCTGGTGCGCCGGGGGCTGCTGCTGCGGCGTGTTCTGCGGCGGCCAGCCCGGCACGTGCCAGTCGGCGGGCGGCGGGGTGTCCCCGTAGTGGCCGGGGGCCGGGGCGGCGCTCGAGCCGGGGCCGGGCCCCTGGGCCGGGGCGGGGGCGTCTGCGCCAAGCGGCCGGGCTGCGCCGGCGCCCTTGGCTTCCAGTTCCGCCTGGCGGGCGGCGCGGGCCTTCTTGGAGGCCTCCAGCAGGCTCATGCGCTTCGGGGGTTCCTCGCCGCGCTCGCGGGCGAGTTCCACCGGGGTCTTAACCGGTTCGCGGCCTTCCTGGCGCGGGTAGCTGGACGGGTCGTCCGGGTAGAGGTCGCCGATGGGCTGCGGTTCGATGCCGTCGAAGAGCGCTTCCAGGTCGGGGCGGCGCAACGTCTCCTTCTCCAGGAGTTTCTCCGCGAGGGTGTCCAGGTAGTCGCGGTGCTCGGCCAGGATGTCGTAGGCGCGGCGGTGGGACAGGTCGATGAGGTAGGCGACCTGGGTGTCGATCTCGGCGGCGACCTCCGGCGAGTAGTCCAGTGTGCCGCCTCCGCTCATGCGGGAGAACGGGTCGCCGTTTTCTTCGCCGTATTTGACGGTGCCCAGCTGCGGGGACATCCCGTATTCGGTGACCATGGCGCGCGCGATCTTGGTCGCCTGCTCGATGTCGGCGCTGGCGCCGGTGGTGGGTTCGCCGAAGACGACTTCCTCGGCGGCGCGGCCGCCCATGGCGAAGACGAGGCGGGCGAACAGCTCGTCGCGGTTGTACATGCTCTTGTCGTCGTTGCCGGCGATCATGGAGTGCCCGCCGGTGCGGCCGCGGGCGAGGATGGTGACCTTGTACACCCGCTCGATGTCCTGCAGCGCCCAGGCGGCCAGGGTGTGGCCGCCCTCGTGGTAGGCGGTGACCTTCTTTTCCTGCTCGGAGATGATCATGCTGCTGCGGCGCGGCCCGCCGATCACGCGGTCGGTGGCCTCCTCCAGCGCGTCGGGGGTGATGACGTTGCCGCCGATACGGGCGGTCAGCAGGGCGGCTTCGTTGAGCACGTTGGCCAGGTCCGCGCCGGACATGCCGGCGGTGCGCTGGGCCAGGGCGTGCAGGTCGACGTCCGGGGCCAGGGGCTTGCCCTTGGCGTGGACGTTGAGGATCTGCTCACGGCCGGCGACGTCCGGGGCGCTGACCGGGATCTGGCGGTCGAAGCGGCCCGGGCGCAGCAGCGCCGGGTCGAGGATGTCGGGACGGTTGGTGGCGGCGATGAGGATGACGCCTTCGCGGTCGCCGAAGCCGTCCATCTCGACGAGCAGCTGGTTCAGGGTCTGCTCGCGCTCGTCGTGGCCGCCGCCCGTGCCGGAGCCGCGCTGGCGGCCGACGGCGTCGATCTCGTCGATGAAGATGATGCAGGGTGAGTTTTCGCGGGCCTTCTTGAACAGGTCGCGCACGCGGGAAGCGCCGACGCCGACGAACATCTCGACGAAGTCGGAGCCGGAGATCGAGTAGAAGGGCACGCCCGCCTCCCCGGCGACGGCGCGCGCCAGCAGGGTCTTGCCGGTGCCGGGCGGCCCGGAGAGCAGCACGCCCTTGGGGATCTTGGCGCCGAGCTGTTCGTAGGGTTCGGGGTGGCGCAGGAAGTCCACGACCTCCTGCAGCTCGTCGACGGCCTCTTCCGCGCCGGCGACGTCTTCGAAAGTGTTGGTGGGGTTGTCTTCGGTGAGCTCCTTGGCCTTGTTGCCGCCCATGCCGAACATGCCGCCCGACTGCATCCGGGTGAGGAAGAAGAAGAGGAGCCCGAAGAGGATGAGCATCGGCAGCAGGAAGCCGAGCATGCTCATCAGGAAGCTGTCCTGGGTGACCTCGGTGGTGTAGCTCTCGGCGCCGGAGTCGCGGACGGAGCTGAAGACCTGGTCGGTGGCCCGGGCCGGGTACTGGGCCATGACCTCCTCGACGTCTTCGGTCTCATCGACGGTGATCGGCTCGCGCAGGGTGAGGCGGACGCGTTGTTCGCGGTCGTCGATCTGCGCTTCTTCGACGTTGCCGCCGTTCAGTTGCTCCATGGCGACTGACGTGTCGACGCGCAGGTAGCTGCGGGTGTCGTCCGTCAGCGTCGTGAAGATGAAGAGCACGACGAGGAAGACGGCCGCGCCTAGGCCGATCTGGAGGATTCTCTTGTTCTTCATAGGTACAGCTGCCTGGTCGTGACGCCGGAGCCGAACACCTTTCGTCTAGTTAGTCGGGGAGGGACGGGGTAAAGCAGGTGCCTCTTCATAACGCCGCGCGGCGTGTTTTCGTTCCCCCGCCCTGATCTCAGAGGGCGGTGCACACCCTCCGAAAGTTGGTGACTGCCCGAAGTCTAGTTGTCGCTGTACACGCGCGGCTGCAGGGTCCCCACATACGGCAGGTCACGGTAACGCTCCGCGTAGTCCAAGCCGTATCCGATGACGAATTCGTTGGGGATCTCGAAGCCGACGTCGGAAAGCTCGACGGCGACGGTCTGCACCTCGGGCTTGCGCAGCAGGGTGACCACCTTGAGGGACTTCGGGTTACGGCCCTGCAGGTTGCGCACCAGCCAACTCAAGGTCAGGCCGGAGTCGATGATGTCTTCGACGATGACCACGTTGCGGCCTTCGATGTCGCGGTCCAGGTCCTTGAGGATGCGCACGACGCCGGAGGAGTTGGTGGAGTTTCCGTAGGAGGACACCGCCATGAACTCCAGCTCGGAGGGGATGGACAGGGCGCGGGCGAAGTCGGTGAGGAAAAATACCGCGCCCTTGAGCACGCACACCAGGATCAGTTCGTTGTCCGGGCCGGACTCGGCGCGGTAGTGGTCGGAAACCTTGTCCGCCATCTCCTGCACCCGCTGGGTCAGCTGCTCTTCGCTGATGAGCACTGACTCGACGTCGTCGCCGTAGCGGTGCGGGGGAACGTTGAAATCCTTGGTGTCGTGCATGAGGTTATCTCCTAAAAGTCGCCTAGTCCGAGGCCTTCGGAATAAGTGTCAGTTTGCCACCTACCCGGCGCACTTCCAACCGTGCCCCGCCCACGCCGCCGACGGCGACCCCGCCTTGGCCGCGCCAGTCGACGCACAACGCCTCCACCGCGGCGACCGTGGCGGCGTTGACGGCGCCGCCGCGGGCGTGCAGCCACGCGGTGATGCGCCGCCGCCGCAGGGCCGTCGGCTGGGCGGCGAGTTCCGCGCAGTCGTCGGTGGGTGCGCCGGCCAGCTCATCCAACAGCGCGTCGTCCTCGGCGAGCTTGTCCGCCCCGGCGGCCAGCGGGACGACCGGGTCCGCGCCGGTGATCTCCGCGAGCAGATCCATGACCCGGGTGCGCACGGCGACGCGTCGAAAAGCGGGGTCGTCGTTGTGCGGGTCGGACCAGGGCCGCAACCCGAGCTCGCGGCACGCGCCGACGGTGTCCGCCCGGCGCACCCCCAGCAACGGCCGGTGCACCTGACCCGAGACCGCACGCATGCCGGCGGGGTTGCCGCGCAGCGCGGTCAACAGCAGGGTCTCCGCCTGGTCGTCGCCGGTGTGGCCCACCAGGACGGGACGCCCGACGGCGGCCTCGCCGAGCGCGGCGTACCGGACCCGGCGCGCGGCGGCCTCCATGTTCTCCCCGCGCGGCACCTCGACGGGGCGGATCTGCGCGGCCATCCCCATCCGGGCGGCTTCGGCCGCGGCGGCGCGGGCGACGTCCCCGGAACCCGGCTGCAAGCGGTGGTCGACGATCAGCGCCTCGGCGGGGACCCCCTCGGCGGCGCAGGCGGCCAGCAGCGCCAACGAGTCGGGCCCGCCGGACAGGCCGACCAGCACGTCGCGCCCACGGTAGGGGCGCAGCGCGCGGCGGCAGGCCAGCAGGTGCGGGCTGACGCGCGGGACGGTGATCTCGCCGATGGTCGGGGGCATCTCAGGCGGTGCGCAGGACGGAGGCGAACTCGTCGAGCGCACGGCGCACGGCGAGGGCGTCGCCGCCGTCATTGGACAGCAGGGCGAAGGTGTAGACGCGGCCGGAGTCGCCGATCACGGTCCCGGCGAGTGCGTTGGTGCCGGTCAGGGTGCCGGTTTTGGCGCGCACCCAGGCGCGGCCGGGCAGGTCGGCGTACCGGTCTTCCAGGGTGCCCACGCCCCGGGCGACGGGCAGGGTGCCGAGCAGGGGGCGCAGTTCCTCGCCGGTGGCGGCGTCGACGAGCACGTCGTCGAGCAGGGCGGGCGGGATGAGGTTGCGGTCGGAGAGGCCGGAATTGTCGACGAGCGTGACCCCGGAGACGTCGAAGCCCTGCTCCGCCAGCGCGTCGAGGGTGGCGTCGGTGGCGCCGGCGAAGCTGGCTTCCGCTCCGCGGGCGGCGGCGATTTCGCGCCCGATGGCCTCGGCCATGACGTTGTCGGACCACTTCACCATGTGCTCGAGGCGCTCCCGCAGCGGCGGGGACTCGACGCTGGCCACCACGGTCGCCTCCGTCGGGGCCGTGACCCCGGTGACCACGGTGGCGCCGAGGCGATCAGCCAGCGCCTGGGCGACGTCGCGGGCCGGGGTGGGGCTGCGCGGGACGTCGCCGGCGGTGGCGCCGATCCGCGCGCCGTTGAGCATGACCGGCTCCATGGGGGCGATGTAGCCGGAGGCGACGTTGTCGGGGTCCCAGCTGTCCAGGTAGCTTTCCCCCGCCCACGCGGAGACGTCCACCGCGACCTGGGCGTAGGTCTGCCCGCTGTCGGCGATCTGGGCGGCGAGGTCGTCGACGTCGTCCTGATCGAGCCAGACGTCGCCGGCGGCCTTGAGCACCAAGGTGTCGCCGTCCGCGGCGGGGACGGCTTCGGTGGTCAGGGTGTGATCGGCCGGCAGAGTGTGGATCGCGGCGGCGGCGGTGAGCACCTTGGTGGCCGACGCGGGGGTCAGCGCCGTGGCGGAATCGGCGTCCCACACGGTCTCGCCGGCGGTGACGTCGGTGACACGGCCGTGGATGACGCCCAGCACGGGGTCGTCGGCGGCGGCGTCGAGGGCGGCGGCCAGGGCCTGGTCGTCGACCGGCGCCGGCGACTGCTGCGTCACCGGCAGAAGGGAGCGCTGCGGGTCGGCGAGGGAATAGGCCTCGCCGTGGTCGAGGTCGGAATAGCGGCCGTGGATTTCCACGCCGAGGACGGCTGCGCCGGCGACCGTCACGCCCAGCACAACGGTCATGATTCCCGCCGTCACGTTCTTTGCCTGCATGTGTGTCAGACTAGCGCCCGGCGCCCCGGCTACGATGTAGGAGTTCCTTCCTTTCCGTAGCCGATCACCAAGGAGATGCACCGTGAAGGTTGAAGTCACCGTCGAGATCCCGAAGAACTCGCGCAACAAGTACGAGATCGACCACAAGACCGGCAAGGTCTACCTGGACCGTTACCTGTTCACCCCGATGGCGTACCCGGCCGATTACGGGTACATCGACGAGACCCTCGGCGAGGACGGCGACCCGATGGACGCCCTGGTGATCACCCCGGAGCCGGTGTTCCCGGGCGTCATCGTCAAGGCGCGCATCGTCGGCGTGTTCAAGATGACCGACGAGGCCGGCGGCGACGACAAGCTGCTCTGCGTCCTCGACGACCCGCGTTACGACGACTTCCAGGACATCGACGACGTCTCGAAGTTCACCCGCGACGAGATCGAGCACTTTTTCCTCCGGTACAAGGATCTGGAGCCGGGCAAGCACGTGCAGGGCTCCGGCTGGGGCGACAAGGCCGAGGCCGTCAAGATCTACGAGGAGTCCGTCGAGCGCTTCAAGTAAGCGTGCCGACGCCCGTGTGATCACGGCGCCGCCCGTTCGACCTGGGTGCAGGTCGGACGGGCGGTTTTTGCCTTCTCCGGCGGAAACGCCGCCTGACGCCTGTTCGGTTTCTCTGTCGCAGCAGGCTTCGCCCCCGTTACCCCATAGGCGTAACCCCATAGGCGTCGGTTTTCCTGGCTAAAGCGCGCAAAAACCCGTCCTATGGGGTTACGCCTATGGGGTAACAGCCGAGAGGCGCCCGGTATCGGCCCGGAGGGGCATTCTGGCAGACTCGACCCCATGAAAAACATCACCGTGACCGAAATGGCCGAGATCCACAAGCAGAACCCGGACGTGCAGTTCATCGACGTGCGTGAAACCGATGAGTACGCGGAGGTGCACGCCGCAGGGACCGTCAACATCCCCATGAGCGAAATCATCGGCCGCCTCCACGAAATCGACACCAACGAAGAGGTCTACGTCATTTGCCGTTCCGGCGGGCGCTCCCTGCAGGTGTGCGAATACCTGCAGTCCACGGCCGGCGCGGAGCACCTGGTCAACGTCGAGGGCGGCACGCTGGCGTGGGTGGCCTCAGAACTGCCGACCGAAAAGTGAGTGGGCTGACCAATTAATGGGCGCGGGCCTATGATTTGAATGTGTAACGGTGGGAAGAATACCATCGCCTACCATGCCGACACATTCTCTCATCCCCGTGACCCTGCTGGAATCCCCCTCCTTCCAACTTGAGCGGCTGCGTCGCCGCACCCGCGAGGAGGTCGAAGACGCCCTGGCCGAGCGCCGGACCACCCTGCGCGAATACTGGGTGCTGACCTGCCTGATTTCCGCGACCGCCTCCTCGCAGTCTGCGCTGTCCGAGGCCCTGGCCATCGACGCCTCCGACATGGTGCGGCTCATCGACGCCCTCGAGGAGCGTGGCTGGGCCAAACGCGAGCGCGACGCCCAGGACCGCCGCCGTCAGATCGTGGCCGTGACGAAGAAGGGCCAAAAAGCCCACGGCGATCTGGTTGACCTGGTCACCGAAGCCGAAGACCGGGCCCTGGACGCGTCCACGAATAAGCAGCTGAAGCATCTGCGCAAGCTGGCCTCCTCCATCCTCGCCGCCGAGGAAGAAGCGGCCGGGGAGGATCCCGCACAGCCGTGACCGACCCGCTCGAACCGCAATTCTTACGCGGCCCGTACGCCCCGGCGCCGCGCACCCTGTACGACGTCCTGGCCACCACCGCCGCGCGCCACCCCGACGCCGCCGCCATCGACGACGGCGACGACGTCCTGACCTATTCCGAACTCATGGCCGCGGTCCACGTGTGGGCCGATGAGCTGCACGCCAACGGCTTGCGCCGCGGCGACCGCGTGGGCGTCCGGATGACTTCCGGGCACAAAGAGCTCTACATCGCCATCCTCGCGACTCTCGCCGCCGGCGCCGCCTACGTCCCCGTCGACGCCGACGACCCGGACGAACGCGCCGAACTCGTCTTCTCCGAGGCCGGCATCCACGCCGTCTTCACCGACGACGGCTTCCGCATGCTCACCCACCGCACCCATGACGGCCGCGTCGACGTCGAACGCCCCCACCTGCAGGACGACGCCTGGATCATCTTCACCTCCGGCTCCACCGGCAAACCCAAGGGCGTGGCGGTCTCCCACCGCTCGGCGGCCGCGTTCGTCGACGCCGAGGCAGAACTCTTCCTCGTCGACTCCCCCGGCGGTCCCCTGGGCCCCGAGGACCGTGTCCTGGCCGGGCTGTCCGTCGCCTTCGACGCCTCCTGCGAGGAGATGTGGCTGGCTTGGGGTCACGGCGCCTGCCTGGTTCCGGCGCCACGTACGCTCGTGCGCTCCGGCATGGATCTAGGGCCCTGGCTGATCCGCCGCGACATCACCGTCGTTTCCACCGTCCCGACCCTGGCCGGCCTGTGGCCCGCCGAGGCCCTCGACCACGTCCGCCTGCTGATCGTGGGCGGCGAGGCCTGCTCCCAAGAACTCGTGGAGCGTTTGGCCACCGAGGACCGTGAAATGTGGAACACCTACGGGCCGACCGAGGCGACCGTCGTCGCCTCCGCCGCGCGCCTGTACCCGGGGCAGCCCGTCGGCATCGGCACCGCCCTGGCCGGCTGGGACCTGGTCGTCGTCGACGAACGCGACCAGCCCGTCGCCGAGGGCGAAGTCGGGGAACTCGTGATCGGCGGCGTGGGCCTGGCCCGCTACCTCGACCCCGAGAAAGACGCCGAGAAATACGCCCCCATGCCGTCCGTCGGCTGGGAGCGCGCCTACCGCTCGGGCGACCACGTCCGCCTGGAGGCCGACGGTCTTTATTTCATCGGACGGGTGGATGACCAAGTCAAGATCGGCGGCCGCCGCATCGAACTCGGTGAAGTCGAGGCCAACGTCGCCGCCCTGGACAACGTCTACAACTCCGCCGTCGCCGTCCAAAAGACCGGCGCCGACCAGAACGTGCTCGTCGGCTACGTCTCCCTGGCCGATCCGACGGTCGAGTTCGACCACCGCGCAGCCACCGAGCGGCTCGCCGACACCATGCCCGCGGCGCTGGTGCCGCGCATCCACGTCATGGAAGAACTGCCGATCCGCACCTCCGGCAAGGTGGACAAGAAGGCCTTGCCCTGGCCGTTGCCGGACGTGGGCGTGGCCGCCGGACTGAGTCCCACCGAGGCGTGGCTGGCGGAACTCTGGGTCGACGTGCTCGGCGTGAGCATCGACGGCCCGGACGCGGACTTCTTCTCTCTGGGCGGCTCCTCCCTCGCGGCGGCCACCCTCGTCGGCCGCATCCGCGACCGCGTGCCCACCATGTCCGTGCGCGACCTCTACGACCATCCGCGCCTGGGCGCACTCGCCGAGCGCGTGGCGGTCGTCGCGGCAGAGGCCGGCGTCGACTTAGAGACCGACGAGCAGGTCCCCGAGCGCGCCGTCCGCCCCGTCGGAGCCGGCGCCCGCATCGCACAGTCGCTCTTTCAAGTGGTCGCCGCCACGCTGCAGGCCGCCACCTGGGTGTCGTGGCTGCTACTGATCAGCAACGTCGCCGCCGCACTGGACCTCAGCTGGGCCGTGCATACCCCGTGGTGGATCGTCGCGACGGTGCTCGTCGTCTTCGGCACCCCCATCGGCCGCATCCCCATCGGCGCGTTCGGCGCCCGGCTGCTCACCGCCGGGATCGCCCCGGGCGAGTACCCGCGCGGTGGCGGCGCCCACCTGCGCATCTGGGCCGCGGAACGGTGGGCGGACGCCTCCGGCTCTCGCGGCATCGCCGGCGCCACCTGGGTCAACGGCTACGCTCGCCTGCTCGGCGTACGCCTGGGCAAGGGAGTGGACCTGCACACCTTGCCGCCGGTCACCGGCCTATTGACCATCGAGGACCATGCCGCGGTCGAGCCGGGCGTGGATCTGACGGGTTATTGGGTCGACGGCGACGTCCTGCGCGTCGGGGCCATCACCATCAAACGCGAAGCCCGCATCGGCGCCCGTTCGCACCTGCTGCCGGGCGCCGTCATCGGTGAACGCGCCCACGTCGAGGCCGGTTCGACCGCCACCGGCCGCACCCCCGTCAAGGCCGGTTCCCGCTGGTCGGGCTCGCCGGCGGCGAAGGTCGGCCGCTCCAAGCACCGCTTCCCGGACGCCCACCCGCCGCGCCGCCCCTACTGGGTCATGTTTTACGGGGCGACGTCGATCGGCCTGGCTCTGCAACCGTTGGTCGCGCTCGCCCTCGGCGTCGCACTGGTCGTCTGGCTGCTGGAGGCGACCGGCGGCAACGCGCTGATCGGCGCGATGCTGTTCGCCCCGCTCGGCGCGCTGCTGGCGTTCGCCGCGTACATGTTCATGACCTGGCTCGGCGTGCGCGTGGTCTCCCTCGGCCTGCGGCCGGGCGTGTTCCCCGTGCGCTCCGCCCAAGGCTGGCGGCTGTGGACCGTCGTCCGGCTGCTTGACGACGCCCGCACCTACCTCTTCCCACTCTACGCCGGCCAGCTGACCCCGCTGTGGTTCCGCTCCCTCGGCGCGAAGATCGGCCGCGGCGTCGAGATGTCCACCGCGATCATGGTGCCGAAGCTCGCCGAGGTCAAAGACGGCGCCTTCCTCGCTGACGACACCCTGGTCGGCGGCTACGAGCTCGGCGGCGGCTGGATGCTCGCCGGCGACACGAAAATCGGTCGCCGCTCCTTCGTGGGCAACTCCGGCATCACCGGGCCGGGACGCAAATTGGCGAAAAATTCCCTGGTGGCGGTGCTGTCCTCCACCCCGAAGAAAGCCAAGTCCGGCTCCAACTGGTGGGGCAGCCCGCCGGAGCGCATGCGCCGCGTCGAAGTCACCGCCGACGGCGGCGAGGACCGCACCTACCGCCCCGGGACGAGCGTGAAAATCGCTCGCGGCGCCATCGAGACCCTGCGCCTGCTGGCGCCGATGACCTCTGCCATGTTGCTGGCACTGGTGCTGGGCGTCTTGCAGACCGTCCACGTGGCCTACGGCTTCGGGTGGATGTGGCTGGCCTCCGGACTGACGCTCATCGCCGCCGGTCTGCTCGCCGTGCTGATCACCGTGGTGGTCAAGTGGGTGTGCGTGGGCACCCACCGCCCCGCGGATCACCCCCTGTGGAGCTGGTTCGTGTGGCTCAACGAGCTGCAGGACGCCTTCGTCGAGGCCGTCGCCGCGCCGTGGTTCTTCAACCACACCCTGGGCACCGGCGAGCTGAACGTCGCCCTGCGCATGCTGGGCGTGAAGATCGGCCGGGGCGCCTGGATAGAAACCTACTGGTTCCCCGAAACCGACCTGTGCACGGTCGGCGAGGGCGGCACCGTCGGCCCCGGCACCGTCGTGCAGACGCACCTGTTCCAGGACCGGGTCATGAGCCTGGACCACGTCACCGTCGAAGCGGGCGCCACCTTGGGCGCCCACTCCGTGGCGCTGCCGGCCGCCGTCATCGGCCGGGGCGCGAGCATCGGTCCCGGTTCATTGGTCATGCGCGGCGATCAAGTGCCGGCCAACACCGACTGGCAGGGCAACCCCATCGAGCCGGTGCCGCGCGCTTAGCTCGGCCGGGGCCTCCCCTCCGGAGGCCTGGCTGAGCACGAGGGCGTGCGCCTTCTGCCGGCGACTGTAGATCTGGTCCGCGAGCAGAGCTGACTCGCGATCGGCGTGGACGTCGGGTCGCCGGGATAATCTCACCGTTACCCGGGAAACCCCACGGTCTTGTGGCATGTATTTATTTTCATTTACGTCTGAATCCACACTGTCCGTGACCGTATGAATTGCCCCGACTTAGTGCCCTGGCCCCACCGAGCCACGGATTTTCACCATACTGGGCGGCATGACTGATACTACGTACGGCTTTAAAATCTTCGACACCACCAAGAGCGACAAAGACGGCTCCGACGCCCCCGTCCACCACAGCGGAGACGGTTACGCCAGCCGCGACGAGGCGTGGCAGGCGATGATGACCGCCTTCCGCAATGACGACGGCTTTCCGACGGACAACGCCTTCCTCAAGGCCCTCGAAGGCGCCGGCCGCCGCAACCCCATGACCCCGACCTCCATCGGCTACTGGCACGAGGGGTCTTCCCACCGCCTGGCGGTGCTGCTCACCGAGTCCGCCAAGAGCGCGGACGCAGCCGCCGGCGAAGCCTCCGACGCGAAGGCACAGGCGGGCACCTACGGCTTCCGCATCGCGGACACCAGCACGAAGGAATCGACCGACCCAGCAGCACCCCTCTGGTACCGCGAAACCGGTTACCCGTCGAAGGACGAAGCCTGGGAGGCCATGGTCGGAGCCCTCAAGTCTGACCCGAAGTTCGCGGGGAACGCGGCAGTGAAGAAGGCCCTGGACTCCAGCAAGCGCCGCAACCCGATGACGCCGACCCGCATCGACTACCAGGACGGCGACCAATTCAAGGAGCTGACCGTCGAGGTCGTGGAGGACTAACTACCGCCCCCACTGCTCACCCTTGGGCCCCAACCACCGCATTTTCGGTGGTCGGGGCCGTACACTTATGTCCTGTCCCGACGATCCCGCCCCACTTCTGACCGCGGCGGCCCCTAGAAGGATGACTCCATGCAGTTCCCCTCTCTCCTGCTCATCGCTTTTGCGGGTTTCGCCGCGCAACTCGTCGACGGCGGTCTGGGCATGGGATTCGGCGCCACCTCCATGACGATCCTGACCACGTGGGCGATGCTCGCGCCCGCGACGGCCTCCGCGGTGGTCAACACCGCCCAGCTGGGCACCACGCTGGTGTCCGGCTTCAGTCACTGGCGGTTCGGCAACGTCAATTGGCGCATCGTCTTCACCATCGGCATACCCGGGGCGATCGCCTCGTTCGTCGGCGCGACGTTCCTGGCGAATCTCTCCCTGTCCGCGGCCACTCCCCTGACGGCGACGATTTTGGCGGGCATCGGGCTGTATCTGCTGATCCGTTTCTCCCGCGGGCAGGTGCAGCGCACCATGAACGCCACCCCGCACTCAGCCGGGCTGCTCGGCGGGTTGGGACTGGTGGGCGGGTTCATTTCCGCGACGGGCGGGGCCGGCTGGGGGCCGGTGACCACCTCTGCGTTGCTTACCGACGGCCGCATGGAACCACGTCGCGTCGTCGGCACCGTCAACACCGCTGAAGTGCTGGTGACGGTGGCCGCCGTCACGGGCTTCGTGTTCGGGCTGTGGGATGAGTTGGTGGCGAACCTGACGATCACCCTGGCGCTGCTGATCGGCGGCGTGCTCGGGGCCCCGATCGCGGCCTGGGCGGTCAGCCGCATGAACTCCACGCTGCTGGGCGGGGCCGTCGGCACGCTGCTGCTGGTGCTCAACGTGCCGAAGATCCTTCCCTACCTCGGGGTCGACGACGGCCAGTGGCTGACCGTCATTCGTGTCGTACTCCTCGTCGTCGGTCTGGTCGTCTCGATCGTGGGCGCCCGGCGGGCGAAAGCCAACCGGCAGCGGTTGCGGGAACACCCGGACATGATCACAGACCCGGCCTGAGCCGAACGGGTTATTTCCCGTGAAACTCCGGACGCCGCTTTTCTTCCCGCGCCCGGCGGGCTTCCTGCAGGTCCTCGGACCACCAGGCGTTCAGCTGCGCGGTGGCGCGATCTTCCCTGCCGAAAGGGCGCCCGGAGCTGTGGGCGAACTCCATCTTGATCTGCTTGACCGTCAGCGGCGCCTTGGATGCGCACATGTCCGCGAACATCAGCGCGGTGTTGATGTCCCCCTCCGCGACCGCGAAACCGGAGTCGACCGCCGCGGCGGCGGTCAGCCGGGCGCCGGTGAGCAACATCTGGCGAGCCCGGGCGCCGCCGACCAGCAGCTCGAGGGTGCGGATGGTGATCTCATCGAGGGCGATCCCGACGTCCACGACGGGGACATGGAAATACGCGTCTTCGGCGACGAGTCGGATGTCGCAGGCCATGGCGAGCATCGTGCCCGCCCCGATGGCCGGTCCGTTGACCGCGGCGATCACGACGATCGGCAGCGTGCGGATCGTGTCCAGCATGTTCTCCAGGGCGGGGTAGAGCTCATCCGCGAAGGCCTGCGACGTCAAATCCGCCCCGGCGCTGAACACGGTGCCGTCGCCGGTGAGCACCACGACCCGCGCGCCCTCCTCCACGGCGCCGAGCAGTGCTTCCTCGATGGCCAGGCACATGGCTGTGTCCAAGGCATTGCGCTTGGGGTGCCTGTTCAAGGTCAGCAACTGCACCAACCCCTGGTTGAGGGACTGCCTGTGCACAAGGTCTGCCACTGCCCTAATCCCCGATCTGTTCGCGGCCGCGCTTGACGATCAACGGGTCCGGTTCACCGACCACGTCGTGGTCCTTGTTGGTGTACTCGAACTTGCTCAGCACATAGCGCATTGCGTTGATGCGGGCACGTTTCTTGTCATTCGATTTGATCGTGATCCAGGGCGATTCGTCGGTGTCCGTGTAGCGGAACTGCTCCTCCTTGGCGCGGGTGTAATCGTCCCACTTGTCCAGGGACGCCAGGTCCATCGGCGAGAGTTTCCACTGCCGCACCGGGTCAATCTGACGGATGGCGAAGCGGGTGCGCTGTTCCTTCTGCGTCACGGAGAACCACAGCTTAGTCAGCGAGATGCCGGAGCCCAGCAGCATGTTCTCGAGCATGGGCACCTCACGGAGGAACTCGGCGTGCTGGGATTCGGTGCAAAAGCCCATGACGCGTTCCACACCGGAGCGGTTGTACCAGGAGCGGTCGAAGAAGATGATCTCGCCGGCCGAGGGGAAGTTCGCGATATAGCGCTGGAAGTACCACTGCGTGGCTTCCTTCGAGGTCGGCTTCTCTAGCGCGACGGTACGCGCCCCACGGGGGTTGAGGTGTTCGTTGAAGCGTTTGATCGTGCCGCCCTTGCCGGCGGCGTCCCGGCCTTCAAACAGGATGATGTGGCGCTGGCCGGTTTCTTTGGTCCAGTTCTGCCACTTCAACAGCTCGATCTGGAGGGCCCGCTTGATGTGCTCGTAGTCGGACCGGGTCATGCGCTCGTCGTACGGGTAATTCTCACGCCAGGTTTCGACGGGGGTGCCGTCCTCCTTGAGCAGCGTGGGATCATCCTCGTCCGAGTCGTCGACCACGTAACCCTCGGTCTCCGCCAGATCAAGCATCGGCAGTTCGTCATCCTTGTTTTCAGCCATACCACGGAGTTTACCGGCAGCCTCTCTTCCAAGCTTGTTAAAGGTTCTGCAGGCCCCGTTCATCAACGCCCACCCAGCCCCGCCCCATGCAGACAAAACGAACCCCGCTCGAATGAGCGGGGTTCGGGTTCCTGTGCCGAGATCATTCCGGCTGAGGGGTGTGGCTTAGAGCAGGCCGAGCAGGTCGACGATGCCGCCGGCGATGTCAGCGAGCGGGCCGAAAACATCCGCGAGAGCGGAAGACAGTTCAATGTTCATGAATGGCTCCTAATCAGAGTGGTGACGAGAAAGAGAAAGGTTCCTGGCCTCAATGGCTGGGAGGGGCTTACTCAGCGGAGGAGGAGAGGGAGGAGAGCGAGGAGCCGTCCTCGGTGTCACCCTCGGTGGGCGTGGCGTCGTCGCCTGCATCAGAATCCAGGGCGGAGGACAGGGACTCAACGATGCTCGGGCCGTCGACCGTTTCGCCATCTACCTTAACCTCGCTCGGCTCAAAGAGCTCGACGAGGCCGCCGAGGATGTCGGCTGCGGCGTCACCGAAGGTCGCGAAGTTGTCCAGTGCCTCTTGGATGAAATCGATGTCCACGAAATCCATGTGTTTTCTCCTTGAGAAAGAGCCAGACCCGCTGGCAAAAGTTTCCATTTTCGACACCCCTCTGGGCATCACAGGGAGTCATTCTGGCACACAATTGTTGTGGTGTGCGGCTTTTTCCGGAAAGTTTTTTCGGACATCGCGCCAGCGCAGAGCACCTTTTATTAATATTTGCCTGCAAAACAATCAGGCGGATAAGCGTCCACCTGCGGAAACGCCACGCGCCCGGTTAACGCAAAGTTAACTTAGGCTTACCTTTCCTTCATTTCCATTAAAGAGCACACCATTCGAGCGGGCGTGACGATCCCGCCAAACCCACCCTTTTCGGGGGTAAAAACACACTTAGCCGCAGACAGCACACCGCCCGCCGCCCGCCGTACGACTCGTACGGCGGGCGGCGGGCGGTCAGTGGACGCGTGAGCGTCAACCGGGGCGGGCGACTTACATGCCCATGCCAGCCATCTCGTCGGCGCCCGGCGCGGCGCCTGCCGGCTGCGGCTTGTCGGCGACGACAGCCTCAGTCGTCAGGAACAGCGCGGCGATGGACGCGGCGTTGGTCAGCGCGGAGCGGGTGACCTTGGCCGGGTCGTTGATGCCCGCGGCCATCATGTCGACGTACTCGCCGGTGGCAGCGTTCAGGCCTTCGCCGACCGGCAGGTTCTTGACCTTGTCGGCCACGACCCCGGCCTCCAGGCCAGCGTTGGAGGCGATCTGCTTCAGCGGGGCGGACAGGGCGGCGCGGACGATGCGCACGCCGGTGGCCTCGTCGCCGGTCAGGTCCAGGTCGTTCTCCAGGACGTTGGCCGCCTGCAGCAGGGCGACGCCGCCGCCGGCGACGATTCCCTCGTCGACGGCTGCCTTGGCGTTGCGCACGGCGTCCTCGATGCGGTGCTTGCGCTCCTTGAGCTCGACCTCGGTGGCTGCGCCGACCTTGAGGACGGCGACGCCGCCGGCCAGCTTAGCCAGGCGCTCCTGCAGCTTCTCGCGGTCGTAGTCGGAGTCGGAGGCCTCGATCTCGGCGCGGATCTGCTTGACGCGGCCGTCGATCTGCTCGGAGGTGCCGGCACCCTGGACGATGGTGGTCTCGTCCTTGGTGACGACGACCTTGCGGGCCTGGCCCAGCAGGGACAGGTCTGCGGTCTCCAGGGAGAGGCCGACCTCTTCGTCGATGACCTGGCCGCCGGTGAGGATGGCCATGTCCTGCAGCTGCGCCTTGCGGCGGTCGCCGAAGCCCGGGGCCTTGACGGCGACGGACTTAAAGGTGCCGCGGATCTTGTTGACGACCAGGGTGGACAGTGCCTCGCCCTCGAGGTCCTCGGCGATGATCAGCAGCGGCTTGCCGGACTGCATGACCTGCTCCAGAACCGGCAGGAGGTCCTTGACGTTGGAGATCTTGGAGGAGACCAGCAGGATGTACGGGTCTTCCAGGACGGCCTCCTGGCGCTCGACGTCGGTGGCGAAGTAGCCGGAGATGTAGCCCTTGTCGAAGCGCATGCCCTCGGTGACCTCGAGCTCGACGCCGAAGGTGTTGGACTCCTCGACGGTGATGACGGAGTCCTTGTTCACGGCGCCGTTGCCGACGGCGTACATGGCGCGGGCGATCTGCTTGCCGATTTCGGAGTCGGCGGCGGAGATGCCGGCGGTCTGGGCGACCTGCTCCTCGGTCTCGATGTCCTTGGCGGTGGAGAGGATCTCGGCGGAGACCTTCTCGACGGCGGCCTCGATGCCGCGCTTGATGCCCATCGGGTTGGAGCCAGCGGCGACGTTGCGCAGTCCCTCGGAGACCAGTGCCTGAGCCAGGACGGTGGCGGTGGTGGTGCCGTCACCTGCGACGTCGTCGGTCTTCTTGGCTACTTCCTTGACCAGCTCGGCGCCGATCTTCTCGTACGGGTCCTCGAGCTCGATCTCCTTGGCGATGGAGACGCCGTCGTTGGTGATGGTCGGGGCGCCCCAGGACTTCTCCAGGACGACGTTGCGGCCCTTCGGGCCTAGGGTGACCTTGACCGCGTCGGCCAGAGTGTTCAGGCCGCTTTCGAGTCCGCGGCGAGCTTCCTCATCAAAGGCGATGATTTTTGCCATGGTGGTGTAGTTCTCCTCGTTTGGTGTTTATCGGCGACGACACTCACGTCGAACCCAAGCAGGCGCCCGCGACGGCAGGGCTGGGGAGTGTGACCCAGCCTTCATCCCACTCGGCTCTCAAATTCTGGCACTCTCAACTTCAGAGTGCTAACCCCTTTTTTAGCACTCCCCTCCGCCGAGTGCAAGATTATCCGTCAGAGCGCCCGAGTAAGTTATGGGGCATGACCGACATCAACATTTCTACCCTTGTCACCGACGTCGCGGGAGACCGCGAGCGCATCTTCACTGAACTGTCCGAACTCGTCAGCTTCAATTCCGTCCACGGCGACCCCGCCCTCGTCGACCAGACGCATGCCGCCGCCGACTGGGTCCAAGACGCACTGACAAAACACGGCCTCACCGTCGAGGCCATCGACTCCTCCGACGGATCACGCACGGTCATCGGCCGCCGTGACGGCGCCGCGGAAGCGCCGACCGTCCTGCTCTACAGCCACTACGACGTCGTCCCCGCCGGCGACCACGCCGCCTGGTCCGCCGACCCGTTCACCCTCACCGAGCACGACGGCCGCTGGTACGCCCGCGGCGCCGCGGACTGCAAGGGCAACCTCGCGATGCACCTGGCGGCGCTGCGTGCCGTCGACAAGGCCGGCGGCACCGACTTAAACCTCATCGTCCTGGTCGAAGGGTCCGAGGAAAACGGCGGTGCAGGCCTGGACGACCTGCTGGCGCGGCGTCCGGAGCTTTTCGCCGCCGACGTCATCCTCATCGCCGACACCGGCAACGCCGCCGTCGGCGTGCCCACCCTGACCACCGGCCTGCGCGGCGGTGCGCAGGTGACCGTCACCGTGAACACGCTGACCGGCGCCCTGCACTCCGGCATGTTCGGCGGGGCCGCGCCGGACGCGGTCGCCGCGCTGACCCGCGCCCTGGACAGCCTGCGTGACGACGCCGGCCGCACCGTCATCGACGGCGTGGACGCCCCCGGCTCCTGGGGCGGCGCCCCCTATGATGCGGAAACCTTCCGCGCCGACGCCGGCGTCCTCGACGGCGTCGCCCTGCTCGGCGGCGGTGACGCCCCCGCCGACCTCGTGTGGGCGCGGCCGGCCGTGACGGTCACCGGCTTCACCTCCACCCCGGTCGCCGAGGCGGTCAACGCGGTGCCCGCCACCGCCAGCGCGCAGATCAACCTGCGCGTGCCCCACGGCATGGACGCCGCCGACACCGCTGACAAGCTCGCCGCCCACATCAAGGCGCACACCCCGTGGGGAGCACACGTCGAGGTGGAGATCGCCGACGTCAACGACGCCTTCGCCACCGACACCTCCCAGCCCGCCATCGCCCTGCTGGGTGAGTGCCTGACCGAGGCCTACGGCGCCGACGAACTGGCCGAGGTCGGTTCCGGCGGGTCCATCCCGCTGACCTCCGCCCTGCAGTCGGCCTACCCGAACGCGGAGATCGCACTGTTCGGCGTCGAGGAGCCACAGGCGGCGATCCACTCCCCCAACGAGTCCGTCGACCCCACCGAGATCGAACGGGTCGCCGCCGCGGAAGCGGCGTTCCTGCTGCACTACGGCCGTCGATAAGCGATTTCCCGCCGCGCCTTTGCCCGTCGGTGTGACCCGCGCTATAGTCGGGCGCATGATCACGAACGTTCTCCTCGGCCTGCAGGCACGAGTACTGGTGGCTACGCACCCCGGCGCGGCATAGGGACTGACCCCCGCGCACGGGGGAGTAGTCGTTAGAGCCACCAGCCACGAGGTCGGTCCCCTCACGCACCTCATCACGTAGATCAAAGGACCGACCGAGAATGTTCACTCCTTCCCCCTCCCTTCAGCGCACCCTTTCCACCCAGACCCGTGCCCTCGATCCGCTCGAGGGGCGTTTCGGCCCGGGGCATCGACTTCCGCTGCCGCTGCGCAAAGACCTGCCTGCCTTGGCATTAGAATTCGCGGACTGGCTCACCTTCAGCTCCCTGCTCTCCCCCACGCCGTCCTTGCGTTTGCAGCTGACGGGAGCCGAGTCGCTGCGTGGCGGTCGCTTCCGTTTTCGCGCAGAGCTCACCGATCACGCCTCCTCCGGCCGCGGCGGGGCCCACGAGATCGTCGCCACCGGCCCCGTCTCCGCCTGCACCCAGTTGCTGTCGCGGGCCGGGCGCGGCCTGGAGATCCTCACTTTCCGTCAAGTCGAGCTGCATGAGGCCACCGCGACCTTCATCTTGGCGCACCACCCGCATCACCACGAGCGCGCCAAGTGGGCCTTCGGCTTCGGCGCCACGCCGCAGGCCTCCATCGCCTCCGCCATGTCTGCGGCTGCCCACCGCATCCACGGTTAAGTGGCCGGCCCCACCCCACGGGTGTGATGTCGCTCGCCAAGGGGTGCCGCCGCGGGCGCATAGCAGCGCCTATATATAAGGTGCAGTTAGATCGGATTCCCATGGCGTGTCAGCAATCGCTAGACTGGCTTTCGTTGGCCGCGCCGCTGATGACGCCGCCTACGATTCTGGGTGTTTCTCCGCCCTTCCGCCGTCGTGAGACTCCGATGACGGGAGGCAGAAGGCGCACGCATGGTTTTGGCGTCGACATGGGCAACCGGCTCATTGACCCTGCCACATCGACGCTAATAGGGGAGTTACGGATACGTGCTTATTCTGCTTCTTATCCTCACCCTGGCGGCGCTCCTCGCACCGGTTGCCATTCGGTACCTGGGGCGCGCCGGATTTGCGCTATTGGCCTTGGTACCTGCGGCTGGATTCTTCTGGGTCCTCAGCCTCTTTCTCACCGGCGCTTTCGCCGACGGGGGCTCACTCGACGCCTCCGTGGAGTGGGTACCCGCCGCGCACCTTAACCTTGATTTCCGCCTGGATTCACTCGCGGCGCTGTTCAGCCTGATCATTCTCGGCGTAGGCGCCCTCGTGCTCCTCTACTGCTGGGGGTATTTCGACTCTAACCCGCCGCGGTTGATGAAGTTCGGCGGCGAAATGGTCGCCTTCGCCGCGGCCATGTACGGCCTGGTCATCTCCGACAATTTCCTGCTGATGTACGTGTTCTGGGAAATCACGTCGGTGCTGTCCTTCCTGCTCGTCGGCTACTACGGCGAACGCGCCTCGTCCCGGCACGCCGCCGGTCAGGCACTCATGGTCACCACCCTGGGTGGCCTGGCCATGCTCGTCGGCATCATCTTGTTCGGCCAGCAGACCGGCGTCTGGACCCTGTCCGAGATCAGCGGCATCGAGCAGCTGGCGGACACCCCGTACATTCTGCCGGCGGTCATCCTGATCCTGGCGGGCGCGCTGTCCAAGTCCGCGATCGTCCCGGCCCACTTCTGGCTGCCCGGGGCCATGGCCGCGCCGACCCCGGTGTCCGCGTACCTGCACTCCGCGGCGATGGTCAAGGCGGGCATCTACCTGGTGGCCCGCCTCGCGCCGGATTTCCACGTCGTGGAGGGCTGGCACCTGATCGTCGTGTCGCTGGGCATCTTCACCATGCTGCTCGGCGGCTGGATGGCGTTGAAACAGAAGGACCTGAAGCTGATCCTGGCCTACGGCACCGTGTCGCAGCTGGGCTTCATCATGTCGGTGATCTCCATCGGCTCCCGCGAGGCGCTGATGGCCGGCCTGGCGCTGACGTTCAGCCATTCGCTGTTCAAGGCGGCCCTGTTCATGATCGTCGGCGCCATCGACCACACCCTGGGCACCCGCGACGTCAACGAGATTTCCGGCCTGGGCAAGAAGGCTCCCTGGGTCGCCGTCCTCGGCTGGGTCGGCGCACTGTCCATGGCCGGCGTCCCGCCGCTGTGGGGCTTCGTGGCCAAGGAGGCCGCGCTGGGCGCCGTCCTCGAAGAGCCGATGCTGGCGGGCATGCCGCGCAACCTCATGCTGGTCGGCCTCGTCGTCGGCTCCATCCTGACGATGGCCTACGCGTTGCGCTTCCTCTACGGGGCGTTCGCCACCAAGCCGGCGACGCACCCCACCGGCGGCGGCACCTCGGAGGCCGTGGACAAGATGCACCCCATCGGCCCCGCCCTGTGGCTGGCCCCGGCTGTGCTGAACCTGCTGACCGTCGTCTTCGGTTTCTGGACCCACCCACTCGACCACGCCATCGGCACGCACCTGGACAACGTCACCCCGCTGCCCGCCGGCGCGGAGGACACCTACCTCGCGCTGTGGCACGGGTTCACGCTCCCGCTGCTGCTCACCGCGATCATCATCGTCGCCGGCGTCGTGATGTTCTGGCAACGCGACGTGGTGGCCAAGGCGCAGTTCGAGAAACCCGCGCTGGGTTCCGCCGACCACGGCTACGACCTGGTGCTGACCTTCTTCCGCAACATCTCGCTGCGTCTGACCGCCTCCACCCAGCGCGGCTCCCTCGGCGGCAACCTGGGGATCATTTTCTCGGTCCTCATCCTGCTGCCCGGCATCGCCCTGTTCCTGGGCGAGCGCAACGACGTCCGCATGGTGCTGTGGGATTCGCCCGGCCAGGCGATCGCCTCCGTCATCATCGTTCTCGCCGCCATCGCGGCCACGATCACCACGAACCGCCTGTCCGGCGTGATTCTCGTGGGCGTGACCGGTTACGCGCTGGCGATGCTCTTCGCCCTGCAGGGCGCCCCTGACCTGGCGCTGACCCAGACCCTGATCGAAACGGTCATCATGGTGCTGTTCATGCTGGTGCTGCGCAAGCTCCCGGCGGAGGTCGACAAGTCCCAGACCGCCAAGAACCGGCGCCTGCGCGCGTGGCTGGCGATCGCCGTCGGGCTGACCGTCAGCGTCGTCGCAATGTTCGCGATGAACGCCCGCACCGAGTCCCCGATCTCGTCCTACATGCCGGATCTGGCCTACGAGGTCAGCCACGGCGCCAACGCGGTCAACGTCATCCTCGTCGACATCCGTGCCTGGGACACCTTCGGCGAAATTTCCGTGCTGGTCATCGCCGCCACCGGCGTGGCGTCCCTGATCTACCGCACCCGCTCCTTCACCCGCGGCTCGCGGCGCCCGACGCTGAGCGTCCGCGGCCGCCGCTGGCTGGCCTCCGGCGTCGAAGGGGAAAAGGCGCAGAACCGCTCCATGATGGTGGACGTGGTCACGCGCCTGCTCTTCCCGACGATGATCGTGCTGTCCCTGTACTTCTTCTTCACGGGCCACAACGCCCCGGGCGGCGGTTTCGCCGGTGGCCTGGTCGCCGCGTTGGCCTTCACCCTGCGCTACATCGCGGGCGGCCGCGCCGAACTCGAGGAGGCCCTGCCCATCGACGCGGGCAAGATCCTGGGCACCGGCCTGATCGCCTCCCTGATCGCGGCTTTCGCGCCGATGTTCTTCGGCGCCCCGCCGTTGACGTCCTACAGCTGGGACATCGCCCTCCCGCTCGTCGGCGACGTGCATGTGCCGTCTGTGCTGCTCTTCGACGTCGGCGTCTACCTCATCGTCGTCGGCCTGATCAAACACGTCCTCGACTCCATGGGCGGACAGCTCGACCTCGAGGAGGAGGTGCGCAAGCAGCGCGCCCGCGACCGCGCCCGCTCGCTGCAGCGCGCCGCCGAACAGCGCCGCCAGTCCCAGGGCGTGACCGAAGGCCCGATGGCCTCCAGCCCCCGTGGCGCCGGCGGAGTCGCCGGCTCCTCGACCGCCACCAAGTCCAGGATCGCGGCCGCCGAAGACGCGGCGCGCGACGACGACAACCACGGAAAGGAGGAGCAGTAAATGGAAGCGAATCTCTTCCTCTTACTCGCGTCGGGCACAATGATCGCCGCCGGCGTCTACCTGGTCACTGACCGCGTGCTCACCCGAATTTTGTTGGGCATCCTGCTCATCGGAAACGGCGCCAACCTCCTCATCCTGCAGGCCGGCGGCCCCGCCGGTTCCCCGCCGGTGATGTTCCGCGACAGCGAGATATACGGGGAGGGCCAGGTCGCCGACCCGCTGGCCCAGGCCATGATCCTGACCGCGATCGTCATCGCCATGTCGCTGACCGCGTTCATCCTCGCCCTGATCTACCGCCAATACCGTTACCGCACGGTCGACGTCGTGGAGGACGACGAGGAAGACCAGGCCATCGCGGCGCGCCCCATTTCCGCTGCCGCGGCGCCGGACCACGACGCCTCCGACGACCCGGAAACCGGGCGCATGACCAGCGAAGGCGACTCCTTCGGCCCGAAGTCCTTCGAGGAGCCGGTGAAGGGAGCCCAGGATGATTGATTTCTTGCAGTCGCTCACCGACGCCCTCATCCCCTACATGCCGTACATGATCCCGACGGCGGTGTTGTTGCCGGCTCTCGCCGCGGCGCTCGCGCTGCTGTTGGGCCGCACCCCGGGAGCCCAGCGCTTCGTGGCGCTCGGCTCGCTGACCCTGCTTTCCGTGCTCAGCCTGTTGATGATCGTCATCACCGACTTGGAAGGCATCCAGACCGTCCAGATCGGTGGCTGGGACGCCCCCATCGGCATCACCCTGGTCGCCGACCGCCTGTCGACGACGATGCTGTTCGTCTCTTCCGTCGTCCTGCTCTGCGTCATGTGGTACGCCATCGCCCAAGGCGTGCGCGACGGCGGCAAGGACGAGCCGGTGGCCGTGTTCCTGCCCTCCTACATGTTGCTGAGCATGGGCGTGAACCTGTCCTTCCTGGCCGGCGACCTCTTCAACTTGTACGTCGGCTTCGAGATCTTCCTGGTGGCCTCCTACGTGCTGCTCACCCTGGGCGGCTCGCCTTCCCGCGTGCGCGCCGGCATCGGCTACGTGGTGGTCTCGATGATCTCCTCGATGATCTTCCTCTTCGCCTTGGCGATGGTCTACGCCTCCGTGGGCACCGTCAACATGGCCCAGATCGGTGAACGCATGGAAGACGTTCCCGTCGGCACCCGCGCCGCGATCTTCGGCACCCTGCTCGTCGCCTTCGGCATCAAGGCCGCGGTCGTCCCGCTGGACGCATGGCTCCCGGACGCCTATCCCACCGCACCGTCGCTGGTCACCGCGATCTTCGCGGGCCTGCTGACCAAAGTCGGCGTCTACGCCATCATCCGGATGCGCACCGCCGTGTTCACCGACGGCATCTTCGACGACCTCTTCTTATGGGTGGGGTTAGTGACCATGATCGTGGGCATCCTCGGCGCCATGGCGCAAAACGACATCAAACGATTGCTGTCGTTTACCCTGGTCAGCCACATCGGCTACATGATCATGGGCATTGGGCTGGGATCCGCGATGGGGCTGTCCGGCGCGATCTTCTACGCCGTGCACCACATCCTGGTGCAGACCGCCCTCTTCCTGGTCGTCGGCCTCATTGAGCGCCAGGCCGGCACCACCTCGCTGCGCCGCCTCGGCTCATTGATGTACACCGCCCCGCTCATCGCGGTGCTGTACTTCATCCCGGCGATCAACCTCGGCGGCATCCCGCCGTTCTCCGGCTTCATCGGCAAGATCATCCTGCTCGAGGCCGCCGCAGAAAAGGGCGCCTGGTTGGCGTGGGTGCTCGTCGCCGGCGCCGTGATCACCTCCCTGCTGACCCTGTACGTGATGGTGCTGGTCTGGTCGAAGGCGTTCTGGCGCGACCGCAAGGACGCCCCCGAAGGCGAAATCGCCACTGCGCGTCCGGCGCCGTTGGCCGACGTCACCGATGAAGTCAACATCAAGGACCGCAAGGACGTGGGCAGGCTGCCCTTCGGCATGGTCGCCTCCACCACGACGCTGATCCTGGCGAGCGTGTCCATCACCGTCCTGGCCGGGCCGATCTCCAGCATCACCTCCCGCGCCGCCGAAAGCGCCCAAGACGCGAACGTGTACCGCACCGCGGTGCTCGGCGAAAACTGGGAGGACGACCCGGGTCGCACGATCGACCAGGAACGTCTCGACGACGGCTCCGACCGTCTCGACGAACGCGAGCACCTGATGTCCGAGTCCACGTCGGGCAACGAGGAGGACCGCTAATGCTCTGGCAAAAATTCACTGCCCGCTTCCACCCCATGTACCTGATCTGGATCGTGGTGCTGTGGTGCCTGATGATGGGCGAGTTCAACTGGCCCAACCTCGTCGGCGGACTGCTCATCGGCCTGCTGGTCATCTTCGCCCTGCCGCTGCCGGCGATGCCCACCCGCGGCGTCAACGTCAGCTGGCTGCGTCTGCTGGCCTTCATCGGCATCTGGCTCAAGGACCTGGCCTTCGCGTCGGTGAAGGTCTCCTGGTTGGCGCTGCGGCCCGCCGCGCCGCCGAAGACCGCCATCCTCAAAGTCCCCATGCGCGTGTCCAACGAGTTCGTCCTATACTTCGCCACCTGCGCCTATAACCTGCAGCCGGGCGGTTCAGTCTCCGACATCGACATCGCGAACCGCATCTGGACCATTCACGTCCTCGACGCCGACGACGAAGACGACATCGAACGCGAAATCCAGAACGTGCTCGACCTGGAACGCCGCATGATCAAGATTTTCGAAGGAGTCTGACGTGAACGACACACTCTATACCTCGTTTCTCCTGGTGGCGGCGGTTTTCCTCGCGCTGGGGTTTCTCATCATGACCTTCCGCATCCTGGTGGGCCCGAACTCGCTGGACCGGATGATCGGCCTCGACGGGTTCATCGCGATGCTCCAGTGCGCCTTGGCCGTCTACATCTGCTGGACGCTGGACACCACCATCGCCAACGCCATGTTGGTCATCGCCTTGCTCGGGTTCATCTCCTCGATCTCGGTCGCGCGCTTCCGCAAGAGGGACGGTAACTAATGAACTGGATACTCATCGCAGACGTCATTTCGCTGGTCTTCATCCTGGCCGGCTCGATCTTCGTCTTCTCCGCCGCCGTCGGCGTCACCCGTTTCAAGGACACCATGTCCGGCATCCACGCGATCACCAAACCACAGACGACCGGTCTGTTGTTGGTGGTCACCGGCACGATCATCCGGATCGTCGGTTCCGAGGATTTCTCGGTCGCCGAGCGCGGCGACCTCGGCATCTTGGTCTTGCTCATCCTTTTCGCGTTGATGACCAGCCCGGTCACCGCACAGCGCCTGGGCCGCGTGTCTCGGCGTGAAGCCCTTTACGGGGCGAAGGAGGACATGTCGCGCAACGACGCTCCGGCGGAGCGTCGCGCCCGCACCCGCCGCTAGCCCCACGCACCCCTGCGAATGCCCCGCCTGCAGGCGGGGCATTTTCACTGGGTGGCCGTGGCATGCTGGGACGCATGGAGTCGGCTCTCGCAGGTCCCGTGACCCTGTTGTTTTCCGTGGCGCTCATCGCGGTGGTGAGTATCTCCGTCACCCGGGGCGCGGCCGCCGGGCGCCTGCCGCGGGGTGGCGGGGCGGGCATACTGACCCACCGCACACAAGCCTCCGACAAAGCGTGGCGGGCGGCCCACACGGCCGCTCTTCCCCTGGTCAACCGCACAGGCTGGGTGGCCGCCGGCGCCGTCGCCGCCGCGATCATCGCGCAGACGCTCCTCGGCGGCATGTGGGGCATGGCGGCGGCAGGGGCCGGCATGGCGCTCGAAATCGGGATCCTCCTGGCGGCTGCGCGCCGCGCCGACCGGGCAGCCCGCGCCGCTGAGGGCCCCTAGCCGGCGAACGTCCAGCGAGGCGCCTCCGCCCCGGCTACTGTGAGCGCATGACCACCGCTTCTTCCGGGACAAGCGCGCAGCGCACCGACCGGGGCACCGTGGTGTCCTGGGGATTGTGGGACTGGGGTTCCGCCGCGCTCAATGCGGTGCTGATCACCTTCATCTTCTCCGTCTATCTGACGGATTCCGTCGGTCAGAACCTCGACGACTCCGTCACCGTCCTCGGCGTGGAGATCTCCGCCACCCCGGCGCAGTGGTACGGCTGGGCGATGGGCGCCGCGGGCTTGGCCATCGCGCTGATCGCCCCCGTGATGGGACAGCGTGCCGACGTCCGCGGCGCCCGCCGCCGTTCCGTGGGGGTGTGGACCGGTGTCACGGTGGCGTTGATGGCGCTGCTGGCGTTGATCAGAAACGACGACCAGGTGTATTTCTGGTTGGGCATCGGCATTCTGGCGGCCGCGTCGGTGACTTTTGAATTCGCCGAGGTCAACTACTTCGCCATGCTCAAGCAGATCTCGACGCGGGACACCGTGGGTAAGGTCTCCGGGTTCGGCTGGGCCATGGGGTATTTCGGCGGCATCGTGTTGTTGCTGGCCTGCTACGTCGGTTTCGTCGCCGGGGAGGGAGAGACCCGGGGCGCGCTGAATCTGCCGGTGGCCGGGGGACTGAACATCCGCCTGGTCGCGTTGTTCGCCGCAGTCTGGTTTTTCGTCTTCGCCCTGCCCGTGCTCTTTCGGGTGCCGGAGATCGCGCCCAGCGGACAGGCCCGGACCGGGTTCCTCGACTCTTACCGCACGTTGATCCGGGATGTCCGCACGTTGTGGCGCGTGGACCGGAACTCGGTGTTTTTCCTGTTGTCCTCCGCCGTCTATCGCGACGGCCTGGCCGGGGTGTTCACCTTCGGGGCGATCCTGGCGGTCAGCGTCTACGGGCTCGACGCCGGCGACGTGCTGCTCTTCGGCGTGGCGGCGAACGTGTTCAGCGCGCTCGGTGCCCTGGCCGGCGGATGGTTCGACGACAAAGTCGGACCCAAGCCGGTGATCGTGTTCTCGTTGACAGCGATGGTCGCCACGGCCGTCGCTCTCTTCGTCGTCGACGGGCCGGCGATGTTCTGGATCTTCGGGCTGATCCTGTGCCTGTTCGTCGGCCCGGCGCAATCCGCGTCGCGCAGCTTCTTGTCCCGGATCAGCCCCGCGGGCCGGGACGGGCAGCTCTTCGGCCTGTATGTCACCACGGGCCGGGCCGTGAGCTGGCTGACCCCGTTGATGTTCGGCTGGTTCGTGGGCGTGTTCGGCGACGACCGGGCGGGGATCATCGGCATCGGCCTGGTGCTGCTCGTAGGCGGAGCGTTGTTGCTCGGGGTGCGACGCCCGGACCCGTCCTAGAAACGTGTCCGAAGTCTCCATAACTTAGAGCGATTAATGAGATAATGGAGCCATGAGCACCCACAACGATTACACCGAGTCCCTGTCCACCGAGGCCGCCCTCGAGCGGCTGTCCACCAAGACGCTCGGCCGCCTGGTCGTGCGCAGCGGGGAAGACATCGAGCTGTTCCCGTTGAACTACACCGTCCACGACGGCAAGATCTTCTTCCGCACCGCGGAGGGAACGAAGCTCTTCAACCTCGCCTTCCACAAGGACGTCCTCTTTGAGGCCGACGACGCCGACCTGGATGAAAGCTCCGCCTGGTCGGTCATCGTCAAGGGCGAGGCCCGCATCCTGACGTCCCATTCCGAGGTGTTGGCCGCGGAGGACCTGCCCTTGAAGCCGTGGACGCCGTCGCTGAAGTACAACTTCGTGGAGATCACCCCGCGGGAAGTGTCCGGCCGCGTGTTCCTCCTAGGCGAGGAACCGCAGCGCTTCTGATGGCCCCCGCGGATGACCCCGATATCCGCCGCTACCTCGCAGAACTACAAGAGGCGGTCGGGCGCGGCGAAATCGACACGGAGGACTTCGACGCCCTCGCCGAGGCCGCCCTCACTCGTGCCGAACGGGGCGAGCCCGTTCGCCCGCCGACGACGGGCCCTGCCCCTCCCCGGAGCCCGCGCCGCCGGGGCGCCCGCCCGACCCGCAACCCGCGCGCCCGCCGCATCCTGACGGGTTTCCTCATCTTCTGGGCCGCGGCGTTCCTCCTCAACGTCACGGTGCTGGCGGTGTTGTCCGTCTCTGCCGGGGCCGTCTACTTCTGGCCGCTGGGCATCGGGTTTCCGGGCACGCTGTTGCTGATCGTGTGGCTGATCGTCGGTTTCGACCGGCCCGAAACCTAGTTTCCGGCCGAGCCGTACCCGCCGCCGCCCGCGGTCTGGATAGACACGCTGTCGCCTTCGCCCAGGGTGAAGTGGCTCATCGACGCCCGTTCCTCCTCGACGCCGTCGGCCCCGCGCCGGAGGACGCGGGCGGGGGCGCCGTCGTGGCCGCCGTCCAGTCCCCACGGGGCGGTGGTCACCCGCGAGGTGCCGGCGACGACGGCGGCCTGCCCGCGGGTCAGCGTCAGCCGCCGGAGGAGGGCGTCGCCGCCGCGGTGGCGTCCCTCGCCGCCGGTGCCGCGGGCGATTTCATAGGCGTCGACACGCAGCGGGTATTCGCGTTCGATGACCTCGCATGGGGTGTTGCGCGTGTTCGTCATGTGGGTGTGCGTGGCGGAGGCGCCGGGGCCGCTCGCCGCGGCGCCCTGCCCGCCGCCGTAGGTTTCCACGTACGAGTAATAGGTTCCGTCACGTGGGTCGACGCCGCCGACGGTGACCATGCTCATGGAGCCGGAGGAAGCCGCCGGGACGACGCCGTCGGTGAATTTTTCGAAGGCCCCGTAAATGGCGTCGACGATGCGCTGAGAAGTCTGGATGTTGCCGTGTGCCACCGCCCCCGGGAACTGCACGTGCACCAGGCTGCCCGGCCGGGTCTTCACGGTGATCGGCGCCATCAGCCCCGCGTTCGACGGCAACGTCGGGTCGGTCAGCGTCTTGATCACGTACGCCACGCACGCCTCGGAGACGGCGAAGGAGCAGTTGACGGCGCCGGCGACCTGGTCGGCGGTCTCGGTCAGGTCGATGTGTAATTCCTCGCCGTCGACGGTGACGGTCGCGGTGATCGGGATCTTCTCTTCCTCGACGCCGTTGTGCTCGAGGTAGTCGGTGAAGGTGCCGGCGCCGTCGGGGAGTTCGGCGATGGCGGCGCGGGTACGTCGTTCCGCATACGAAATCAGCGAGCGGCCGGCGCGGGCGTAGCCGTCGGTCCCCCATTCGTCGAGAAGCTCCAACAGGCGTCGCTCCCCCAGCCGGTTCGCCGCGACCTGCGCCATGAGGTCGCCGCGGGTTTTATCGGCGGTGCGGATGTTCATCATCAGCAGCGCCAGCACCTCGCGTTGTAATTCGCCTTCGGCGTACAGGCGCATGGTGGGGATGCGCACGCCCTCCTGGAAAATTTCCTGCGAGTGGCCGGCCATGGAGCCGGGCGTCATGCCGCCGACGTCGACGTGGTGGGCGATGTTCGCCACCACCGCGACCAGCTCTTCTCCCCGGAACACGGGCGTGATCACGCAGATGTCCGGCAGGTGCGGCCCGCCCAGGTAGGGGTTGTTGGTCATCAGCACGTCGCCGGGGCGCAAGTTCTCGGCGCCGTATTCGGCGAGCGCGTTGCGGATGACCGTGGGCATCAGCCCCAGGTGCAGGGGGATGTGCTCGGCTTGGGCGAGGAGCTCGCCGTCCGGGGCGTAGATGCCGGCCGAGCAGTCGCGGCGGTCTTTGATGTTCGGCGAGTAGGAGGTGCGGATCAAAGCGGTGCCCACCTCTTCCGCGATGGACGCCAGTCGATTGCGGGCGATCTCCAGCTCGACGGCGTTGAGCTCGTCGGAATTCTTGTGATTCGTCTGCTTCGTCATTGCTTTATCCCTTACTTCTTCCGCGGCGTCAGGTGCAGGAAACCGTGGGCGTCGCACCGGCAGTCCTGGTCCGGGCGGACGTAGGTGGTGGTGTCGAATTGGTTGAGGATCGCCGGTCCCGCGATCGTGGAATTCGGCGGCAGCGCCGCGCGGTCATACAGCGGGACGTCCAGCCACCGTCCGTCGACGTAGACGTCGCGGCGGCCGGTGGGCTCGGGTTCTGGGCCGCTGCCTTCGTGCAGCTCCTGCGGGGCGTCGTCGTGCCCGATGACGGCGATCAGGCGCACGACGATGATTTCCATGGCCGCGTCCTCGTCGCGGAATCCGTAGCGTCGCTCATGTGCGGCGTGGAAGGACTCGAGCTGGGCGTCGAAATCGTCCAGGAAGGGGATGGTCAGCTCGTAGCTCTGGCCGACGTAGCGGGCGTCGACCAGGTACTCGCCCTCGAAGTCTGCGGTGCCCATCTCCTCCTCTGCGCGCTGTTCCAACCGTCGATATTCGGCGGGCAAGTCGCCCAGGCCGGTGCCGGCGTCGGCGTGCACGGGGGCGGCGAAGTCATGGCGTACGGGCGCATCCAGCATGCCGACGGCCGAGGCGATGCCCGGATGCGGCGGAATGACCACCGAGCGCATCCCCAGTTCGTGGGCCAGGTCGGCGCCGTGCAGCGGGCCGGCGCCGCCGAAGGCCATGAGGTGGCAGGAACGCACGTCGATGCCGCGCTCGACGCTGACTTTGCGGATGCCGCGGGCCATCGTGGCGGTGATGACCTTGATGATGCCTTCCGCGGTCTCCTGCGGGTCCAGCCCCATCTCCTCGCCCCGGGAGGCGATCTGCCGGTTCACCGTCTCGACGTCCAGAGTGAACTCCCCGCCGAGCAGTTCCGTGCCCAGCCGGCCGAGCGCCACATGCGCGTCGGTGACGGTCAGCTCGGTGCCGCCGCGGCGGTACGCGATGGGCCCGGGGTCGGCGCCCGCGCTGTGCGGGCCGACGCGCAGGCTGCCGCCGGAGTCGCGCCAGGCGATCGAGCCGCCGCCCGCCCCGATGGTGTGCAGGTCGATGCTCGGCAAGCGCAGCGGCATCGAGTCGATCTCGCCGGTGGTGGTTTCGTCCGGTTCGCCGCCGCGGATCAAGGCGATGTCCGTGCTCGTGCCGCCGATGTCGAAGCTGACCACGTTGTCCAGCTCCAGGTGACGTGCCCACCGGCTCGCGCCGGCGACGCCGCCGGCCAGTCCGGAGAGCACCGTGCGCGCGCTGTGCTCGCTGGCGGTGACCGGGTTGAGCAGGCCGCCGTTGGACTGCATGATCCACAGCTGCGAGGGGATCTGCATCTGCTCGATCCGCTCTTCCAGCCGCCCCATGTAGCCGGCGACCTTAGGCTGGACGTAGGCGTTGATCGCGGCGGTGGAGGTGCGGTCATATTCACGCATCTCTGCGGAAATGGAGGTGGCCGCCACGACGATCGGAGCGACGTTTTCCCGGCGCAGGATCTCCACGGCCCGGCGTTCGTGCTCGTCGTTTGAGTAGGCGTTGATGAAGGAGACCACGAGAGAATCCAGGCCCAACGCACGGAGTTCCTCGGCGACCTGCTTCAGTTGTCCCTCATCCAGCGCGGCGATGACGTCGCCGCCCGAGCCGACGCGTTCGTCGACCTCCACGATCGCGTCGTCGCCGATCAGCGGCTGCGCGCGGTGGACGGTGTTGTCGTAGAGCGAGGGGCGGGCCTGATGCGCGATGGCGAGCACGTCGCGGAAACCGCGGGTGGTGACCAGCCCGACGCGGGCGCCGTCGCGGGTGAGCACGGTGTTGGTGGCCACGGTGGTGCCGTGGACCAGCCGGGTGACGTCCGCCGGGTCGCCGTCTTGTCGGCGGAGCGCCTCCGTGACGCCTTCGATCACTGCGTCGTCCGGCGCGTCCGGGGTGGAGGCCACCTTCCACACGGCGAGGCCGCCGCCGGGCAGGCGGATGCCGATGTCGGTGAAGGTGCCGCCGGTGTCGGCCGCGATATGCAGGTCGGATCCGGATTCGGTGTGGGGGTCGGGGGTCACAGGCGCTCCTGAGTCGAGGGGTCGTGATTACATGTCTTCGACGGTATCTGAAATCAGTCGGCGCCCGGGGGAGTTTTGCGCCCCCTACCGCCCCTGGTCGAGGAACTGGAAGACCTCGGAACTGAACCGGTCCGGGTCGTCTTCGTACCAGGCGCCGGAGACGTCCTCGATGACGCGCACCGTGGCCTGCGGCATCCGCTCGGCGGTCTGGGAGACTTGTTCGGCGACCTGTTTCTCCTGGGTGGACAGCAGCAGCGTCGGAGCGGTGATCTCCGCCAGCGCGGCGGCGGGCTCATGGACGGGGCCTTCTGCGAGGCGGGCGAGCATCTCGTGTTTGTCCATCCCCCGGCGCTTGAGCAGGAAACCGGGCACCCACTTCAGGGCGCGGGCCATGGCCTGGGTGCGCTCCGGATCGACGTGCAACAGCGGGGAGGCCAGCACCAGGGAATTCACGCGGTGCGGCTGCCGCGCCGCCAACAGGACGGCGGCGGGCGCGCCGGTGCCGAAGGCCACCAACGCGACGTCGCGGAGTTCGTTGCGGTCGAGCAGCTTTTCGACGTCCGCGAACTGGGAGCCCAGGTCGCCCGTGGACACGTTCGGCAACCAGGGTGTGACGCCCGGCGGCAGGGCGTTGACCACGCCGACCCAGGAGTCGGGTTGGGTGCCGGCGGGGTGGAGGAAAACGACGTTACGGGTCATGTCCCCCATTGTAGAAAGCTATAGAAACGTTATCGAACCTCAACCTCTTAGTGTCCCACTAAATAAATACGACGACTAAGTTAAAACAAATGACATTGTCGAAGATGAGGTGGCGCGGTCTGGGCGCCATCGCCGCCGCAGCCCTCATCCTCGGCACGACTCCAGCCGCCGGGGCCGCCATCATCACGGAGGACGACGGCGCCTGCACCCTCACGGCCACGTCTTCGGAACGCCCCTTCATCACCGCGAACCTGCCCGGCGCGCAAGCGGTCCCCGTCGCCGAGGGAGTCTTGCAGTATGAGGTCAGCGTCGCCGACGTGCCGGCGATGAAGGCCAGGGTGGCGCATGATGAGCGGGAGGTGCGTTCCACTAATCTGCGTTTCCTGCTCAACCAGTGCTCCGCCGGCCGTTCGGGCGCGGCGTCCCTCGAACCGGACCAGTCGGGCGGGGCCGTGCCGGGGGCTGAGGCGTCGACCGCAGCGTTGAGCGCCACCGTAACGTTGGATTCCGTGATTTTTGGCCCGTTGCCGACGGCCATCGACGTCCTGAAGTAGCCCACCTCGACGCGCCAGAGGCGCCCGGCGGGTGCTCTCCGCCGATGAAGTTGTGAATGTCCCGAACCAGGAAAGCCCCTTAGCCAGATGACCCGAAAGTATGTTGCAGGTCAGACTAGGGAGCTCACACGGTGTTCCGATAGGAGTGCATGACGTTCGCCCCCACCGCCGTCACAGGGGTCGGAGCTGTTCCATTTCGTCGCAGGTGGCGTCGACGACCTTCTTCCAGTCGCGGGTGCGCTGGAAGATACGGCGTTGGCGCGCGTAGCCGGCGCCGCGTTCCAAGATCTCGGGGACCAGGTTCAATTCCGCGGCGCAGCCGAGTTCCTCGGCCAGCGGCGTCAGCTCGTCCACGAGTTCACTGAGCTCCTGGGTCACCCATCTTTCCTCGGTGTCGCGGGAGGTGACCACCAGGGCTTCCAGGCCGTAGCGCGCCGCTCGCCATTTGTTCTCCGCGAGGTGCCAGGGCTGCAGGGTGGGCAGCTCTTCCCCGCGCTCGAGCATGCGGTCGTAGTGCACGACGAGGGTGTGCGTGAGCGCGACGATGGCGGACAACTCCCGCAGGTTGCTGGTCGCATCGGAGATACGGACCTCGATGGTGCCCCATTTCGCGGCCGGCCGGATGTCGAAGTGCATGGAGCCGGTGTGGCTGGTGACCCCGGAAATCGCCTGATCTCGTTCGAATTCCTCCCATTCTTGCCAGGAGGTGAAGTGGTACGGCATGCCGGCGGTCGGCAGCTGCTGGTAGAGCATGGTGCGGTTGGAGGCGTAGCCGGTGTCGATGCCGTCCCAGCCCGGGGAGCAGGCCGACAGGGCCAGCAAGTGGGGGTACTTCGTCATCAGGGCGTTGATGATCGGCCACACGCGCTCTTCGTGGGAGATGCCCACGTGCACGTGGATCCCCCAGATCAACATCTGGGAACCCCAGTACTGGGTGCGGTTGATGATTTCCGCGTAGGTCATCTTCGCGCTGACCGGCTGCTCCCGGAAATCAGAGAAGGGGTGCGAACCGGAAGCCCACAGGCGCACGCCGAGCTCCTCGGCGCCTTCCTGCAAGGCGTCGACACCGCGAGTGAGCTCGTCGATGGCAGCCGGGACGGCATCGTGCACGCCGGTGACCAATTCAACCGTGTTCTGCAGGAATTCGCGTTCGAAGTGCAGCTTCGGATGCTTGGGGGCGACGAGGTCGATCAATTCCACGGCCTTCGGCACCAGGTCGCGGGTCTGCGGGTCAATGACGCCGAGTTCCCACTCCACCCCGAGGGTGTGTTTCGGGGAGCGGTTGAACTCGAGTTTCGGGACGGGCGGGATCGGGACGGTCATCAGAGGACGACCTCTCCGATCAGGGCGAGGGTGACCTTGCCGGGGCCGGTCGTCTCCTCGGGCAAGCCGTCGATGTTGGGCTCGATGCGCACGGGCACGCCGTTGGTGTCGCCGATGCGGTCGCCGAGGTCGCGGGCGGCGCGCTCGCCGGCGATGTCCCCCGGGTGGTAGTACAGGGTGGTTTCCTTGAGCGTGGTCACCTCGCCCGGCAGGTTGCCGTGCTCGCCGACCGCGATGCCCTCTTCTTCGAGGCGGTCGTAGATGTCTTCGGCCAGGCCGTTGACGGTGGAGTTGTTCAGGACGTTGACCACAGGCTCAGACTTGGCAGAGGTGCCGGCGCCGGCGGCTCCGGCGGAGCGGTCCGACGCGGCGGCCTCACCACGGGTGTCGCGCCCGTCCTCGTCGTCGCGCCGGGCGTCACGTTCGTCGTCGTCGGCGTCGGCATCCGCGCCGTCACGGCCGTTTCCGGCGGCGGCTTCGCCATCTTCCCCCTCGCTGCCGTCGTCGCCGCCATCCTCTGCAGCGGCGTCCGGCGCGTTCGGATCCTGGTCGGCGTCGCCGGCGTCGCCGGTCCCGCCCTGCTCGATGGTGGCGGAGGTCTCGGCCTCGTCGCCCGAGGTGGCGACGGTGCCGTTGCCGTCACCCTGGGTCAGGGAGTACAGGCCCCAGAGTCCGAGCAGGACGGCGACGGCGATGAGCACCATCGCCAGGCCGCGCAGCGGCAGTCCCCCGGCGGCGTCCTTGCCTTCCGGGGCGGGCTGGTTGGTGGAGTTCTCCGGATTCACATTCGTCACACCCGTAACATTAACCCGCTTGGCGGGGTCTTGTCTTTACCGGCGCGCCAGAATATTCATCGCGGACCCGGCTACGCCAACCGCACGGCGGCGAAAGCTCGCCGCACCAACCGTTCCCCCGCCGCCACGTCACGCGGTTCCGGCAGGTCGTAGTAGGCCTCCAGGGCGGTGCGGGCCACGGCCACCGCCGCCTGAATGGTCACTTGCACCTCAAAGTCGTCGAGGCCACCGTCAGCGGGCAACACCGCCGCAAACACCGGGTACAGGCGCCTGGCCAGTCCCGGCCGGGACTGCGCCCCCGTCAACGTCTGCAGCACATCGCCGACCTGGAAAAGGACGGCGAAAGAATCCCATTCCCCGCGTTCCCCGAGATCCTCGTGCAGGCCGGCGACGAGCACGCGCTCGACCGCCTCAAAGATGCCGACGCCCGCCGGGACCTCGTCGAACCGCGTCGCCAGATCGGCGGAACGGTCGACGATGAAGGCCACCAGCGCCTCGTCCATGGAGGCGAAGTAGTTGTGGAAGGTGCGCGGGGAGACCCCCGCCGCCTCCGCCACGGCGGCGACCGTCAGCCCTTCGGCGCCGCCGTCGAGGGCGGTGCGGGCGGCGGCGTGCGCCAAGGTGGCGCGGGTGGCGGCTTTCTTGGTTTCTCGCAGACTGGACATATCGCCTCCGAGTTTATCGGGCCGCTGCGGGCTCTCGGCCGGGCTCCTGCCCATCCTCCACAGTCAGGTGGCGGATGCCCTCTCCCTCGACGTCGACCCGGGGCACGATCTTGTCCAGCCACGCCGGCAGCCACCAGGCGCGTTCGCCGAGCAGGAACATCGTGGCCGGGATGATCATCATGCGGACGATGAAGGCGTCGAAGAACACCGCGATCGCCAGGGCGAAGCCCATGGTCTTGATGAAGACCATCTCCTGCAGCATGAAGGCCGCGAACACGGAGATCATGATCAGTGCGGCGGCGGTGACCACCCGGGCGCCGTGTTTGAAGCCGTTGGCGGTGGCGTTGCCGGCGGTTTTGCCGCTCGCCCAACCTTCGCGCATGCGGGTGACCAGGAAGAGCTGGTAGTCCATGGCCAGGCCGAAGACCAGGCCGATGAGCATGATCGGCAGGAAGCTCAGCAGCGGCTGCGGGTCGTCGATCAGCCCGAACCACCCCTCCTGGAAGATGGCCACGGTCACGCCGAAGGTGGCCACCACGGACAGCCCGAAGCCCAGGGCGGCGATCAACGGCACCCAGATGGAGCGGAACACCAGCAGCAGGAGCACGAAGGCCAACACCAGCACGATGGCGATGTACGGCAGCAGCACGTCCTGGAGGCGCTGGGAGATGTCGTCGAAGATCGGGGTGACGCCGGTGACGCCGTAGGTGGCGCCGGTCTCGTCCGCGAAGCCGGGCGCGGCGTCCCGCAACCGGTCGAGGGTGTCGGAGGTGCGTTCGTCGGTGGCGCCGAATTCGGGGGTGATCAGGATCTGAGCGGTGTCGAAGTTCTCGGTGGTGCCGACGACCTGGGCGTTGGCCACCCCGTCCACACCCAGAAATTCTTGCGTGGCGGCGCCGAAGGCGGCCGGGCGTTGCTCGTCGGGCAGGTCCACGGCGTCGACGACGGCGATCATCGGGGCGTTGCGGCCCGCGCCGAAGGCGTCCTCGGTCATTTCGTAGGCCACTCGCGGCGGAGTGTCCGGGCTGGCGGTGCCGTCGGTGGGCATGGCCAGGCGCATGTTGACCGCCGGCAGCGCCAGCAGGACGAGCACGACGACGCCCGCCACCAGGTGCAGCACCGGCCGGTGACGAATGCGGCGGACCCAGCGCAGCCCCATCGTCGGGTGTTCGTCTTCCGGGTCCGGGGCCTTCACGCCGGGCACGCGGCCGGCGAAGACGCGGACGCTCAGCAGTCCCAGCAGGGCCGGCAGCAGCGTCAGGGCGACGAGCACGGCGATGGCGACGGTGGCCGCCGCGCCCAGGGCCATGGCGGTCAGGAAGGGGATGTTGATGATGGACAGCGCGGCCAGTGCGATGAGCACCGTCAGGCCCGCGAAGACCACGGCGGAGCCGGCGGTGCCCACGGCCATGCCCATGGCGTGGGCGCGGGTGTCCACGCTCATGCCGCGCAGTTTCTGCGCCAGCTCCTTCGGCTCGAGGTCGTTCGCGCCGGAGGCCTTGATCAGCTCGTTGCGGAAGCGGGAGACGATGAACAGGGCGTAGTCGATGCCCACGGCCAGGCCGATCATGGAGGCCAAGACCGGGGTGATGTCGTTGACCGCATCAGTGAAGACGGTGGCCAGGCTGATGCCCAACACGCCGACGCCCACGCCGATGATCGCGGAGATCAGCGGCATGCCGGCGGCCACGACCGAGCCGAAGGTCACCAGCAGGACCACGGCGGCGACGAGCAGACCGACCAGCTCGGAGGTCAGGTTGATCTCGGCGGCGGCCGCGCTGAAGGCGTTGCCGTTGTAGGCGACGGTCAACGCGCTCTCATCCTGGGCGTCGAGCACGTCGGTGACCGCCTGGATGTCCTCGGCGGGGATGTCGCCGACCTCGTCGGCGTCGAATCGGACGGTGACGATGCCGGTGGTCTCATCGGGGCTCAGCGGGCTGACGGCCGCGACGTCGGCGGCGATCTTTTCTTCGGGCACCCCCTGTGCCTGCAGCTGCGGGACCATCTGGGCCTGCAGCCCCTGCTCCCCCAGGACGGGGTCGACGATCGTCTCCGGGTCGGCGAGCACGCCGGTCGCGCGGACGTCGTCAAGCAGGGCGTTGACCTCGGCGTTGACTTCCGGATCGACCAGGGTGCGACCTTCCGGGGCCTGGACGACGATGCTGCCGGTGGGCGCGGTGGTGGAGTCTTCGGCGTCGTCGAAGCGTTCCTGCATCTTCTCCATGGTGGTCACGGAGTCGAGCCCCGGCATGCTGAAGTTCGAGGAAGGCGTCTTGCCGAAGACGCCGGCGAGCGTGCCGACGGCGATCAGCAACACGAGCCAGAAGGCCAGAAACGGCCAGGCGGTGCGGTAGGCGCGGCTACCGAGTCGATACAAGAAGGTGGCCATGCGGCACGAAGTCCTTAAGGGAGGAGGGGCACAGGAAACAGTGAGAGCTTAAAGCATTTTGCACACTTCACGCAAAGTTGCACCGTCTCTGCAACTATGGCGGAGGAAGCCCCTGTCACCCTTCCCGCTCCTGCGCACGCCGGTCCCGGATCCGCCGTAGCCGGGCCGTCAACGTCGGATGCTCCTGCATCGCCGCAGGCAGATCGATGAGCAGGTTGAGACGCTGGTAATAGCGCACCGGGCTGATCCCCAACTCCGCGCGGATCGACTCTTCCTTCGCCCCGATCGAACGCGGCGCCCGTTCCTCGAAGGCGAGGATGCGGGCGTCGATGTCGCTGAGTTCGGCCATGCTTAAACTGTATGCCATGACCATCCGTCCCATCGTCATTCACGGCGACCCCGTCCTGCACACCCCGACCGAAGAAGTCACCGAGTCCCCCGCCGAACTCGCTGAGCTGATCGCGGACATGCACGAGACCATGGACGCCGCCAACGGCGTCGGCCTCGCCGCCAACCAGATCGGCGTGAACAAGCGCCTCTTCGTCTACCACTGCCCCGACGTCGAGGACGCGGACGGCAACGAGAAACCGGACGGCGGCATGCGCCGCGGCACCCTCGTCAACCCCGTGCTGGAAACCTCCGAGATCCCGAAGACCATGCCGGACGAAGACGACGACCAGGAAGCTTGCCTGTCCGTTCCCGGAGAATCCTTCCCCACCGGCCGCGCCCACTGGGCCAAGGTCACCGGCACCGACGAAAACGGCGACCCCGTCGAGGTCGAAGGCTACGGCTTCTTCGCCCGCTGCCTGCAGCACGAGGTCGGCCACCTCGACGGCTACGTCTACACCGACGTCCTGATCGGGCGGAACAAGCGCGCCGCCAAAAAGGCCATCAAGGCCAACGGGTGGACCGAACCGGGCCGGACCTGGACCCCGGGCGTCGACGACGACCCCTTCGGACATTAAATGTCACGCATCTTCCGCTCCGACGACGTCTCCGTCGGCGAACGCATCGTCGTCCGCCGCCGGCTCGGCGAGATCTTCTCCGACGTCATCGGCCACGTCACCGCCCTGGCCCCGCTGACGGTGCGCCCGCAGGAGGTCGGCGGCTTCCCGTCGTCGCTCGATGAGATCATCGTCCCGGACGAACAGATCCACATCATCAAACGGCTCAGTCCGCGGATGATCCGCAACTCCGACATCCGGCACGTGGAGACCGCCTACGCCAAGGCTTTTCCCGGCGTCGAACACACGTGGACCGAGGACGGGCAGTGGCTGATGCGCGCCGGCGACGGCATCACGGAGCGCTCCAACTCCGCGACTCCGCTGGGCCCTTCCGCGGGTTTTGTGGATCTGCCCTTGACCGAGATCGAAGCCTTCTACGCCCGCCACGACCTGCCGGTGCAGCTGCACATCCCCGAGCGCATCGGCAAACCCGCCGAACGCCTCGTCGCGGCCGGCGGCTGGACGCTCGGCCCGGAGATCCTCGTCATGGTCCGTGACCTGCAGGACTTGAGTGACCTGCCGGCCCCGCCCGTCGACGGCGGCGCCGCCGGGCTCACTTTTTCCGTCGACCCGCAGCCCGACGCCGACTGGCTGACGCTCTACCACTTCCGCGGCCGGGAACTGCCCGCCCGGGCGCTTCAACTCCTGCACGACCAGATCGACGGGACCATGGGATTCGCCCGGCTGACCACGCCGGCCGGCGAGACCGTCGCCATCACGCGCGCCACCCTGACCGAATCCGGCGACGAGACGGTGTGGCTGGGATATTCCGCAGTGGAGGTCACCCCGACGTGGCGCCGGCAGGGGTTGGGCACCCGCCTCGGCGCGGACACCGTGTACTGGGGCGCCGACCGCGGCGCCGAGAAGGCGTACCTGCAGGTCGTCTCGTCGAACGCCGCCGGCATCGCACTCTACGACAAGCTCGGTTTCTTGGAGCAGCACCGGCACCGCTACGCCCGCCGGGACACGTAGGCTGGGGCGTGCCCCGTCGTCCTCGCCCGCACCACCCACTGGGAGCAGACTTCCACATGCACGCGTACACGTACTTGTCCTTCCCCGGCACCGGCGCCGAAGCACTGACCTATTACCAGTACATCTTCGGCGGCGAACTCGAGCTGACCACCTACGGGGAGCTCACCGGCGCATTCCCCTTCGACCCGCCCGCAGACGCCCTGGCGCACGGGACGTTGGTCGCCGACGGACTGAGCCTGGCGGGCGGCGACGACGTCCTGACGCCCACCGCGGACGCGTTGGACTCCCACGCCTACTCTTTTCTGCTGAACTACGCCACGGTGGCGGAGGCGGAGAACATGCTCGCGAAATTCACCGCTTCCGGCGCGGACCTGACCATGCCGTTGGCCCCGGTCGCGTGGGGCGCGCACTACGGGCAGGTCACCGACCGGTACGGCGTGCTGTGGGCGGTCAACGTCCCCGCCGGATCTGATCCGGCCGCGGGCTGACCCGGCCGCGGGCCGATCAGGTCAGATACTCCCCGGGCGAGGCCACCACGGGCTTGCCGTGCGCGTCCAACAGCGGGGTCAGCCCGCCCGCGGAGCCGCGCGCAAACTCCAGGTAACAGACCCCCGTGGTCGTGTCGACGAGGATGACCCGGCGCGTCATTCCTTCACTCTCTTTATGAATGGTGCGAAATCTGTTCATGTCCACGGAGTCTAGTTTCCCACCGACCGACGCCCGCGGCTTTTGCCCGGGTAGGCTGTTAGCCATGCGAATCGCCACCTGGAACGTGAACTCGGTCCGCAGCCGCGCCGACCGCATCGTCGATTTCTTGACCCGCCACGAGATCGATGTGCTCACGCTGCAGGAAACCAAGGTCAAGGACGACAAGTTCCCTTACGAGACCTTCATTGAACTCGGTTACGAGGTGGCCCACGTCGGTTACCACCAGTGGAACGGGGTGGCCATCCTCTCCCGCGTCGGGCTGGAGGACGTCGCCGACCACTTTCCGGGCCAGCCCGGATTCCACAAGGATCCGGCGCAGCCGCAGGACCGGGAGGCCCGCGCGGTGGGCGCTACCTGCGGCGGCGTCCGGGTGTGGAGCCTGTACGTGCCCAACGGCCGGGAGATCGGCGACCCGCACTACGACTACAAGTTGGCGTGGCTGTACCAGTTGGGGTTTCACGTGGAACATCAGCTGGCGGAGCATCCGCGCCAGCAGCTCGTGCTCACCGGTGACTTCAACATCGCCCCGCGGGACGAGGATGTGTGGGACATCTCCGTCTTCGAGGGCAAGACCCATGTCACGGAACCGGAACGTGCGGCCTTCGACATGTTGCTGGAGTCCGGTCTGACCGAGGTCACCCGTGGGCTGACGCATGAGAAGTACACCTACTGGGACTACAAGGGCATGCGCTTCCAGAAGGGCGAGGGTATGCGCATCGACTTCCAGCTCGCCTCAGAATCGCTCGCCGAGCTGGCGAAGGACGCTTTCGTCGACACCGAGGAGCGCTCCGGCAAGGGCGCCTCCGACCACGCCCCGGTGGTGGTGGACTTTGCGGGCGCCGGCCAGAGTGCGCCCGCCTACGACGAAGTTCGCTGACTGTCGTGAGCATCGACGTCGACCTGACGACGTGGCAGTGGATCGGCCTGATCCTCGAATACGGCATCAAACTGCTCGCCATCGGAGTCATCCCGGAGGACCGGAAACCCTCCTCCGCCAACGCCTGGCTGCTGCTGATCCTCTTCCTGCCGATCGTCGGCTTGCCGCTGTATCTGATGATGAGCTCCAACTTCGTCAGCCGACGTCGCCACCGCATTCAGCAGGAGGCCAACGTCATGGTCGGCGACGCGCAGCGGGAGATCCCGGATCACCCCGTCGACATGGACCCCGACCCGGAGATCGAGTCGATGCTGCGGCTCAACCGCACCCTGACCACGTTTCCCGCCACGGTGGGCCACAACCAGGGGCTGTGGGCGGACTACGAGCATGCGCTGCACCGCCTCGTGGAGGTCGTCGACGCCGCCCGCGACTACATCCACGTGGAGGTCTACATCCAGGCCTGGGACGAGAGCACCGACGAGTTCTACCGGGCCCTCGGCCGTGCCGCCGACCGCGGGGTGAAGGTGCGGCTGCTCTTCGACCACATCGGCTCCCTGAAATACCCCGGCTCCCGCAAGCTCGGGAAAAGGCTCAGCGCGATCGGCGTCGAATGGCGCATGATGCTGCCGCTGGCGCCCTGGCGGGGCCGGTTCCGTCGCCCGGACCTGCGCAACCACCGCAAGATCATCGTCGTGGACGGCGAGATCGGGTTCTTAGGCTCCCTCAATCTCATCGACCGCGGCTACCTCATGGCCAACCACCGCCGGGCGGGGCGCCAGTGGATCGACGTGATGGTGGAGCTGACCGGCCCGATCGTCACGTCCATGGAGACGGTCTTCGCCGTGGACTGGTACAGCGAATCCGGCGAGTCCCTGGCGATTTCTCCCCCGGTCGACGACGGTGAGCGACGCCCCGGCGACACCAACGTCTTACAGATGATCCCCTCGGGTCCCGGCTACACCACGGAACCGAACCTGCGGACCTTCATCTCGATCATCCACCACGCCAAAAACCACCTGGTGATCTGCTCCCCCTACTTCATTCCGGACGAGGCGCTGCTGTCGGCGGTGACCACCGCCTGTTACCGCGGGGTCCGGGTGGATTTGCTGGTGTCCGAGCAAGCGGACCAGTTCGTGGTGCACCACGCCCAGACCTCCTACTACCAGGCGCTGCTGGAGGCCGGGGTGCACATCCACCAGTTCCCGGCCCCGTACATCCTGCACACGAAGTTCCTGTTGGCTGACCACGGCCCCGAGTCCGGCGTCCCCGTCGCGGCTTTCGGCTCCTCGAACCTGGACATGCGCTCTTTCGGGCTCAACTACGAATCGACGCTGCTCGTGGCGGAGGGTGATTTGCTCGACGACCTGTACCTGCTGGGCGAGACCTATAAGTCGGTGTCCATCCCGCTGACGCTGGAGGAATGGAATAAGCGCGGGTTCTGGCGACGCTACATCGACAACGTCATGCGTCTGACCAGCGCGCTGCAGTAGCCGGGCGCCGGCCTCAGGCGTCGCGGGCGCGCAGCGCGAACACGCCGACGAGCCACACCGCCAACGACCAGGCCACGAAGATCAGCAACGACCCCCACACTCCCCATTCCGCCCCGTAGACCGGCGTGTTCTGGATGACGGCATCCATGTTCACGAACGGTAAAACGGTGTGAATGTCCTCGCCCCACCGCGGCAGCAGACGCACCGCGGTCTCGAAGACGAGGTTCCACAGCACCAGCAGGAAGATCGCGCCGGCGGACTGCCGCACCAGCATGCCGACCCCCTGGCAGAGGAACACCAGCACGAACATCGCCAACGGCACCGCCCACAGCGCCCGTTGGCCGGCGGGATCGGAGAACGGCGTGAACACGCCCGGCGAGTCACCGGCGAGCACCCCCAGGGCCACCACGTAGGCGCCGGCCGCCGCCGCGCCCGAGATCACTGCGGCGAGCGCGGCGTACAGCAGTGCCTTCGCCAGGGCGACCTGCCCGCGGCGCGGGGTGGCCAGGAAACTTATCGACGGCAGCCCGTAGCGGTACTCCGTGGTCACCGTCATCGCCGCCTGAATCATGATGATCAGAATGCCGAAGCTGGTGAACCCGGTGAGCACGATGTCCGGGGTGATCATCGGCCCCACCACAGCGGCGCCCGGGCCACCGAGATCCCCCGACAACAACGTCAGGGACCAGGTGGTCAACGCCGCCCAGCCGATCGACAACACCAGGACCAGGCCGGTCGTCCACCAGAACGAGGCGGTGGTGCGCAGCTTCGTCCACTCTGAGAGCAGGGTGTGGTGCACCGTCATCGCTTCTCCTCCTGCGCCGGGTGCGCGGGCTGCGCCCGGTACTGGGCGCTGTCCCGGGTGATCTGCATGTACGCGTCCTCCAGGGAGGCCCGGCGCTGGGTCAGTTCGGTCAGCGCGACGCCGCCGGCGAAGGCCAACGCACCGACCTCGTCGGTGGTGCGGTCGGGGACTTCCAGGAACTGGCGCCCCTCCGGGTCCACGTCGACCCGGTGATCGAGGCCCTCCGTCCGCAGCAGGTCCTGGAGCGCCGGTAAGTCGGGTGTGCGCACGATCGCGGACGTGGCCGAATGGCGGCGGATGAACTCGCTCATCGAGGACTCGGAGACCAGGCGCCCCTGGCCGATCACGATGAGGTGGTCGGCGGTCATGGCCATCTCCGCGAGCAGGTGCGAAGAGACGAACACCGTGCGGCCCTCCCCCGCGAGCGCCTGGAGCAGGCCGCGCACCCACCGGATGCCCTCCGGGTCGAGTCCGTTGACCGGCTCATCCAGGATGAGCACCTCCGGGTCCCCGAGCAGCGCCGCCGCCAGGCCGAGCCGTTGCCCCATGCCGAGGGAAAAACCGCCGGCTTTCTTCCCCGCCACAGCGCTCAATCCGACCAGGCCCAGCACCTCGTCCACCCGTCTGGCGGGCAATCCATTGGAGTGGGCGAGCCAGCGCAGATGCGCCGCCGCCGAGCGGCTGGGGTGCACCGCCTTGGCGTCCAACAGGGCGCCGACCTTGGTCAAGGGGCGGGCGATGTCGGCGTAGCGGCGCCCGCCGATCGTGGCGGAGCCCGCGGTCGGCGCGTCCAGGCCCAGGATCATGCGCATGGTGGTGGATTTGCCCGCCCCGTTGGGGCCCAGGAAGCCGGTGACCACGCCGGGGGCGACGGTGAAGCTCAAGTCGTCGACGGCGCGGACCTTCCCGTAATCCTTGGTGAGCCCGGAAACTTCGATCATGCGCTCAACCCTGTCACAGAAGTCACTGAAATAGCTCCGTGGACAGGGTCTTCAACCTGGGAAACGCCTCCCGGAACGCTGGCATGAGCGGCAAGTCCTCGACCTTATGCAACGGCACCCAGCGCAACTCGAGGGACTCCTCGTTCGGGTCGACGTCGATGCGCGCGCCGTCGCGGGTGAGTGCCAGCACAGTGGTGTAGGTCCACCCTCCGGCCAAGGCAGGGCGATCCGGGTCGGCCGGGAAAGGGCCGGCGGTGACTTCGCTGCGGTGGATCTCGATCAGGCGGGGGTCGAGGGAGGTTTCTTCCACGGATTCCCGGACGGCGGCGTCCGCGGCGTCCTCATGCGAGTCCCGGGCACCGCCGGGCAACGCCCAGGTCCCGCCCGCATTCGTCCACAACGCGCGATGCTGCATCAACAACTCCGGTTCGGGTTCCGCAGCGATCAAAAACAGTCCCGCCGCCCCGTGACGTCCCCACACCCGCGAGCCGCCGGGAGCGGCCGCCCATCCGTTTCCATCGCCTTCCATGTCCACGAGGCTACCCGCGGTGGCCCCGCAGGGGGTGTCGACCATGGCTAATTGGCGGGATGAGGGGCTAGTGTTAAACAGATGAACGGCGTTGGGAGCCGTCACAGGACGGAGACGAATCCGGGAGGTCCCGCCGCGCCTGACACGAGGGCGGAGGACGTCTCCCCATACAACGATGCCTGGATGGATGAGCTGGCGGCGGATCGCGCCAACGGCTCCCGCACCACCGCCTCCGGTTTCCTCTCCGGAACACTCGCCGGCCCCTGGCACCGGCTGCGTCGCATCCTCTCCTTCTTGGCCACCACGCCGGGCAAGATGGTCGCGATCACGTTGGTGATGTCCGTGGCCATCGGGGCGGCGGGATATTCCATGTCGCAGTCCGCGGCCAACCGCCAGGAGGGGCTCGGGGTTCTGCTGTCCTCCACGGAGCCGCTGTCGTACTCGACGCATAACCTGTATTCGAACCTGTCGTTGGCGGACACCATCGCCACGACCAATTTCGTGCAACCCGGCGTGGGCAACGCCGACCGGCTGGAGGATTATCACGCCGCCATCGAGCGAGCCACCTCGGCGGCGACGGAGGCCGCCGTCGGCATTCCCCCCGACGAGGAGCGGCTGCGTGAACTGGTCGCCCAGGTGCAACGGGAATTGCCCGTCTACACCGGCCTGGTGGAGACCGCACGCGCCAACAACCGGGTGGGCAATCCCGTGGGCATCACCTACATGGCGAATGCCTCCGCGCTGATGCGCGAGCGCATTCTGCCGACGGCCGCCGACCTGTTCACCGCGACGAGCGACCGCGTCGGCGAACAGCAGCAGGAGCTCACCCAACCGCAGTGGGTGCCGTTGTCCGGGCTGTTCGCCGCGATCGGCTTCCTGCTGCTGGCGCAGTGGTGGCTGTGGCGAACCACTCGCCGCCGCTTCAACCGCGGCTTTGTGGCCGCCACGTTGGCGATGGTGGTGGCCACCGGCTGGGTGGCGGGCTCCAACTTCGTCAATTGGCAAGCCGGCACCCGTGGCTTCGAGCAAGCCGCCCAGCCGTGGGACTCGCTGACCGCGTCCCGGATTCAGGCTCAGCAGGCCCGCACGACGGAGACGCTCGCCCTGGTGCGCCGGGAGTCCGTCACCCAGTCGACGCAGTCCTTCAATTCCACGGTGTTCACGGTCAACCTGGCCCTGGACTCCTACGCGGAGGCGCCGGACGCCGACGAGTCCACGGTGGCGCAGGCCCGCTCGGCGCTGACCGACTGGCAAAACTCCCACAACCGTTTCACCGAGGCTTTGGACAACGGCAATTACGATGAGGCGTTGCGGCTCTCCAACAGCGCACTGCAACGCCCCGGCGAAGCCCCCACGGCGGCGGGATCCTACGCCCGCCTGGACCGCGCCCTCGCCGAGCTCATCGACGACGCCCGCGCCACCATGCGTGAGTTCGTGCAGGAAGGCGCCGGCGCCAACCGTTCCGTCGCCGCGGTGGTGCTGGTACTGGCCGTCATCGCCGTATTGAGCGTGTGGATCGGCATCCGAGCCCGACTCCAGGAGTACCTGTGATGCGCGCCCGTGTCCTGACCGCCTTGCTCGCGGCCGCCGCCACGCTGGCCGCCTGCGCTCCCCTCCCGGAGCCTCCGCCGTCTTCGGAACAACAGACCGCGTCTTCCCTCCAGCAGGCGCAGAATCAGGCCCAAGAACCGGCGGGCCCGCCGCTTCCCGCCGGCTCCGTGATCGAGGACGCCGGCAACGTCCCGCCGTCCGCCCCGGAGACGGAGGAGGTCGTGGGCTCGCTCCGCCCGGACGACGCCCCGCCGGAAGAGCGCGTCCCCCAGATCGTCGACCGCGGCCGCCTGATCGTGGGCATCGACCAGTCCCAGAACCTGCTGTCCTTCCGCAACCCGGTCACCAGCCAGCTGGAAGGCTTCGAGGTGGATTTGGCCAGGGAAATCGCCCGCGACATCTTCGGCAACTCCAATGCCGTGGATTTTCGGTTCATCGAGGCCGGCGAGCGGGAGAACGCCCTGCTCAATGACACCGTCGACGTCGTGATCAGCACGATGTCGATCACGCAGGACCGCCAGGAAATCCTGGAGTTCTCCACCCCGTACATGAACGCCGACGTGCGCCTGCTCACCGTACAGGGATCCGGGGTCCGCACTTACGAGGACCTGACCGGGGAAACGGTGTGCATAGCGGAAGGCTCGACGTCGTTGGAGCACGCCCGGCTCCACGCGCCCGAGTCGCAGCTGCTGCTCACCCGCCGGTGGTCAGACTGCCTGATGGCGTTGCAACAGAATCAGGCGAACGCGATCATCTCCGACAACACGGTGCTTTCCGGCATGGCCTCGCAGGACCCGTTCACGCACTTGACCGGCGCCGCGGTGGGCCAGGAACACTACGGGGTGGCGATTGCGAAAGAGGCGGAGGAACGCAACACGGAAGGGCTGGTGCGCCAGGTCAACTCCACGATGGAACGGATCCGGCGGGACGGGACGTGGTGGACGATGTTCGACCGGTGGTTCGGGCCGTATTTGACCAGCCTGGGCCCGCCGGATCTGCAGTACCGAGAGGAATCGACCGATGAGTGAGCAGGACACCGACCGCAGCATCCGTCCTCTGCCGGAGCAGCAGGGGGCCGACCAGGAGGCGGAGGGCGACGGCGCGTCGACTCCGGTGACCGGGCTGTCCGAGCCCGTCGACACGCACGGCACCCAGGCCGTCGCCTTCGACCCGTTCGCCGACGACGATGACTACGAGCAGGACACGGACGACGCCGAAGAGGACATCGCGGAGTTGCTCAAAGACCTCGACGAGCTGCGCGACACCCGGGACGAGCAACGCCTGAACACGGCCGAGCGTTCGCACCGCGAGGCGATCAGCACGTTTCGCTCCCGCCGCGGCGCGCGCCGCACCGCCCGGCCGGTGGCGGACGGCATGGTCAGCCTCCCTTTCGTCCCGCCCACCAGGCCGGAGGACGCGCTGCGGGACCCGGCCGACGCGGTGGCCAAGGGGGTGCCCGCGCCGCAGCTGGAGACCGGGGCGCTGGTGGCCGGGCAGTACGAGATCCTGGGGGTGCTCGCCCACGGCGGGTTGGGCTGGGTGTACCTGGCCAACGACAAGTTCGTCTCGGATCGGCTGGTGGTGCTCAAAGGCCTGCAGTCGAAGAAGAACCAGCAGGAGGCGGCCACGGTCGTGGCCGAGCGGGAGTTTCTGGCGGACATCACGCACCCGGGCATCGTGAAGATCTACAACTTCATCGACGATCCCCGCGTGCCGGGCGGATTCATCGTCATGGAGTACGTGGGCGGGCCGACGCTGCGGAAGCGCCGCGACGCCCAGCCGGACGGGTTGTTTCCCATCGACACGGCCATCGCCTACCTGCTGGAGGTGTTGCCGGCGCTGGAGTATCTGCACACCCGCGGGGTCGTCTACAACGACTTGAAGCCGGACAACGTCATCGTCACGGAGGATCAGGTCAAGCTGATCGACCTGGGGGCGGTGTCCGGCATCGGCGCCTTCGGCTACATCTACGGCACGAAGGGGATCCAGGCTCCGGAAGTGGCGTCCCAGGGGCCGAGCATCGCCAGCGACATTTATACGATCGGCCGCACGTTGGCCGTGATGACGGTGCACATACCGAAGAAGGACGGCGTCTTCGTCGACGGGTTGCCCTCGCCGAGCGAGGAGCCGATTTTCCGTCGTTTCCTGTCGTTCTACCGGTTGCTGATGCGTGCCACGGATCCGAACCCGGAGCACCGATTTACCTCGATCGCAGAGTTGGAGACGCAACTGTACGGGGTGTTGCGGGAGGTCATCGCGTTGCGCGACGGGATTCAGCACCCGGCGCAGCATTCGTTGTTTTCTCCGCAGCGTACGACTTTCGGCACGAAACACCTGGTGTTTCGCACGGATCAGCTCATCGACGGCATCGACCGCACGGTCAAGATCACTTCAGAGGAGATCGTGGCGGCGTTGCCGGCGCCGCTGATCGACCGGGCGGACGTGGGGGCGGCGATGTTGTCGGGCTCGTCGTACACGGAGCCGCTGGAAACGCTGGAGACGCTGCGGCAAGCGATGCAGACCGCTGAGTACGAGCACTCCGCCGAGATCCCCTTCGGGGTGGTGCGCACGATGCTCGATCTGGGGTTCACCGAGCAGGCCCGCAGCTGGTTGGCCACGCTCAGGGACCGACTGGGGAAAACGTGGCGGTTCCAGTGGTACTCGGGGGTGACGGCGCTGCTTCTCGACGACTTCGTCACCGCCCAGCAGCATTTCGCCGCGGTGCTGGACATCCTGCCCGGGGAGGCCGCCCCGAAGCTGGGGTTGGCGGCCGTGGATGATCTGATGCTGCAGGAGAAAGGCCTGGATCATACGCCGTTGCTGAATCCGGCGGCGGCGGCCGCCGCCTCCCAGCTGGAGGGTGATTTGGGGGAGGTCGAGGATCCGCTCTTCGAGCGGCTGTCCGAAAATTGGTCGCATCTGACGGAGGATCCGGAAATCCTGCGTTTTCACGCGATTCGTCTGTACGGCATGATCTGGGCGACGAACCCGACGACGATGTCGTCCGCGTTCGGGTTGTCCCGGCAGCTGATGGCGGAGGAGCTCATCGAGATGTCCGTCCGCGCCCTGGACCGGGTGCCGGTGTCCTCGCGGCATCAGCGAATGGCGAAGTTGACGACGATTCTGCAGTTGGTCAGCGGCGAGCTCACGGAGTCGCGGATCCGGCGGGCGTCCCGGAGACTGGAGGAGATCCCCGCCAACGAGCCGCGGTTTCTGCAGATCAAGATCGCGGTGATGTCGGCGGGCTTAAATTTCCTGCGCGACGCCGGCCTGGAGCAGGCGTCGGCGGCGAACGCCTTGTTCGAGTACCCCTTCACCCAGCGGGGGCTGCGGCACGGGTTGTCGGACACGCTGCAGGATTTGGCGCGGATGTCCCCCTATTCGCAGCACCGTTACGCGCTGGTGGACATGGCCAACAAGGTGCGGCCGGTGACCTGGTTCTGATCCCGGCCGCTGCGGCGCCCCCTCGTCTACCGGTGGTCGGCGACCAACGCGACGGACTTCTGGGCGATGGCCAGCTCTTCGTTCGTGGGGATGACGAAGACTTTGATCTGGGAGTCGTCGGCGGAGATTTCCCGCGGACCGTCGTTGGGCAGCGCATTGCGTTCCGGGTCGATCTTGACGCCGTACATTTCCAGGTTGGCCAAGGCGTCGGCACGCACGAAGCGGTCGTTCTCCCCGACGCCGGCGGTGAACGTGATGGCGTCGACGCGGCCGACGGAGATCATGTACGAGCCGAGGAAACGGCGGAGCTGGTGGATGTAGATGTTGTACGCCAGCCAGGCGTCCTGGTCCTCCTCCTGGATCATGGCGCGTAGCTCGCGGAAGTCGTTGACGCCGGCGAGGCCCTTGACGCCGGATTTCTTGTTCAGCAACTGGTCGATCTCGTCGATGCTCATCCCGGCGTGGCGGTAGAGGTGGAAGATGACGCCGGGGTCGATGTCGCCGGTGCGGGTGCCCATCACCAGGCCTGCGAGCGGGGTCATCCCCATCGAGGTGTCGACCGGTTCACCGCCGCGGATGGCCGCGGCGGAGGCGCCGTTGCCCAGGTGCAGGGTGATTTGGTTGACGGCCGCGTCGGGCAGGTCGAGCATGGCGGCGGCCTGTGCGGAGACGAATTCGTGGCTGGTGCCGTGGAAGCCGTACCGGCGGACCTGGTGGTCGCCGGCGACGTCTTTGTTGATGGCGTAGATGGCGGCGGCCGGCGGCAGGTGGGCGAAGAAGCCGGTGTCGAAGACGGCCACGTGCGGGATGTCCGGCAGCAGTTCGCGGGCGACCTCGATGCCGTCGATGTTGGCGGGGTTATGCAGCGGGGCCAGGGGGATCTGGTCGCGGATCATGTCGACGACTTGGTCGTTGATCACCTCCGGCTGCGAGAAGACCAGGCCGCCGTGCACCACGCGGTGGCCGACGGCCACGAGGTGGAGGTCGCTCGGCCCGCATCCGAGCGCCTCCAGCCTTTTAATCGCCGTGTGCAGACCCGCGGTGTGATCCGCGATGGGGCGTTGCTCGGAATGCTTTTCCCCCTGGTAATGGACGGTCAGCCGGCCGTTGGGCTCGCCGATCTGCTCGACGACGCCGGAGACCAGGGGCGCTTCCGAGGCGTCCGCCGCGGGATCGACGATCTGGAACTTGATCGAAGAGGAGCCGGAATTGATGACGAAGGCGTAGCTCATTTACTTCCCTTCCCCGGCCTGGACCGCGGTGACGGCGACGGTGTTGACGATGTCCGGGACGGTGGCGCCGCGGGACAAGTCGTTGACTGGTTTCTTCAAACCCTGCAGGATGGGCCCGACTGCGAGTGCATCGGCGGTGCGTTGGACGGCCTTGTAGCCGATGTTGCCGGATTCGAGGTCCGGGAAGACGAAGACGGTCGCGCGGCCGGCGACGTCGGAGTCCGGCATCTTCTTGGCCGCCACCCCGGGGTCCACGGCGGCGTCGAACTGCAGCGGGCCGTCGACGAGCAGGCCCGGGTTGAGTTCACGGGCCTTTTCCACGGCGGTAGTCGTGCGGTCGACCTCCGGGCCGGAGGCGGAGGTGCCGGAGGAGTAGGACAGCATGGCCACGCGCGGGTCAATGTCGAACTGCGAGGCGGTCCGCGCGGAGACGACGGCGATTTCGCCCAGCTGTTCGGCGGTGGGGTTGATGTTGACGGCGCAGTCGCCGAACGCCCAGTGGTGGCCTTCGAAGACCATGAGGAAGATCGAGGAGACGACGGAGGCCTCCGGGGTCGTCTTGATGATCTGCAGGGCCGGCTTGATGGTGTGGGCGGTGGTGTTGACCGCGCCGGAGACCATGCCGTCGGCGATTCCTTCGTGGACCATCATCGTGGCGAAGTAGGAGACGTCCTTCATCGTCTCCCGGGCCTGGTCCAGGGTCACGCCTTTCTTCTTGCGGAGCTCGACGAAAGTGCGGGCGAAGCGCTCCGCCAGGTCGCTGGTGTGGTGGTTGAGGATGTCCGCCTTGGACAGGTCCAAGCCGAGTTCCTCTGCCCGCACGTTGACCTGGTCCGGGTTGCCCAGGATGGTCAACCGCGCGATGTCGTCGGCCAGCAGCCGGTGGGCCGCCCGCAGGATACGGCTGTCCTCTCCTTCGGGCAGGACGATGTGCGCGCCGATCCGTTTCGCCTTGTTCAGCAGGCGGTGCTCGAACACCGCCTGACTCATCACCTGCGGGGCCTCGACCTCGAGCGCCGGGCCGACCGCCCAGGCCAGGCGATGTCCGTCGCAGGCTTCCGCCACCACCGCGCCGAGGTCCGTGGCCTGGCGGATCGCGCGCTCGACGTGCGGGCCGCTCCGGTCGTAGGCGATCAGCAACGGGACGCCGATCGCCGCGGCGGCACGGGCGTCGAAGTCGAGGTTGCCGGTGCCCACGTAAAAGATGTCGGAGCGGTCTGCGGCACTGTCGATGACGGCGGCCAGGCCCGCCAGTTCACCCAGGTCGACGCGGAGGAGATGGTTTCCGGAGGCCAGGCCGTCCAGGTCAATGCCATCGAAGCTGCGCCCCTCGACGGTGAGGAGGACGGATCGGTTGTCGGACATAGGCCACGCCTTTCTATCGCCACCGGCCGTAGGATCGTAGGTGGTCTCCCTACCCGGCTTCGGCTCAATCTGTGTGATTTCCTCGACTAGCTTAACTGAAAGCGGGGGAGATCACAGCGGATTTTACTGAATTGCGCCACAATCAAGCACACCTTCGGGACGTTATTACCCATAGGCTCGGTCATTGCATAAATTTGAGGGTGACGATTGTGTCCCCCCAGTCCATAAGTAGACTGAGTGGTTAGTGCATTAATAGACCACTCTGTACGTACATTTGTGAAGGAATGTGAACTCCATGGCTTCCCCCCTCCGCATCGCCGTCGTCGGCGCCGGCCCCGCCGGCATCTACGCCTCGGACCTGCTGGTCAAGTCCGGCGTCGACGTCCGCGTCGACCTCATCGAGAAGATGCCGGCCCCCTTCGGCCTGATCCGCTACGGCGTCGCCCCGGACCACCCCCGCATCAAGGGCATCGTGAAGTCGCTTCACCGCGTCCTCGAGCAGGAGGAGATCCGCTTCCTGGGCAACATCGAGGTGGGCAAGGACATCACCGTCGAGGACATGCGCGAGTACTACGACGCCATCGTCTTCTCCACCGGCGCCACCGACGACCGCGACTTCCAGATCCCGGGCCACGACCTCGACGGCAGCCACGGCGCCGGTGAGTTCGTCGGCTTCTACGACGGCAACCCGAACTTCAGCCGCGACTGGGACTTGGACGCCGAGAAGGTCGCCGTCATCGGCGTGGGCAACGTCGCCCTCGACATCGCCCGCGTGCTGGCCAAGACCGCCGACGAACTGCGCGTCACCGAAATTCCGGACAACGTCTACGAAAACCTCTCCCGCAGCCGCATCAAGGAGGTCCACATCTTCGGCCGCCGCGGCCCGGCGCAGGTGAAGTTCACCCCGCAGGAGCTCAAGGAGCTCGACCACTCCCCCACCATCGAGGTCATCGTGGACCCGGACGACATCGACTACGACGAGGCCTCCGAAAGCGCCCGTCGCGAAGCCAAGGCCGTCGACCAGGTCTGCCAGATCCTGGAGGGCTACGCCATGCGCGAGCCCAAGGAAGCGCCGCACAAGATCTACATCCACCTCTTCGAGGCCCCGGTGGAGATCCTCGGCGAAGACGGCAAGGTCGCCGGGCTGAAGACCGAGCGCACCGAGCTCGACGGCGCCGGCAACGTCACCCGCACCGGCGAGGAGACCACCTGGGAGGCCCAGCAGGTCTACCACGCCATCGGCTACCGCCCCGAGGGCGTCGAGGGCGTGCCGTATGACGAGAATGAGTCGGTGATGCCGAACGACGGCGGCCGCGTGCTCGACGGCCCCGGCGGCGAGGCCGTCCCGGGCCTGTACGCCACCGGCTGGATCAAGCGCGGCCCGGTCGGCCTGATCGGCAACACCAAGTCCGACGCCAAGGACACCACCGCCATGCTGCTGGAAGACCACGAGGCCGGCAAGCTGGAGCCGGCCCCGAAGCGCGAACTCCAGGACATCCTGGACCGTCTCGCCCAGAGCGACGTCGCGGTGACCACCTGGGAAGGCTGGCACCGTCTCGACGCCGCCGAGCGCGCCGCCGGCGAGGCCGAAGGCCGCGAGCGCAAGAAGATCGTCGAATGGGACGACATGGTCAAGCACGCCGGCCCGGAGTACCACATCTAAACACTCCCCCTCGCCCCCGTCTTCGGTGGCGCCCGGCACCGGACGCAACGGACGCGCGGGGCGGTTAAACTCAGCGGCATGACCACATTCTTTTCGGTGAGTTCCCTGTCCGAGATGGCTGCTCTGGAAGTCCATCGCTTGTACAAGCTGCGCGTGGACGTCTTCGTCCACGAGCAGGCCACCCCCTACGCCGAAATCGACGACATCGACGCCGAACCGACCACGAAGCACATGCTGGCGTGGCGTCGGGGTGACGGGCCGACCCAGCTGGTCGGCACCGCCCGTATCTACCCGGACGTCGTCGACGGCCAGGACGTGACCCAGTTGGGCCGTTTCGTCGTCGCCGACTCCGACCGCGGCACCGGGCTCGCCCAGGAGCTGATGTTCCAGACCCAACGTCTGGCGTTCGAGACCTATCCCGGCCGCGACGTGCACCTGTCCGCCCAGTCGGAACTGACGGGCTACTACGCCAAGTACGGCTTCGAGCCGACGGGCGAGCAATACGACGACTCCGGCGTCCCCCACCAGCCGATGATGCTTTCGGCGGGCGCGCTCTCCGAGATCGTCACCGCCCGCCGCTGATCACCAGTCCGGCGTCACGCCCAGGGTCTGCGCCATCTCCTGCGCCAACTCCTCCGCGGCCGCGATGAACGAACGCAGCTGCGACTCCAGCTGCGCATCGCTGACGCCGTGCTCGTAGTAGGCGGTCGTCTCGATGAGGACCCGGAAACACCCGTCCTCCACGGAAACCTCCGAGCAGGTGGCCTTGGGGAACCACCGGGTGCGGTGCCACGTTTCCACGGCTTCGACGGCGGCGTCGCGCAGCTGCGCGTCAAGGTCCAGATCCAGCAGGCCCGTGAGGATGAGCTTGTCCTCGGTCGCGGCCGGAACGAAATACCCGGATCGGAAGAACGTGACGGTCCCGCCCGTGGGCGACTCCGTCCAGGGAGCGCCGATGGCGTCGACGGCGGCGCGCACCCGCGCGTCGTCAAACTCCGGTAGCTGCGTCATGCCTCTCCTTCTTCGTCGAGGGCGAGGGCGGCGCCGAACTCGCGAAACGCCGCCGCGATGATGGCCACGCCCATGTCGATCTGATCCATGAGCTGCTCCTCAGTGACGCCGACGGACCAGTCGGCGCTCATGTGCGCGCTCAGCCGCACCCCGCCGCCGTCGGTGCGGGCCGGCGCGCACACCGGCCAGTGGGTGTGCGCGTGCCAGTCGTCGATGAACTCCCGCACCCGGTCCAGTCGCCCGGAGCCGACGACCCGAGAATCAGTCGCGGTGACGGACACGACGCTGGCGGGCTCCCCGGACAGCAACACCCAATAATCGATGTCGCCGGTGGTGAAGCCGGTGTCGTCGACGTCGTTGACGGTGTAGTCCAGTCCGCGTTCCTCCAAGACGGCCCGGATCCGGGCCGCGCTGACTGCGGGAAGAGTATCCATGTCCGCCAAGGCTAGCGGGTTTCGACGACGAGTTTCGCCGCCGCCTCCGCCGCGCGTTGGCGGGCGGCCTCGACGGTCTCGCCCGTGGAGATCGCCAACCCCATGCGACGCCCCTCGTAGGTGGTGGGCTTGCCGAAGACGGTGACGTCGGTTTCGCTGACCGCCAGCGCATCGGCGAGCCCGGTGTAGCTGACGGTGCGCGACGCGGCGTCGGCATGCAGCACCACGGAGGCGCCCGGGGTGGTGAGCGTGACGTCGATCGGCAGACCCAGGATGGCGCGGGCGTGCAGGTCGAACTGGGAAAAGCGCTGGGACTGCAGCGTGACGAACCCGGTGTCGTGCGGGCGCGGGGTGACCGAGGAGAAGTACACGTCGTCGCCGGCGACGAACAGCTCGACGCCGAAGACGCCGCGCCCGCCCAAGGCGTTGGTGATGCGGGCGGCGACGGAGCGGGCGTTGTCCATCGCGCGCTGGCTCATCTGCATCGGCTGCCAACATTCGACCAGATCACCGCTTTCGTGACGGTGCCCGATCGGTTCACAGAACCAGGTCGCCAACTCACCGGTGGCGGGGTCGATGGAGCGCACCGCGATGATGGTGACCTCGTAGTCGAAGTCGACGAAGCGCTCGACGGTCACGGGGCCGGGGGCCGGCACGCGCTGGGCGTGCCGCCAGGCGTCGTCGACGTCCTCCGGCCCGCGCACGGTGCTGTGGCCGCGGCCGGAGGTCGCCGACTCCGGCTTGACCACGCACGGATAACCGAGCTCCTCAAACGCCGCCGCAAATTCCTCGCGGTCGGTGGCGAAGCGGTAGGCGGTCGTAGGCAGGCCGAGTTCCTGGTGCGCCTTCGTCCGGATCGCCTGGCGCCCGCCGGTCAGCCCGCAGGCGTGCGCGACGGGGATGACTTCGGCGCTGCCCCGGGCCTCCACCTCGGCCAACGCGTCGGCGGCCACGGCCTCGATCTCGGGCACCACGTAGTCCGGCCGCAGGCGTTGCACCAGGCCGAGGATCTGCTCCGGGTCGCGCACGTCGGCGACGTGCGCGAACTGGGCCACCTGGTGGGCCGGGGCGTTCGGGTACCGGTCGACGGCATGCACCTCCAGCCCGAGGCGCTGAAAGGAGATGGTCAGTTCCCGGCCGATCTCCCCGCTGCCGAGCAGCAGCACCTTGGTGGCGTTGCCGCTCATGGGCGTGCCCAGGCGGGAGATCGGCTGCGGGGCCACGTCGTCCGGTTCCGTCATTTACGCCTCCAGCACGTCGTGGCGCACGATGGTCTGATCACGGCCCGGGCCGACGCCGATGTAGGAGATCCGGCAGCCGGAGAGCTCTTCGAGGCGCAGCACGTAGTCCTGTGCCTTCTGCGGCAGGTCCTCGAACTGGGTGACGCCGGTGATGTCCTCGTCCCAGGCGGGCATCGTCTCGTAGATCGGGGTGGCGTGGTGGACCTGGGACTGGGTCAACGGCATCTCGTCGAAACGCTCGCCGTCGACCTCGTAGGCGACGCAGATCGGGATCTCGCCGATGCCGGTGAGCACGTCCAGCTTGGTCAGGAAGTAGTCGGTGAAACCGTTGACGCGGGAGGCGTAGCGGGCGATGACCGAGTCGTACCAGCCGCAACGGCGCTTACGCCCGGTGTTGACGCCGACCTCTCCGCCGACCTCCTGCAGGTACTCGCCCCACTTGTCGAAGAGTTCGGTCGGGAACGGGCCCGCGCCGACGCGGGTGGTGTAGGCCTTGATGATGCCCAGCGCGGACGTGATGCGCGTGGGTCCGACGCCGGCGCCGACGCAGGCGCCGCCGGCGGTCGGGTTCGAGGAGGTCACGAACGGGTAAGTGCCGTGGTCGACGTCGAGCATGGTGGCCTGGCCGCCCTCCATGAGCACGTGCTTGCCCTCGTCCAGCGCCCGGTTCAGCACCTGCTCGGAGTCGATGACCATCGGCTCGAGGCGATCGCGGTAGCCGAGGAAGTAGTCGACGATCTCCTCCGGGTCGATCGCCTTGCGGTTGTACATCTTGACCAGCATCTGGTTTTTGACGTCGAGGGCGGACTCGATCTTCTGGCGCAGGATCGACTCGTCGAACACGTCCTGCACGCGAATGCCGACGCGGCCGATCTTGTCCGCGTAGGTCGGGCCGATGCCGCGGCCGGTGGTGCCGATGGCGCGCTTGCCCAGGAAACGTTCCTGCACCCGGTCGAGCACCTGGTGGTAGGGGGCGACCAGGTGGGCGTTGGCGGAGATGCGCAGCCGCGAAGTGTCGGCGCCCCGGGCCTCGAGTCCGTCGATCTCCTCGAACAGCGCCTCCAGGTTGACCACTACGCCGTTGCCCAGCACCGGGGTGGCGTTCTCGGAGAGTATCCCGGCGGGCAGGAGCTTGAGCTCGTACTTTTCACCGCCGACGACGACGGTGTGTCCGGCGTTGTTGCCGCCGTTCGGCTTGACCACGTAGTCGACGCGTCCGCCGAGGATGTCGGTGGCCTTGCCCTTGCCTTCGTCGCCCCACTGGGCGCCCACGATCACGATTGCAGCCATGTGCTTGTCTCAGTCTCTCCCGGTTTTTGGGTTTGTCCGGACCCGGCACGGATCGACGGACGTTAGGACATTGATTAATCCTACCCGTTCAGGGACTAGAATCCTGTTTCATGCGCCTTATCGTTATGCGGTGCGGGGCCCCGGAGTTCCGGGTTCCCGACGTGTCTGTGCTCCGCGAACTTGTCGACGTCCGCCGGCTCGAGACCGTCGACGTCTCCGCCGTACCTACCCGGAAGGAGCTGCGGATTCTCGATGAGGCCGCCGCCGAGGCCCTGCCCGTCGACCCGACGCCGTCCCTCGATGAGATCGCGGCGCAGCCCGACGTCGAGCACCTGCGCGAGCCGCGGCCCGCCCCGCAGCGGCCCGAGGAGGAATTGCGGGTGGTGGTGGTCGGTTCCGACGCCGCCCTGTCCGCGGTGCTCACCCGCATGATGCGCGCCGATTACCTGTGGGCGACCGTCGGTTACGTTCCGGCCACGCCCGGTTCTCCCGCCGCCACGACCTGGTCGTTGCCTGAGTCGCCGGAGGCCGCGTTCCGGCTAGCGGCGGCCGGCTCCGTGCGCCCCATGCCCACGATCCGCAACGACGCTGGTTTGGTGGTCGCCGGCTCCGCGACGATCACCGCCTGGGACGACAGGGCCTTCGTCGGCGAGGTCGTCGTCGACGAGGACACCCTCGTCTTCGCGGAAAAGCGTCAGGAAGAGGCCCGTTTCTACGGCCAGTTCGGCGTCCGCCTAGTGCCCACCGCCGACGCGCCCGGCATCGCGGCGGTGCGCATGACCACCCCGGCGACCGTGCCGGAGAACCGGCGCGGTGGCCGCGGGCTGCGTGGCTGGGTAGGCAAAAGGATGGCCGGATCGATGCCGCCGGTGCAGGTGCAGGCCTGGTCGGAGACGAAGGCCTTGGCCTGGCTGGTGGAGCAGGCGCCGTTGGAACCCGGCGGGGTGGACCCCGACTCCCTGCTGCGCGGACGCGCGGTGCAAAGCGGTGGCAGCGACATCGCCGTCACCGTGGACGGGGTGCGCGGCAAACGTCCGGTCACGCGGGTGACGTTTTATCGACACCTGCGGGACCTCCAGGCCGTGAGAATATAGAATGTGACCAATATCACTATTGACAAATTTTTACCCATCTGTGATGTGACTTTGAGGAATCTTTAACCTTCAGGATCGCCCGGTTGTCGTTTTCCCCCTACTCATGATTTTCAAAATTTCCAAATCGGGGCTGCGTATCCACCCCTTTTAGCGTCCCCGCCCCGGCGACTCATGGCGGTAGGCGCATACGTGCCGTATTTCAAGGCGCGAGTCAGCACTCATATTTACTTGAACAATCATCCATGCAATCTTCAGCGAACGTTCTTAACGTGGTTGGTGTTGGTCGATGAGGCGCACTCAGCGCTTCTCGATCGCAGAATTTAGATACAGCACGAACAACAACTTTTCACTGGAGGAACATCACATGGCTACCAACCGTCAGATCCGCGAACTGCTCGACGCCACCGCTTACGACGTAGACGGCGACAAGCTGGGCAACGTCAAGGAGGTGTACATCAACGACACCACCGGCCAGCCGGATTTCGTTGAGGTCAACCACGGCCTGTTCGGCATGAATTCCTCCCTGGTCCCGCTCCGTGGCCATTCCCTCGCCGGCGAGGACCTGCGCCTGGCATTCAACAAGGACCGCATCAAGGACGCCCCGAACCTGGAGGATGAGGCCCACCTGTCCACCGACGAGCAGCAGTCCCTGTACGCCCACTACGGCCTGGACGCCACTGAAAACGTGACCACCTACGAGCCGGATCACCGCGACCGTGCCGGTCTCACCGACCAGCCCCGCACCGCCGGCGTCGGCGGCGGTGCCGACCAGGACGTCGCCGACGTCAACCGTCCCAACACTGGAGCAGGCTTCGCCACCGGCGCCGGCCTCGAGACGGATGCAGAGCGCGTCGCCGAGGCTGACCGCGTCGCTGACGCCGACCGCAACCGTGTCGCCGGCACCGAGACCGACGGCGTCATCCGTTCTGAGGAGCGCCTGAACGTGGACAAGGACCGCGTCGACGCCGGCGAGGCCCGCCTGCGCAAGTACGTCGTCCACGACACCGAGACCGTCGAGGTCCCGGTCGAGCGCGAAGAGGTCCACGTCGAGCGCACCCCGCTGGACGCCGATGACGCCGCCGCCGTCCGCAACGCCGACCTCGGCGAGGACGAAGCCTCCGTCACCCTCAGCGAAGAGCGCGTGAACGTCTCCAAGGACACCGTCCCGGTGGAGAAGGTCAGCCTGGAAAAGGACACCGTCCGTGACACCGAGACCGTCTCCGAGGACGTCGCCAAGGAGCGCGTCGAGACCGACCTCACCGACGAAGAAGCGGCCCGTCGCCGCGACCGTCGCTAAGCCAGCGACCGGCTGGGCGTAGCACCCCACGGCCCTAGCGCCAGAACCCCTCGGCGGCCTCCACAAGGAGGTCGCCGAGGGGTTCGTTGATTCATCGGGGCGTCTTAAGCGTCGTCCTCCCACACCTCCGGCGGGTAGGCCGGCGTCTCCGACGTCGGGGCCAACACAGCCACCGCAGACTCCCGCGACATGCCGCAGACCTCCAGCAGATCCGAAATGATGGACCGCGACTGCGCCAAGATCACATAAGCGGACAGCACCGACTTGTCGTCCACGACGTCCATGCCCGCTTTCGCCCCCAACGCACGCAACCGGTTGACCAGCTCCGGAATCTCCAGCGCCTCCTCCGACTCATCCTTGCCCTCGAACACGTCGCTCAGCGACAGCGACACCGCCGCCAATTCGTCGAGGATCTCCAACTGCGCTTCACTGACCTCGTCCCGGTCCTCCGTGAGGACCAGCGCCCGCCGGGCCAGAACACGCGCGTTACGGACCATGTTGTCCACCGGGTTGACCGCCCGCTCGAAGTGACGCACGTGCCTGCGCGCACTCCACAGAATCGGCGACAACCGGGACGTCTCCATTCCCGAGCGCGCCGCCGTCTCCATGGCGTTGATGCTGTCCTGCGAACCGCGGGCGGCGGTCAACGCCTCATCGATCTTCTCGACGTCGCGCTCGCGCAGACCGTCAGAGATATCGTCCAACACCGACGAGGCCATCTCCAGCACTTTCGCCGCCTGCTCCCTACCCCGGCGCAGCGGCGCCGACGGGATCAGCGCCGCCGCCGACAAACCGATGAGTGAGCCCACGATGGCGTCCATCGTGCGGTCCAGACCAGTCATCTCCGCACCGGGCGGCATGATCGTGGAAATCAGGATCGCGCCGATGGCGACCTGATTGTTGACCATCTGGGAAGTGGTGACGAACGACGCCAGCGTCAACGACACCGCCACGATGATGGCCAGTTGCCACGCGCCAGGCCCCAGCCACAGGGACAACAAGTCACCGACCAGCACGCCGAGGACACTGCCCAGCGACATGTCCAGCGCCCGTTTGATGCGGTCCACGCCCGACAGCCCGAGAATGATGACCACCGTGATGGGGGCGAAGAACGGCATCTCGTGCCCCAGCAACTGCTGCGCGGCCCAGTAGGCCACGCCCGCCGCGATGGTGATCTGAATGATGGAGATGGCACGTGTCCGCAGGCGGCGCGACCGCGCCTGCAGGGATTGGTCGATGACCTTGAGCCTCTCCCTCGTGCCCATGCGTTGCTTTGCCATGCCCCTGAGCTTATCGCCCCGCAGGAGCTGCGCCATACCCACAGAAAACTCCCCGCCCTCCGTACGGGAAGGCGGGGAGAAATCGCAGTTCGGGTCTTACTTGGAGACGGACTTGCCTGCGGAGTGCAGGTCCTGGCAGGACTCGATGACGCGCTCGGCCATGGACTGCTCAGCCTTCTTGAGGTAGCTGCGCGGGTCGTAGACCTTCTTGTTGCCGACCTCGCCGTCGATCTTCAGCACACCGTCGTAGTTCTGGAACATGTGGCTGACGATCGGGCGGCTGAAGGCGTACTGGGTGTCGGTGTCGACGTTCATCTTGATCACGCCGTAGGACAGCGCCTCCTCGATGTCCTCGACCGACGAGCCGGAACCACCGTGGAAGACCAGGTCGAACGGCTTCGCGCCGGCCTCCAGGCCGGCCTTCTTGACGGCGACGTCCTGGCCCTGGCGCAGGATCTCCGGGCGCAGCTTGACGTTGCCCGGCTTGTACACGCCGTGGACGTTTCCGAAGGTGGCGGCCAGCAGGTAGCGACCCTTCTCACCCAGGCCCAAGGCGTCGACGGTCTTCTCGAAGTCACCCGGGGTGGTGTACATCTTGTCGCCCATCTCGCCGGTCACGCCGTCCTCTTCACCGCCGACGACGCCGATCTCGACCTCGAGGATGATGTTCGCGGCCGTGGACTTCGCCAGCAATTCCTGGGCGATCTCCAGGTTTTCCTCCAGTTCAACGGCGGAGCCGTCCCACATGTGGGATTGGAACAGCGGCAACTGACCGGCGTTGACGCGCTCCTGGGAGATCTCGAGCAGCGGACGCACGAAGGTGTCCAGCTTTTCCTTCTGGCAATGATCCGTGTGCAGGGCGACGTTGATGCCGTAGTGCTTCGCGGCTTCGTGAGCGAAGGCGGCCAAGGCGCTCGCGCCGGCGACCATGTTCTTCACCCCCAGGCCAGAGCCGAACTCGGAGCCACCAGTGGAGAACTGGATGATGCCGTCGGACTCCGCCTCGGCGAAGCCCTTCAGAGCGGCGTTGATCGTCTCGGACGAGGTGCAGTTGATCGCGGGGTAGGCGTAGCCGCCTTCCTTGGCGCGGTCGAGCATCTCGTTGTAGACCTCGGGAGTTGCGATAGGCATATCTATATTCCTCCGTCACATATGCGTGTTGGTGCGTTCAGTGCACAGGTCGCGCCGCCACGTGCAGCGCGTTAATTGTCAGTATGCCTTCTTTAAGGCTGACATGCCCGCCGTCCCCACCCCCTCACCACTGAATGCGGGGAGACGGAAAGCGAAACACGCCGCGTCCAGGTGACGCGGCGTGTTTCTCATCCGATAGAAGTCGAGGGGTCCTCAGCTATTCTTCCCGAGGGGTGCGGGTGTCCGTGCGGATTGTGCCGACCTCCGCGAAGTCCCCTTCTCGGTAACTGGTGGAGTGCTGCTTTTCCAGGCCCACCGGTTTGACGTCCTTGCCCTTGATAAAGAGCTTGTGGACTCCGTTCTGGTATCCCACTGCGCCCAGGACCAGAACCACGCCGACGACCTGGAGAACGGTCGGGATCTCGGCGTAGATGACGGCGGCGATGAAGATCGTGGAGACCGGGGACAGCAGCAGCAGGCCACCGGAGAGCGTGGCGTCCATGTTGGAGGAACCGATCTGGACGAAGGTCCAGGCGATGAACTGACCCAGCACCGCGAGCATGATCATGTTGACCCAGTTCATGGCGTCGATCGGGTCACCGGCCATGGCCTCCGGGTTGACCGTCGGCAGCTCGCCGTCGATCAGGACGCCCTGGGTGAGGTTGAAGCCCTCGCCGCGGATGAGCATCCAGATGATCGGGGCGATGCCCTGGAAGATCGTGACGATGAAGATCGGCTGGACGTACTTGCCCGGGTTGACCACGGTGGCCTTACGCGAGGTGTACAGGTAAGTGCCATAGCAGATGCCGGAGACCAGGCCGGCGACGGTGCCCAGGACTGCGGTCGGGATGCCCCACACCTCGGCGGGGCCGGCGGCGGCCTCGTAGCCCGGCATCAGCATGTCGAACACGCCGCCGACGGCGACGATGCCGACGGCCATGACCGGCAGAACCAACCAGTAGGAGCGGGGGATGCGCTCACGGTCGATGAAGAAGGCCAGCAGCGGCAGGATAATCACCTGCAAGTTCAGCAACACCGACGCAATGCCGGCGCCGACGAAGAAGATCGAGTAGTTCCAGGCCGTGAAGTCGATGCCCAGAATCAAACCGGCGATGGCCGACCAAATGATGCCCGCCTTGTTCAGCCCGCCCTTCTTCTTGTACTCGCGCCAGGCGAAGGGAAGGAAAATGATGATCGGCAGCCAGCAGCGCAGCACCACGGAAGTGGCCGGCTCGAAGTTCGCGCCCTTGACCCAGATCGCGGAGAAAGCGAGGCAGGCGGTGCCGATCAGGAGGATGGCGACGGCCTTGCCGTGGGTCATTTCGTACTTGGGGGCGGTTCCGGCCTCATCTTTGATGGCCGCTGCAGTTGTCCCCGTCGTGTCGGTATAAGACATCAGGTGATCCTGTTTCTCTGAAAGGTGCAGCTCGAATGATTGCACCTTTAAATTTAACCGGCACTCCCGGTGAAAACAATCTCGCAACCAACACTTGCCGCCATCCCCGGCCTGGCCGTGGACCTTTTCGACAGAACCGGGGCCCGCCCCCACGGCCAGCAAACCGGGGAGTGATCCGGCATTTTCCCAGCTTAATAATACCTTTACGCGGGGGTGTCCGAATGGGCACAAGGCACGTGAACATCCAGAACAAGAGGGCAATCCAGGAAAGGTGACATCAATCACACGGGATCCCCTTACCCCTTTCGAGGGGTGGCCTTCATACTTTCGAAGCATGTAGTTCCCCACCCTTCGGCCATCGTGCGAGGTAAAGGAAAGAAAAATAGTGCCGCGTCCGATGACGCGGCACTATTTTCACTTGAGAAGCGGGGATCGTTGACGAGCGACCAACTACCGCTTGTCATCCACCCCTGGAGCAGGGTCCGAGACTGGAGTGGAGCCGGCGGCCCCATCACTTGTAACGGCACCCTCCGGTCGGGAGCCCATCTCCTCCTCCGGGATGCCGTCCGGGGACAGCAGGTCCTTGCGCTCCAGAATCTTGTGCAGGCCATTCTGGTAGGCCACTGCGCCCAGGACCAGAACCACGCCGATCACCTGCAGCATGGTCGGAATCTCGCCGTAGATGATGGCGGCGATGAAGATCGTGGAGACCGGGGACAGCAACAGCAGGCCACCGGCCAAGGTCGGGTTCATGTTGGCGGAGCCGATCTGGACGAAGGTCCAGGCGATGAACTGACCCAGCACCGCGAGCAGGATCATGTTGACCCAGTTCATGGCGTCGATCGGGTCACCGGCCATGGCCTCCGGGTTATCCATCGGCAGCTGGCCGTCGATCAGGACGCCCTGGGTGAAGTTGAAACCCTCGCCGCGGATGAGCATCCAGATGATCGGGGCGATGCCCTGGAAGATGGTGACGATGAAGATCGGCTGGACATACTTGCCCGGGTTGACCACGGTGGCCTTACGGGAAGTGTAGAGGTACGTACCGTAAGCGACACCGGACACCAGGCCCGCCAGAGTGCCCAGCACCGCGGTCGGGATGCCCCACAGCTCGGCGGGGCCGGCGGCAGCCTCGTAGCCCGGCAGCAGCATGTCGAACACGCCGCCGACGGCGACGATGCCGACGGCCATGACCGGAAGAACGAACCAGTAGTTGGCCGGGACGCGCTCACGGTCGATGAAGAAGGCCAGCAGCGGCAGGATGATCACCTGCAAGTTCAGCAGCACCGACGCAATGCCGGCGCCGACGAAGAAGATCGAGTAGTTCCAGGCCGTGAAGTCGATGCCCAGAATCAAACCGGCGATGGCCGACCAGACGAAACCGGCCTTGTTGAGCCCACCCTTCTTCTTGTACTCGCGCCAGGCGAAGGGAAGGAAAATGATGATCGGCAGCCAGCAGCGCAGCACCACGGAAGTGGCCGGCTCGAAGTTCGCGCCCTTGACCCAGATCGCGGAGAAAGCGAGGCAGGCCGTACCGATCAGCAGGATCAGCACGGCCTTGCCGTGGCTCATTTCGTACTTGGGGGTGTACCGCTCCGGCAAGGCCTTCCCACCGGACTTCGGTGAAGCAGCCCCCGTATTCGTTGCGTCAGACATGAGGAAACCTACTTAATCCCATAGAGGTGAACCAGTTTTGTATGTTGAAGCTGGTTGGCTCCGCCATTGCAAATATCCTCCTCGTAATCGACTCGCCCCATGCGGGACAGTTCAGCGGTGGCCAAGGTGCATTCGGACGCCCGTTCACTTCGGCGACCGTGTCCCGCAGGACCCTAACCAACGCCGAGAGCGGACGCACGCCCGATCCACATAATGCCGACAGTAGCTTAAAGCTCATTGGTCTCGCACGGGAGAATATTCCCTCCTTAAAGCATGATTTTTCATTAGAGTGGGAAACACCGGCCAGTGTTGAGGACACGCGCGGGGCCCGCGACAGCCGGATCAGGGCTTTGGGCCTCCGCACCCGGCAGAACAACTACACACCGCGATCCGCCTTCATTCAACGGCCATTGTGCTATAAGTAGTACTTAAGCCGGACTTACCAGGACTAAAGGCCGGATCCCGAGCGTCAAGCAGTGTCAAACTAAAAGGAGAGACATGCACCTCACCGCACGTGAGCAGGAGAAACTGCTCATCACCGTTGCCGCCGATGTTGCCCGCCGCCGCAAGGAGCGGGGAGTCAAACTCAACCACCCTGAAGCGGTCGCCTACATCACCTCCGAACTCATGGAGGGCGCCCGCGACGGCAAGACCGTCGCCGAGCTCATGAGCTCCGGCGCCGAGATTCTGTCCAAGGACGACGTCATGGACGGCGTCGCCGAAATGATCGACGACGTTCAGGTCGAGGTCACGTTCCCGGACGGCACCAAGCTCGTCACCGTGCACGACCCGATCCGCTAACCATTTCGACATACTGGAGGAAATTACAGTGATCCCCGGCGAATACTTCGTCAACGCAGACGAAACCATCATCGGCAATGAGGGCCGCGAGGCCGTCTCCATCGACATCGTCAACACCGGCGACCGCCCGATCCAGGTCGGCTCCCACTTCCACTTCGCAGAGGTCAACGACTCCGTCGAGTTCGACCGCGAGGCCGCCCGCGGCAAGCGCCTGGATATTCCGTCCGGCACCGCAGTCCGCCTGGAGCCGGGTGACAAGCGCAGCGTCAACCTCGTCGACTTCGGCGGCGCCCGCGAGGTCCACGGCTTCAACGATCAGGTCAACGGACCGATCAACTAACCCGTTCAGTAGACCGGAACCATAGGAGAACTTAGATAAATGTCTTTCGAGATCTCTCGCAAGCAGTACGCAGACCTCTACGGTCCGACCACCGGCGACGGTGTGCGCCTGGCCGACACTGATCTGGTCGCTCGCGTGGAAAAGGACCTGACCAACTACGGCGAAGAAGTCACCTTCGGCGGCGGCAAGAGCATCCGTGACGGCATGGGCCAGAACGGCCGCCTCACCCGTGACGAAGGCGTGCCGGACACCGTCATCACCCGCGCCCTCATCATCGACCACACCGGCGTGTACAAGGCCGACATCGGCATCACCGACGGCCGCATCTCCGGCATCGGCAAGGCCGGCAACCCGGACGTCCAAGACGACATCGACATCCCGGTCGGCGTCAACACCGAAATCATCGCCGGTGAGCACCACATCATCACCGCCGGTGGCCTGGACACCCACATCCACTACATCTCCCCGGATCAGGCGGAGACCGCCCTGGACAACGGCGTGACCACCTTCATCGGCGGCGGCACCGGGCCGTCCGTGGGCACCAAGGCCACCACCATCACCCCGGGCGAGTGGCACATCCAGCGCATGATCGAGGCCACTGCGGACCTGCCGATCAACGTCGGCTTCCTGGGCAAGGGCCACGCCTCCACCCTCAAGCCGCTGGAGGACCAGATCCGCGCCGGCGCCATCGGCCTGAAGGTCCACGAGGACTGGGGCTCGACCGCGTCCTCGATCAACCGTTCCCTGGAGGCCGCGGACAACCTCGACGTCCAGATCGCCATCCACACGGACACCCTCAACGAGGGCGGCTACGTGGACAACACGATCGACGCCATCGCCGGTCGAGTCATCCACACCTACCACACCGAGGGCGCCGGCGGCGGTCACGCACCGGACATCCTCAAGCTGGCGGGCCTGCCGAACATCATGCCGGCGTCGACCAACCCGACCCTGCCGTACACCACGAACACCATCGACGAGCACCTCGACATGCTCATGGTGTGCCACCACCTGAACCCGGATCTGCCGGAGGACGTCGCCTTCGCCGACTCCCGCATCCGCGGCGCCACCATCGGCGCCGAGGACGTCCTGCACGACCTGGGCATCTTCTCCATCACCTCCTCCGACTCCCAGGCCATGGGCCGCGTCGGTGAAGTCGTCCTGCGCACCTGGCAGGTCGCAGACAAGATGAAGAAGCAGCGTGGCGCGGCCGAGGGCGACTCCGCCGACAACGACAACAACCGCATCAAGCGCTACGTCTCCAAGTACACGATCAACCCGGCCCTCACCCACGGCGTCGCCCACGAGGTCGGCTCCGTGGAGGTCGGCAAGTTCGCCGACCTGGTCATCTGGCAGCCGAAGTTCTTCGGCGTCAAGCCGCACATGGTGATCAAGGGCGGGCAGATCGTCCGCAGCGAGATGGGCGACTCCAACGGTTCCATCCCGACCCCGCAGCCGGTGTCCTACCGCAACAGCTGGGGATCCAAGGGCGACGCGGTGTACTCCTCCAGCCTGACCTTCCTGTCGCAGTCCTCCATCGAGGACGGCGTTCCGGAGAAGCTGGGCATGAAGCGTGCCTACGCCGCAGTCAAGGACATCCGCGAGCTGAAGAAGTCCGACCTGAAGTTCAACGGCGCGACCCCGAACATCGAGGTCGACCCGCAGACCTACGAAGTTCGCGTCGACGGCGAACTGATCATGTCTGAGCCGGTCGACACCGTGCCGATGGGCCAGCGCTACTTCCTGTTCTAAAGCCCTGTCCTAAGTAATGCACCCCGTGTCTTGCCCCTCAGGGCCGGACCGTGGTGCATTCTTTTTCTCTCCCTCACGTCGATGCGCCCAGCATCGACGTCATAACCCCGAAAGGAGTCCGTTCGATGCTCATCACCGACATCCTCGGTACTCGATCAGATTTATCTGCCGAGGAGCTGTCCGCGCTCACCGAGGAACGCCTCGTCCTCGACAACCTCGAGTTGACGAAGCGTATCCAGCGCGGCACTACGGACGCTGGCCGTGAGATCGGCCTGCGCCTGCCGTCGTCCATCCGTGAACTGCGCGACGGAGACGTCCTCCACCGCGACGAGACGACGCTGATCACCGTCCAGGCGGCTCCCACCGACGTCATCGTGATCAAGCCGATCTCGACCTACGAGATGGGGGTGGTCGCCCATTCGCTGGGCAACCGTCACTTGCAGGCCCAGTTCTTCGACGCGGACTCCGAGTACGGGCAGCCGGTGATGGTCGTGCAGTACGACCACACCGTCGAGCACCACCTCGACCACCTCGAGGTCGCCTACAGCCGCGAAGACCGTGTGATGCCGGAGGCTTTCCGCCATGCAGAACACTCCCACTAACCCGATGGAGCTCAGCGGCGGCAACGCGGCCCTGCTGACCATGCTCCACCTGACGGACTCCGCGCTGCCCACCGGCGGCTTCGCCCACTCCTTCGGCATGGAGACCTACCTGAATCGCGATCTCGTCGACTCGGCGGACTCCTACTCCCAGTGGCTGTACGCGTACCTGCGTCAGGCCTGCTACAACGACGCGCTCATCGCCAAGCTCTCCGCCGACGCCGTGTCCCTTCCCACCGAAGATGCACAGGAGACGCTCGCCGAGCTCGACGCGCTCGCCCACGCCACCCTCGTCTCGCGCCAGGTGCGCGAAGCGAATAAGTCGATGGGCAAGCGCATGTGCAAAATCATCGCGATCGCCGTGCCCGACCACCCGCTGGTCACCTGGTACGTCGAGCAGGTCCAGTCCGGCAAGCTGCACGGTTGCCCAGCGCTGGGCCACGGGCTCGCGCTGGCGGCCGCCGGCATGCCCACCGACCTGGCCACCCGCAGCTACCTCATGCAGCTGGCCGCGTCGCTGACCCAGAACGCCATCCGCGGCATCCCCATCGGCCAAGACGCCGGGCAGCGGGTGCTCGTCGGCGCCTACCCGGTCATCGATGAGTGCCTCGGCGTCATCAACGGGCTGGGGCTCCTCGACGTCGGCTCCACCGCCCCGGGCCTCGAGGTCGCGCAAATGCAGCACGAAGCACAGCGTTCCCGAATGTTCATGTCCTAATATCGGGCAAAACCGAACGCGATAAACCACAACGCACACCCAAGAAAGGCATCATCATGGAACCCATCAAAATTGGCATCGGCGGCCCCGTCGGCTCCGGCAAGACTCAGCTCATCGAGCGTCTGACGCGTGCTCTGGACGGCGAAGTCTCCGCCGCCGCGATCACCAACGACATCTACACCCTCGAGGACGCCAAGATCCTGGCCTCCAACTCGGTGCTGCCGGAAAACCGCATCATCGGCGTGGAGACCGGCGGCTGCCCGCACACCGCCATCCGTGAGGACACGTCGATGAACGACGCCGCCTACGAAGAGATGCTGGAGCGCCACCCGGACCTCGAGGTCGTGTTCATCGAGTCCGGCGGCGACAACCTGTCGGCCACCTTCTCCCCCGAGCTGGTCGACTTCTCGATCTACATCATCGACGTCGCCCAGGGCGAGAAGATTCCGCGCAAGGCCGGTCAGGGCATGATCAAGTCTGACCTTTTCGTCATCAACAAGACCGACCTGGCCCCCTACGTCGGCGCCGACCTGTCCGTCATGGAGGCCGACTCCAAGAAGTTCCGCGGCGACAAGCCCTTCGCGATGACCAACCTGAAGACCGACGACGGTCTGCAGCAGATCATCGACTGGCTGAAGAAGGACGTGCTGATGAAGGATCTGGTCGGTTAATGCCGAACGCCACGACCACCACCATCGACACGGAGCCGCGCAGCCTCCGGAAACTGCACACGATGCGCGCACCCGTCGGCAAGCTCGATCTGGACATCGCGCACCGGCACGGCAAGTCGGTGGCCCGCCACCAGTACCACGAAGGTGCGCTGCGCGTCATGCGCCCGCACTACCTCGACGACACCGGGCAGGTCTACTACACGATCATCAACCCGGGCGGCGCCTACTTCGCCGGCGACGACTACCACTTCAACATCAACGTTGAAGAAGGCGCGTCGATGCTGCTCACCGGCCAGTCCGCCACGAAGATCTACAAGACCCCGGGCAACTACTCGCTGCAGGACTTCGACGTCGAGCTCGGCCCCGACGCAGTCCTCGAGTACATTCCGGACCAGTTGATAGCCTACGAGGACGCCACCTACGAGCAGCACATGCGGGTGCGCATGCACCCGAGCGCGTCTTTCCTCACCGCGGAGATCGTCACCCCGGGCTGGGCGCCGGACGGCACCTTGTTCCGCTACGACGAGATCCGGATGCGCACCGCCATCGAGGTCGGCGAGCAGCTCGCGGTCGTCGATAATCTCCTGCTGCGCCCGGGTGACGGGACCTTGAGTTCCGACTCCCTGCTGTACCTGGAGGATCAGACCCACTTCGCCTCCTTGCTGGCGGTGGATCACCGCATCGACCAGACCCTGGTCGAGGAGCTACGCGAGGTCATGGACGAGCATGCGGCGAATTACGCCCAGACCGTCCATCACGGGATCACGCTGATCGACGGCCCGGGCCTGGCGGTCCGTGCCATCGGTTCCTACACCGAGGACCTCTATGGCCTGGTGACCGTGATCGGCAACGAGCTGCGCTCCCGCTTCCGCGGGCAGGGCCCGTTGCACCTGCGCAAGTACTAGCGCAGCTTCGTGCGTCAGCGCTGGCCGGCCTCGGCCTGGCCGGCGCTGACCCTGGCGGCCGCCTCGATGAGCATCCAGCCCGACAGCTGCACCGACAGGTCCCGCTCGTCGATGCGTACGCCGCCGACGGCTTCGGACAGCTTCGCCGGGCCGAGACCGTAGTTGTGCGGCAGGCGCGCGCCTTCCGTCCAGTCGGTCGCGAACACCGGCAGGCCGTCGACCTCCAGGCGGTGGTTCCACACCGACGCCGCAGAGGCCATCACCAGTTGCGCCGCCACTTTCTTCGTCGCCCGGTTCGCCGGCGAATCGGCCGGCAACCGCACCGCCACATCCGCCAGGTACCGCGCCAGGATGCCCTTGAACAGGCCCCCGTCCCCGTCGCCGGTGTCCCAGTCGATGACCCGCCCCGGGGTCGCCATGTGCGTGGCCACGGCCTGCACCACCCCACGGATGCGAGTGATGAAGCGCATGGCGTCGTCGATGCGTTCCGCGTCGTGGACGCCGGTGATGCTCTCGGTGTGGCTGAATCCCGCCCGTTCCCGCAGTTCCAGGGCGATCTCCAGGCACGCCCCCAACGCGGTGCCCTGGTTGTACGGATGGATGTCGGTCACCGTCTCCGGACCGTGCATGCGCATGCGCAGGCCGTCCATGACCAGCCCTTGCTCGTCGAGGAGATTGTCGAAGATCCAGTCCACGACGGAGACCGCCTGATCCAGGCGGCCGGTGCGTGCCATCATGATCGCGGCCGGGCCGTTGGACGGGACGTTGTAGAACGTCTCCCCCGCCCGCCACGGCAGCACTCTCGTGAGCGCGTCGATGCCGGAGATCACGTCGAACTCCAGGTCGGCGAGCTGCTTCGGGACGGCGACGTTCTTGAGTTTCCCGGCGCGCGCCAACGCCAGCGCCATCCAGGCTTTGTCGTCGTAGTATTTGTTGCTGGACAACTTGCCGCCCTGTCGCAGGCCGATGCCGCGGACGGTGTTGTTGACGATGGCGTGACGGGCCTTGGTGCGACGGCGGATCGCCGCGTCGACGAGGCAATCCAGGTAGTGGGCCTGCCACCAGTAGTGCCAGTGGACGAACACCTTTTCTTTCGACACGGGCGGCCAGCTGACCACGGCGAGGTTCGTCCTGGGCAGTCCCCAGACACGGGCGGAATGCCGGTCGTTGATGGCGCTTTCAGCGAGGTCAGCGCGGTGGGCCCATGTTTCGTGCACGTTGTTGTCGTCGCTCCTGGTTCGTGGTTCGTTACTCCATCGTAACGAAAGCACTCACCAGGAGGAGGACAAATCGGCGTGCTGCCGCACCCAGGTGTGCATGGCGACGCCGGCGGCCACGCCCGCGTTGATCGAGCGCGTCGACCCGAATTGCGCGATGGAGCACGTCATCAGGGAGCCTGCTTGCGCTTCGGGAGAGACGCCGGGGCCTTCCTGGCCGAACAGCAGCAGGCACTCGCGGGGCAATTCGGCGGTTTCTAGGGGGATTGCGCCCGGGGTGTTGTCGATGGCGACGACGGTCAGGTCGTTGCGCAGCGCCCAGACCAGCAACGAGTGCACGTCCGGGTGGTGCATCAGGTGTTGGTAACGGTCGGTGACCATGGCTCCGCGCCGGTTCCATCGGCGGCGGCCGACGATGTGGACGGTGTCCACGGCGAAAGCGTTGGCGGTGCGTACGACGGTGCCGATGTTGGCGTCGTTCTCGAAGTTCTCGATCGCGATGTGCAGCGGGTGCCGTCGGGTATCGATGTCTGCGACGATCGCCTCGCGCGTCCAGTAGCGATACGGGTCCACGACGTTGCGGCGATCGCCTTCGTCCAGTAACTCCGGGTCATAGCGCTCATCGACGGGCCGCGGCGTCCCCGGGTGTTCCTGCTCCCACGGGCCCACCCCGTGGCGCCCCTCGCCCCACTCGGTGGGGCCCTTCTCCTCTGTCGCCGGGTCGTTATGCGAGGTCAAGGTCGTCCAATCCCAGCAGGTAGCGGTACTCGATACCTTCGGCTTCGATGACGTCGCCGGCGCCGGTGGCCCGGTCCACCACGGTGGCCACGCCCACGACCTCGGCGCCGGCCTCACGCAGCGCGTGGACCGCGGTCAACGGGGAGTTGCCCGTGGTGGTGGTGTCCTCGACCACGAGGACCTTCTCGCCCACGATGTTCGGGCCCTCGACGCGGCGCTGCATGCCGTGCTTCTTGGCTTCCTTGCGCACCACGAAAGCGTTGATCGGGCGGCCGTCGGCGTGCATCACGGAGGCGGCCACCGGGTCGGCGCCGAGGGTCAACCCGCCGACGGCGACGTAGTCCCAGTCGGCGGTGAGCTCTCGCAGCAGCGCGCCGATCAAGCGGGAGGCCTCGTGGTGCAGGGTGGCCCGGCGCAGGTCGACGTAGTAGTCGGCTTCCTTGCCGGAGGACAGCGTGACGCGGCCGTGCACGACGGCGTGCTCCTTGACCAGTTCGGCAAGCTGCTGCAACTGATCGGTATCGACCTGTGGTGCGCTCATGGGGCAAACTCCTCATCGGGGTGCGGGATGTCGTATCTGCCTCTGCAGCCTAGTGGGCGGGCCGGCGTGGGCCGTGAATGTGGCGCGACTATGCGCGCGCATAGTCGAGCGGCGCCGTCACTGAAAGGTGGCGTTGGCCAGGCGGCGACGGGCCCGCTCCACCGCCGGATCCTGTGGCTCCACCAGGGTGAGCAGCTCCAGGATGCGCTGCCGCACGGGAGCGACGTCGTCTTTCGGAAGGCTCTCCACCAACGCGGAGAGCCGATCCACCGCATCGGCGGGCTGGTCGAAGAGCACCAGCACGTCGGCGGCGTCCAAGGCTTTCGCCACGTGCTGCGGCGCCGCGTCCGAGCGGCCGATCGGGTCGGTGGACCGGTCGATGTTTTCGGCGCGGACCAGCACGGACACGGCGGCGTGCGCGCGCAGCAGGGTGGGGTCCTGCGGGGCGTCGGTAAGCAGCTGCTCGTAGAGGGCGACGGCGTCGCCGAAGCGTCCCGTCTGCACCGCTTCAGCGGCGCTGAGCAGTCGGGCGTCGGGCTCCGGGGAATCAGAAGCAGGGCACATGGGTGTCGATCCTAAAGGGTTTTGCTCAAGCCGTGAGTTCACGCGCGGCGGATGAGCATGTGTTTCATCGCCTCGACCCGGTCCGCGGCCAGGGGATCTGTCCGTCCTGGCTTGAGCATCTCCAATGGGTCAGGGTGGTGGGAAGGAGAACGGTGGAGCTCGTCGAGGAGCTCGGTCACGGGCACTGACGAAGGGATGGTCTCGTCGCCCCCTGCCCCCACCCTGCTCAGCTGAAACCGCCCGCTGTCGCGTACTGCGACCAGCAAGAACCTGATCTGGTTCTCAGCGACGTGAAACGGGTTGACGCCCAGCGTGCCGAGGGCCGTGGCCGCTGAAAGCGGAGAGCTCGTTCGCTCCATCTCCGCCAAAAGAAGTCCGACCGCCTCATCTGCTGTCATGCCCCCACGCTAACAACGGCGGCGAGGCCCGACCTCTAATCCCCGAAGATCGACGGTCCGCGGTCCTGCCGGCGCGGCATCCGCGTCGGGTCGGAGGCGCTGGGGCCGCGGCCGTCGGCGATGGCGTCGACCTCGTCCCCGCCGAGGCTGCTCGGTTCCACGACGCCGCGAGCCTGCGGCCGGGACCGGCTGGGCAACTCCAGGGGCTCGTCGGGGCGCGACACTGGTGGCGCGGACGACGGTTCGGACACGTCCGGTCGTTGATCCGCGTCGACGCCGCCTGCGAAGGACGCGTCCACGGGCAGCGGCTCCATGTGCCGCGAGGGCGTGAAGTCGGCGATCTTCAGCTCCGGCTCCGTGCCGCCGCGGGGCGGCAGAACTCGCGCGGCGTCGGCGATCAGCGCCAGCGGCGCCAGCATCTCGTCCCAGTCCTCGGCTTTGGTGCCGCGCACCGTCTGTGCGAGCACCCAGTCCGATTCCAGCCAGACGGCGGTGACGATCTCGGGGAAGGTCCCCAGCGCCATGCGGACCCTGCTGTCCAGGAAGCGCCGAGCGGTGTTCGCCATCGTGCCGTAGACGTTGAACCCCTCCACCTGGTCGACCAGCACGAGGTCGCCCTCGCCCACGGTGCCCGCCGACAGGTCCTCGCGGCGGAAATCGACCACCGTGTCGGAGGCGGCGCCGGTGCGCATGGCCATGACGTTGATCCCGCCCAAGTCCATCAGGAGCAGTTCGTGGCCGAAGGCGTCGCCGATGACGATGTCGCGGGCGGGGGCCCCGGTCGCCGCCGCGCCCCGACGCCACTCGTCGACCAGGTATTCGTCGGTGCGGGTGAAGGTGAAGCCACGCTCCTCCGCCCAGGACTTGCGTTCCCGGCGGGTCGCGCCCGGAAGCTGCAGCCCGGAGGCGCGGGACGAGGCGGTGGTTTTCGCGGTCGGCTTGACGGCCGGTTCCGCTTCTGGTTCTGCCTCCGGCTCTGGAACGGGCTCGTCCTTCGGCGTTGGTGTGTCCGCCTTCGGCTCCGGCTCTGGGTGCGGCTCCTGCGCTGGAGGGGCTGCCATCACAGGACGTGCGGGCGCCGGCGGTCCCGGGGTGGGTTCTTCTTCAGCCGCGGTCGGCTCGGCCGACGGGGCAGGCGCGGTGGGGGCCACGTCGTCGCTGGCCTCGTCCGCTTCCACGGGGCCCGCCGCAGGCCCGGAGTGGGCGGCGTCAGTCGCGGCCGGGGTGCTCTCGTCTGTGGTCGCGGCAGCGCGTTGCCGCGCGTCGAGGTACCACAGGGCGACTCCCGCCACGGCGGCTAAGAGTGCGAGTGCGAGCAGTAGATAAGCCACGTCTCACGACCTTACCGGGGCAGGCAAACTAATTAATCGCCGCGCGCGATCGGGTTGGCCCGATTCGCCGACCACAGCGACCAACCGCCGACGAAGTGCGCGGCGAACGGCAGGCCGGCGTGCCCCATCGCCGCCAAGCCCAGGGAAGAGTGGATGCCGGAACCCGAGTAGACGATGGCGGAGGCGGCGTTGTCCTCCGTGATTCCGACGCGGGCGAAGTGGGCGCGGATCTCCTCCGGGGAGCGGAAGGTGTTGTCGTCGTTCATCAGCGTCCACACCGGCAGGTTGACGGCCCCGGGGATGTGGCCCGCCTTGAGGTCGAGGATCTCGCGGCGGCCGAGGAAGCGGTTGGGTTCACGGAAATCAATCAGGGGAGCGTCCTGCCGTGCGCGGACGTCGTCGACGGTGGCCACGGGCATTTGCCCCGGTCGGACGGTGACGTTCGCCCTGGTACCCAGGTTGCCGGGGCCGCCGACGGAGTCGAATCCGGCCGCCTCCCAGTGCTTCAGGCCGCCGTCGAGGATGCGGACGTCCTCGACGCCCGCCCAGCGCAGGATCCACCACGCCCGGCTGGCGAACAGCCCGCGGCCCTCGTCGTAGACGGTGACGGGCCGGCCGGTGCGCAGCCCCCACGTCTGGATGGCGCGCTGCAGGTGCGGCACCGCGGGCAGCGGGTTGCGGCCCTGTTGTGAGCCGGGGACGCCGACGAGCGCGGATTGGGGTTCGCAGAACTGGGCGGTGGGGATGTGCATCGACCTGTAGCGGGCGTAACCCGTGACGTCGGCGTCGTTCCAGAGGGAGGCGAGCACGACGTTGTTCTTGCCCTGGTAGATGGCGTCGTTCAGTTGATGAGCGGAAACCACTGTGGTCATACTTCGTCAGTGTATGGATGTTTGCTGTCATTCGCCGGACGGCCAGGTCACTCCCGTGACGCCAGGTAGCCGGGCGACACGTCGATCAGCCCCTCCGCGGCGAGGCCCGTGAGCCATTCCCCGATGCCGCTGACCGGGGCGTCGGGTCCGACATTGACGGCGATCAGCCCGGCGGGGCCGGTCTCGACCCGGCAACCGAGTTGCTCCAGCGGAGAGACGACGTCGACGGCTCCGGGCAGCACCCGCAGGGTGGAGTTCCCGCCGCGGGCGGTGACGGAGTCCACGCACCAGCGGCCGTCGACACGCACGCAGGCGACGATGTCGCCCAGCGCCAGGTGCGTGTCGACGAACGGGATCGACCGGATTACGAACTGTCCCTCGCCGAGGTCGTCCGCGGCGAGTTCCTCCGTGTCGACGCCCGGCACATCGACCCTGGTCAAGATGATGGTGCGGGCGCTCGGCTCAGGGCCTGTCATCGCCCGCCCAGGTGTTGGAGAAATGCTTGACGGCCGCCATCGCGGTGGCCAGCGGATAGTCCTCGGCCATCTGGGCGTTGACCGCCTTGACCGAGCGCATCAACGACTCCGCGATCGGTGGCGTGATGTCCGGAAAGCGCCACAGGCTCTGCACGACCAACGCGATCTCCCGGTTGGTCATCCGCTCCGGGAGGGAACCGAGTGTCTCAGTGACGTACTTCGTCACCAGCGGGCGGGTGACCTGGTGCGGCGGCTGCTTCGTCAACGGGTCTACGCCGCAGGTGCACCACGGAACGCCGATCGCCGGGGTGGCCCAGACCCAGTTGGGGTCCGGGTTGTTCAGGGGCGTGTTCGCCGAATTCGCCATGGGGATGCCTTTCTGCCTCGTGTGCCGTACCTTAACGCCGCCACGCCGGTCACACCCAGCGCAACGAGCCGTCACCACGTAGACCGCCCTTTTCCCGTGGCGGTGTCATCCCGCAGAGTTTCAGTGGTTGCGCAGTGCTTCGATCAAGTCGTCCTTGTTCATCTTCGAGCGGCCCTCAATGTCGAGCTCCGCGGCCCTTTCCTGTAATTCGTCGACGGTCCAATCTTCGTAGCTGCCCGCCTCGCCGCCCTTTTCGCCGACGTCCTCGCGGGAGGAATTCGCGGCGGCGTTGGCGATGCGGGCGGCCTTTTCCTTGCTGGCGCCGTCCTCGCGCAGCGACTCGTAGAGTTCGCCGTCTTTGACGGACGGGCCGCCTGGGGTCTTTTCCGGGTTCTTGTCCTGTGTCATGTGCCCGAGCGTAGCGAAAACACGAAGGCGGCCTCCCGCATATCGGGGAGGCCGCCTGGCACGCGGAGAAGGAATTTAGACCGCGTTGATGTCCAGGTACTCGCCGCCATCGGCGACGTCCACGTGCACGGTGTCGCCGTCGCGCACGTCACCAGCCAGCAGCTTCTTGGCCAGCTTGTCGCCGATCGCCTGCTGGATCAGGCGACGCAGCGGTCGGGCGCCGAAGGCCGGGTCATAACCGCGGTCCGCGAGCCAACTCTTGCCCGCGTCGGAGACCCGCAGGGTCAGGCGGCGTTCGGACAGTCGCTCGGCGAGCGCGCCCAGCTGGATGTCGACGATACCGACCAGCTGTTCCTGCGACAGGGGCTCGAAGACGACCACGTCGTCGAGACGGTTGATGAACTCCGGCTTGAAGGCCGACTTCACCGCCGCCATGATCTGCTCGCGGTCGCCGCCGGCGCCCAGGTTGGAGGTCAGGATGATGACGGTGTTGCGGAAATCCACCGTGCGCCCCTGGCCGTCGGTGAGGCGACCGTCGTCCAGCACCTGCAGCAGCACGTCGAAGACGTCCGGATGGGCCTTCTCCACCTCGTCGAAGAGCACGAGGCTGTACGGGCGACGACGGACGGCCTCGGTGAGCTGGCCGCCGGTCTCGTAACCGACGTATCCCGGAGGGGCGCCGACCAGGCGGGAGACGGAGTGCTTCTCCCCGTACTCGGACATGTCGATGCGCACCATGGAACGCTCGTCGTCGAAGAGAAACTCCGACAGCGTCTTGGCCAGCTCCGTCTTACCCACGCCAGTGGGGCCGAGGAAGAGGAAGGAGCCGATCGGTCGGTTCGGGTCGGAGACCCCGGCGCGCGAGCGGCGCACCGCATCGGAGACGGCGCCCACGGCCTCGTGCTGGCCGACGACGCGTTTGCCCAGCACGGACTCCATGTGCAGCAGCTTCTCGGTCTCGCCCTGCATCATCTTGCCGGCCGGGATGCCGGTCCAGGCGGAGACGACGTCGGCGATGACGTCGGGGGTGACTTCCTCGGCCAACATGCCGGATCCGTGACGGTCCTCCGCCGCGGTCTCAGCGTCCTCGAGCTGCTTCTCGAGCTCGGGGATGCGCCCGTAGCGCAGTTCGGAGACGCGTGCGTAGTCACCGTCGCGCTCGGCGATCTCGGACTCGTTGCGCAGCTGCTCGAGCTCCTCCTTCACCGCCTGGACCTGGTCGATCGCGCCCTTCTCGTTGGCCCAGCGGGCCTTGAGCTCACCGAGTTTCTCGCGTTCGTCGGCGAGCTGGATCTGCAGGTCGGCCAGTCGTTCCTGGGAGGCCGCGTCGGTCTCCTTCTGCAGCGCGATCTCCTCGATCTCGAGGCGGCGGACGATGCGCTCGAGTTCGTCGATCTCCTCCGGGGAGGAGTCGATCTCCATGCGCAGACGCGAACCGGCCTCGTCGACCAGGTCGATGGCCTTGTCCGGCAGGAAGCGGTTGGTGATGTAGCGGTTGGACAGCTCGGAGGCCGCGACCAGGGCGGAATCCTGGATGCGGATGCCGTGGTGGACTTCGTAGCGTTCCTTGAGGCCGCGCAGGATGCCGATGGTGTCTTCCACGCTGGGCTCACCGACGTAGACCTGCTGGAAACGGCGCTCGAGGGCGGCGTCCTTCTCGATGTACTTGCGGTACTCGTCCAGGGTCGTGGCGCCGACCAGTCGCAGTTCACCGCGGGCGAGCATCGGCTTGATCATGTTGCCCGCGTCCATGGCGCCTTCGCCGGACGCACCGGCGCCGACGATGGTGTGCAGCTCATCGATGAAGGTGATGATCTGGCCGTCGGATTCCTTGATCTCCTCGAGGACGGCCTTGAGCCGCTCCTCGAATTCGCCACGGTACTTCGCGCCCGCGACCATGGCGGACAGGTCCAGCGAGACCAGGGTCTTGCCCTTGAGCGATTCCGGGACGTCGCCGGCGACCATGCGGCGGGCGAGGCCTTCCACGATCGCGGTCTTGCCGACGCCGGGCTCGCCAATGAGCACGGGGTTGTTCTTCGTGCGGCGGCTGAGCACCTGCACGACGCGGCGGATCTCCTGGTCGCGGCCGATGACCGGATCGATGCGGCCTTCGCGCGCCCGGGCGGTCAGGTCGGTGGAGTACTTCTCCAGGGCCTGGAACTGACCCTCCGGGTCCTGGGTGGTGACCTTCTTGGAGCCACGCACCGCCGGGAAGGCCTCCTTGATCGCGTCATAGGTGGCGCCGCGCTTGGTCAGCAGCTCCGCGGCGTCGGACTTGCCGCGGGCGACGCCGGCGAGCAGCACCTCGGTGGAGACGTATTCGTCGCCGAGTTCACCGGCGAGCTCCTGCGCGGCGGTCATGGCGTTGAGCGCGTCGCGGTTGAAGTTCGGGTTAGCCATGCCGGCGCCCTCGGCCTTCGGGTAGCCGTCGATGAGTTCGTTGGCTTCGCGGATAATCGTGTCGGGGTCGACGCCGGTGGCTTTGAGCACCGGCGCGGCGACGCCGTCCTCCTGCCCCAGGATCGCAGCCAGCAGGTGCGCGGGCCGGATGTCGGGGTTGCCGTTGGCGGAAGACTGCTGGAGGGCCGTCTGGATGGCTTCCTGCGTCTTCGTGGTGGGGTTGAACTGGCTCATGAGGGCGAGTTCCTTTCTTTCCTAAATTTCTTTTGTCACCAAGTACAACGCTCTAGGGTTGAGTCTATTCCACTCAACCCAAAAAAGTTTGAGCCTGTGAGACTCAAGTTTAGAGAAAGAAAGGCGTCAGGGAGAAGGGTCATGCAAGAATTCATCCCGGAGCTAGCGCCCCCGCCCTTCACCGTGCAGCCGTGGCGACGCCCACCGTCACTCCGGCCCAACCTCAGTGACCGTGACGGCCTTCTCCTGCGCGGACGGCTTCCGGAGGAACAGGGCGCAGGCCAGCGCCGCGACGCTGAGCCAGGCAGCGACGAAGAAAGCGGCCCCCGAGCCGTCGGCCTGCGCCTCAGCGGTGCCGCCACCGGCTTGGCTGCCATAGGAATAGATCGCGATGAGCACGGCGGTGCCGGCGGCGCCGGCCAGCTGCATCAACGTGTTGAGGATCGCGGAACCGTGGGAGTACAGGTCTTTGGGCAGCGAACTCAGCGACAAGGTCATCAACGGGGTCAGGCAAAATGCCAGCCCCACGGAGAGGATCGCGAAGATGACCACGACGGTCCACACGTCGGTGGCCTGGTCGACGGTGGACAACCAGAACAGGGAGCCGGCCATGACGGCGGCGCCGGGGACCACGAGCACACGGGCTCCGATCCGGTCGAAGAGCGCGCCGCTGATCGGCGAGGCGATGGTCTCCAGGATGCCGCCGGGCAGGTTGACCAGGCCGGCGACCAGCGCGGTCGTCAGCAACGCGCCCTGCAGGTACAGGGGCAGCGTGTTGACCACGCCGAGCAGCGCGGCGTGCAAAAACAGCAGCGACGTGATCGCCAACGTGTAGTTGCGCACCCGGAGCGGACGCAGATCCAGCAGGGCGCGCCCCTGCCGGCTCAGCCTGAGCTGACGCCAGACGAAGAGTCCCAGACCGAGGACGCCGATGACGGACAGGACGATCGCGAGAGTCGCGGTCGGCCCGCCGTCGATGATGATGCCGATGGAACTCAGCCCGTAGATCAGGCCACCGAAGGCGAAGGCGGAGAGAATCACGGAGAACACGTCCAACGGCGTGGAGCGCAGTTCTCCGACATTACGGAGTTTCCACGCCCCGATCAGGCCAGCGACGGCCACGAGAGGAACCAACGCCCAGAAGATCATGTGCCAATCCGCGATCGACAGGATCAGACCGGCGATGGTCGGCCCGAGGGCGGGGCCGACGGCCATGACCACGGAGACGAGACCCATGACGGCGCCGCGACGGTGCACGGGCACGACGGTCATGACCACGGTCATCTGCAGCGGCAAGATCACCGCGGTGCCGATGGCCTGCAGAACACGCCCGATCAGCATGACCGCGAACGTCGGCGAGACCGCCGCGACGACGGTGCCGGCCAAAAAGGCGAGCACCGCGAAGAGGTAGACCTGCCGGGTGGTGAAACGGTCCAGGATCCACCCGGTCGTGGGCATCATGATCGCCATGGTCAACATCACGCCGGTCAGCAACCATTGGGCGGTGGCGGCGGTGACGTCGAAATCCGCCATGATCGTCGGCAACGCGACCGACAGGGTCGTTTCGTTGACCAGCATGAGAAAGGCGGTGAAGACGAGCACCGCGAGGACGACGATCGCGTCGCGGGACATGGTGGTGGGGGCTGCGTCAGGCAAGCGGGGGCTGTCGGCGCTGGAGGACATGGCGGCTCCAGATCCTTTCGGAAGTCGTACGGCGCAAAAGCGAGGCTAAAGAAAATAAAAGGGCCCGCCGGGAACATCCTGTTCCCGACCGACCAAAAATGACGGCACACACCTCGTTGGCGGGCGTCGACGCCAGAAAAATAGTTTCGACGATGCCGGCTCCGCTGTCAACCGCTGCCGGAGCCGGACGCAGCTACGTCACCGACGAATTTTCTGTCGGCGGAGAATCGGGCGCACCGGTTCCCTTGCCTCCCCTGCCGGGCACCCACTTGAACACAAACGCCATGCCGAGGACGACCACGGCGACGATCAGCGAGATCCAGCCGAAGCCTGCGGTCACGCCCGCCAGCACCGCGATGGGGGCGAGGATGGTCATGCCGATCTCGAACGGGGCGAAGCCCACGTAGGCGAGCCCGTATTCGTTCAGGGTGCCGGACTTCTGCTTCGGGTCGACCATCTTGAGCAGGGCGATGCCGGTGGCCACGGCGGCAGTGGCCCAGCCCCAGCCGAAGATGCCGCGCTCGAGCCAATGCTTTCCGAAATAGACCGGGGCGCCGACGAACAGGAAGATGACGCAGAAGATCACGCCGAGGACGAAGAGGATGATCAGTTCGACCCAGTAGTCGGCGATGGCGGCCGGGACGATGGAGGCGATGCCGAAGGCGATGAGGTAGTCGGTGGAGGCGCCGGAGATGGTGCTGACGGTCTCCTTGTCCAGGTACTCGGGGCGCTTGGTCACGGTGAGCAGACCGCGGCCGAGCAGCCCGATGACGAAGGACATCGCGAACAGCGGGATGGACACCGCCGGAAAGATGTCGTTGATCAAACCGTTGACCAGGTAGGCGACCAGGACGGTGAAGATGACGATGCCGGCGTGCAGGGCCAGCGGCTCGATGGCCGACGGGTTGGTGGTGGCCCGGCCGATGGAGGGGCGGTCCTCCATCTTCTCGATATAGCCGGTGCGCATCTCGTCGGGAAGCTGGCCGTCGGTGAAGCCGGAGGCGCGGCCGGTGCGCACGCCCCAGGCGGCGACGATGACGCCGCCCACGATGGCGGCCAGCGTGCCGACGGTCGCGGCGGTGAAGCCCAGGGAGCTGGCGGCCGTCGCGCCGGCGGCCTCCAGGGAGGAGCCGACGGCGGCGGCGGTGCCGAATCCGCCGACGAAGCCGACGGGCAGCATCATGCCGAACCAGTCCTCGGTGCCGAAGACGGGGGCGAAGAAGTACACGCCAATGAGGATGAACAGGCCCCACTGCGCCATGAACATGCCGGTGGAGTAGCTCCACATGGTGCGCGCACCCTTGGTGACGGTGCCGCCGAGGTTCATGGAGTAGGCCATGGCCGCGAACACCACGGCGATGAGGAGGGTGGTGTAGGCGCCGATCTGGTCGGAGAACCCGATCCAGCCGAGGACCTCCGGCCCGAACAGCAGGCCGAGCAGCCCGGCCGTGATGGAGGCCGGCAGCAGGAGCTGCTGGAAGACGCGGATGCGGTTGCGCAGGATGTTGCCGATCACCATCAGCAGGGAGATCCAGCCCACGTCCATCAGCAGATCATAGGGTGTGTAGTCCACGGTTCACCTTCTTTTCGTTCATATGTGCACGGCGTCCCTGGCAAGGGCACGGGATGTTGCGCCGATCACGATTAAGATCCAGGTAATCCTAAGCCATTGGTAGGGTTTTTCAAGCCGCCCACTTGTTGACACGTCCACAAAATGGTTTAAGCTGGCCCCATGACCACCCCCATGCCCCATTTCCGCGCGATCATCATCGGCGCCGGCCAGGCCGGCCTCGCCGCCGCCCACGAACTGGCCCGCCGCGACCTCACCCCGGGGCCGGACGGCGACTTCCTCGTGCTCGACCGCAACGACGGGCCCGGCGGGGCGTGGCGGCACCGGTGGGACTCCCTGACGCTGGGCAAGGCACACGGCATCGCCGACCTGCCCGGCCTGAAGATGAAGCGCCCGGACCCCACCGTCCCCTCGAGCACGCTGGTCGCCGAATACTACGACGCCTATGAGGAAGAGTTTGACCTGCAGGTCGTGCGCCCGGTGCGGGTGAAGTCCGTCTCCCCCGTCGATTCCGATGACCCGACGTCCGCACTGCACGTGGCCAGCCAGGCGGGGGACTTCACCGCCGACGCCGTGCTCAACGCGACGGGAACCTGGACCAACCCCTACGTGCCCTATCTGCCGGGGATCGGTTCATTTCAAGGAACCCAGCTCCACACCAGCGATTACGTGCGGGCGGAGGATTTCGCGGGTCAGAAAGTGCTGGTGGTCGGGGGCGGCCTGTCGGCGATCCAGTTCCTGCTGGAGCTGGAGGATGTGGCCGCGGAAACGGTGTGGGCCACGCGTCGCCCGCCAAATTTCACCGTGCGCTGGGAGGGCGAGGACGCGCAGTGGGGCGTCGACGTGGAGAAGTCCGTGCGGGAGCGGACGTTCGCCGGCAAGCAGCCGGCGTCGGTGGTGCGCACCACTGGCATCGGCCTGATCCCGGATTATGTGGCGGGCGTGGAGCGCGGGCTGCTGGTCTCGCGCGGGATGTTCGACCGGATCACGCCGACGGGCGTGGTCTTCGGTGAGCCGTTGAGCGACAAGGCGGAGGGCCTGGGCCCGTCGGACAACGAGGAGTTGGTGTTGCCGGAGTCCTGGGACCCGCTGCCGCCGGGCACGGAGGTAGAGGCGGACGTGATCTTCTGGAACACGGGTTTCCGGGCGGCGTTGCGCCACCTGGCGCCGATGAAGTTGCGTGGGCCGGAGGGCATCGAGATGGCCGACGAGGTCTCGCCGGCCGCCGACGGGCGGGTCCTGCTGGTCGGCTACGGCTCGACGGCGTCGACGGTCGGGGCGACCCGGGCGGGGCGGCGGGCGGGCAGGGAAGCGTATCGACGCCTGAACTGACCCCTTGCCCGATGGTGACACGTCAACTATCATGGCGGGCATGAAAGCATTCGGATTTTTAAGCTTCGGCCACTACGCCCTCGGCAACCAGGCCGGCCCCGACGCCGCCCAGGTCCTCAAGGACGGCCTGGCCATCGCCCAGGCCGCCGACGAGATCGGCGTGAACAACGCCTCCTTCCGCGTCCACCACTTCGCCCCGCAGGGTGCCTCCCCCATGCCGCTGCTCGGCGCGATCGCGGGCTCGACCAAGCACATCGAGGTCGGTACCGGCGTCATCGACATGCGTTATGAAAACCCCCTCTACCTCGCCGAAGAGGCCGCCGCACTGGACCTGCTCTCCGACGGGCGCGTGGCCCTCGGCGTCTCCCGTGGATCGCCCGAGCCCGCCGACAAAGGTTGGGAGGCCTTCGGCTACACCGCCGAGGCCGACAACGGCGCCGACATGGCCCGCGCCAAGTTCGAGTCCTTCCTGGCCGCCATCGACGGCCACGGCGTGGCCACCGCCGCGCCCGCCGAGAAGCAGTACCCGCGCATGTACCGCGCCGGCACCCCGCTACCCGTCTTCCCCCACTCCCCCGGCCTGCGCAAGAACATTTTCTGGGGCTCCGGCACCAACGCCTCCGCCGAACAGGCCGCCGCGGACGGCGTGAATCTGATGAGCTCCACGCTCGTCTCCGAAGCCGACGGCCGCACCCTCGGCGAGGTCCAGGCCGAACAGATCGAGGTCTACCGGAAGGCGTGGAAGGAGGCCGGACACGACTGGACCCCGCGCGTGTCCGTCTCCCGCTCCATCTTTCCCATCGTCACCGACCGCGACCGTCAGCTGTTCGCCGCCTCCGCCACCGGCAAGGATCAGATCGGTTCCCTCGGTGAAGGCACCAACGTCACCTTCGGCCGCTCCTACGCCGCCGAACCGGACACACTGATCGAACAGCTGAAGGCCGACCCCGCCATCGCCGCCGCCGACACCCTGTTGTTGACCATCCCGAACCAGATGGGAGTGGACTTGAACGTGTCGATCCTGCAGAATTTCGCCGAGCATGTCGCCCCGGCGCTCGGCTGGATCCCCGCCACCGAAGGACCCGCCACCGGCTACCCGATCGACTGAAGCGCACGGCCTCTGCGGCGTCGGGCAGAATAGGGCCATGCCCGACGCTTTACCTGACACGCTCGCTCCAGTCGGCGCGTTGCTGCGCACCCACGCCGGCCGGTTCCGCGACCTCGTCCAGAACCAGTTGTACGCGGCCGAACTCGCCTCCCGGCAAATTTTTCCCATGCGCGCCTCCGCCAGTCACCGGGAGCTGGCGGTCTCTGTGGCCTGGGCCTTAGAACGCAGCGACTCCTCCGGCGCCGTGTCGCAGGAAGCGCTGGTGCGCATGCGCCAGCTCGGGATGTCGCACCGTCGGCACGGCTTCCCCACCGAGCTCTACCAACGCTTCAACGACATGCTCCTCACCGGGCTGCGCACCCTGGTCAGCGAAGACGCCTCCTTCGATTCCCGTCTGCTCGCCCCCGCCGAACGCGCCGTCACCTCCATCTGCTTCGCGATGCAGGCCTCCGCCCACACCGCCGACCTCTCCGGTATCCCGGCGGTGTCCGTCGGCGAAGTCACCGAAGTCATCCGCCACTCGCAGCGACGCAGCACCGTTCACCTGGAATGCGGCACCCCGCTGTCCTACCAGCCGGGACAGTACCTGCCGGTGACCACCAACTACCTGCCCGGCATCTGGCGCAACCTGACGCCCGCCTACCCCGTCAACGACTACGGCACCGTCGAATTCAACATCCAGTCCGTCGACGGCGGCTCCGCCTCCCCACTGCTGGCGACCGCACGCGTGGGCGACCTCTGGTCCATCGGCGCGGCCCGCGGCGACTTCACCCTCCCCACCGACGCACCGGCGGTGCTCATCGCCTACGGCGCCGGCGCGGCCGCCGCCAAGGCCCTCATCCTCGACCGGGCGGGACACGACGACACCCCGCCCGTCCATCTGGTCCTCGCCGCCGAATACCCCGGCGAGCTCACCGGGGTCGACTTCTTCGACGCCTTCGCCGCCGACGTGGATTGGTTGACGGTCACCCCCGTCAGTCAATCCGCCACCAACGCGTGGTGGCCCACCGAACGCTCCCTGCAGCGTTCCCCCGTCATCGCCGCCACCACCGGCGAACTTCTCGACGCCGCGGTGACGCCTGAGGATCTCGCCGCGGCGGAATTCCTCATCACCGGCCCGGCCGACGCCGTCGACGAAACCGTCGTCGAGCTCAGCGCCCGCGACACCCCGTGGCCGCGCATCCACATCCAACGTTTCGACGCCGCCGAACTCTGGCCGCGGCCGCTGCTCTGACCTCGGTGCGGCAGGATTAAAGCACCGGCAGCGCTTTCCGCGTCTTGGCCACGTGCTCTTTTTCCACGTCCCAGATCAGGATCTCCGGCTCATAACCGGCTTCCGCCCACATGCGCCCCGTGGCGGAGATGATCGCCGAATGGCCGATCCCGGTCGGTCCGGACTCTTCCCCGGCCGCCTCCTCGCCGCCGGGCCGGGCCTGCCCGGCCGTGACGATCACGCAGGTGGAGTCCAGGGCACGCGCCGCACTCACGATGCGCCACTGCTCCAGCTTGCCGCGGCCATCCGCCCAACTCGTGGGCACGACGATGATCTCTGCGCCTGCGCGGGCCATCTCCTTGAACTGTTCCGGGAACCGGATGTCGTAGCAGACGGCCACCCCCACCTTCACTCCGTCCACCTCGACGACCAGCGTCTCCTCCCCCGGGTGGACGGTGTCGGACTCGCGGTAGTTGAAGGCGTCGTAGGTGTGGATCTTGTCGTAGCCGACGTGCAGACCGGCGCCGGTGACCAGCGCGGTGTTGTACACCCGGTTGATGGTCTTGCCGTCGCGCTCGATCGTGTCGGCGGGCCGGAAGGTGCCGGCGACGATCACCACCTCCAGCTCCGCGGCCAACAGCCGCAGAGCGGTGGCGAATTTCCCCTCGAGACCCTCCGCCGCCGTGTCCAGCCGACCCGTGCCGAAGGCTTGGCTGGTGGCCTCAGGCAACACGATCAGCCGAGCGCCCCGTTCAGCGGCACGCCTGACCGCGTCCTCGGCGATCGTCAAGTTCTCATCCAGGTCCGCCCCGGTGGTCAATTGCACTGCTGCTACTCGCATGCCCCCAGCGTAGAGAGACGGCCGCGTTCTTTCCACGGCCCTCGCGCTAACAGCTGGCACACCTCCCCGCACCCGAGGAGCCGGAGTCACCCGGGCCCCGCTGTGGATAACCCCGCTTATCCACACTGCTTCTCGGCACACGACTCCTGTCGCGCGGTGGTGCAGTCAGACTGCGAGACATGACGCACTCACTGGCAGACCACCTCACCATCGACGCCGCGGCCGCCCGCATCGCCGAGCGCAACCGCCACCCCAGTCACCTGCTCACCGCCCCAGGTCCCGACGCGGACGGCTCCCGCACCGCTGCCGCCCTCCGCCGGGCCGCCGACTCAGAGACCCGCCGCCTGCAGGAAATCCAACGCATCGGCGCCACGCGCTGGCGGGAGATCAGCCGGCTGGCGCAGAACGTCGTCGACGCCGATGGGCACACCGCCGCCGCGCTGCGCTGGGGCGGACGCCGGTGAGTGCCCCAGACTTTCCGCTCTCCACAGCTCGCCTCGTCGGACACATGGGCGCCTGGTCCGGGTTCGGCGGAGAGGTCACCACGACGCAAGAGCACCTCCTGGAGGAACGCGCGGCGCTGGCCGGCACCGCTTTATCCGGCGCGGCCGCCGACGGCGCTTTCCGTGTCTTGGCCGCGACCGCAGAAGAATACCGGCAGCCGGCGGAAACCATCGCCGGCATCGTGGACGCCCTCCGCGTCACCGCCGATCTACAACACCACCTGGACACTGCGCTCGCCGCCGTCATCGCCGTCGCCGACCGGCTCACGGACCGCTCCCCCGCCGTGCTCACCATGCTGAATTCACTGCGTGCCATGGGCGAGGTCCTCGATCTGGCGTGCGCCCGGCAGATCGAGGCTTTATGCGCCGACTCCCTTCCTCCGCCCGCCGAGAGCTGGACGGACTTCCCCGACGAGGAACTGGACGTCATCCATGAATACCTGCTGTTGAGCGCCCCGGAACATATCGTGGACCTGGCTCGCCAGCACCCGGACCTGCGCTTACTGGAAACACCGGACGGCGGGCTGGTCGCGGCAGTGGGTGACGTGGCCGGGGCCGAGTCGGTGACCACCTTCGTCGCCGGGGTCTCCTCCTCCGACCCCGCCGGTTGGTCACGACAAGTCGATCACACCCGCGCCTTGGCCGGGGCGGCCGGCGGCGCCGGAGTCGTCTGGCTGGGGTACGCGGCGCCGCCTGACGTGCCCTCCGGTTTGGACCCGCGCCCGGCCGCCGCAGGAGGGGCGGCGCTGGCGCAGTTCCAACACGAACTCGCTCGCCGCTACCCCGATCACCACCGCATGGTGGTCGGTCACAGTTACGGCTCCGTGGTCGCGGGCGCGGCCGCCTCCATCGAGCACGGCGGGCTGGCCGCGGACGACCTCGTGGTGGTCGGGTCGCCCGGCATGGGCGTCGATCACGTCTCGGACTTGGCGTTGGATTCCGATGACCCGCAGGTCCACGCCGCCACCGCCGTCGGCGACCCCATCTCGTTGACGACTGCCCCGCTGACGGGGGTGCACGGCCCGGATCCGGCGGGGCGCAGGTTCGGGGCCAACGTGTGGGAGCTGGAGGGGCTCGGCGATCATTCCAGCTACTTCCCGGGAGCGGGAACGGCAGAAACTCCGCATCCTGAGGACACGGAGTTTCTGCGGGAGTTTGCGCGGGTCGTCGCCCAGCGACGCGGCGGTTGACCTGCGGAGCCGGTTATCCGGAGGTGGCCCGTCTGCGGCGCGGTCGCCACATCACCACGGCGGTGGACTGCGGGACATGGACGATTTCCCTGCCCGGCGGCACCGCGCCGCGGGTGAGCTGTTCCCGCAGCCGGCGGTTCTCTGCACGAGCGGCGTCGAGTTTCTCCCGGAGCCTTTCATTCTCACCGGTCAGGCGGATGATGGCCTTGATGCCGGCGAGGTTGACGCCTTCTTCCTGCGACAGGCGCTGGATTTCCCGGAGGGTGGCCACGTCCCCGCGGGTGTAGCGGCGTCCGCCGCCAGAGGTGCGCATGGGCGTGACCAGCCCCATCCGGTCGTAGGTGCGCAGTGTCTGGGCGTGCATGCCCGACAACTCCGCCGCGACGGAGATGACGAAGACCTCCGACAGGTCGTCGCTGAACGTGTCTTTCCTTTTGGGAGAGGTCATATCCGGATCACCTCCTTTCCTGTGGTCATGGTGCGTCGGGGTGGGATCGTGGCGCTACTTGGCGCCGGCCCACCCGCTGCGGGGGTTGAAGCCGGAGTCCTTTTCCGCCTGGGCATAGGAGCGCAGAGCACTCGTGGCCGCCGGATCCAGGTCTTTCGGCACCTGCACCTGCACGGTCACCAGCAGGTCACCGGCCTCACCGCCGCGCTTGGGTACGCCGCGGCCGCGGACCCGCAGGGTGCGTCCGTCCGGGGTGCCGGCGGGGACCTTGACCTTCACGTGGTTGTCCAAGGTCGGTACGGCGACGGTGCCGCCGAGAGCCAGCTCCGCGAAAGAGACCGGGACAGTGACTTCGAGGTCGTCGCCGGTGCGGGTGAACACTTCGTCCGGGCGCACGTGCACCGTGACGAACAGATCGCCGGCCGGGGTGCCGTTGGGGCCCGCCTCGCCCTGCCCCGCCAAGCGGACCTTCTGGCCGTCGATGACGCCGGCGGGAATGCGCACGGTGATGGAGCGGGTGCGGTGGACGGTACCGGTGCCCCGGCACGTCGGGCAGGGGTCTTCGATCACCTGGCCGGTGGAATGGCACTTGGAACACGGCTGGGACAGCCCGAAAGCGCCCTTCTGCTCACTGACGAAACCGGTACCCCGGCACTGGTCACAGGTGGTCGGTCGACCACTGCGGGCGCCGGAGCCGTGGCAGGTGGAGCAGGGTGCGTCGCCACTTAGCTGAAGCGGGATCGTGATCCCTTGCGCCGCCTCCCGGAACTCAAGGGTGACGTCCGTTTCGACGTCGGCCCCCCTTTTCGGCCGAGCTGTGCCGCCAGCACCACCGCCACGGTTGAAAATGCCGCCGAAGATATCGCTAAAACCGCCGTCCGAAGAAAATCCCCCACTGGGTCCTCCTCCGGATCCGAAGATGTCCGAGAAGTCGAAGTTTTCGCTCGTCGTCCGAAACCCGCCGGGGAAACCGGCGCCTCCGCTTCCACCGAAGCTTCCGAACCCGCCGGAGCGGAGCATGGCTTTCAGCTGGTCATATTCCTTACGCTTGTCTTCGTCACCGAGGACGTCGTAGGCGTTCGCCGCCTTTTTGAAGCGCTCTTCCGCGGCGGTGTCCCCCGGGTTCTTGTCCGGATGGTTTTCGCGGGCGAGCTTGCGGTACGCCTTCTTGACCTCTTCGGCGGACGCGGACGATGAGACGCCGAGATCGGCGTAGAAGTCCTTGTCCGCCCATTCGCGTGGTGCAGTCATGGGTTTCTCCTCCTTTCCTTGCATTGTGTATCGGGTACGCCGTTGTCGGCAGGGGCTAAAAAGTTTTGTCTGTTAACTAATAAATTTAAAGGCACCGCCGCCCGAGCGCACGGGCTCCCTGAGTCGGGGCCGAGGCGGGGCGGCGGTGTGAGGGTGCGTGCCAGTGGTTAGGCGTCGTCGGCGGCCGGGTCCGCGATGATGACCATCGCAGTCCGGAGCAGACGCTCGCCCGTGCGGTAACCCTTGCGCAGGACGGTGCCGATCACCTTGTCCTCACCGGAGGACAGGTCCTGAACCGCCTCATGGATCTCCGGGTCGAAGGCCTCGCCTTCGACGCCGAAGGCTTCGAGCTTCTGCCCGTTGAGGGTGTCACGGATCTTGTCGGCGAGGGCCTTCATCGGCCCCTCCTCCAGGTCTCCGTGCTGCTTGGCCAAGTCCAGATCGTCCAGCACTGGGAGCAGGGAGGTCAGTACCGTGGCTTTCGCGTTGAGCACGATGTTCTCCCGGTCGCGCTCGGTGCGGCGACGGTAGTTGGCGTACTCCGCGCTCAGCCGCTGCAAATCTTCGGTGCGCTCCGCAAGCTGGGCTTCGACGGTCGGTTCCGCGGACTCGGCGTCCTCGACGGCTTCCGCCTCGGCGATTTCTGCCTCCACATCGGCGAGGGCCTCGTCGACGCTGGCGGCCAAGTCATCTTCCTCGACCGGCTCGCTTTCGCCGTCGACGGTCGGATCCGGCTGGGTGGTGTACAGGTCGTCGTCTTCGTCGACGCCCTGCGCCTCCGCCGCATCCTCAGCCGCGGCCTCGAACTCGTCCGGGCTCATGTTCTGCTCGTCGTTCTGATCCGGATCGCCCGGATCATTCGGCATGCCGGGGTTGGTCATTACTTGTCACCGTCCTTGGTGGTGTCGGTGTTGTCGTCCTCGTCCACGACCTCGGCGTCGACGACGTTGTCGTCGGCGGACTCGGAAGCGCCGTCCGCCTGGGTGGCGCCCTCGTTGGCCTGAGCCTGGTAGATCTGGTTGCCCATCTCCTGGGACTCGGTGGACAGCTTCTCCACGGCGGCCTTGATGGCGTCGAGGTCATCGCCCTTGAGCGCCTCATCGACCTCGTTGGCGGCTTCCTCGACCTTGGTCTTGACGTCCTCGGAGACCTTGTCGGAGTTCTCCTCCAGGAAGTTGCGGGTCTGGTAGGCCATGGACTCTGCGGAGTTGCGGGTCTCCTGCTCCTCGCGGCGTGCCTTGTCTTCCTCGGCGTGCTGCTCGGCGTCCTTGACCATCCGGTCGATCTCTTCCTCGGACAGCGAGGAGCCGTCCTGGATGGTGATCGTGTTTTCCTTGCCGGTGCCCTTGTCCTTGGCGGAGACGGAGACGATGCCGTTGGCGTCGATGTCGAAGGTGACCTCGATCTGCGGGACGCCGCGCGGCGCCGGGGCGATGCCGCCGAGCTCGAAGGAACCGAGCAGCTTGTTGGCCGCGGCCATCTCGCGCTCACCCTGGAAGACCTGGATCTGCACCGACGGCTGGTTGTCCTCCGCGGTGGTGAAGGTCTCGGAGCGCTTGGTCGGGATGGTGGTGTTGCGCTCGATGAGCTTGGTCATCACGCCGCCCTTGGTCTCGATGCCCAGCGACAGCGGGGTGACGTCGAGCAGGAGCACGTCCTTGACCTCGCCGCGCAGGACGCCGGCCTGCAGGGCCGCGCCGACGGCGACGACCTCGTCCGGGTTGACGCCCTTGTTCGGCTCCTTGCCGCCGGTCAGTTCCTTGACCATCTCGGTGACGGCCGGCATACGGGTGGAGCCACCGACGAGCACGACGTGGTCGACCTCGGAGATCGACATGTCCGCGTCCTTGATGACCTGATTGAACGGGGTCTTGGTGCGGTCCAGCAGGTCCTGAGTGATCTTCTGGAACTCGGTGCGGGACAGGGTCTCGTCCAGGAACAGCGGGTTCTTGTCCGCGTCCACGGTGATGTAAGGCAGGTTGATGGACGCCTGCTGGGAGCTGGAGAGCTCGATCTTGGCCTTCTCGGCGGCCTCACGCAGACGCTGCATCGCCATCTTGTCCTTGGACAGGTCGACGCCGTTAGAAGACTGGAACTTCTCCACGAGCCAGTCCACGACACGCTGATCCCAGTCGTCGCCGCCGAGCTCGTTGTCGCCGGCGGTGGCGACGACCTCGACCACGCCGTCGCCGATCTCCAGCAGGGAGACGTCGAAGGTGCCGCCGCCCAGGTCGAAGACCAGGATGGTCTGCTCCTGCTCGCCCTTCTCCAGGCCGTAGGCCAGAGCGGCCGCGGTCGGCTCGTTGACGATGCGCAGGACGTTCATGCCCGCGATCTGGCCGGCTTCCTTGGTGGCCTGACGCTGGGCGTCCTCGAAGTAGGCCGGAACGGTAATGACGGCGTCGGTGACTTCCTCACCCAGGTAGGCCTCTGCGTCGCGCTTCAGCTTCATCAGGGTGCGGGCCGAGATCTCCTGGGCCGTGTAATCCTTGTCGTCGATCTTGGTCGACCAGTCGGTGCCCATGTGCCGCTTGACGGAGCGGATGGTGCGGTCGACGTTGGTGACCGCCTGGTTCTTCGCCGACTGACCGACGAGCACCTCGCCGTTCTTGGCGAAGGCGACGACGGACGGGGTGGTGCGGGCACCCTCGGAGTTTGCGATAACGACGGCCTCGCCGCCCTCCAGGGCGGAGACGACCGAGTTCGTCGTTCCAAGGTCAATGCCAACTGCGCGTCCCATAATTTTCCTCCTGTTGTTGTTGTTTTCTTCAAGTTGACTGTCTCTGACTCAACTTCTGAAACCACTGTATCAGATCACTTGAGTTGAGTGCACTCAACCTCACACTGCCTTCAACGACCCTACCCACAAACTTGTTCCCGATGGGCTCAACTTTCCGCATTTCTCTGCTCGACGCGCTGACCTCCGCCCTTTCCGCCGCCTCGGCGCGCCGCCCCTCCCCAGCTAAGGAGACGTATGCTGGCACGGGTAAAGAACGAATCCGCGCGAATGCAATTTCGCTCGCTTGCAAGAGGACGGAGAGGCGATGGAAAGCCACAACAAACGCGAGTCGGACGATTTCGCCGACAAGGTGCCGGGCCTCGTGGACAACCAGGAAACGGCCGTCGAATCAGCGCAGGCTCCCCGCGCCAACCCCGGGGTCCCGAGCACTGAATCCGCCAAGGAGCTCTACGACCGCTCCGCCATCCTCGCCCGCGACGGCAAGGTCATCGCCGGCTGGGGACTGCGGTTCATTGTCGTGGTCATCGCGGCGTTCATCGCCTTCCGGCTGTTGAGCTATATCTGGGTGGGCCTGCTGCCAGTCATTCTGGCGCTGATCATCGCCACGCTCCTGTGGCCGCCGACCCGGAAGTTGCGCAACTTGGGCGTGCCGGCCGCGCTCGCCTCACTGTTGTCAATCGTGATTTTTCTCGCCCTCATCATCGGAGTCTTCGCCGCGATGGCTCCGACCGTGCGCAGCCAGGGTGGCCAGATCGTGGATCAGCTCGTCGACGGAGTGAACTCCATCATTGACTGGCTGCAGGGACCGCCGTTGAACCTGGACACCGGCAGCATCAACCTCGACCAGGTCGTCAACGACGCCGTGACGTTCCTGCAGGAGCAGTCGCAGAACATTATTTCGGGGGTCACTTCGGGCATCTCCATCGCTACGACGGTGGTGGCCACCATGTTCATCATGGCCGTGGTCACCTTCTTCATGCTCAAGGACGGCGACCGCTTCCTGCCGATGGTGCGTCGCTACACCGGCTCCAACGCTGGCTGGCACCTCTCTGAGGTGCTGACCCGCAGCTGGAACACGCTGTCCGGCTTCATCCGCACCCAGGCGCTGGTCTCCTTCGTCGACGCCTTCTTCATCGGCATCGGCCTGATCATCCTGCAGGTCCCGCTCGCCCTGGTACTGGCGGTAATCACCTTCTTCGCCGGTTTCATCCCCATCGTCGGTGCCTTCACCGCCGGCGCCTTGGCGGTGATCATCGCCTTGGTGACCAACGGCTTCACCAACGCCCTGCTGGTGTTGGCGCTGATCATCGTCGTCCAGCAGGTGGAGGGCAACGTCCTCCAGCCGGTGCTGCAGTCCAAGGCGATGAACCTGCACGCCGCCATCGTGTTGCTGAGCGTGACCGTCGGTTCGGCGCTCTTCGGGATCCTCGGCGCCTTCCTCGCCGTGCCCATCGCCGCCGTGGTGGCGGTGTGGATCCGCTACCACTCCGAGATGGTGGCGCTACGTGCCGGCGAGATCACCATCGACGACGTGGAGATAGCCACGTCGAGGGGGCAGTCGATGAGCTCGAGGGAAGCCTTCATCGCCGTGCGCGACCATCTGAAAAACATTGGCGCCCGCAAGCCCTCCGGCAGCGGCAGCACCGCGGCCAGCAAGTCGGGCGACTACGATCTCGCCGAGTCAGCCTCCGAACACGACTTGATGGACGACGTCACCGAGGGCGCTGTCGCCGGCGACGAATCCAAGGGGTCCACGCCCTCGTCGGAACGCGAGTGAGGCATCCCCTGCGCAGGCCCGGAACCTAGTTCTCGACCTGCGAGCTGGGGGTGCTGCCGCCCCGGTCGCCGCCGTCCCGGCGGTCGGCGTCGTCTCCCCCGCCATGGGCCTCCCGCAGTTCCCGGGCCTCCTGCTCCAGTTTCTCGTCGGACTTCTTCTGCTTCTTCGCCTTTTTCACCGCACGCGGGGGCAGCTGAATGTTGTCTTCCGCGGGCAGGTCCGCCTGCAGCTCCCGGGCGCGCTCTACCTCAGCGTCGACCTCGACGCCGAGCAGCAGAACGATGTTGAACACCCACAGCGTCAGCAGCAGGGCCATGACGCCGCCGACCGCGCCGTAGGAGCTGTACCCGCCGAAGAAGCGGAAATAGATGTACAGGGCGACGCCGGCGATGACGATGCCCAGGATGGCGACCACGGAGCCGAGGCTCAGCCAGGTGAATTTCGGGGGCCGGACGTTCGGCGTGTAATGGTAGAGCACCGCGACCAGAACAATGAGTAGCGCCAAGATGACCGGCCACTTCACCCACGCCCACACCGGCAAGAATGTCTCGGTCATGAACGTCAGTGCCCCACCGAGACCCAACGGTTCGGCGATCGGGCCCAACAAGGCGGACACCAGGGCCTCGTTAAGCGCTAAGGCGACCAAGATCAGGACGAGGCCGAGCAGCATGGCCAGGGTGGTCAGCAGCATGGTGGCGGTCTGCATGACCAATCCGCGCCCTTCCCCGCGCGCGTAAATGATGTTGGAGCTGCGCGAAAAGGCCTTGACGTAGGCGGAAGCCGACCACAAAGCGGTGGCGATGCCGATGATCAGCGCGATCACGCCGCCAGTGGCGGAACCGGTCAGGGTCCCTATCAGGTCGAGGACCAAGTCCTGGTAATCCGCGGGCACGTACTCCTGCGCCCATTGATCCAACATCGAGGTGACGGTGTCCGCGTTGTTGCGCAACACCAGTGAGATGATGGAGAAGACCGCCAGCAAGGCCGGCGCCAGCGATAAGACCGTGTAATAGGTGAGCATGCTGGCCAAGTCGGTCACGCCGTCGGAAGAAAATTCCTTGACGGCACGCTTGAGGGCGTACTTCCAACTGGCCCCGGTCAGTTTCGCGGGGCCGTCTGGCTTTTCGTCGCTTTCCGGTGGCGGCGCATCGGCCGCCTCCAGGGTTTCGTCCACGTAATCCTGATCCGGCATGACGCGTCTTTCCTTTCGCTCTCCCGACCTGCCTGGGCGAAGGCTCGTATAAAATATTTCTTCTGCCCCAGTGCCCTCAGCATAAGCGGGCATCGCCCTTTCCCGCAGCGCCGTTCGGGGTGCGCCAGGGACGTTATAACAGTCCTCTTTCCTCCCGCAATGACCTCGCCACTTTGACGCGCCGAAAAAAATTCACCCAAACTCCCTGGTCATTAAAGCATGGTCGCCAATACTGCAGTGATCATAGACACTTTCCTTGAGGAGCAATTAGCTCTGAGCCATATGTCAGACGAAGACATTGACCTGAACTTTAAGGACATCTCTCATGACGACTAACTCAGATTCCGGGAACGAAAACCCGACCGCGCAAGCCGCCCAAGATGAGGCAGGACAGGTCGCCGATAAGGCGCAGGACGCTGCCCGCGAGGTAGCCGGCACCGCCCAACAGGAAGCTCGCCAGGTCGCTGACGAGGCCACCGAGCACGTCAAGTCTCTCGGCGCCTCCGCCCAGGACGAGCTCTTTTCCCAGGCCTCCACCCAGCAGCAGCGTCTGGCGGAGCAGTCGCGTACGGTCACCGACGACATCCACCGTATTTCCCGCGGGGAACGCCCCGAGTCCGACCTGGTCACCAGGTTCGTCAGCATGGCCGCTCAGCGGGCCGAGGATTTCACCACGCAGCTGGAGAACAAGCAGCCGAAGGAACTACTCAACGACGTGCGTCGTTTCGCGGCCCGCCGCCCCGGCGCATTTTTGGCCATCGCCGCCGGGGTCGGGCTCGTCGCAGGGCGATTGACCCGCGGTCTGAGCGATAACGACGATGACGATGACCAGGCAGTCAGCTCGACGCCACGCCAGCAGCTCAGCACCACTGCGCGCGAGGACACGACGCCGGCCACCCCGGCCGCTGCCGATAGCAGTCTTGCTGGTCTGACCCCGGAAAACACCCCGGGCGACACACTGGATACCAGTGGCAAGCACCATCTGACGGGTGATCCGGATGCCTCCCTCGAGGGCTACCTTCCCGAGAGCCCCGTCATTGACCCGGAGGAGCGCCGATGAGTTCCACTCCGCACGACAACCCCCTCGGACGCCCGGACCCGAGGCTGGAAGGGGCCGGGGCGCACGCCGCCTCCGATGACCTTCCCATGACCGAGCCGGAGGTCCGCGCCCGCACCGAATCCCTCGGCGAGATGTTCTCCAGCTTTGCGGACCACTTCTCCACGCTCATGCGCCAAGAACTCGCACTGGCCAAAGCTGAGGCCACCGACACCGCCAAGAAAGCGGGCACCGGGGCCGGCATGTTCGCCGGCGCCGGCGTGGCCGCCTTCTTCCTGCTGATGTTTCTCTCGCTGGCCCTGATGTGGGCTCTCGGCAGCGTCATCCACCTGGGCTGGGCCGCGTTGATCGTCGCCGGTGTGTGGGCCATCGCCCTGGCTGTGTTGGCCGTGATCGGCAAAAACCGCTTCAACGAGATGAAGGGCCTGCCCCAGACCCAGGACACCATGCAAGACATTCCCCCGACCGTTAACCCGAGCAAGGAGACCCCATGAGTAATCCGAATCCGAACGAGATCCGCCGCGACATCGATCAGACCCGGGCCGAGCTGGGACGCGACGTCGACGCGCTCGCCGAAAAGATGGACCCCAACAAGGTCGTCGACCGACAGACCGAGAAGGTCCGCAACAAGTGGACCGATATCAAAGAGTCTGTCATGGGCTCTGCCGACGACCACGACGGGCCTGGCGCGATCCAGCAGGCCGGCGACAAGGCCAGCCAGATGGCTGATCAGGCACCGGAGACCATCAAGCGACGCACCCGCGGCAATCCGCTGGCCGCCGGCCTGATCGCCCTCGGGGCTGGCTGGTTGATCGGCTCGCTGATCCCGGCCAGCCGCGCCGAGCAAGACGCGGCGAGCACCGTGAAGGACAAGGCGCAGCCGGCCATGGAGGAAGCGAAGTCAGCCGCCCAGGAGATGGGCGAGAATCTCAAGCCGCAGGCGCAGGAAGCCGCCGATTCCCTCAAGGGATCCGCCCAGGACAGCATGGACCGGGTGAAGGGCGAAGGCCAGGACCGGGCCCAGGACCTGCAGGAGGATTCTCAGCAGGCCGCCCAGCGGGTGCGGGACACCGCCCAGGACTCCTGATCTTTTAGTTCCACGACCGCACGACCGCGACCGCCCGGGCCAATTCCCGGGCGCCGCGGTCCACCGCGTCGAACCAGGTGAGCGAAGCCGCCTCGTCCGCCGAATCGCTGACCTGCTTGAGCAAGGTCACCGGCACCCCGTAGGCGGCGCCGACGCGGGCCACGGCGTAGCCTTCCATGTCCACGAGCTCGGCACGGCCGGCCAGGCGCGTGCGGGTCTCCGAGTCGGAGATGAAGGCGTCGCCGGTGGCCAGCGTGGCCTTCGGCAGATCGGTGACGGCCGGGATCTCCACGAGGTTCGGGTAGGGGCGGCCCGTCATGATGGAGATCATGTCGTCGGAAAAATCGTGCTGGAGCGCCGAGGTGATCTCGTAGACGCCGGCATGGCCGTCGATGAGTGCCCCGGCGGTGCCGACGTTGATTAGCCTGCCGGGCAGCCCGTCCGCCAGGCGACGGCTAAGCGCGATGGTCGCGTTGATGGTGCCGACGCCGGTGACCAGCACATCGCTGCCCGGGGGCAGGTGCGCGGCTTCCTCGGTGGTGGCGGAAACGAACAGAATCTCGGAAGCGGTCATCCCCCGACATTAGCCTCTCGCGTCGTCGGGGCCGTTTCCCCCTGGGGCTCCTGCTGCTGGTCTTCCTGCGGATCGGGCTGAGGGTTACGGCGGGCCCGCCGTACGCCCACCACCGCCAGCGACAGGCCGACGGCGAGGACCGCGGCGACCACGGCGGCCTGCACGCCACCGGCGGCGCCGAGAGCCGCGAGCACGGTGGGCAGGTTGATCGCGACGAGGAAGGTGCCGACGATCCCGCCGAGGAAGACGGCGTTGATGCGGGTGACCAGCCAGGCGGCGATGGGCGCGCCGACACATCCGCCGATCAGCAGCGCGACGACGGCGGCCATGTTGGCCACCAGGTCGTCCCACAAGCCGATGACAAAGCCCAGGGTCGCCGCCAGCGAGACGAGGAATTCGGCGGTGTTGACGGTGCCGATGATCCGGCGCGGTTCGCTGCGGCCCATCGACAGCAGCGTCGAGGTGGTCACCGGCCCCCAGCCCCCGCCGCCGGAGGCGTCGATGAAGCCGCCGAAGACGCCCAGCCCGCCGAGGAAGCCCGTCGAATGCGGCCGCGTGTTCAGCGTGCGTCGCGTTCTGCCGCGGGAGAAGCGCCAGACCAGGTTGGCTCCGATCGCCGCCAGGATCAACGCCATCACTGGGCGGGCGGCCTCCGAGGAGATGTGCGACAGCACCGTCGCGCCGGTGAAGGAGCCGACGGCGCCCGGCACGCCGATCTTGAGCACGACCTTCCAGTCCACGTTGCCGAAGCGCCAATGACTCAGGCCGGACACCAGCGTGGTGCCCACCTCTGCGGTGTGTACCACGGCGGAGGCCATCGCCGGGGTCAGCGCCGCCAGCGTGATGAGCATGGTCGTGGACGTCACGCCGAAGCCCATGCCCAGGCCGCCGTCGACGAGTTGGGCGGCGAAGCCCGCGAGCGCGATCAGGATCAGGGTCGTCATCGTGGTGTCCTTATCTCAAGGCGGCGGCGTAGCGGGCCGCAACGAGCGGCGCCAGGTCGGGAAACAGCGGGGCGGAGATGCTCGAGTCCGCGCTGAGGGAGGACGCCGCCTTGTCCAGCAGCAGTCCGTGGGTGACAAAGAGTGGGAGCACGTGGATGGGGCCGTGTTCGGCCTCCACGTCGGTGAGCGTGCGGGTGGCGTTGGTGGCGGGCACGACGTCCACGGGGCGGTCGAGTCGCTCGGCGACCAATGCCGCGAGGGCGTCGACGTCGTCCTGCGACTGCTTCCGGGACGAGCCCACCGGGTAGAGCACCAGGCGGGCGTCGGCGGGGGCGTCGGCGCGAGCGCGCTCGGCGAGAATGTCCGCCAGGTCCGGGCCGCTGCCCAGGCCGTCGGCCAAGATGAGTTTCACGCCGTGGTCTCGTTCGGCCTCCCCGATCTCGGCGGGGACGTCCTCGGTGGTGTGGTATCCGCGGGTGAACAGCAGCGGCACCACCACGGCTTCGCGGTCGTCGCCGAGCGTGCTGACGACGAAATCGAGGGTGAGGCGGTGAAACTCCAGATGGGCGATGGCCGCTGATCGTGTCTGCGGCTGAAGCAGCGGCAGCGTGGCCGCGGCCAACTTCGCCACCCCGGCGTGCGCGTGCGGGTGCCGGGATCCGTGGGACAGGACGATCAGCGGCGGGGCCATCAGCGCAACCTGGTTCCCACGAAGCCGGCGGCCAGGGTGGTGCCGGAGGATTTGTCGATGACCAGGAAGTTGCCGACGGCGCCGCGGGCGGCGTAGTCCTCGACGAGCAGCTCGCTCGCGACCTCGACGGTGACGTGCGCGATGTCGTTGAGGCCCAGGGACCCCGGCGATTCCTTGTCACCGGCGGCGTCGTCGATGTCGAGCACGCGGTCGACGGAGGCGATGCGGCCGCGGATCAGGGAGGTGCCGTAGCGAATCTTGACGGTCTGGCCCGCCCGCACGTCTTGCTCGGTCAGGCCCACGACGGTGGCCGCGAAGGAGCGGACCGGTTCGGGGCGCTGCGGGCCGGTGATCAGGTCGCCGCGGATCAGGTCGATGTCGTCGGCGAGCCGCAGCGTGACGGACTCTCCGGCGGCGGCGGTCTGCGCGGCGGCCAGGCCGTCGGCGGTGTCGATGTGGGTGACCGTGGTGGTGCGGCCGTAGGGCAGGGTGATCTCGTCGCCGACGGAGACGGAGCCGGCCTCGATGCGGCCGGCGTAGCCGCGGTAGTCGGTGGCGTGCTCGCGGATGACGTACTGGATCGGCAGGCGGAAGTCGTGCTCGTCGGCGCGGCCGTGGCCGACCTCGACGCCCTCGAGGATCTGCAGCACGGTCGGGCCGGCGTACCAGCCCATGTTCTGGCTCTGCTCGACGACGTTGTCACCCTTGAGCGCGGAGATCGGCACGGCGTGCGGTTCGGCGACGCCGAGTTCCTTGGCCTTGGCGGTGAACTTCTCCTCGATGCCGCGGAAGACGTCTTCGGAGTAGTCGACGAGGTCGATCTTGTTGACGCCGAGCACGACCGTCTTCACGCCCAGCAGGGAGGCGATGGTCAGGTGCCGGATCGTCTGCTCGACGACGCCGTGGCGGGCGTCGACGAGCAGGACGACGACCTGGGAGGTCGACATGCCGGTGACGGTGTTGCGGGTGTACTGCACGTGCCCCGGGGTGTCGGCCAAAATGAAGGCGCGCTCGTCGGTGGCGAAGTACCGGTAGGCGACGTCGATGGTGATGCCCTGCTCGCGCTCGGCGCGCAGGCCGTCGACCAGCAGAGAGAGGTCCAGGCCGTCGAAGCCGCGGTCGGCGGAGGACTGCTCCACCGAGGCGAGGGTGTCGGCCAGCACACTCTTGGTGTCGTGCAGCAGGCGTCCGACGAAGGTGGACTTGCCGTCGTCGACGGAGCCGGCGGTGCACAGCCGCAGCGTCTCGCGGTCGGCGATGACGTCGGAGGCGGATTCGATCACGGGTGCGGAGCTACTCATCAGAAGTAACCCTCCTTCTTACGGTCTTCCATGGCGGACTCGGACAGGCGGTCGTCGGCGCGGGTGGCGCCGCGTTCGGTGAGGGTGGAGGTGGAGATCTCCGCGAGCACCGCGTCAATCGACGCGGCGTCGGACTCGACGGCGCCGGTGCAGGACATGTCGCCCACGGTGCGGTAGCGCACGGTGCGCACCTCCAGCTGCTCGTCCTTGCCCGGGCCGCCCCATTCGCCCGGGGTCAGCCACATGCCGTCGCGGTTGAACACCTCGCGGTCGTGGGAGAAGTAGATGCTGGGCAATTCGATGCCGCGGGCACCGATGTATTCCCAGATGTCCGTCTCCGTCCAGTTGGAGATGGGGAAGACGCGGATGTTTTCGCCCGGCAGCTTTTCGCCGTTGTACAGGCTCCACAGCTCGGGGCGCTGCCGGCGCGGGTCCCAGCCGCCGAAGGAGTCGCGCACGGAGAAAACGCGCTCCTTGGCACGCGCGCGTTCCTCGTCGCGGCGGGCGCCGCCCAGGACGGCGTCGTAACCGCGGTCGGCGATCGTCTCGACGAGCGGGACGGTCTGCAGCGGGTTGCGCGTGCCGTCCGGGCGCTCCTGCAGCTCGCCGCGGTCGATCCAGTCCTGGACCTTGGCCACGTGCAGGCGGGCGCCGGTCTCCTCCACGAGACGGTCGCGGAAGTCGAGGACCTCCGGGAAGTTGTGCCCGGTGTCCACGTGTAGCAGCTCAAACGGAACGGTCGCCGGGGCGAACGCGCGGCGGGCGAGCTCGAAGACGACGCAGGAGTCCTTGCCGCCGGAGAAGAGCAGCCCGATCTTGTCGAACTGTCCCGCGACCTCGCGCAGGATGTGGATGGATTCGTTTTCCAGGTCCCGCAGGTGCGGGGACAGAGTTGTGTCAGTCACTGTTTGGGTCATGTGTTGGCTCACTTGGCTGAAAGTAGTTGAGGCTAAGAAATTAGGTGTGCAGGCCGCACTCGGTTTTACCCGACCCGGCCCAGCGCCCGGCGCGCGGATCCTGGCCTTCGGCGACCGGCAGGGTGCACGGCGCGCAGCCGATGGAGGGATACCCCTGGGTGGTCAACGGGTGGACGATGAGATCGTGCTCCGCGATGTAGGCGTCGGTCTCCTCCAGCGTCCAGGTGATCATCGGGGAGATCTTCAGCCGCCCGGTGCGGTGCAGCGACAGGGCGGGCGCCTCGGCGCGGGAGGGGCCGTCGTCGCGGCGCAGCCCGTCGATCATGCCGGTGTACGGGCTCAGGCCCGCGGCCATGGGCTCGACCTTGCGCATGCGGCAGCAGGCGGTCGGATTGTTGCGGTAGAGGTTGACGCCGTAGGTGTCGTCCTGTTCCTCCGTGGTGAGGATGGATCTCACCCGGGTGAGCCGGTTGTCCGGGTAGCGGCGCTCCACCTGGTCGGCGACGTCGACGGTCTCCGGAAAGTGGTAGCCGGTGTCCAGGAAGATGGCGTCCAGGCCCGGGAAGTGGCGCGCCGAGAGCTCGGCGAGGACGGTGTTTTCCATGGACATGGTCATCACCAGCGGGTGCGGTGCGTGCTCGCGGGCCCACTCCATGATGTTCTGCGCGGATTCGTCGTACAGCGTATCCGCCCACTCCTCCACCAGTTCCGCGTTGCGGGCGACGACGTCCTCCGGCAACGGGGCGGTGCCCGTCGTGCCGGCCGGACTGATGTCCGGGTCCCGGTGCGCGGGGCCGCCGCCGCCCAATAAGTTGACGCTGCTGGTCATTGTTCTTCCACCTCGTGTTCTTTGGCAGGGGTCGCCCCAGTGTCGCCCGTTTTCTTCAGCACCGCATCATGACCGTGCCTACGCAGTGAATTCTGCAGGGCCTGCTCGGTGGAGAGCGCCGGTGCGGGCGCGTGTTCCGGGTCGTCTTGGCCGTGGAACATCACGGAGAAGATGCGCAGGCACTCCTCGCACTTCCAGGCGAAGTCGCCTTCCTCATCGGGGAAAAGGTCCATGCCGCCGCAGTAGGGGCAGTGCGTGGGGTGGTTGCGGTTCGGGTTCGGCTTGCGACGAAAGGCCATTACTTGATGTCTTCCTCGTCGGCGCGCAGGAGCCAGTCCCGGAAGATCTCGCCTTCCTCGCGCTTGTCCTTGTAGTTGCTGACCACGCGCACCACGTAGTCGGTCAGCTCGGTGGACAGCACCTTGTGACCGCGGATCTTGCGGCCGAAGTTGGCGCCTTCGCCGACGGTGCCGCCCAAGTGGACCTGGAAGCCTTCGACGCGGTTGCCGTCGGCGTCGGTGACCGTCTGGCCCTTGAAACCCATGTCGGAGACCTGGGTGCGGGCGCAGGCGTTGGGGCAGCCGTTGAGTGAAATGGTGATCGGCGAATCCAGGTCGCCGAAGCGCTCCTCCAGCTCGTCGGTGAGCTCGATGGCGCGCGACTTGGTGGTCGTGTGCGCGAGCTTGCAGTACTCCAGGCCGGTGCAGGAGATCAGGCCGCGGCGGAATTCGCTGGGGGTGGTGTACAGGCCCAGCTGGTCCAGCTCCGCGGAAAACGGCTCGATCTGATCCTTTTCCAGGTCCAGGAACAGCAGCTCCTTGAACGGGGTGTGGCGCAGTCGGGTCAGACCGTATTTTTCCGCCAGATCGGCCAGGGCGATCAGCTGCTCGCCGGTCATGTGCCCCAGCGTCGGCTTGGCGCCCAGGTAGAACTTGCCGTCCTTCTGCTCGTGCACGCCGATGTGGTCGCGGTCGACGGGGTTGGCGGCCGGGTCCGGACCGTCGGGCAGCCGGTAGCCCAGGTACTCCTCTTCGAGGATCTCGCGGAACTTCGCGTGCCCCCACTTGGCCACGAGGAACTTCAGGCGGGCGCGGTTGCGCAGACGGCGGTAGCCGTAGTCGCGGAAGATCTTGGTCACCCCGGCCCAGACCTCGGGCACCTGCTCGAGGGTGACGAACACGCCGAGGGACTGCGCGAGCATCGGGTTGGTGGACAGGCCGCCGCCGACGAAGCACTGGAAGCCGGGGCCGAACTCCGGGTGCTGCACGGCCTGGAAGGAGACGTCCTGGATTTCGTGGGTGACGTCCTGGCGGGCGTTGCCGGAGATGGCGCTCTTGTACTTGCGCGGCAGGTTCTGGAATTCGGGGTTCGGCAGGAGTTCGTTTTTGATGACGTCGATCGCCGGCTGGGCGTCGATGATCTCGTCCTTGGCCACCCCGGCGACCGGGGAGCCCAGGATGACGCGCGGCACGTCGCCGCAACCGTTGAGGGTGTCCAGGCCGACAGACTCGAGTTTCTCCCAGATGGCGGGGACGTCCTCGATGCGCACCCAGTGCAGCTGGATGTTCTGGCGGTCGGTGAAGTCGACGGTGGAACGCGCGTAGTCGCGGGAAATCTCGCCGATGGCGCGGGCGCGCGTCGGGGAGGACTGGCCGCCGTCGAAGCGGATGCGCATCATGAAGTACTCGTCCTGCAGCTCCGAGTTGTCCTTGCCGGTGTGCTCGGTGCCCAGGTTCTGCTTGCGCTGGGTGTACATGCCGACCCACTTGAAGCGCGGGGCCAGGTCGTCGTCGGGGATGGAGGCGAAGCCCTCCTTGGAGTAAATGTCGATGATCCGCTGCTTGACGGCCAGGCCCGGATCTTCCTGCTTGACCTCTTCTTCGTGGTTGAGGGGCGCGTCGCCGTCGATCTTCCACTGGCCTTCGGGCTTGGGGGCTCGGCGCTTCGGTTTGGTGTCGGTTGCTGTGGTCACGTCGGGCACACCTTTCTCCGGACTGGTTTGTCTAGTTCCGGTTTGTCGGCACCCACTCTAGGCGCTCGTTCGCTGTCTGGAATGAAACTTAACCGAACCACTCGGTCTAAACAATTGGATCAGTTCGGTTCACCCACCCGCGCCCGAAGAGTCCAGAACCAGAAACGGCCGATACCTGCATATTCACGCCTATGTGCAGGCTGAATTTTATCCCCGGTCCCGACCCCCACCCCCGCCGGCCCCTGAATTTAAAAGCGGGGAAACGTTCCCTGCCGCCGCCTGGGGTGCTAATTCTTAGACAAAGCGGTCTACCAATGGCAGACAAATCGCCCAAGAAAGGCTTCCCACATGACTCACCGCACCCCCTTGCGCATCGCCGTCATCGGCGCCGGCCCGGTCGGCCTCCACGCAGCCGAGCAGCTGATCTGCAACGGCATGCGGGAGGTCCACGTCGACATCCTCGAGGCCCGCCCCGCCGCACCCGGGCTGATCAAGTTCACGCAGGCCATCGACGGCGCCGTCGAGCCCCTCCCCGAGCACTACACCCGCCCGCACCTGCGGGTGATCGGCAACGTCACCGTGGGCCGCGACGTGCTCCGCGAGGAGCTCGACGGCCACTACGACGCAGTCCTCGACGCCACCGCCGGCGCGGCCCCCGACGCCGTCGACGTGACGACGCTGATCGCCACCGCCCTCGGCGACGTCACCGACCTGTTGGCCTTCCGCTCCCTGCCGCACACCGTCTGGACCGGATGGCGCCGCCTCGACGAGTCGGTGCGCCGGGGCGCCGGCGGATGGCGGGAAACCGTGCTGCGGGCCCGCGCGGTGCCCGTGTGCGACCAGTGAGGCCAGGCGTCGTCAAGCTGCTAAATTTAAGCGGACCCGGCGCGTGACGCCACCTCCGTCCACGCCTCCAGCCCACGCTTCACCCCACAAAGGATTCCCGTGGAACTGCTCCGCTTGCTCTCCGCGCGCTCAAAGCCCTATCTGGGCGCGATCGCGGCCATCGTCGTCCTGCAGACGATTTCCACCCTGGCCACGCTGTACCTGCCCTCACTCAACGCCCGCATCATCGACGAGGGCGTGTCCCAGGGCAACGTCCCGTTCATCTGGCGCATCGGCGGCGTCATGCTTATCGTCGCGTTCGTGCAGGTCATCTCGGCGGGCATCGCCATCTGGTTCGGCGCGCGTACCTCCATGGGCGTCGGCCGCGACGTGCGCGCCGACGTCTTCGACCGCGTGACGGACTTCTCCGCGGAAGACGTCTCCCACTTCGGGGCCGCCACCTTGATCACCCGCGGCACCAACGATGTGCAGCAGGTCCAGATGACCTTCCTGATGGTGCTGAACTTCATGGCGCCGGTGCCCATCATGATGGTCGGCGGGGTGGTCATGGCCCTGCGCGAGGACCCCGGCCTGTCCTGGCTGGTGGGGGTCTCCGTGCTGGTGCTGCTGGTGGCGGTCGGCGCGCTGATCGCGGCCCTGATGCCGTTGTTCCAGGGCCTGCAGGGCAAAATCGACCGCATCAACGGGATCTTGCGCGAGCAGATCACGGGCGTGCGCGTCGTCCGCGCCTTCACCCGCGAGGACCACGAGACACGGCGTTTCGACGCCGCGAACGCCGACCTGACGAAACTGTCGCTGAAGATCGGCAACCTGTTCGTGCTGATGTTTCCCGTGATCATGTTGATCCTCAACGTCGCCACCGGCGCGGTGATGTGGTTCGGCGGGATCCGCGTCGACCAGGGCCTGGTGCAGGTCGGCTCGCTGACCGCGTTCCTGCAGTACCTGCTGCAGATTCTCGCCGCCGTCATGATGGGTGCGTTCATGGCGATGATGCTGCCGCGTGCCATCGTCTGCGCCCGCCGCGTCACCGAGGTGCTGCAGCGTGAACCGTCCATCGCGGAGCCCGCCGAGCCCACCCCGGCGGCCCCGGCCCGCGGCGTCGTGACGTTCGAGGGGGTCGACTTCACCTACCCGGGCGCCGACGCCCCCGTGCTGGACGACATTTCCTTCACCGCCGAACCCGGCCAGGTCACCGCCATCATCGGCGCCACCGGTTCCGGCAAGTCCTCGTTGTTGTCGCTGATCCCGCGGCTCTACGCCCCGACCGGCGGGCGGGTGCTCATCGACGGCGTGCCCGTGACCGAACTCGCGCGCCAGGACATCGTCGACCGGGTGGCCATGGTCCCGCAGAAGCCGTACCTCTTCTCCGGGACGGTGGCCAGCAACCTGCGCATCGGTGACCCCGACGCCACCGACGACGACCTCTGGGAGGCCCTCGAGATCGCCCAGGCGGACTTCGTGCGACGCCACGAGGACGGCCTGAACATGGCGATCTCCCAGGGCGGCACCAACGTCTCCGGCGGGCAGCGCCAGCGGCTGGCGATCGCCCGTTCGTTGGTGGCTGAGCCGAAGATCCACCTTTTCGACGACTCTTTCTCCGCCCTCGACGTCATGACCGACGCCCGGTTGCGGGCGGCGCTGCGCCCCACGATCGCCGACGCCACCGTCATCGTCGTCGCGCAGCGCGTCAGCTCCATCGTCGACGCCGACCAGATCCTGGTCATGGAGGCCGGGGCCGTCACCGCCCGCGGCACCCACGAAGAATTGTTGGAGACCTCGACGACCTACCGGGAAATCGTCAGCTCCCAGATGACCGCGGAAGAGGCATAGGCCATGGCACGCACGCGCAATGAGCTCCAGGACCTGACTGAGGAAGAACTGCTCGAGCTGCAGGAGAAAGCCGGCGAAGGGTCCGCGCCGCGCCAGGCGAAGAACTTCGCCGCTGCCGGCGCCCGCCTGCTGGGCCTGATCGCCCCGCACAAGGCGAAGATGGGCCTCGTCCTACTCTTGGTGACGATATCGGTGGTGCTCACCGTCTACGCCCCGCTCGTGACCGGCCGCGCCATGGACGTCATCTTCTCCGGCGCGATCTCCTCTCAGATGCCGGCCGGGCTGACCCGCGAGGACGTCATCGCCGGCCTGCGCGCCGAAGGACAGAACACCTTCGCCGACATGCTCACCGCCATGGAGCTGACCCCCGGGACGGGCATCGACTTCGACCGGCTCGGCCAGCTGATCCTCTTGATCATCGCCCTCTATGTCTTTGCCTCGTTCTTCATGTGGCTGCAGGGCTTCATCCTCAACCGCATGGTCATGCGCGTGGTCTACGGGCTGCGCGTCGACGTGGAAGCCAAGATCAACTCGCTGCCGTTGAGCTATTTCGACCGCGGCCAGCGCGGCGACATCCTCTCGCGCACCACCAACGACGTGGACAACGTGCAGCAGGCGTTGCAGCAGACGCTGTCGCAGGCGGTGCACTCGCTCATGATGCTGGTGGGCATCACCGTGATGATGTTCACCGTCTCCTGGCAGCTCGCGCTCGTGGCGCTGCTGGCGATCCCGCTGACGGCCGGGGTGCTGGCGGTGATCGGCTCGCGCTCACAGCGCCAGTTCGCCACCCAGTGGCGCTCCACCGGCATGCTCAACGGCCACATCGAGGAAACCTTCTCCGGCCACGACCTCATCCAGATCTTCGGGCGCCGGGAGCAGGCGGGCGAGGTCTTCGACCGCCGCAACGGCGAGCTCTACGAGGCGGCCGCGTCCGCGCAGTTCCTCTCCGGGCTGATGATGCCGATCATGCAGTTCATCTCCTACCTGTCTTATGTGGCCATCGCGGTGTTCGGCGGCCTGCGCGTGGCCGGCGGGCAGATGACCCTCGGCGAGGCGACCGCCTTCATCCAGTACTCGCGGCAGTTCAACCAGCCGCTCAGCGAACTGGGCGGCATGCTGCAGATGGTGCAGTCGGGCGTGGCCTCCGCGGAGCGCATCTTCGAGCTTCTCGACGCCGAGGAGCAGCGCCCCGAGACCGCCGGCGCCCGCCTCGACGGCCGCGCCCGCGGGTTGGTGGAGTTCCATGACGTGGACTTCTCCTACTCGGAAGACCAGGAGTTGATCCGTGGCCTGAGCCTGCGGGTGGAACCCGGTCAGACCGCCGCGATCGTGGGCCCCACGGGGGCGGGCAAGACCACGTTGGTCAACCTCATCATGCGCTTCTACGAACTCGACGGCGGCGCCATCACCCTTGACGGCACCGACATCTCCGAGCTGTCGCGCCGTGGGCTGCGCTCCCAGGTGGGGATGGTGCTGCAGGACGCCGTGCTGTTTGAGGGCACCATCAGGGACAACATCCGCTACGGCCGCCTCGACGCCACCGACGAGGAGGTCCTGGCCGCGGCGAAGGCCACCTACGTCGACCGCTTCGTGCACACGCTGCCCGAGGGCTACGACACTGAGATCTCCCAGGACGGCGGTTCGCTCTCGGCCGGCGAGCGGCAGCTGATCACCATCGCCCGCGCCTTTTTGGCCCGGCCGGCGCTGCTCATCCTGGACGAGGCGACCTCCTCGGTGGACACCCGCACCGAGGTGCTGGTCCAGGAGGCGATGAGCGCCCTGCGCGCCGAGCGCACCTCCTTCGTCATCGCGCATCGCTTGTCGACGATCCGCGACGCCGACCTCATCCTGGTCATGGAGTCCGGCGCCATCGTCGAACAGGGCACCCACGACGAGCTGATCGCCGCCGAGGGCGCCTACCACCGGCTGTACCAGTCACAGTTCGCGGAAGAAGAGTAGTCACGGAGCTGTCCGGGGCCGAGCGTCGTTAAGCCCGCCCCACAGGACCGGCCCGGATCAGCCGAAGTGCTCCTCCACCTGTTGCACCCGAAGAGTGAATTCGTCCTGGACTCGCTTGGTGCGATCGGGCTGAGCGCGCATTTCCTGTAGGGACCACAGGGTGGCGTCGGGGACCGACAGGGTGATCACCTCGTCCGAGCCCGGCGCCCCGCGCAGCAGCTGCACCAGCGCCCACAGCATGGTGTGGGGAAGCAGATACGTCATCCTCGACGGATCGGCGGTGACGCGGACGAGCTGCGGGTCGACCTCCGGGCGGAGGCCGGTGGTGTAGCGCACCGGCAGCCGCGGGATGCGGGAGCCGGCGGCCTGTGTGTCGGCACGTTCCGGGTCGGTCAGCATGCCCGGATCAGCCACCCAGGCGCTCAGTTCAAAGAGCCGGCCGAGCCGGGAGAGCAACCACTGCAGGTCGGACAGCGGGAGGCCGGCGGGGCCGACCTCGACCTGGAGGGTCACCCTGACATGAGTCGCGAGCACGTTTGCCATGCCCGCCATCGTGCCACCGTCGGTGAGGCTATGCAGCCCCACCAGGACCACTTCCGCTTTCCCGTCCCTGTGCCGGGGAGTGACCGTAGGCCGCGCCTCACGCCCTGTGGTCGACGAAAAATTTTCCTGCATGTCACCTTCCTGGCCTCTTCTCCCTCGCGGCCTTGTAGCCCGCACACATGCACCTATAGGGCAGCATGAATATTTTCTGGCAATAAATAAAGAAATAGGTATACTGATGTTAATGGCGAAAATTTACACCCGTTTGGGTATGAATTTCCCGCCCTCCTATTGCGAATGGGCCACGTTTCTATATCGTTAGAGACAACGCTCACGTATGCGGAGCACCAGACAGCAGATTCCACTATCAGAAGAGGTAGTTTTTCTATGGCAATCATGACCGTTGGAGAGAAGTTCCCGGAGTTCGAGCTCCTCGCCCTCAAGGGCGGCAACCTGTCCGAGGCTAACGCCCAGCAGCCGGACGACTACTTCGAGACCGTCTCCCTGGACACCTACCCGGGCAAGTGGAAGATCGTCTTCTTCTACCCGAAGGACTTCACCTTCGTCTGCCCGACCGAGATCGCCGCTTTCGGCAAGCTCGACGAGGAGTTCCAGGACCGCGACACCCAGGTCCTGGGCGGCTCCGTGGACAACGAGTTCTCCCACTTCAACTGGCGCGCGACCAACGATGAGCTGAAGGACGTCCCGTTCCCGATGTTCTCCGACATCAAGCACGAGCTCATCCGTGAGCTGGGCGTCGAGAACGAGGAGGGCGTCGCCGACCGCGCGACCTTCATCATCGACCCGGACGGCATCATCCAGTTCGTCTCCGTCACCCCGGACGCCGTCGGCCGTAACGTCGACGAGGTCCTGCGCGTCCTGGACGCCCTGCAGTCCGAGGAAGTCTGCGCCTGCAACTGGGAAGCCAACGACCCGACCAAGAACATCGACAAGATGGACGTGGTCCAGGAGGCTCTGAAGTAAAGTATGTCTATCGATAACCTGCGTAGCGCGCTTCCGGAGTACGCCAAGGATCAGAAGCTCAACCTGGGCACTCTGACCCGTTCGACCGAGCTGTCCGAGCAGCAGCTGTGGGGCACCCTGCTGGCCTCCGCAGCCGCCACGAAGAACGACACCGTCTTCTCGGAGATTTCCGAGGAGGCCAAGGAGCACCTGTCCGAGGAGGCCTTCGAGGCAGCCCTGGGCTCCGCCACCGTCATGGCGATGAACAACGTCGCCTACCGTGCCCGTCACTTCCTGGGTGATGACTACGCGCAGGTCAAGATGGGCCTGCGCATGAACATCATCTCCAAGCCGGGCGTGGAGAAGGTCGACTTCGAGCTGTGGTCCCTGGCAGTCTCCACCATCAACGGTTGCGAGAACTGTGTCGTCGCACACGCCAACACCGTGCGCGAAGAGGGCCTGACCAAGGAGCAGGTCTGGGAGGCCGTCAAGGTCGCCGCAGTCGTCGAGGCTGTCGCCCAGGCCGTGCAGATCGAAGCCGCCCGCTAAGCGTTTCCCGCTTATCGGCGCGTCGCTAGCTCTCAGCGCCGCTCGCCGCCGCCCCTTCAGTGGATATTCACTGAAGGGGCGGCGGCTTTTCGGCTTTCTCGGTCTCCCGTCACGCCCGTGGCAATGTCGCTACACTGCGGGGCTAACGGCGCTCCGAGCACGTCGGCGTCACCGTTGACCGCACCAGCGATGGGAGCACGACCATGGACCTCTTCGAGTACCAGGCACACGAACTTTTCGCCGCCCACCACGTCCCCGTCCTGCCCAGCCAGGTCGCCACCACCCCCGCCGAGGCCCGCGCCGCCGCGGAACGCATCGGCGGCCCAACGGTGGTCAAGGCGCAGGTGCAGGTCGGCGGCCGAGGCAAGGCCGACGGCATCCAGATGGCCAGCACCCCGGAAGAGGCCGCCACCGCCGCCGAGGAGATCCTGGGCATGGACATCAAGGGCCACACCGTGGACAAGGTCATGGTGGCTCAGGCCGTCGACGTCGCGGAGGAATACTACTTCTCCGTCCTGCTCGACCGGGCGGAACGCTCGTATCTGGCGCTGTGCTCGACGCAGGGCGGCATGGACATCGAGCAGTTGGCCGAGGACAGGCCGGAAGCCCTGGCCCGGGTCCCGGTCGACCCGTTGACGGGCATCGATGCCGCCACCGCCCGCCGCATCGTGGCAGAAGCCGGCTTCCGCGATGACGTCGCGGCGAAGGTCGCGCCCGTGCTGCAGCGGATCTACGAGGTCTACCACGAGGAAGACGCCACCTTGGTGGAGGTCAACCCGCTCGTGCTCACCGCCGACGGCGAGATCCTCGCCCTCGACGCGAAGGTCACCCTGGACGGCAACGCCGCGTTCCGCCACGACGACCGCGACAACGGCTCCGCGCACGACTACAACTACGTCAAGCTCGACGGTTCGGTGGGCGTGATCGGCAACGGCGCTGGTCTGGTCATGTCCACCCTCGACGTGGTCGCCGCCGCCGGTGAACGCCACGGCGGGCAACGGCCCGCCAACTTCCTCGACGTCGGCGGCGGGGCTTCCGCGGAGGTCATGGCGACCAGCCTGGAGCGGGTGCTTGACGACGAGCAAGTCACCGCCGTGCTGGTCAACGTCTTCGGCGGCATCACGGCCTGCGACACAGTCGCCGAAGGCATCGTCGGCGCCCTCCGGGAGATCGGTGACGCCGCCTCCAAGCCCATCGTCGTGCGCCTCGACGGCAATAGCGTCGAGGAGGGTTGCCGCATCCTCGCCAACTACGACCACCCCTTGCTGACCCTGGTGTCCAGCATGGACGACGCCGCCGACAAAGTCACCGAGCTCGCCGCCAGCGAGCAGCTCGCGCCCGTCACCACCTAAAGGAGCCCACCATGGCGATCTTCCTCGACGAGAATTCCCGCATCATCGTCCAAGGCATCACCGGCGCCGAAGGCCGTGAGCACGCCACCCGCATGCTCGCCGCCGGCGCGAACGTCGTCGGCGGCACCAACCCCCGCAAGGCCGGCGAGACCCTCACCCTGCACGGCACACAGTTGCCCGTCTTCGGCACCGTGGCCGACGCAGTGGAGGAGACGGACGCGAACGTGACGGTGATCTTCGTGCCGCCGGCCTTCGCCAAGTCCGCGATCATCGAGGCGATCGACGCCCGCATTCCGCTGGCCGTGGTCATCACCGAGGGCATCCCCGTCCACGACACCTCCGAGGCGTGGGCACACGCGCAGAAGGTCGGCGGCACCCGCATCATCGGCCCGAACTGCCCCGGCGTCATCACCCCGGAGGTCTCCCTGGCCGGCATCATCCCCGCCTCGATCACCGGTTCAGGCCCGGTGGGGCTGGTGTCCAAGTCCGGCACCCTGACCTATCAGATGATGTACGAACTCTCCGACGTCGGCATTTCCACGGCCATCGGCATCGGCGGCGACCCCATCATCGGCACCACCTTCATCGACACGCTCGAGGCCTTCGAGGCGGACCCGGCCACCGAGGCCATCATCATGATCGGCGAGATCGGCGGCGACGCCGAGGAACGCGCCGCCGAGTACATCGCCGAGCACGTGAGCAAGCCCGTCGTCGGCTACGTCGCCGGCTTCACCGCCCCGGAGGGCAAGACCATGGGGCACGCGGGCGCGATCGTCACCGGCTCCGTCGGCACCGCCCAAGCAAAGAAGGAGGCTCTGGAAGCCGCCAGCGTCCACGTGGGCACCACCCCGACGGAGACCGCCGACCTGATGAAGGAACTCGTCGGGAAGCTTCGCGTGGAATCATGCCCGTGACCGTCTGTTACCCCATAGGCGTTGCCCCATAGGACTCAGTTTTCCGGGCCGGAGCACACAAAATCGCTTCCTATGGGGCAACGCCTATGGGGTAACGGGACCCAAGCTCTTCGCGCACCCTGCCCCGCCTAGGTCGCTCCCCCGCCCAGCACATCCACGTGCACGTGGTCGAGGTGCCGCAGGATCTCGTTGGCAGGTTCAGGCGCCCGGTAGTTCCGCCACTGCCCGCGGAAGCTGTGGGCGCTCCAAATCCGGTCATCGAAGATGACGTACTGGACGTGCAGCTCATCGGCATGGGCGATCAACCACTGAGCCAACCGCCACCCCGCCCGCCGGTTATCCTCCGTGGCTGGGCGGAAGAAGACGTCGATGGCACGCCCGTCATAGTGCGTCGAGTTTTCACCGTGGCCGTAATCGAAGCCGCCCGGGGTGAAGCCGCCCAGGGGAAGCTCACCGAAGACTTCGGTCATCGCCGCACGCACCTGCTCGGCACGCGGGGTCAGGCCGCTGGCCGTCATCTGCTCGTCAGGAAGGTCGCCGGCGGCTGTTCCGCTGCAGGTCAAGCTCGGTCCGGCGTCTTCGGGCGGGCCTTCCGCGAGCCGCCGCAGCACGGCGTCATCAATGCCCGAAACGTCCGGCGTCTCAGCTCCCCGGTCCGCGAGCGCCACCGCCGTGGTGGCCAGCTGCGCCTGCTTTCGGTCAAGTCCGATTGCGCCGTCCGCGGTCTCGACCGTGCACTCGGCGGGCCAAGGCAACGGGTTGTCCCCCTCCCGCACACTGCGGAGCAGGCCGGGGCCATAGATCGCCAGCGCCGCGATCAGTGCCGCGACCAGGACGAGACCCAAGAGGGCACGGAGCGGGCTTCGGTCGTCGTTACCGGTGCTCATCGTGGTGCTTCTCCTCCCGGTGCGCGCAGGCACCGCGGCGGGGGGTGCCCGCGACGGTGGCCAGAAGCCGATGAGGTGTCATTGCTCCCCAAGTTACCGAGGACCGGCGGGATGATGGTTCGGAGCCGCAGTCTTCCCGAGCAGATCCCAAACTGCCGTTCCCGAATAAAACCCGATGGCGACTGCCGCGTTATCCCCAGACCGCTTTATGGTGGTATCGACCACTCGGTTTTAAAAATGCAAAGGGAAGCCACGCATGATCTACTCCGCTGACGAAGCGGTCTCGGCGGCCACGATCACCCTCGGGGTGATCGGCGTCGTCCTGGCCATCCCGGCCTTCGCGCTATTCCTCTATGGCGCCTACCGGATCTTCCGGCTCGTCGCCGCCGGCAAGCCGTTGCCCGGCAGGCTCGACCGCCCATGGCAACGCCTGGGCACGACGCTGCGGCAGACCTTCGGCCACACGAAGATGTTCAAACGCCCGCTCGCAGGCGCCGCGCACTTGGCGGTGATGCTGGGATTCATGTTCGGCATCGTCGTCTGGTTCGAAGCCTTCATCCAGACGTTCAATCCGGCGGGCGGTTGGCCGATCCTCTCCGGGTGGCCGATCTACCACTTCGTGGAGGAGATCCTCGGCCTGGCCACGGTCATCGGCATTCTGGTGCTCATTGGCGTGCGCCTGAAGCTCGGTGACAAAGAACGCGCGTCACGTTTCTACGGCTCGCACATGATCCCCGGTTACGTCATCGAAGCCGTGGTGCTGCTCTCCGGGCTGGGCATGCTGCTGGTCAAGGCCTCGAAAATCGCGACCTTCGGCGGCGGCTCCCTGTGGGCCGACTTCTTCACGATTCACCTGGCGAACCTGTTCCCCGCCTCGCCGGTGCTGGTCAGCGTCATCGCTCTGATCAAGCTGCTCTCCGGCATGGTCTTCCTCGTCTTTGTCGGCATCAACCTGACGTGGGGCGTGGCGTGGCACCGTTTCACCGCGTTCTTCAACCTCTTCTTCCAGCGCAACCCCGACGGCAAGCCCGCCAACGGCAAGCTCAAGCCGATGACCGACCAGCACGGCAACCGCGTCACCCTGGACACCGTCGACGACGACACCGTCACCGGCGTCGGCTTCACCACCGACGCCTCGTGGAAGATGCTGCTGGACACGACCACCTGCACCGAGTGCGGCCGTTGCCAAGACCTGTGCCCCGCGTGGAACACCGGCAAACCGTTGAGCCCGAAGAAGGTCATCATGGACCTGCGCGACGCGGCGATGGCCGACGCCGATGTGCTGCGCGATCCCAGCGTCCTCGAGGCGGACGACTCGCACGCGGGCCTCGACGTGCTCAAGCTCGCCGGTGAAGGTGGCGTCATCGAAGACGACGTCCTGTGGTCCTGCACCAACTGCGGCGCCTGCGTGGACCAGTGTCCGGTGGACATCGAGCACATCGACCACATCACTGACCTGCGCCGCTTCCAGGTGCTGGCCGACGCGGACTTCCCCTCCGAGCTGGCCGGCATGTTCACCAATATCGAAAACAAGGGCAACCCGTGGGGCCGCAACAACTCCGAGCGTGCCCAGTGGGTCGAACAGGCCCGCCGCGACGGCGTCGAGGTGCCCGTCTTCGGCGAGGACGTCCACGACTTCAACGACACCGAGTACCTGTTCTGGGTCGGCTGCGCCGGCGCCTACGACGAACAGGGCCGCCGCACCTCCCGCGCGGTCGTCGACCTGCTGCACACCGCCGGTGTGAAGTACATGGTGCTGTCCACCGGCGAAACCTGCACCGGCGACCCGGCGCGCCGTGCGGGCAACGAGTTCCTCTTCCAGATGCAGGCCGCCCAGAACATCGACACGCTCGACGAGGTCTTCGACGGCGTGCCGCAGGGCCAACGCAAGATCATCACCACCTGCCCGCACTGCTTCAACACCATCCGCAACGAGTACCCGGACTTCGACGGCCACTACGACGTCTTCCACCACACGCAGCTGCTCAACCGCCTGGTGCGTGACAAGTGGCTGACCCCGGTTCCGCGCACCCCGGACCAGCGCAAGCCGATCACCTACCACGACCCCTGCTTCCTCGGCCGCCACAACCAGGTCTTCGACCCGCCGCGCGAACTGCTCGGCGCGACCGGCATCGAGCTACGCGAGATGAACAAATCCCGCAACGAGGCCTTCTGCTGCGGCGCGGGCGGCGCCCGCATGTTCATGGAGGAGAACATCGGCCAGCGCGTCAACGAGTTCCGCACCGGACAGGCCATGGAGACCGGCGCCGAGGAAATCGCCACCGCCTGCCCGTTCTGCACCACCATGTTCGACGGCGGCGTCAAGGCGCTGACGCAAGACTCCGAAGGCCCCAAGCCGGAGGTCCGCGACGTCGCCGTGCGACTGCGTGACAGCGTGCTTGTCGACGACCAGTTGCCCGCACCCCGCCAGAAGGAATTCCTCGTCGAGCCGAAACGCCTCGAGCTCAGCATCACCCCGAAGAAGAAGGGGCCCGAGAAGTCCACGACTCCGCCGGAAGGCGGGTCGACGGCGGCATCTGCGGCTCCGGCTACTCCGAGTGCGCCGGCGGCGCCTTCTGCTCCGAGCGCGAATTCTGCAGCCGCAGAAACGCCTGCTGCTCCGGGAACTCCTACCGCGCCGGGCGTCCCCGCGGCACCCTCTGCCCCGAGCACACCCCCTGCCCCAGCAGAAAAATCTGCAGTACCTGGCGTGCCCGGTGCGCCTACTTCCCCGGCAGTGCCCACAGCCCCTGCTGCGCCGGGCATGAATTCTGCACAGATGCCTGCGCCTCCGACCCCGAGCCTCCCGAGTGTCCCGGGCGCATCGACTCCTCCCGGAACCCCGCCTGCCCCGCCTGCGCCGGGTATAGATTCTGCAGCTGCAGAAAGGCCGGCCGTACCAGCCGCCCCGGGCACTCCCCCAGCCCCGCCCGCACCACCCGCCCCGGGTGGAAATTCTGCAGCTGCAGAAAAATCTGCAATACCTGGTGCGCCCGGCGCGCCTACTTCCCCGGCACCTGCTGCGCCAGGCACACATTCTGCACGTGCAGAAAACCCGGCTGTTCCGAGCACACCATCGATCCCTGCAGCGCCTGCGGCACCGGGCAGAAATTCTGCAGCTGCAGAATCTGCCAAGACGTCAGCACCTCCAGTACCGAATGCTCCGGGTGTGCCAACCGCGCCGACTCCTCCAGGAGTCCCGCCGGCACCGTCTGCTCCGGGTGCGGATTCTGCACGTGCAGAAAGCCCCTCCGTGCCAAGCATCCCCATCCCTCCTGCAGCACCTAATGCCCCGGCAGCACCGACAGCGCCGCCCGCACCGCAAGCACGGGGTGGAGATTCTGCGGCCGCAGAAAATACTGCTGCGCCACAGGCTCCTAGTACACCTGCTATTCCTGCGGCGCCTGGTTCACATTCTGCACGTTCAGAAAGCCCCTCCGTGCCGAGTGCCCCTGCCCCTCCCAAGACGCCTGGCGCAGATTCTGCAGCTGCAGAAAAACCCGCTCCCCCTGCGGCGCCCGCCACGCCGCCAACGCCACCGGCACCTCCCGCTCCTCCCGCTCCTCCGGCGCCGAAAGGCGTCGAGCCGGACGTCGATGAGCAGGACGACGAGTCTGGCCGCCAGTGAGTTCTTGTGATTCAATCCCCTGATTCCGTTCCGGAGTCAGGGGATTTCGGCATTCGCGGAGAGCATACGGAAATCAGGGTCTTCCCCGATTCATCGACGTGGGCCTGTGTCTAGAATCGGGACTATGAGCATCCCTTATGACAACCGTCGTAATCCTGCTGTTCGTCTCAGTGACGAAGAGCGGAATTCAGCGATGGCTGCCCTGGGGCGCGCGTTCGCGGAAGGCCGTCTGACCATTGACGAGTACGACGACCGCTGCAAAGGCGTGACCCACGCCAACGTGCGCAGTGATCTGGACCAGTACTTCCTAGACATTCCGCAAAACCCGGACGGCTCCGGCAAGGAACTGGACGCCGTGTACTCCGCCCAGGAGATTGCGGCGGCGCATAAGTCGTCGAAGAACATCAAGGCCGGGCTCTTGGGGTTGACCACGGTCGGCGCTTTGGTCGCTACCCCGATCCTCATGACCGCGGTCGGGGAGCTCGCGGGTCTGCTGATTTTTGTGATTCCGATGGTGTGGATCTTGTTGTACATCATGAAGATTGGCCCGAAGTCCTGGTACACGCCGTCGCCGAAGCAAATTGAGAAGGAGCGGTTGCGCGAGATCCAGTCCGCCGACGCCCTCCGTAACGCAGAGCGCAAGGCCGCGGAGCAGGCCCGCCAAGCGGAGTTGAAGGCGCAGCGGCAGCAGTTGGCCAGTGAACTGACGAATGAGGCGATGGGATTCGCGAAGCGCTCGTTGGACAAGTTCAAGAAGAAGTAGCATCCGGCCCGCACGCGCGGGGTGGCCCTCCGGCACTTTTCCCTGGGCATTGCTCCGTGTGGCACCATGTCCCTATGAGCGAGAACGAGCCAGATACCACAGACACGCCGCAGAACGAAAAAGAAACTACCAAACAGACGGCCCCGGCGAAGCAGGCGCCGGAGCAGCCGAAGAAGAAGGCCGCCTCGGCCCGTCGCACGTCGCGTACCTTCGACCAGGCGGACAAGCTGAAGAACGTCTTCTACGACATCCGCGGACCGCTCGCCGCGGAGGCTGAGCGCATGGAGTCCGAGGGCCACACCATCCTCAAGCTGAACACCGGCAACCCCGCCGTCTTCGGCTTCGACGCCCCGGACGTGATCATGCGCGACATGATCGCCAACCTGCCGACCTCGCAGGGCTACTCCACCTCCAAGGGCATCCTGCCGGCGCGCCGTGCGGTGGTCACCCGCTACGAAGTCATCGAGGACTTCCCCCACTTCGACGTCGACGACGTCTACCTGGGCAACGGCGTCTCCGAGCTGATCTCCATGGTCACCCAGGCGCTGCTCAACGACGGTGACGAGATCCTCATCCCCATGCCGGACTACCCGCTGTGGACCGCTTCGACGACGCTGGCCGGCGGCAATCCGGTGCACTACGTCCTCGACGAGGAGGACGACTGGAACCCGTCGATCGAGGACATCCGTTCCAAGATCACGGAGCGCACCAAGGCCATCGTGGTGATCAACCCGAATAACCCGACGGGTGCGGTGTACCCGCGCAAGGTGCTGGAAGACATCGCGCAGGTCGCCCGCGAACACGACCTGATGATCCTCGCCGACGAGATCTACGACCGCATCCTCTACGACGGCGCGCAGCACATCTCCATGGCGGAGGTCGCTCCCGATGTGCTGACCTTGACCTTCAACGGCCTGTCCAAGGCCTACCGCGTCGCCGGTTACCGCGCGGGCTGGGTCATCGTCACCGGGCCGAAGGAGTACGCCAAGGGCTTCATCGAGGGCCTGGAGCTGCTCGCCGGAACGCGGCTGTGCTCGAATGTGCCGGGCCAGCACGCCATCCAGGTGGCCCTCGGCGGCCGGCAGTCCATCTACGGGCTGACCGGCGAGGACGGCCGGCTGCTGCGCCAGCGCGACATCGCCTACGAGAAGCTCAACGAAATCCCGGGCGTGTCTGCGGTCAAGCCGAAGGGGGCGCTGTACGCGTTCCCGAAGCTGGACCCGAACGTCTACGAGATCCACGACGACACCCAACTGATGCTGGACCTGCTGCGCCAGGAAAAGATCCTCATGGTGCAGGGCACCGGCTTCAACATGCCGGACCACCAGCACTTCCGGGTGGTGACGCTGCCGTGGGCCTCACAGCTGGAAAATGCCCTCGACCGGCTGGGCAACTTCCTGGCCAGCTATCGCCAGTAGATGTCGCTGGCGTCCCGGCTCACTGCGCTCGACGGTAAAGGTTACGGCGCGTACAAGTCGCTGCGCGGGGAGCATGCCGTCGCCCCGGGCGTGACGCTGCACCTGGATAAGGTGCAGGCGGACCCCTTCGCCCCGCCCTCGCTGATCCGGGTCGTGCTCGAGCGCGCTGTCCTGGGGAATATCCACGATCTGGCCGTCTGGCATCCCGGGGCAGCGGGCGATCACCTGACTCGCCGGCTCGTGGGAGCGATCGCGGAGCTGAGCCCGCGCGGCAAGGAGAACGGCCAGCTGGGCATCGACCGACCAGGCCAGCAGGTCTTGGTGCGCTCCACCGTGGTCTTCACCCGTCATGGGTTGGAGCTACGGATGGAGGCGGCGCTGCCCGCGAAGGGTCGAAGGATCCGCGGCCGGGTGGCGGCGCGGCTGCTCACCGAGGTGCTGCCCGACGTCGTTACGCGGGCCGTTGTCGACGCCGACCCGGAGAAGCTGCAGGAGGCCATCCGCCTCAAGGTCGATCAGGAAGATCTGCGCGAGCAGGTGCGCGCCGACGACTTGGTGGCTTTTGTCGCCGACGGCTCCGTGCTCCCGCGCCGCTCCGGCGACAGCGACGAGCCGTTACGCACAGCCGTCACCTTCCAGTCCCCGGAGTCGCTGCGGCGGAGCTACCGGCTGCCGTCGGGCCGCGAGGTCACCGGCATGGGCCTCGCCCGCGGCGTCACCGTGATCGTCGGCGGCGGCTTCCACGGCAAGTCCACGCTGCTGCGTGCCCTGCAGTCCGGGGTCTATGACCACGTGGCGGGCGACGGGCGCGAGCTCATCGTGTCCGTGGACGACGCCGTCGCCCTGCGCGCCGAGGACGGCCGCGCGGTCACCGGGGTCGACATCTCCCAGTTCATCGATGGGCTGCCCACCGGCGCAGGCACGACGAACTTTTCGACGCCCAACGCCTCCGGGTCGACCTCCCAGGCCGCTTGGCTCAGCGAGGCCCTCGAGGCCGGTTCCAGCTGCTTGCTCATCGATGAGGACACCTCGGCGACGAACTTCATGATCCGTGACGAACGCATGCGCCTGCTCGTGCCCGCCGACAGGGAGCCGATCACCCCGCTCATCGACCGCATCCGCGGCCTCTGGGAGGGCGCGGGCGTGTCCACCGTGCTGGTCACGGGCGGATCGGGCGCGTATCTGGACGTCGCGGACCGCGTCATCCTCATGGACGACTACTTGCCCCTCGACGTCACCGAGCGCGCCGCCAAACTCCGAGAACCGGTCCCGGCGCAGGAGCCCTATCCCCTGCCCGCGCCGCGGCGCCCGCGTATCGACGTCCGGGGCAAGCGCCCGCCCCAGGCCAAAGGCCTGCAGGTGATCCGGGTGGGCGACGGCCAGCTGGATCTCTCCGCGCTGGCCCAACTCGTCGACGGCTCCCAGACCCGCACCATCGCGACGTTACTGCCGCGGGTGCAGCAACGGCTGGAGGGCGGCATGTCATTGGCCGAAGCTGTCGCGGCCGCGCTGCATGAGAACGTGGTGACCCGGCCCGGGCGACACCCCGGCAGGCTGGCGCAGGTGCGGCCGCAGGAGCTGATGTTCGCGGTCAACCACCTGCGTCCGTGAGAGCCGGGTGTCAGGCCACGACCGTTCCGTCGGGAAGCACCGTCTGACCGGAACCGGCGACATAAGAGCCGAGGCCGAGTTCTCGGGCACGCGCCTGGCCGCGGGCGAAGGCCTCGTCGGCGACGTCATCGGCGAAGCGTGCGTAAATATAGGTGGAACCGATGATGTAGCGGGTGGTGTTGTCCGCGCCGTCGACCTTCGGCGGGAACTCTTCGCGTGCCTTCGTCAGCCACGGCAGCAGCACCTCGGCGGTGCCGTCGGTGGAGTCGTAGTCCCGGTCCTCGACGAACTCCATCGTCAGGTCATACCAGTACAGGAAATCAGCAATGGTCTCATGCGGCACCTGGGCCGGGTCATACACGGTCAACACCTTCATGCCCTCAGACATTACCCTGCCCTCACAGGCTCCGGCCGAGGGCGCCGATCGTCCACCCCTCCGCCTGCCAGGCGTCGACGTCGAGCACGTTGCGGCCGTCGATGATCCGCCGCTGCGCGACCAGTTCACCCACGTGGCGCGGGTCCATGTCCCGGAACTGGCGCCACTCGGTGGCCAAAATGACCAGATCCGCGCCCGTCAATGCCTCGTCGAGGGTGTCGGCGTAGGTCAGCGTCGGAAACACCTTCCGCGCGTTGCCCATCGCCTGCGGATCAAACACGCTGACGTCAGCTCCCGCCAGGTTGAGCTGACCGGCCACCGACAACGCCGGCGAATCCCGCACATCGTCGCTGTTGGCCTTGAACGCCGCGCCCAGCACCGTGATGCGCCGGCCCATCACCGAGCCGCCGAGGAACTCCTTGGCCATCAGCACCAGACGTTCCCGCTGGCGCATGTTGATGGCGTCCACCTCGCGCAGGAAAGTCAGCGCCTGGTCAGCGCCCAGCTCGCCGGCCCGGGCCATGAACGCGCGGATGTCCTTCGGCAGACACCCGCCACCGAAGCCTAAGCCCGCGCCGAGGAACTTCCGGCCGATGCGCTCGTCGTAGCCGATGGCGTCGGCCAGCTTGGTCACATCGGCGCCGGCGGCCTCGCAGACCTCGGCGACGGCGTTGATGAAGCTGATCTTGGTGGCCAAAAACGCGTTCGCCGACGCCTTCACCAGCTCGGAGGTGGCCAGGTCCATTACTAGGAAGGGGATGTCCTCGGCGATCTGCGAGGCATAGACCTCCCGCAACACGCCCTCCGCCCGGGAGCCGTCGCGCAGACCGATGACGATGCGGTCGGGGTGGATGGTGTCCTCCACGCCGTGGGATTCGCGCAGGAACTCCGGGTTCCAGGCGATCTCCACATTCGTGTCTGGCCCGGCCAGCGCGTCGGCGCGTTCCTGCAGGGCTTGGGCGGTGCCCACCGGAACCGTCGACTTGCCGACGATCAGGTGATCGCCCTCAAGCAGCGGCACCAACGTGTCGATTACCGCGTTAACATACGTCAGATCCGCGGCATAGGAGCCGCGCTCCTGCGGGGTGCCCACGCCCAGGAAGTGCACGTGGGCGAAGGCCGCGGCGTCGGCGTAGTCGGCGGTAAAGCGCAGGCGGGCGTCGTCAAGATTCCTGCGCAGGATCTCCGGCAGCCCCGGTTCGTAGAACGGCACCTCGCCGCCTGTGAGCTGGTTGATTTTATTGTCATCCACATCCACGCCGATGACCTCATGGCCGAGTTCCGCCATGCAGGCCGCGTGGGTGGCACCGAGATACCCGGTGCCGATCACCGACATACGCATAAACGCCTAGGATAGCGACGCGGCCTTAACGAGGGGTGAAACCTAGCGGAAGTTCAGATAATACTTCGAGGGCGTGGGGCCGCGCTGGTTCATATACTTCGACCCCAGCTGACCCGTGCCGTAGGGCACCTCGGCGGCCGAGGACATCTGGAAGATCGCCAGCTGGCCGACCTTCATGTCCGGCCACAGCGTGATCGGCAAGTTCGCCACGTTCGACAGCTCCAGGGTGATGCATCCCGTGAAACCCGGGTCGATGAAACCGGCGGTCGAGTGGGTCAACAGCCCCAAACGACCCAGAGAACTTTTTCCTTCCAGGCGGCCGGCGAGGTCTTCCGGCAAGGTGAACATCTCCAACGTGGAGGCGAGCACGAATTCGCCCGGATGCAAGACGAAAGGCTCCTCCTCCGGCACCTCCACCATGGTGGTCAGGTCATCCATCGGCTGCTTGGGGTCGATGTGGGTGTATCGCGAGTTGTTGAACACCCGGAAGTATTTGTCCAGGCGGACGTCGATGCTCGACGGCTGCACCAATCGTGGCTCATATGGCTCGATGCCGAGGCGGCCGGAGTCTACGGCGGATCTGATGTCACGGTCTGAGAGAAGCACGACACCAGTCTACGTGCCCCGGTTTCTCCGTGGGCCGGGCCCCAGTGCTACAGTTATTTGGCACGCAGCGATGCGGGCGAATGCCGGTGTAGTTTAGTGGTAGAACATCAGCTTCCCAAGCTGAGGGTGCGAGTTCGATTCTCGTCACCGGCTCCACTTCAAAAAGGGGGGCGACCGATACGGTCGCCCCCTTTTGTCATTCATGTTTCACGTGAAACATGGCGTGTGTTTTACAGCGAGTCGCCGAAGTCCTCGCGGAACTTGGCCAGCAGCTTCTGTGGCCAGTCCGAGGTCGGGCGCACCCGACCGTAGAAGAAGCGCAGGATCTCCGGCTCCTCCTCCCACTCCAGACCACCGATGAGTTCACGGTTCTCGTGCAGCCAGGTCACGCGGTCGATGAGGTAGTTCAGCTGCGAGAGCGTGAACACGCGCCGCGGCAATGCCAAACGCACCAGCTCCATGTTCGCCAGCGGCTCGACGCCCTCGGCGTCGCGTTCCTCGCTCATGGTGCCGCGCTCCATGCCGCGCACCCCGGAGGTCAGGTATAGCGCCGCGTTCAACGCGCCGGCCGGGTACTGGGTCTGCGGGATGTGGTCGACGAAGTCCATCGCGTTGAGGTGTGCGCCCAGGCCGCCGGCGGGCTTGATCACGGGCACGCCGCGCTCGTCCAGCTCGCGCACGGTGTACTCAATGAATTCCGGGCCGTGCGAGATCATGTCGTAGTCCATGGTCTCTTCCAGGCCGACGGTGATGGCCTCCATCTCGCGGACGGACATGCCGCCGTAGGTGAGGAAACCCTCGAACAGCGGCACCAGGCCGCGCATCTGCTTGTAGGTCTCTTCCTCGCGGATGCAGATGCCGCCGCCGCGGCCGAAGCCGAGCTTGCGGGCAGAGAAGTAGAAGATGTCGCAGGCGTCGGCGACGGCCATGGCGATCTCGCGGATCTCCATGTCGGCGCACTGCTCTTCCCGCTTCTTCATGAAGTACAGGTTGTCCTGCAGTAGGGAGGCATCCAATACCAGCGGAATGCCGTACTCCTGGGCGACGGCGTGGACCTCGCGCAGGTTCTCCAGCGAGAAGGGTTGGCCACCGATCAAGTTGGTGCCGGCCTCCATGCGCACCAGCGGCACATTCGCGTCGGAGGCGAGCAGCTCGCGCAGCTGCGCGACGTCCATGTTGCCTTTGAACGGGTGCTCCGCGGTGACGTCGATGCCTTCCGGGTGGAGGTATTCCGCCACGGTGCCGCCGTTGGCCGTGATGTGGGCCTTGGTGGTGGTGAAGTGGTAGTTCATCGGGATGACGTCGCCGTCGTCGACGAGCGTGGAGAAGATGATGTTCTCGCAGGCGCGGCCCTGGTGGGCGGGCAGGAAGTACCGCATCCCGAAGAGCTCGCGGACCTTGCTTTCCAGGCGGGTGTAGGTGGAGGAGCCGGCGTAGGCGTCGTCGGCCTGCATCATCGCGGCCTGCTGCTCCTGGCTCATGGCGTTGACCCCGGAGTCGGTGAGCATGTCGAGGAACACGTCGTCGTTCTGCAGCAGGAACGTGTTGTAACCGGCCTGCTGCAGCGCGTCGAGGCGTTCCTCGATCGGCAGCAGGTTCAACTTCTGGATGATACGAACCTTGTGCATCTCCAGCGGGTACTGCTGGTCGCCGTGAAACTTAACCCTGGACATTCTCACTCCTCCGGTGACCGCAGCCCTTGCGGTTCACCCAGCGGGAAGCTTACGCGGCTACCCCGACTCGTCCCACACGAGGGCAAATGAAGTGACATTGACCACAGCGGGCTAGCCCGTGCAGCGGACGATGGGCTGCGGGTCATAGACGGTGGTCTCGGTGTTGCGGAAGACCTCGTTGCCGGCCTTGTCGCGGACGATGCGGGTGTCCGAGGTGGTGAAGCCCGGGTTGCCACTGGAAGGGATGCACTCGCTGCCGGAGACGCTCATCTCGCGCGGCTGGGTGGCCGCCCAGCGGCCGCCGTTGACGGATTCCACGTTGTACTGGTCCACGCCCATGATGCGGACGGTCAACGAGCCGCCGCCGACGGTGGCCTCGATGCGCACCGGCACGTCGGTCTGGTTGCGGAAGGCCAGGTCGATGGCGCCTTCGTAGACGGTGGCCTCACGCCCGGCCGGGTAGCGGGAGATGTAGTAGCTGTGCGGGGTGTGCGTGACGTCCTCGAGGCCGGCGAAGTAGTAGGCGTTGTACAAGGTGGTGGCGAATTGGCTGATGCCGCCGCCGACGGCGGTGCCGGCACGGCCGTCTTCGATGATGCCGCCTTCGACGTAGCCCTGGGCCGTGCCGCGGGGGCCGGTGAACTCGTTGAGGGAGAAGACTTCACCGGGGGCGACGATGGCGCCGGAGACGTCGCCGACGATCACGGCGATGTTCTGCCCGGAGGTCGTCGAGTAGCCGGAGGTGGTGAATTCGCCCATGACCTGGTTGAATTCGGCGTTTTGCGCCATCTCGGTGGTGAATCCCGCGGGGTCGTCCTCGTAGAGGGCGTCCCACTCGCGGGGCTCGTCGCCGAGGACGCGTTCGACGAAGCCGTCCATGGTGGTCTCCCAGTCGACGGCACGACCGTCCTGGTGCGGGGTGATCGAGCCGTCGGAGAGGATCTGGGCGTTGATCGACTCGGTCTCGGTGACGGCCAGCTGTTCGTCGAGGATCGCGGTGGCCGCCTCGACGTCGACGTCGGGGAGGATGGCGCCGTCTTCATTGCGGAAGGCGACGAATTCACCGATGCGGGCGGGCTCGATGACGCCGTCGACGTCATCGTCGCCGCTGAGCACGAGCGGGCCGGAGACGGCTTCGGCGGCCACACCATTGGCGACGTCGTCGACGACGTCCTGATTAATGGCCGGCTCCAGCGGCAGGGCCTCGACCTCGACGCCGGCGGGGTCGAGCCAGCCGTCGGTGACCTCGCCTTGTAATTCGGCGCGGTCGACTTCCTGGCCGACGACGGGGTCGGTGACGCGCACCTCGCCGTCCTCAATCCCCACGGCGCCGTCGGCCGGGGCGACGAACAGCTCCCCGGCGACGCGGTCCAGTTGCGGGTTCAGCGCGGCCTCGTCGGTCTGGGAGACGACGTCGACTTCCCGGGTGGTGAACAACCCCGCGATACGCACCAGCGGGTTCGCCGAGGATTCACCGGCGGCGGCGACGGTGGCGTCCCAGTCGATGCCCAGGCCGGACTCCGCCGGGATGAGCTGGCTGGTCAGCTCCCCGGCGGCGACGGTGACGGGGTCGGTTTCCACGCCGCCGAGTTCTGCCTGCAGAGTCTGGCTGGCCTCCGCCTTGTCCATGCCGCCGATCTCCACGCCGCCGACGGCGGTGCCGCGCGGCACCTTGTCCTTGTTGGCGAAGTAGTCGACGCCGTAGGCCACGACGGCGATGAGGATTAAGCCGACGACAACGCCGAGGGCGACTTTCCAGCCCCGGCCGTTACTACGCTTGCTCGTTGATCCGCTCACGACGTCCAGGGTAGTTGCAGCGAACGGAAAGCTCCTAGTTCTGCCGCGCTCACAACCCCGCGTAGACCAGTTGGAGTTGGACCCGCTGCGCCGCGGCGTCCACGGCCTCCGGGGAGATCTCTCCCTGGGTTAAGGCGTGCTGGACGGCGTCGACGGCCGGGCCGATCTCCGCGCCAGAGGACCACAGCGCCTGATCCGCGCCGGCGGCCAGCGCACGCGCCACGGCCTCGGGCAGGCTCATCGCGTCGGTGATCGCCCGCATGCCGGACAGGTCATCGGTGTAGGTCAAACCGTGAAACGGCTGACCACCGGGGTAATCCCCTTCGCGCAGCACCCGGTAGACCTCCGGATTCAACGAGGCGGGGACGTGCTCGCCGAGGCCGGGCACGATCATGTGCCCGACCATGACGGCGGCGGGGCGCTGCTTAAGGGCGACGGCCCAGGCGGCCGCGTCGTGGGCGGCGACCTCCGGCCAGGGCGGGGTGACGGCGGCGACGTGGTGGGTGTCACCGCTGGCACGCCCGTGGCCTGGGAAGTGCTTGTACACCGGGGCCACCCCGGCCCGGTTCAGTCCGCGGGCGAAGGCGGCGCCGTAGTCGCCGGCGACCCACGGGTCGGCGCTGAAGGCCCGGTCCCCGACCACCTCGAGGCCGGCGGCATGGATGTCGAGCACCGGGGCGTAGTCGACGGTGATCCCGTGGGCGCGCAGGGTGCGCCCCAGCCCGTGGGCGGCCTCCTCGACCTGCTGCGGGCTCATCGTCGCGGCCAGCTCCCGGGGCGAGGGGTGGTCGCCGAGGACCTCGGAGTGGCGCTGCACGCGCCCGCCCTCGAAGTCGATGGAGACGGAAAACGGCCGACCGACGGCCTCCCGTAGGGCGGCGACGTCGCGCCCGGGTTCGTGCAACAGGCGCGAATCCGCCCAGCTGGGGATGAAGATGCCGCCGACTCCTTGGCGCAGTTTGGCCAGGGCGTCGTCGTAGTCGGTCACGCCGACGACCATGAGGGAGGCGATGGTGGCGCGCTCGTCGTCCGGGACGCGCTGCGCGGCGATCTCCTCGGGCGTCGGTTCTGGCGCCGGCGTCGGCGTCGGGGTTGGCCGGGGGCTCGTCGACGTCGTGGTGGACGTCGTCACGCTGGTGTCCGTCGCGACGGGCGACGGCGCCTCTTCTGCCGGGGCGCAGGCGGCGACGAGCAGCGCGAGGGCCGCCCCCAGGGCACCCAGCGCCCGCGGGCGGCGTCGATCAATGGTCACAAGCGCTCCCCCTTCGTCATGCGCTCCAGTATTGCGCGTCTCGTCCATGATTCCAGTATCCGCCCCGCACTGGTAGATTTATCCGCATGGCTTTCGAATCCGATTCCCTCAACCGTCGCACGCTGGGCCCCGTCGTGGCCAGCGCCGTCGTCGGCGTGGCGCTCGGTGTCGTCGGCGTGCTCGGGGTGGCCTCCTTCTCGGGCGGCGCCATTCCGCAATCCAACGCGGTGCCCGCCGAACAGGCGCTTTTGGGCGATCCCGAGTACGGCTCCCGCGAGTAACCCCGTGCGGATGCGCCCGCGCGCCCTGACGCACGTGATCGGCTGGCTGGTGCTGGCCGTGGTCATGTTCGCGCAGTCGCCGGGGCGTGTCGCCGCCGACACCAAGCTCGACCTCGTCGCCGACCCCGTCGGCTTTTTGTCGCGCGCCGCCAGCGCGTGGACCGACGACTTCACGCTCGGCCAACTCCAAAACCAAGCCTACGGGTATTTCTTCCCGCAGGGCCTGTTTTTCGTGCTCGCGGACCCGCTGCCCGATTGGGTGGCGCAGCGGCTGTGGTGGACGGTGGTCGCCGGCGTCGGGTTCTCCGGCTTTCTGGTGCTCACTGACCGGCTGCGGGTCGGCTCCCCGGTCTTCCGGGTGATGGCGGCCGCGCTGTATGCGCTGTCGCCGCGCACCCTGAGCACGTTGACGGCGATCTCCTCGGAGACCTGGCCCGTCATGCTGGCCCCCTGGGTCCTCGCCGCCTTCCTCACCGCGCGGTTGAGCTGGCGCTGCGTGGCCGCCGCCCTGATCCCTGTGGCGCTGATGGGTGCGGTCAACGCCACCGCCACGCTGGCCGCCTGCCTGCCCGCGGGCGTGGCGCTGGCCTGGCGGCTGATCGCGTGCCCGGGGGAGAACTCCCGGCGCGGCGTCGCCGGGTTCGCCGTGGCGTGGCTGGTCGGATGCGCGGTGGTCAGTTCGTGGTGGATCGGGCCGCTATTGGTGTTGGGGCGGTATTCGCCGCCGTTCACGGATTTCATCGAGTCGTCTTTCGTGACCACCCGGTGGCTGAATCTGGCGGAGATTTTACGGGGGACGACGAGTTGGTCGCCGTTCGCGGACTCCGAGCGCGTCGCGGGCGTGATGTTGGTGACGTGGCCGGTGTTTGTGCTGGTGACGATGGCCGTGGCGGTCGTGGGATTGGTGGGCCTGGCGCGGACCGCGCCGGCGCACCGGGTACCGGCGCGGGGGTTGTGGATCACGATGTTGGCGGTGGGGGTGGCCGTGTTGGGGGCGGCGCACGGGCCGTTCGGGCAGGTGTGGCTGGAGTTTCTCGACGGGCTCGGCGCGCCGCTGCGTAACGTGCACAAGTTTGATCCGTTGGTGCGCCTGCCGTTGTTGGTGGGGCTCGCCGGGATGGGGTCGGCGTTGTCGTTTCCGCGGGGGCGGGCGCAGTGGTTGGCGCCGGGGCGTCGGCATGCGGCGGCGGGGTTGGTCGTGGTGGTGGCCTGCGCTGCGGTGGCGCCGGCGTGGTCGGGGCGCCTGTTGCCGCGCGGGACGTGGGAGGAGGTGCCCGACTATTGGGTGGCGGCGACGGATTTTCTCAACGAGCGGGCGGCGGGCACGCGCACGCTGATCACCCCGGAGGCGTCTTTCGCGCGGCAGGAGTGGGGGTGGACGCGCGATGAGCCGGCGCAGCCGTTGCTTCAGGTGCCGTGGGCGGTCCGGGATGCGATTCCGTTGGTGGATCCGGAGGCGATCCGGGGGCTCGACGGGGTGATGGCGGCGTTGCACGAGGACCCGGCGGCGGGCGCGCGAGCGTTGCGCAGCCTGGGGGTCGGCGCGGTGCTGGTGCGCCACGACTTGGACGAGGGCGTGGGCGGCGAACCGGTCGACGCCGGGGCGATCGCCGACGCCGCCGACACCCGCGTGCACGCTTTCGGCGACGGGGAGATCGAGGTGGTGTTGCTTGACGACGCCGCGGGCATGGCCGTCACGGAGCAGGATCCGGTGGCGGTGGCCGGCGGCGGGGAATCGCTCGCGCTGCTGGACATGCTCTATGGGCCCGGTCCGCGCGAGCTGGTCGATTCCGGCGCGGAGGTAGTCACCGACACCCCGATGCTGGTGGCCCGCAACTACGGCACCCTGGATTCTGCGGTCTCCGCGCCGCTGGCCACGCCCGCCGAAGGCGCGGACGTGCGCAACCGCGTCCTCGACTACCCGTCGGCCGGCCCGTTGACCCGGGTGGACGAGCACGGCGGGCGGGTCGCCGCGTCGAGTTCGGCGGCCGACGCCACCAGCTTCGGCGGGGCGGACCCGGCGCGTTCGATCACGGCGGCGGTCGACGGCGACGAACGCACCGCGTGGTGGCCGACGCCCGGTCCGGCGGAGGGCGAGTGGATCGAGCTGCGCGGGGATTTCCCGGCGCAGGCGAATCTGCGGGTCACCGCCACGGAGGACACCACGGTGGTCGTCTCCACCGGCCCGCTGGACTCGGACGCACCCCGGGTCGAGGTCCCCCTGGCCGCGGACGAGGAGACCGAGGTCGTCGTGCCGGGCCCGGCGACGGACACGGTGCGGGTCACGCTCGTGGGACCTGCGCCCGTGGGCGTCGCGGAACTCGCCGTCGAAGACCACCCCGTGGAGCGGGCGGTCACCGTGCCGGACACCTCCCCCGAGGTGCGGCAATTCCTCTTCCAGCGCATCGTCGTGGACACCGGGGTGATCATCCGCGACTTCACCGTCCCGCGCGAGATGGCCGTCGAGGTCGGCCTCGGCGACGGCGACGACGAGGTGCTCATCGACGGCGTCGCGCATCCCGCCGGTACCGAGCTCACCCTGGAGCCCGGTGAGCATCGCCTGCGCACCGACGCCCGCTGGGTCACCCTGACCGAACCCGGCTTTAACCCCAGCCCCGCGTTCACCGACACCGGCACCCAGATCCAGCCCGCCGACTCGCAGCGCCTGCTGCTGACCGCCCGCTCCGCGAACCCCGGACTAGAGGCCGAGCTCGACGGGGTCGCGCTGCAGCCGCGCCGGGTGGACGCGGGCATGCAGGCTTTTGTGATTCCGGCCGGCCTCGGCGGACAGGTCACCTTCTCCTTCGCGGGCGACCCGGCCTACCGGGCGGCGTTGCTCGGCGGCGGGATCGCGGCAGCGGCGCTGACGCTGCTGTGCACGGTGTTTTTGGTGGTGACCCGCGGGCGTCGTCACGCGGCCGCAACCCTGGTGGAGCGCCCCGGCTCCGGGTGGGGCCTGCTCGTGGCCGTGGTCGTGGCGCTGACCGTCGCGGTCGGCTGGGCGGGCCTGGCCGCCGTGCTCGTCGCCGCGGCAATCCGCCGCTTCACGGTCATCCCGGCGCCGCTGCTGACCGGTGCGGCCGGGGCGATCGCCGGCGCCTGGCTGGCACGTGCCCCCTGGCCCGACGCCGCTTACGCCGGGGACGAACTCGCGCTGGCAGCCGTCTGCGCGCTCACGGTGTCGTGCCTGGTCGTCGACGTCGACGACCCGCGCGCCCCCAGCGCACGCACGAAGCGCCGGGCCGGCTCCTCGACGAAGACATAACTCGCCGCGGAGACCACCACCGTGATCGCCGCGGTGAGCACGAAGACCGGCAGGAAATCCTGCCCGCCCTGGAAGTAATCGATCCCGCTCAACGGGAACACCACCGCCATGACCGCCAGGTGCCACAAAAACACCGAATACGAGATCCGCCCCAGCCACGTCATCACAGGCGACGCCAACCACCCGTTCGCCGGGGCCAGCGCGTAGGGCACCACCAACGCCGCGGCGAACACCGTGCCCGCCAGAATGCGCAGCACGAACTCCCCCGGCGACGGGTGCGTCAGCCCCAGCGGGCCGAAAAACTCCTGGCCGGCAACCCAGGCCGTGGCCAGGGCCAGCGCCCACCACAGCCAACGGATACGCAGCACCCGCCGCACCCGCGGGCCGACCCGCCCCTCGCATTCGGCGGCGAGGATCCCCACCGCGAACCAGCACGCATAGGCCGGCGGCCAGATCTGCCGGTTGGCCACCCCCTCGGCCGGGGTGGCCTCCACGAACGGCAGAAACGCCCACCCCAGGCTGAGTGCCGCCACCAGCACCGTCAACACGATACGCCCGGTGCGCCGCGCCGGGGCCAGCAGCACCAACACCGGGAGTGCCACGTAGAAGGCCATTTCCACGCACAGCGACCACAGGTGCGTCAGCCCGGGGGCGAGCCCGTCGGCGACGTAAATCTGGGCCATGGTCAGATTCGCCAGGATCTGGCCCACGTCCATGCCGGCGGCGTCGGGAAGCAACAGCACCACCGCCGTCACGCACGCCAGGTAGGCGGGCAGGATGCGACCGAGGCGGTTGCGCCAGTAGCGGGCGACGTCCCCGCCGGTGCGGATGCGACGCCCGCCCAGCTGGCCCCGCCAGAGCAAAAACGCCGACAGCGCGAAGAACACCGCGACGAAGTAATCGAAACGCGCCAGCACCGACCCCACCGGGGTGGCGGGGTCCATGCCGGTCTGGAAGGACACGTGGGTGGCGAGCACCCCGAAGGAGGCCACGGCGCGCAGTCCCTCCAACGACGGGTTGAAGCCCCTTTTATATGATGGTGACACACTGGCCGTGGCTATTTCGCCCACCTCGCTCACATCTGACTGCCGCACGTGCTTGTCTTGGTAGCGAACAGTGTATCCAGCCCCATCGACGAGGACGCGCGAGTGAAGAGATCAACGACCACCCCGAACCGGCGGTGGATGCTGTGGCTGCTCATCGGCGTCGCCGTAGCCCTGGTGGCGGGGCATGTCGCCCCGCCCCTGCTCATCAACCTGATGAAGCTGCAGGACACGAACGTCTCCTCGACGTATCGCACCGCCCCCGCCGAGGCGCAGCTGCTCGACGTCGCCGCCTTCCGCGACGGCGCCCCTACCCCCGGCAACGCCGGCCGGGAAGAGTGCGCCGACGGGGACGCCGCCCCGCTGAGCTGTTTCCACGTCACCGGCCCCGCCCAGGTGGAGCGCACCACGGCCACGGCCCCGGCCGAGAAATACATCGAGGCCGACGTCACCACCCACATCACCGTCGACGTCGCCGGTCCGACCGCCCTGGAGATCGAGGACGAGCTGCGGATCAGCCGCGACTCCAACTTCCCCGTCCCCGAGCCCCGCGCCCACACGACGATCACCTCCCCCGCCCTGCAGATCGACGCCGCCGGGGAACCGGAGGTCCGCGAAGGGTTGCAGTGGTTCTTCCCCTTCACCACCGAACGGCGCTCCTACCTCTACTTTGACGTTCTCGCCCAGGAGCCCACGCCCATCGACTACGTCGGTGAAACCGAGGTTTCCGGGCTGGAGGCCTGGGAATTCTCCCAGACCCTCGACGGGACGGCCCTGCCGTGGCCGTCGGAGGAGACTTTCTTCGGCCCCGCCGAGCGCTTCTACACTCCGGCCGAGCGCGCCGACCGCGGCTTCGCCGACGACACCGGCGTGGCCCTGGACCCCTACTACGCCGTCGACCGAACCGTCTTCGTCGAACCGGAGACCGGCACAGTGCTGGACGTGCGGGAAACCCTGCACCTCTACTTGGCCACGGACGACGAGGACGCCGCTGACCTCATCGCCGCCACCGACGGGGCGGCGCACCCGCTGCGCACCCTCCTGCACACCGACGCCGACTGGGACGCCGACACCCGGGAACAGCAGGCGGACAAGGCCCGACCCGACCTGGCGGTGCTGCGTGGGCTGCAGATCCTGGCGTGGGTGGCCAACGCCGTGGCCCTGGCGTTGATCGCCGCGCTGGTCGTGCACGTCGTCCGCGTCCGCGGTAACCGGGCCCGCACCCTGACCGCCCCCGCCGAGCTTTAGAATGCCGCGCCCGGGGGTGGTCGCCGCGCTGGCCGCCTGGGCCGTCCTGCTCGTCGGCCTGCTCACCTGGCCGTTGCTCCGCCCGGGGCAACTTGCCGCGCGCGACATGCTGGTGCTGGATCACCCGGCGCTGACCGCCGCGGCGCTGGGCTTCGGCGACTTGGCGGCGCGCAACGTGCCGCAGGACGGGCTGCTGGCGCTCGTCGGCACGCTGCTGCCGGCCTCCTGGTTCGCGCGCGTCGTGATCGTCGTCGCCTCCGCGGGGGCGGCCGCCGGCGCCGCCTGGCTCACCGCGGTGGTTCGGCGCCGGGCGGGGTCGCCGGTCACGGCGCTGCCGATCGCCGCGGCGATGACCGTGGCCGTGTGGAACCCGTTCGCCGTCGAACGCCTCCTGCAGGGCCACTGGTCGCTGGTGGTGGCCGCCTGGCTATTGCCCGCCATCGCGGCCGCCGGGCTCACGGGCCGGCCGCTGCCGCAGGGGCTGCTGATCTTCGCTGCATCGCTGACCCCCACCGGTGGGCTCTTCGCCGCGGCCACGGCGGTCGTCACCGCCCGCGGCCGGCACCGGCTCAGCGCGCTGGCCGTGGGCGTGGCGTGCTGTCTGCCCTGGGTGGTGCCGGGGTTGCTGGCCGGGGCGGGGGCGACGACCTCGTCGGCGGCCTCGGTCGCGGCTTTCGCGCCGCGGGCGGAAGAACACGCTGGCACCCTGGGAGCGTTGCTGGGGCTCGGCGGGATCTGGAACGCCGCCGCCGTGCCCGCCTCCCGCACGGTGGGCTTCGCGCTGGCCGGCGTCCTGCTTTTTGTCGTTCTCCTGCTCAGCGCCCGCCGCTGCCCGCCGGTGCTGCTAGTCCTCGCCGCGGCGGGCCTCAGTGGGGCGATCGCGGTCTGGCTTTTACCCGGCGCCGTCGGCTGGCTCGTGGAAACCGTGCCGGGCGCGGGGTTGCTCCGCGACGGCCAGAAGCTGGTGGCGCTCGCGCTGCCCGCCTACGTGGCTCTGGCCGGGCTGGCGCGTCCGATCCCGGCCGGGTTGATCGTGGTGCTGGCGATTCTGCAGGTGCCGGACGCGCCCAAGGCGGTGCAGCAGATTGCGCCGGTGCACGTCGCCGTGGATGAGGGACTGGTGGAATTCGCGGACGGGCGCGACGTGTTTTTCCCCGGCCGCTCCGGGCTGAGCACGCGTGCTGACGGCATGGTCGTCGTCGATCCCTTCACCAAGGCGCTGTCGGTGGTCCAGTCCGGGGAGCTGGTCGTCGACGGGGTGCGGGTCGACGCGCCGTCCCCGCGTTATGAGGCGGCGCAGCGCGCGTGGGCGAAGCGTGATGTGGAGGCGCTGGCGGAGCTCGGCGTCGGCGTCGTCGTGGACGGCGAGCGCGTCGTGGAGACCGGAGCCCCCGCCCGGGGGCTGCCTGCGGCCGGGGTGGCGCTGCTGGCCTGGTGGTTGGCGGTGCCGCTGATGCTGGCGGGGTTGTGGGCTCTGCGGTCTAGGAATCTTGCGCGGTCAATCCCGTGAGCAGTTCCTCGAACTGTGCGCCGGTGTCGTCCCAGGAAAACTGCCCGCTCCAGGCCAGCGCCTCCGCGCCGAGCCGACTGCGGTGGGCCGGGTCGTCGAGCAGCTCGCGGACGGCGGCGATGAAGCCGGGCAGCGTCTCCACCAGCAGACCGGTCTCCTCGTGCCGGATGGAGTCGCGCAGGCCCCCGGAGACCCGGTAGCCGACCGTGGGCACCGCGTGCCGGGCGGCCTCCATCACCGCCAGCCCCCACCCCTCTTTGCGCGACGGCATCAGATGCACGGCGGCGCGGGCCAGCAGCGCGTGCTTGTAATCCTCGGTGACTTGGCCGTGAAAGATGACCCGCTCGGCGACGCCCCGCTGGATGGCGTACGAGCGCAGGTTGTCCTCCCACCAGCCGGAGCTGATGACGTCGAGGACGACGTTGGGGTGCTCGTCGACGAGGTCGGCGACCGCGTCGATCGCGTGCTCCAGCCGCTTGTGCGGCACCAGGCGAGACAGCGTCACCAGGTGCAGCGCCCCGTCGTCGGTCAGCTGCGGCAGACTGCCCGGCACCGGGTCGACCCCGTTGGCGATGATGCGGACGTCGTCAGCGTCCACGCCGAGCTCCGCCAGCTCGCTTTTCGACGCCTGCGACACCGTCAGGTACGGCCGTCCGCGGTAGATCCGCGGGGCCACCCGGGATTCGAGGAACCAGCCGAACCGGCCGAGCAGCCGGCCCGCCACCGGCCACTGTTCCCGGTGGCAGTGGTGGGTCAACAACACGGTGGGACGGCCTGCGACGAGGGCGGCGAAGAACGGGACGCCGTTTTGGGTGTCCACGACCACGTCCACCCCGCGCAGCGAGCCGATCCCCAGCCGGCCCAGCAGGATCGAGGCCAACGCCCGCGGGTAGACGGTGAATTTTCCGCCCGCCCGCACATACCGCACCCCACCGCGTTCCGTCTTGACCGGGGCCTCGGTGTGCCCGGCGGTGCGGTAGACCACCTCGTGGCCGCGGGCCGCGAGGTACTCGCCGACGTGCTCGAGGTAGCGCTCCGAGCCGCCGCCTTGCGGGTGGGTGGAGTCGCGCCAACACAACAAAAGAATCTTCATGGTTTCCGTCACCAGCCTACTTATCGCCGTGGCGTCGCCTTACACTGACGAGGATGAACCGCCACGCCCGTTTTCCTGCCACCGCCTCCCTCGCCACGCTGTCCCGCTCCATGGGGCTGCTGCGCTCCTTCCCCTCGGAACAGGCCGACCCAGCGCGTTTCTACGGCGGGTTGGCCGAGGACACTGCCGAGTTAATCGCCGCGGTGTCCCTCGACATTACGGGCGCCGGCCTGGCCGGGGCGTCCGTGCTGGACGTCGGCGGCGGGCCCGGTTACTTCGCCGACGCCTTCCACGCCCGGGGCGCGGGCTACGTGGGCCTGGAGCCGGACGTGGGCGAGATGTCCGCCGCCGGCATCGAGGTCGCCGCCGGGGTGCGTGGCGACGGCGCCGCCCTGCCGTTCCGCGACGACGCCTTCGACGTGGTGTATTCCTCCAACGTGGCCGAGCACGTCCCGGATTTCACGGCCCTCGGCGACGAGATGGTGCGGGTTACGCGCCCCGGCGGGTTGGCGGTGTTGAGCTACACGGTCTGGCTCGGCCCCTTCGGCGGGCATGAGACCGGGGTGTGGGAGCACTACGTGGGCGGGGAGTTCGCACGCGACCGCCACACGCGTAAGCACGGTCATCCCCCGAAGAACGTGTTCGGCACGTCGTTGTTCGACGTCTCCTGCGCCGACGGGCTGGCGTGGGCGCGGTCGTTGGAGGCGCGCGGGCTCGCCGACGTCCGGCTGTGTTTTCCCCGCTATCACCCGTCGTGGGCGTGGTGGCTGGTGCGGGTGCCGGTGCTGCGGGAGTTTTTGGTGAGCAACCTGGTGGTGGTTGCCCAGAAGCGCTGAGAACAGGGAAAGAGAAATCCGGCCCGCCCCTCCTGAGGAGGGGCGGGCCGGATTCGGCTCGGCCGACGAGGCCGGAAGGAGGTGTTACGCCTGCTTCTGTGCCTCAGTGATGCGGGTCTTGAGCGCCTCGAACTCCTCGTGCACTTCGCTCGGGACGCGGGGGCCGAGGAAGGTCAGGTACTCGGCGTTGTCCTCGATGTTGGCGGCCCACTCGTCCGGGATGACCGCCAGCGAGGCCTCGATGTCCTCCATCGGGGTGTCCAGGCCGCTCAGGTCCAGGTCCTCTGCGCGGGCGGTGTGGCCCACGAGGGTCTCGGCGGCGCCGGCCTTGCCCTCGACGCGCTCGGTGATCCACTTGAGCACGCGCGAGTTCTCGCCGAAGCCCGGCCACAGGAAGCGGCCGTCCTCGCCGCGGCGGAACCAGTTGACCAGGAAGACCTCCGGCAGACGGTCCCCGCCCTTGGCGCCCATGTCGATCCAGTTCTGCAGGTAGTCGCCGATGTTGTAGCCGGCGAACGGCAGCATGGCCATCGGGTCGTGGCGCAGGGAGCCGACCTTGGCCTCCGCGGAGGCGGCGGTCTGGCCGGAGGACAGGGTCGCGCCGATCATGGTGGCGTGGTTCCAGCTGGTGGCCTGGGTGACCAGCGGGACGGTGTCCGCGCGGCGGCCGCCGAACAGGATGGCGTCGAGCTTGACGCCCTTCCAGTCGTCGTACTCCGGCGCCGCGGTCGGGCACTGGGAGATGGCGACGGTGTAGCGGGAGTTCGGGTGGGCGGCCGGCTGCGGGGAGTCCGGGGTCCAGTCGTTGCCCTGCCAGTCGATGAGGTGGGCCGGCTTCTCGCCGTCCATGCCTTCCCACCAGACGTCGCCGTCGTCGGTGAGCGCGACGTTGGTGAACAGGGTGTTGCCCGGCTCCATGGTGCGCATGGCGATCGGGTTGGAGCTGTACGAGGTGCCCGGTGCGACGCCGAAGAAGCCGTTCTCCGGGTTGACGGCGTACAGGCCGTCTTCGCGCAGGTGCAGCCAGGCGATGTCGTCGCCGACGACCTCGGCGGTCCAGCCCTCCAGGGTGGGGGTGATCATGGCGAGGTTGGTCTTGCCGCAGGCCGACGGGAAGGCGCCGGCGATGTGGAAGGACTTGCCCTCCGGGTTGGTGAGCTTGAGGATGAGCATGTGCTCGGCCATCCAGCCCTCTTCCTTGGCCATGACGGAAGCGATGCGCAAGGCGAAGCACTTCTTGGCCAGGATGGCGTTGCCGCCGTAGCCGGAGCCGAAGGACCAGATTTCCTTGGTGTCCGGGAAGTGCGTGATGTACTTGGTGTCGTTGCACGGCCACGCGACGTCTTCCTCGCCCGGCTCGAGCGGGGCGCCCACGGAGTGCAGGCACGGCACGAAGTCGCCGTCGACGCCGATCTTGTCCAGCGCCTCCTGGCCCATGCGGGTCATGATCCGCATGCTCAGCACGACGTAGGCGGAGTCGGTCAGCTGGACGCCGAGCTTCGGCTCCGGGTCGCTGATCGGGCCCATGCAGAAGGGCACGACGAACATGGTGCGGCCCTTCATGGAGCCGCGGAACTGCTCGCGCATCTCCTCTTTCATGGCGGCCGGCGGGGCCCAGTTGTTGGTGGGGCCCGCGTCTTCCTCGTTTTCCGAGCAGATGAAGGTGCGCGACTCGACGCGCGCGACGTCGGCCGGGTTCGAACGGGCGAGGAAGCTGTTCGGGCGCTTTTCCTCGTTCAGCTTGATCAGCGTTCCCGCTTCGACCAGTTCACCGGTGAGACGGTCCCACTCTTCTTGGGTACCGTCGCAGAAGACCACACTTTCCGGCTGGAAAAGGTCGACGGCCTCGTTGATCCAGGTGATCAACTCCTCATTCTGGGTCGGCGTTTCTCCGACAAGGCCCTTGATTGCGGTGGTCATGCACATCTCCTGACTGAATGCTCGCGATGGGAGTACTCCCCCCAACGATATCGGGCATTATCGCCCACGTGGGTCATACTCAATGGTCGTACGTCTGACCAGTGGTCACTACCAGCACTTTTCCCAGTGTAATGCAGGATAGGTCACATACGTACATGGGGTATGCCACTGTCCATCCACCCCCTTTCGGGGCCCGTAAACACACAGTTTCCCCGGGAAAAGACTCTCATTTCCGGCCCAGCCCCGACTTCCGGCCTCCGCCCCGCCCCAGCCCCGCCGGCCGACTCTCGCCGCAGCCGCCCGTTTTCCACCGCAAGGAATTGGAACAGGCGCACGTCACGTGAACAATAGGAGTGGTGAATAGCCCTGAAGACACTTCCCCCCGGCAGGAGCCGCTCGGTGAGCTGCCCGCCGGCCGCCCGCTCCAGACGGACTTCAACGACGGCCTGGACTACCCGCGCCTGGGCACCGTCAGCTTCCGCCGCGGCACGCTGACCGACAACCAGCAGGCCCTGTTCAACGAGCACTGGCCGCACCTGGGCAGGGTGCTCGCCGACGAACGCATCGACCTCGACGAGTGGTTCGGCCGCACCGGGCACCCCACCATCGTCGAGATCGGCTCCGGCACCGGCACCTCCACCGCGGCGATGGCGCCGCTGGAGGAAGACACCAACGTCATCGCCGTCGAGCTGTACAAGCCCGGCCTGGCCAAGCTGCTCGGCTCCGTGGTCCGCGCCGGCACCGACAACGTCCGCATGGTCCGCGGCGACGGCATCGAGGTGCTCGTCCGGATGATCGCGCCCAACTCGCTGGACGGCATCCGCGTCTTCTTCCCTGACCCGTGGCCGAAGGCGCGCCACAACAAGCGCCGCATCATCCAGTCCGGCCCGCTGCGTTTGTTCGCCTCCCGCCTCAAGCCGGGCGGCGTGCTGCACGTGGCCACTGACCACGCCGATTACGCCGAGTGGATCGACGAACTCGTCGACGTGGAGCCGCTGCTGGACTACAAGGGGTGGCCGTGGGACGACTGCCCGATCCTGACCGACCGGCAAGTCATCACGAAGTTTGAGGGCAAGGGGCTGACCAAGGATCACGTCATCCGGGAATACCTGTGGGAGCGTACCGACGCACCGAATCCGGAATAGGGTGGGTGTCACTTAAACACTTATTGATTTTCACCTGAAAAGAGCCCCGCCATGTCAGATATCCACGAAGCCGCCCACCACTACAACTCCGGCGCCGTCACCGGCCCGGACGATCTGCTCCTGATCTGGGACGCCCCCAACCTGGACATGGGCCTGGGGGCCATCCTCGGCGGCCGCCCGACCGCCGCGTACCGGCCGCGTTTCGACGCCATCGGCCGGTGGCTGATCGCCCGCGCCGAGCAGATCGCCCGGCGCTCCGGCACCCACATCGAGCCGGAGGCCACCGTGTTCACCAACGTGGCCCCGGGCAGCGCCGACGTCGTCCGCCCCTGGGTGGAGGCCCTGCGCAACGTCGGCTTCGCGGTCTTCGCCAAGCCGAAGATCACCGACGACTCGGACGTCGACCCCGACATGCTGGCGCACATCCGCCGCCGCCACGAGGAGGGCGTGCTCAAGGGGCTGGTCGTGGCCTCCGCCGACGGGCAGAACTTCCAGGACACGCTCGAGGAGCTGCACGACGAAGGCGTCCCCGTCACCGTCATCGGCTTCCACGAGCACGCCGCCTGGGCGGTATCCTCACAGTCGATTGAATTCCTCGACTTGGAGGACATCCCGGGCGTGTTTCGGGAACCGCTGCCGCGCGTCAACCTGGATCAGCTGCCCGACGAAGGCGCCTGGCTCCAGCCGTTTCGTCCCCTGTCCGCCCTCGTCAACACGAAGCACCACTAACTGCGTCAAGGAGGCAACGCCACGTGTTCCTCAAATGGGGCTATTTCTCCTACCGGCACCGCCGCATCGTCCCGCTGGTGATGATCGGCGTCGTCCTGCTGCTCTTCTTCGGCTGGGGCACCCGCCTCGACGACCGGATGAGCCAGGAAGGCTGGGAGGATCCCACGGCCTCGTCCACGACGGCCGCCGCCATCGAGCAGGAGGTCTTCGGACGCGACGACTCCGGCGACGTCATCCTGCTGTTCGAATCCCCGGACGGCATCAACGACCCGGAGGTCTTTGAGGCCGGCGCCGCCCACCTGGAGCGACTACAGGCCGAGCACGACGAACAGATCGCGCACGTCACCAGCTACTTCGGCACCCGCAACGCCCAGCTGATCACCGACGACGGGCAGACCGCCTTCGCCGCCATCGGCCTGGCCGGCGACGGCGAGCAGACGCTGCAGGATTTCCGGGCCATCGAAGACGACCTCGTCCCGCCGGCGGACGCCCTGCCCGAGGGCATGACCGTGCAGGTCGGCGGCGCCACCGCCGTCGCCGACGCCCTGGATGACGGCATGGCCAACGACATCGGCCGCGCCGAAATGTTCGGACTGCCGTTCGTGGCCCTGCTGCTGTTGTTCGTCTTTGGCTCCGTGGTCGCCGCGGCCATGCCGCTGATCGTCGGCATTCTGACGATCTTGGGCTCCCTCGGCGTACTGTCCATGCTGGCGGGCGTCCTGCAGGTCAACGTCTTCGCCCAGGCCATCGTCACCCTGCTGGGACTCGGCCTGGCCATCGACTACGGCCTGTTCATGGTCTCCCGCTTCCGCGAGGAGCTGGACAAGGGCAGATCCGTCGAAGACGCCGTCGCCCAGGCCACCACGCACGCGGGCAAGACGGTGGTGTTCTCCGCGCTCATCGTCGCGGTGGCGCTGTCCGGCCTGCTGATCTTCCCGCAGGCCTTCCTCAAGTCCGTCTCCTACGGCGTGATCGCCGCCGTCGTACTGGCGGCGCTGCTGTCGGTGACGGTGCTGCCGTCGGTCTTCGGCATGCTGGGCCACAACATCGACAAGTGGTCCATCCGGCGCACCAACCGCACCGCCCGCCGCCTTGAGGACACCTGGTGGTTCAAGATCCCCGCCTGGGCCACGAAAAACGCCAAGGTCCTCACCGTCGTGGTCGCCGGCGGACTGGTGCTGCTGACCCTGCCGGTCGCCGGCACCAAGTTCGGCGGCATCAACGAAACCTACCTGCCGCCGACCCAGGAGACGCGCGTCGCCCAAGACGAGTTCAACGAGAAGTTCCCGAACTTCCGCACCGAGCCGATCAAGCTCGTCGTCACCGACGCCACCAACGCCCAGCTCGTCGACGTGGTCATGCAGACCCGCGACGTCGAAGGCCTGACCGAGCCGCTGAGCCCGATGACGCAGACCGTCGACGGCACGACCGTGCTCTCCGCCGGCATCGAGGACCGCGACGACAACCAGTACGTCCTCGACCAGCTGCGCGCCATCGAGGCCCCGGAAGGCGTCGGGCTCTACATCGGCGGCACCCCCGCCATGGAGACCGAGTCCATCGAGGCGCTCTTCGAACGCCTGCCCTGGATGGCGATCTACATCGTGGTCGCCACCTTCCTGCTGATGGCGCTGGTGTTCGGCTCGTTGATCCTGCCCGCCAAGGCGATCATCATGACCGTCCTGGGCCTGGGAGCCACCCTGGGCATCCTCACCCTGATGTTCGTCGGCGGGCTGGGTTCGGGGCTGCTGAACTTCACGCCGGGCCCGCTGATGAGCCCGGTGGTGGTGCTGATCATCGTCATCATCTACGGCCTGTCCACCGACTACGAAGTCTTCTTGGCCTCCAGAATGGTCGAGGCCAGAGACAAGGGCGCCACCTCGGACGAGGCCATCGTCTACGGCACCGCGCGTACCGGCAGCATCATCACCTCCGCCGCACTGATCATGATCTTCGTCGCCGCGGCCTTCGCGTTCTCCGACATCGTGATGATGAAGTACATCGCCTTCGGGCTGATCTTCGCCCTGGCCATCGACGCCACCGTGATCCGCCTGCTGCTGGTGCCCGCCGTCATGCACCTGCTGCGCGAGGACAACTGGTGGGCGCCGGCGTGGGTCAAGAAGATCTACCACTCCATCGGCGGCCACGGCGGCGACGACGACCCGGTCACCGAGCGCGTTGACGCCCCCGTCCACCGCGAGCGCGAACCCGCGGCCGTCGGCGCCGGGGCCGCCTCCACCGCCGCCGAGGTCGAACCCGAAGCCGCGGCGGAGGCCGACGCCGCCGAAGAGACCGCGCCGCCGCTGCCCAGCAACGACGTCACCGCGGAGCAGCCGGCCGTGCCTGACCCGGTCGTGCCCGAGGAAGAGGATCTCTCCGTCGACGAGGTCACCGTCGCCGAGGACTCGCACGCCGCCCGCAGCGGCGTGTCCACCAACCAGGACACCGAGCTGATCCCCTTCGCCGAGCTGATGCGCCGACTGCAGGAGGAGCGCGAGCAGGGCGGCCCCGACCGTCGATGAAGTCCCTGCGCGCCCTCGCCGCCAACCGCTGGTTCCAGTGGTCGGCGTCGTTGGCGATCCTGGTGATCGTGCTGCTGGCCTTCCGGGACCAGCTGCCGTTCATCGGCCAGGCCGTCGCGGAACTGCGCGACACGGCCCCCGGGCCGCTGGTGTTGGCCGCGCTCAGCGCCCTGCTGTCGATCCTGGCGATGGCCGAAGTGATGCGCCTGCTCCTGCGCGCCGGCTCCGTGCGCGTCCCCCTGTACGAGACCAACGCCCTGACCCTGGCCTCCAACGCCTGGTCCACGTCCCTGCCGGGCGGCCCGGCCTTCTCTGCGGTGCTGACCTTCCAGGTGCAACGGCGCTGGGGCGCGAGCATCCTGCTGTGCGGCTGGTTCTTCATCATGAGCTCCGCGATCTCCACGATGTGGCTGGTGCTCATCGGCGCCGCCGCCGTACTCTTCCTCGGCGCGCAGGTCTCCGTGTGGTCGCTGGGGGTCAGCTTCCTGCTCATGCTCGCCGCCGGGGCGGGCGTGTACTGGATCATGAAGAACCCGGCCACCCTGGAGCGGTGGATCCGCTCCCTCCTGCCGCGCCTGAACGGGCTGCTGCGACGCGACCGGCAGGCGGGTGTGAACGGCGCCGTGGAGCAGATCCGGCAACTGGACTCCGTGCATTTCTCCGGAGGCTCCTTCGCGGTCGTCTCCATCTATTCGCTGGCCAATCGACTATTCGACGCCGCGACCCTGTGGCTGGCCGTGTGGGCGGTGAGCGGGCACCTGCCCGGGCTGACCGCCGGGGAAAACCAGACCACCGTCATGGGCGTGGCCCTGGCCTACATCACCGCCAAACTCGCCGGCTCGGCGCAGGTGACCCCGGGCGGCCTGGGCACGGTGGAGGCGGCGATCATCGCCACGCTGGTGGCCACCGGCATGACCGCCGTCGACGCGACCGCCGCCGCGCTGGTCTACCGGGTGATCTCCTTCGCACTGATCACCGTCATCGGATGGATCGTCTACGTGGTCCACTACGCCCGCGACGGTTTCAGCGGCCCCCACCAGCTGCGCCGGCGTGCGCAGGAATCAGCCCAGAGCGCCTAAAGAGCTAGACTCATCGGCGACACTGCCCCACCCCGCACCCTGGAGGTCGCCCACCATGAGCCGCGCCAGTGCCATCATCGCCGACGTCGTCGCCATCGCCGTGTTCGCCCTGCTCGCCCGCATGGCGCACCAGTCCGACGACATGCCGTTCACTTTCGGCGGCTGGCTGTCCACGCTGTGGCCTTTCCTCATCGGCGTGGCCGCCGCCTGGGTCGTCATCGCCGCCGCCAAGTGGGACGGGGCGAAGCTGCACCCAGCGGGCTGGGTCGCGTGGCTCATCGTGGTCGTCGTCGGCTTAAGTATCTGGGGCATCCGCAACCAGGCCTTCCCCCACTGGTCGTTCATCATCGTCGCCTCGGTCATGTCCGTGATCCTCATGCTCGGCTGGCGGGCGGTGGCCACGGCCGTCACCCGGCGGAAAACGACGGTCGCGGTCTAAAGCACGGACACGACGAAGCGCCGGGCATCCCACTCAGTCTGAGTGGGATGCCCGGCGCTTCTGGTCTTGACCTGGGCCCGGCCAGGCTAGAGGACGCTGACGCCCAGGTAATTGGCGCCCATCACGATGTAGTTGACGAGCTCGAAGATGATGTCCACTGCGGAGCTAAGCATGAGTGCCTCCAGAGATAGTTGGCGGTGTTCACGGTCTGGCCTGCCGACCACGCGCCCGCCCTGCGACAGGGCGGGACGTCGGCAAGCTCTTCTTCCCTATCTGTCGGCCACGGCGGCCATCGTGTTACATCGGGATGATGTTGTGCTTTTTCGGCAGGTCGCGGACGTCCTTGGTGCGCAGCTGACGCAGCGCCCGGCGCAGCGCGAGCCGGGACTCGTGCGGCTGGATCATCGAATCGATGTACCCGCGCTCCGCGGCGACGTACGGGCTGGTCATGGACTCGTCGTAGAAGTCCATGAACACCTTCTTCATGTGCGCCCGCTGCTCCGGGTCCGTGATCGCGTCGAGCTGCTTGCCCTGGATCATCACCACCGCCGCGGCGGAACCCATCACGGCGATCTGCGCGGTCGGCCACGCCAGGTTAATGTCTCCGGCCAGGTTTTTCGACCCCATCACCGCGTACGCGCCACCGTAGGCCTTGCGCACCACCAGCGTCACCTTCGGCACGGTCGCCTCCACCGCGGCGAAGGCGAGCTTCGCGCCGCGGTGGATCAGGCCGGCCTTCTCCTGCTCCACCCCGGGCAGGTAGCCGGGGGTGTCGACGACGAAGACGATCGGGATGTTGTAGGCGTCGCAGATGCGGATGAACCGCGCCGACTTGTCGGCGGCGTCCGCATCGATGCAGCCCGCCAGGTGCATGGGGTTGTTCGCCACATACCCCACCGTCTGGCCGTCGATGCGCCCGAAGGCGGTGATCATGTTCGGGGCGAAGTTCTCCTGCAGCTCGATGAGATCGTCGTCGTCGCCGAGCTGGACCAGCAGGTCCATCATGTCGTAGCCGGCGTTGGTGTCGTCCGGGATGAACTCGTCCAGCACCAGCTCGTCCTCGCCGGAGACGTCCTCGTCCGTGGGGGCCAGCACCGCCGGCGTCTCGTCGAAACACGTCAGCGGCAGGTGACCGAGCAGGTCGCGGACCAGGTCGAAGGCGTCGTCCTCGGAGTCGACGACGGCCTGGATGTTGCCGTTGAGCTCCTGCTGCCGCGCCCCGCCGAGCTCCGCGGAGGTGACGTCCTCGCCGGTGACCTCGCGGATGACATTGGGGCCGGTGACGTACATCTCCGCCTCGCCGTCGACCGCGATGACGAAGTCGGTGGTCACCGGCGCGTACACCGCGCCGCCGGCGGACTTGCCCATCATGATCGAGATCTGCGGGCTGCGCCCGGACAACGGCATCTGGCGCCGCGAAATTTCCGAGTACATCGCCAGCGACGTCACCGCGTCCTGGATGCGGGCGCCGCCGGAGTCCTGGATGCCGATGACCGGGCACCCGATCTTGATGGCCATCTCCATGACTTCCACGACCTTCTTGCCGAAGGTCACCCCGACCGAGCCGCCGTAGACGGTCTTGTCGTGGGCGTAGACGCACACCGGGCGGCCGTCGATGCGCCCGTAGCCGGTGACCACGCCGTCGGAGTAGACGGCGTCGTCCACGCCCGGGGTCTTGGCCAAAGCGCCGATCTCAGTGAAAGAGCCCTCGTCCAGCAGGCGGGCGATGCGGTCGCGCGGGGTGGAGCGGCCGGCCTCGTCGCGCTTGGTCCGCGCGCGCTCCGAACCGGGGTCCTGCGCCGTCTCCAGCCGCTCGCGCAGGTCCGCGAGCTTGTCGGCGGTGCTCATCGCTGTCACTGGCTTACTCACCTGATCCTTTTCATCATGTGTGCCCCGACGATCCCGATCGCCGGCTCGTCCGGCACCGCCAGGTGGTCGCCCGGCAGCTGCACAATCTCTAAATCATCGACGATAGCGGCCCACCCGCCGTCGGGGTCAATCTCCGCGTACGCCGGCTCCAGCTCGATGGCGCCGTCGTGCATCCGCTCGGAGCGGAACAACAGCACCGGAACCTCGACCGACACCCAACGGGCGAAGTCCAGGTTGCCCAGGATCTGGTTGTCCACGAAGCTGGCGCGCTGGTGCTCCAGGATACCGGCGGACAGGCCGTGGGCGGAAGCGTCGGTGGTGGCCAGGTACTGCTCCAACATGCCCAGCAGCGCCTCTTCCCCGGCGGTCTCCAGCAGCTCGAAGGGCACCTCGAACTCCAGGCCGTAGGTCTTCTTGGCGAAGTCCGCGTAGCGGCGCCAGCGCGCCTTGGTCTCCTCCATCGTCTTCGGCGCCGGGTTCGCCGGCTGGGTGGTGTCCAGCAGCGCGATGTGGTCGACGACGACGTCCGTGTCCTGCAGCTGGTGCGCGACCTCGTAGGCCAGCGCGCCGCCGAAGGACCAGCCGCCGAGGACCACCGGGCGGCCCTCGGAGTAGGCCGCGATGTCGGAGACGTAGGCCGCCGCCCGCTCTGCCAGCGAACCTTCGAGGCGCTCCACCCCGTAGACCGGGACGTCCTCGTCCAGGCGGCGGGTCAGCGGCTCATAGACGACGGTGGTGCCGCCGGCCGGGTGGAATAAGAACACGGCCGGCTTCTCCGAGCCCTCCGGGCGGGGGCGCAGGATGCGGATATTGCCTTCCACCGGGGTCTCCAGTCCCTCGCGGACCAGATCGCCGAGGGGCTCCAAAGTCGTGGCTTCGCGCACCGTCGCGGCGCTGACTTCAATGCCGGAGCGCTCCGTCAGGCGCTCGGCGATGCGCTGGGCTTGCTCGTCGGTCAGCTCCGGCAGCGGGCTGGTCACGCCGGCCACGGCGGAACCGGTGACCGTGGCCCACGTGCCGAAGACCATGCGCTCGGAGGCGTCGCGCGGGGCCACGCCCACGCCCTGGCCCTGCTCCTCCGGGGTGGCCTGCTCGGCGGTCGCCGCACCGACGCCCTCGCCCTGGACCGGGCTCATCGCGGCGTCGACCTCGCCGACCGGCTCGGCGCCACCCTGGGCGACGGCGTCCTCGACCATGGCGACCACGTCCGCGACGGACGCGTCGCGCAGCGCCTGCACCTGCAGCGGCGGGATCTGGAAGTCGTTTTCCACCCGGTTCTTGATGCGCATGCCCATCAAAGAATCCAGGCCCAGGTCGATCAGCGGCAGTTCGCCGGGCAGGTCCTCGACGTCGTAGCCCATCGACTCGGAGACGATCGCCCGCAGGCGCTCCTCCACGGATTCGCCGCTGTCCGGGTCCCACCGCACGGCCTCGACGTCGAGGTCGTCGTCAAAGCCTCCCGGTGCGGGGGCCGCCGGGGCCGGCGCCGCGTCATAGCCCACGGGCTCGACGCCGGCCAGGGCGCTGGCGAAGCCTTCCTCGATCAGGGTGGTCTCGCCGGCGGCGTCGACGGCGTACACCGCCAGATTCAGACCGCCCAGGCCCGACTCCACCATCGTGGTCACCTCACCGGAGGCGGGCAGCGTGCTGTGCCCCTTGGTGGCCACCAGCTGCGCCTCGGCGTTGACCGCGGCGGCCGCGGATTCCAGCAGCGCCAGCGCCGAGGGCGCCTGGTCGGCGTTCGTGCTGAACGCCACCGCGCCACCCGGCAGCGTGACCTTCGTTCCCGGCAGGCCGGCGGCCGACCCCGCACTGGGACGCGCGTTGGTCCAGTAGCTCAATTCCTTGAACTCGGTGACGGGGGCGTCGATGCGCTCGCCGTCGCCGTAGAGCGCGCCGAAGTCCACCGGCATGCCCGCGACATAGAGCTTCGCCAGCAGGTCCCGGATGGAGTCGGCTTCCTCGACCTTGCGCTTGAGCACGTACAACAGCTGCGCGTCGGCCTTGCCGACGGCAAACGCCGTGTTCATCATGCCCATGATCCCCACCGGGTTCGGGGCGATCTCCACGAGCGTGGTGTGCCCGGCGGCCAGCGCCTGCTCGGTGGCGTCCTGGAACCACACCGGCTGGCGCGTCATGCGCAGGAAGTACTGGTCGTCGTGGATGACCGAGCCGGCGGGGTAGACCTCGCCGCGGTCCACGGAGGAAAAGACCGGGATCGTGGTCGGCTGCGCAGCGATGCCGGCGATCTCACCGGCGAGGTCCGCCATGATCGGATCCAGCGCAGAGGTGTGCCCAGAGCCTTTGACCTGCAGCTTGCGGGCGAACTTGCCCTCTTCCTCCAGCTGGGCGACCAGCGTATCGACGGCCGAGGCCGGCCCGCCCACCGTGGTCATGCCCGGCCCGGCGTACACGGCCGGCTCCACGCCGTTAAGCGCCTCGTCGGCGTCGACGAGTTCGGTGAGCTGCTCGCGGGTGAGCTCGACGACGGCCATGGCGCCTTCCTGCTCGGTGCCGGCGATCATCTCCTCGCCCTCGCCCATGAGACGGGCGCGGTGGCAGGCGATGAGCATGCCGTCCTTCGCGGAGATCCCGCCCGCGGCATACGCCGCGGCGATCTCGCCCATGGACATACCCGCCACCGCCGCCGGCTTCGCCCCGAAACTGGCCAGCAGGTCGGTGACCGCTATCTGGATGGCGGTGACCGTGACCTGCGCGGTCTCCGTGTCATAGGTCTGCTCGTCGTCGCGGATGATCTCCAGCATCGACCAGCCGGACTCGAAGTCGACGTACCCGTCGAGCTCCTCCATCCGGGCGGTGAACAGCGGGCTCATCTCGAGCAGCTTCTTGGCCATCTTGCGGTGCTGGGAACCGAAGCCCGAGTACACGAACACCGGGCCCGTGGGCGACGGGGAATCCGCCGCGACCGACCCGATCGACGTCTTGCCCTCGGCGACCTGACGCAGCCGCTTGACCGCGTCCGCGACGTTGTCCGCCGTGACGACGGCGCGGCTGCGGCCGTGGTTGCGCCCCGCCAGGGAACGCGACACCGGCACGAGGTCGACGTCGTCACGGCCCTCCAGGAAATCGGCCAGGTTGGCGGCCGCCTTCGCCCGGCGCGACGGCAGCAGCCCGGAGACCGGCAGCGCCACGGCATTGGGATTGTCCGGGTCGATCAGCTGCGACGGGGTGGACTGCGGGGCGGGCTCGCCGTCGTCGAGGTAGTCTTCGGCGACGAATTCGCTGACCACGACATGCGCGTTGGTGCCGCCGAAACCGAAGCCGGAGACGCCCGCGATCTTGCGGCCGGAGTATTCGGGCCATTCGCGGGGGTCTTCGACGAGCTCGAGTTTTTCGGCGTCGAAGTCGATGTAGCGGTTGGGTTCGGTGTAGTTGATCGACGGCGGCAGGGTGTCGTTCTGGATGGACTGCACGACCTTGACCAGGCCGGCGACCCCGGCGGCGGATTCGGCGTGGCCCAGGTTGGTCTTCACGGAACCCAGCAGCGTCGGGTGCTTGGCTTCGCGGCCAGTGCCCAGGACCTCGCCGAGGGCGGTGGCCTCGATGGGGTCGCCGAGGATGGTGCCGGTGCCGTGGGCCTCGACGTAGTCCACGTCGGCCGGGTCTATGCCCGCGTCCGCGTAAGCGCGTTCCAGCACGTCGGCCTGGGCTTCCGGGTTGGGGGCGGTCAGGCCGTTGGAGTGGCCGTCGGAGTTGACCGCGGAACCCTTGATCACGGCGAGGACGTCGTCGCCGTCGGCCAGGGCGTCCGCGACGCGCTTGAGCACGAGCACGCCGACGCCTTCGGCGCGGACGAAGCCGTCCGCGTCGTCGGAGAAGGCGTGGATGCCTCCGGAGGGGCTGATCACGCCGAGTTCGCCGAACGCCGTAGAGACGAACGGGCTGGCCAGGATGTTCACGCCGCCGGCCAGGGCCACGTCGGCGTCGCCGGCGCGCAGGGCACGCACGGCGTCGTGGGTGGCGACCAACGAGGACGAACAGGCGGTGTCGACGTTGACGGAAGGCCCACGGAAGTCGAAGGCGTAGGACACGCGGTTGGGGATGATCGAGCTGGCGGTGCCGGTCAGCGCGTAGGGGTGGGCCTCCGCCGGGTCGGCGGTGATGAGCATGCCGTAGTCGTTGCTGGACGAGCCCATGAACACGCCGACGGCAGCCCCGCGCAGCTGGCTGGGCGGCAGGTGGGCGTCTTCTAAGGCGTGCCAGACCTCCTCCAACAGCAGCCGTTGCTGCGGGTCCATGTTGGCGGCCTCCACCGGGGACAGGCCGAAGAATTCGTTGTCGAAGACGTCGATGCCGTCCAGGTAGCCGCCGGCGGTGCTGACGGCGTCGATCTTGGCGGTGGTGACCGGGTCGGCGGCGTACTCCGCCCACCGACCTTCCGGGCGCTCGCCGGTGGCGGAACGGCCTTCGATGAGCAGGCGCCAGTATTCGTCGAGGTTCTTCGCGCCGGGGAAGCGGGCGGACATGCCGACTACGGCGATGTCGTGGGTGCCGGGGGCGCCGGCCGTCGGCGCGGCGGGGCGGGAGGTACGGCGGGTGGCGGTCTCGGCCGGGGGCCCGTCGACCAGTCGCTTCGCCAGCTGGGCGATCGTCGGATACTCGTAGGCGATCGTCGCGTCGAGCTGTGTGTCCAGCAGGTTTTCCAGCTCTCCGGACAGCACCACGGCGTCACGGGAGGACAGACCGAAGCGTTCCATCGGGGTGGCGTCGGTGATCTCGTCCACGCTCAGTTCCGTGGTGCGCGCGACCCAGTTCTTCAGCCACTCCCGGAGTTGGGACTCGGTCATCGAGGTTGAGCTCATCCGAAGGATCTTCCTTACTAACTAAAAGAGGGACGTTGCCGGGCTGTTGCCGTTGATTATGACAATTGTCGTCGTAAACGCCACTAAGGTCTATGGCTGTCTATCGTCACATTGTTCCACGATGTTTCTTTCCCCAGCTCATTAGGCTGCGATACCGCAGAAAGTCTGTTCCGCCGGGGTGAGGCGGGCATCTCGCGGCGCCGAAAACGCGAAATCCTCCCGCCGGCCGGGGCGGGAGGATCATCGGCTGGGGAGTTTAGGCGTTCTCCGCCAGGTAGTTGCGCTGGTTCACGCGTCGGGCGATCTTGCCCGAGGAGGAACGGGCGATCTCGTTCGGCGCCAGCACCCGGATCTCGTCCGGGGTGACCCCGTGGATGGAGCTGACGGCGGCGCGCACGGCCTCCACGGCCTCGGCGTCGCCGGTGGTCTCGGCGTCGTCGGCGCGCTCCAGCAGGACGACGAGCTTTTCGACGTCGTCGCCCGGCACGGCGAAGGCCGCGACGGAGTCGGCGCGCACGTGCTCGCTCGCCTCCTGGACGGTGGCCTCGATGTCCTGCGGGTAGTGGTTGCGGCCGGCGATGATCACCAGGTCCTTCAGTCGGCCGGTGATGTAGAGCTGGCCGTCCACGATGACGCCCAGATCGCCCGTCGCCAACCACCCAGTATCCGGGGCGTCGGCCACGCGGGAGCCCTCCGCCAGGCGCTCGCCGAGCGTCTGGCCGAAGGTCTCGGCGGTCTCCTCCGGGCGGTCCAGGTAGCCGGCGGCGGTGTTGCCGCCGTTGGTCCAGATCTCGCCGACCAGGCCGTCGACGATCTCGTCCTTGGTCTCCGGGTCGACGATGGTCATCGCCTGCGGGCGCACGACCTGCCCGTTGGAGGCGAAGGACACGGCCTTCTCCGAGCCCTTCTCCACCTCCACGGCCTCGCCGTCGGCGAGCTTGTCGCGGTCGAAGTAGTTGATCAGCGGGCGCTCCTGCGTCTGCGGGGTGGACACCAGCAGGGAGGCCTCCGCCAGGCCGTAGGACGGGCGCAGGGCCGTCGGCTCCAGGCCGAAGGGGGTGAAGGCCTCGACGAAGTTGTTGACGGCGGACTCGCTGACCGGCTCAGAACCGATGATGATGCCGTCGATGTTGTCGAAACGGGCGTCGGAGCCCTCCTCCGGCGTGCCGTAGCGCACGGCCATCTCCAGGGCGAAGTTCGGGACGACGGCGTAGGTGTGGATGTCGTCCTCACTACGGCGGGAGATTTGCTTGACCCAGCGGGACGGCTGCTGCACGAAGTCGCGCGGGTTCATCATCTCCATCGGCAGGCCGAGCAGGATGACGAAGACCGCCAGGATGATGCCCATGTCGTGGTGCAGGGGCAGCCAGGTCACCAGGCGCAGCGGCATCTTCAGCTGAACCGCGGTGAAGATCTGCAACACGTTGGTCAGGATCGACCGGTTGGTCAGCACCACGCCGGCCGGGGTGCGGGTCGAACCGGAGGTGTACTGCAGGAAAGCGGTCTGGTCGATCGGCATCGTGGTCGCCGAGGCCATCAGCTGCTGGCCCTGCAGGGTGGTCGACGGGTTGACGTAGCTCTCCGCCAACGAATCCGGCAGCGAATCCACCGCCAGGATGCGGGGGCGCTCCCGCGACGGGGTGTCCGCGAAGTGCTCGCGCACGGCCCCGGCGGCGTGCTTGTTGGTCAGCACGACGGTCGGCGTGGAGTCCGCCAGCACCGCCTTGAGGTGCTCGCCGTGGCCCGGCTCGTTCGGGTCGTACAGCGGCACCGGCACCATGCCCGCGTAGAGGGCGCCGATGAAGGCGAAGAGGTACTCCGGGGAGTTGCCGGCGAGGATGGCCACGCGGTCGCCGATCTTGGCCACCTGCTGCAGCCGGGCCGCCACCGACTTGATGCGGGTGTTGATCTCGGTGCGGTTGTAATCGACCGCGACGCCCGCACGAGACTCGGAATAGTCCCAGAAGCGCAGGCAATGGCGTTCACCGCCGCCGGTCTGCAGGTCGCCCTGGTACATCAGCTCCGACAGGCCCGCCAGAGTCAGCTGCGGGGCCAGCTGAATTTCGCCCTTCTCGTTGAAGAACTGGGCGATTGCCTTCTCAAGATCCATGTGCGTCTCCGTCTGTCCTGATGATGCGGTGAACTCGAACGTTCACCCGGGTCTGCGCCGTCCGTGTCTCCGGCGGGCGCAGTGAGGAATTTTCACGGCCAACCTAACAGGTTCGCCTTCTGTATCAGTTAGTCTGGCAAACATTTCGCAATGTTACACATTCAGGGGTCGCTGCCGGGGCGTTTTCCCTCCTCACCGGTCATTGATTGATCAGCCCGTGCGACCAGTCGACGATCCACTCCGGCGTCGTCGTGCCCGGAATGACGTTCGGGTTGGAAGCGTACTGGGCGTGCACGCCGTCCGCGGCCGCCAAATCCAACGCGCGGCCGAGCGCATTGGAAATGTCCTGCGGGGCGTCGCAGATCGAGTCGTTGGGCGCGCAGAATTGCATGGTGCGGTCGGCGAGTTCACCGAAACCATGCGGCCGGGTCCCGCGCATCGTGGCGCCCGGCACCACCACCTGGACCAGGTTGCTGACCGTCTCCAACGCGATTTCCGCGCCGATGCCCGACAGCGGGTTGCCGGGATTGACCCCCACGCCGTTTTCCCGGCGGCCGTCCGCGACCAGGGCGACACCCCTGATCTTGTCGGCCGGCACGGGCCCGAGCCCGGCGCCGATCTGATCGGCGACGTCGCCGACGATGACCGCGCCCTGCGAGAACCCGGCCAGAATGAAGTCCGTCCCCGGGCACTCCTCGTTCATGTAGCCTAATTCCCCGTTGAGGCGGGACGTGCCCTCCGAACGGGACTCGTCGTAGGACATCTCGTGCTCGGCGTTGATGTTCTTGAACTGCGCCGTGTACGGCAACGTCCACACCTTCACGTCGTCGGGCTCATACGTATCCCGCAGCGGCTGCGTGATCGACAGCATGAACGAGTAGGGGTTCGCCTGCGGGTTCATGGGATCGTCGTCCGGGGCGGACTCCCAGGTGCCCGGGGCCGAAATGAACTCGACCCGGGGGCACCACGCCGGCTGCTCCGGTTCCGCGGGCGGCTCGTCATCCGGGGACGCCTCGTCGGTGAGCCCGGGAACGTCCGGCAGCGCACCGTCCTCGGTCGTCTGCAGCCAGGTCATGGCGCCGCCGACGATGAGCACGAGCACAGCGAGGACGGCGAGGATCGTGAGCACTTTTCTTCGCATTGTTCCTTAACGCAGTTCTTCAGGCCTGGGGCATGCCCACGCGCACCGCTGCCCGGCCATCAGGGGCAGTAGGTGGCGCGCGCCGACTCCTCGATGAGCTCGGTGAGCTGGCCGTGGTCCAGCTCGGTGCGGCCCTGCTCGATGAGCTGGCCCGCGACGGCGCTCGCCGTGACGTTCGTGCCCCCTTCAGAGGCGCACACGGTGGTCGCCGTACCCAGCAGGGAGGGCTCCACGCCCGCGACGTCGACGTCGGCGTCAGTGAGCGTGGCCAGATACTCCTCGTCCTCTGGGGACGTGGGCACCTCTGTCTCGGGGATCTCGGAGATCTCCCGGGCGCCCTGGTCCTCCGGGGGCGGCGGCGCGGCGACACCCGCACCGCCTTGCCCGTCAGGACGTTCCTGGGTGGTGGTTTCCTCGGCGTCCTCCGACTCCGTGGGGTCGGCGGCGCCGGTGGTCTCGGTGCCGGAACGTTCCAGCGGGGCCACCGTCGTCTCAGACTCGACGTCGTCGCTGGTCACCGTGCTTCCGCCGCAGCCGACGAGCAACGCCGCCGACGCGCCGAAGGCGGCGGCGACCAGGCCGATCCGGGAAAAGTGGCTTTTCATGGTCATAGAATGCCTCACCTAGCTCAGGTTTACCTCGACGTCACCATTGGTCTCGCTGTCAGTTTCTCCTTCGCCCCCTTCGGTGCGGATCTGGCCGTTGACCTGACTGATCGTGCCGTTCTGGAAGTCGATGGTCTGGCCGCCGGCCGAAATGTCGGTCTGGTCCGTCGTCGGCCAGCCGTACGGCCCCTGCTCCCAGTCCTCCTCGCCCCAGGCGTCGAAGATGGCGCCGTAGTAGATCACGTGCGCGCCCGTCTGAGGCGACCAGTAGATGTTGCCGTTCTCGAACTCCTGGAACGCGCCACCACTGACGGCGATTTCCTCAGAGGTCGGGAAGCCCAGCGCAGAGTCCGCGGTGCCCGTCTCGCCGTACTTGTCGGCGATGGCGCCGTGGACGATGTGGTGGGTGTCGCCGTTCGGGTTACGCGTCAGGTAACCGCCCTGGAACTCCTGGACCAGGCCGTCGTTGATCGCGGTGGCCTCGCCGACCGGGTAGCCCAGGTCGCCAGTCTCCCAGCCGTTGGTTTCCCAGTGGTCGACCATGTCCTCCGGGATGGCGTGGGCGCCGGTGCCCGGGGTCCAGTAGATGGAGCCGTTTTCGAAGTGGACGTAACGGCCGACGCCGTCCGGGGTGGTTTGCTCACCGGTGGTCGGGAAGCCGAGCCAGCTGGCCGGGCCGCCCAGTTCGGCGTACTTCGCGTCGATCAGACCGAAGAGGGCGTGGGCGCCGGTGTCCTCCGAGAAGTACGCCGTGCCGGAGCGGAAGTCCTGGGCTTCACCGTCCGCCACCGGGTAAGCGTCGTTGACGCAGGATCCGATGTCGGTCTGTTGGGTGGCTTCGGCGATCGGGCCGACGACGTCGCAGTCCGCTCCCCGGTCCTCCTCCGGGATGGCCAGGGCATCGGCGATGTACGGCCACGCCTCATTCAGCTCGAACTGCCAGTAGTCCCACGAGTGGATACCGGAGGGACGGAACTTGGTGATGACCGGGACTCCGGCTTCCTGGGCGTAGTCGACGAAGGTCTGCGACGTCAGGCGCGAGAGCACCTCGAGGCCGATGCCGGCGGCGTTTGGGTTCGGGTTCGGGTCCTGGCCTGATCCGGAAGAGACGTACACGGTCTTGCCCTCGAGCGCCCCGACGCCCAGCTTCGGGTCGTTGTCGATCCACCGCTGCGAACCGAGCGGGCCCCACATCTTGGTGGCGTCGAAGCGTCCGGCGTCCATCTGCGCCGCCGCAATCGCCTGAGGCATGCCCACGGACGTGGTGTCCAGGTAGCCGGAGAAGGATCCGACGAAGTCGAAGAGCTGCGGGTTACGCTGCGCCAGGTTCATCGCGGCGGTGCCGCCCATGGACAGGCCCACCACGGCGCGGTTCTGGTTGGAGCGGAACTCGTTGTCCAGGATCGGGACGAGCTCGTCGCGCAGGAAGCTCTCCCACTTATAGTGCACGCCGTTGTCCGGCTCATTCCAGTCGGAGTAGAAGGAGGACTGGCCGCCGATCGGGAGGATGACGTTGACGTTCTTGTCGGCGTACTGCTGGATGATGTTGGTCTCGATGGTCCAGCCGCTCTCGTCCTCGCGCGCACGCAGGCCGTCCAGCGCCCACACTTCGGGGAAGGTGCGCTCCGGGTTGGCGTGCCAGTCGCGGGCCAGCAGCATCTCCACCTGCATCAGGCCATCGGAATCCGCGTGGGAACCTTCCGGCATGACGGCGGACTGGATCCACAGCTCGACGTGGCGGGGGCTCTTCCACACCACGCGGTCCACCTCGACGCCCGCCGGGAGGCCGTCGACCTCCGGGTACGTGGTGTCGATCTCAGAGCGCGCCGGGGGGTTGCCCGGGGCGATGCCATCGGTCAGGGAGCTTTGGGCGCCAGCGACGGGCAGGGCGCCAAAGCCGAGCACCAGGGCGGTCGGGGCGGCGACGGCCGCTAGGGTGCGGCGCTTGAGCCTGCCGAAGGGGGAAGAAGATGCGGTGTCGCGCATGTAAACAGTCCTCTTACGTTGTCAGGGAGTAGCACGGTGGACGGGCAGCCGAAATAAGCCCCGTGGGTCCTCGCGGCCTCCCCCGACCCCGAGAGTTCCCCTCTCCCGGGATGGCGGATGCGACGGCTCGCCACCGGATGAATTGTTATGCAGTTGGGGTGTCTGCCGCCAGGGACTGCGCCGTGCTCGGAGGTGTCGCCCCGAAGACGTGCCGTCCTGGCAGATCCACACCAAGTTTAAGTACAACTTGAGACTTTAGCTGGAGACACTCGGCGGGGCCAGAGAAAAAGTTGGGAAAACTGGGACTGCCCCCATCCGGGCCCATCCCGCGCGCCACAGACCGTACGCGCAGGGCTGTGCCCGCGGAAACGAGAAGGCGCCCGTTTCCTGATGAGGAAACGGGCGCCGAATCGGGGTGAGATCAGTTACCAGCGGTGAGCGTTCATGACGTCGAGGACCAGCGGCCTGGTCTTCTCCATCTGATGGCCGAACTGGTTCCAGTTGTGCATGCCCGTCGCCGGGTAATCTTCCCGGATGCCGATGCCGGTCGTATTCGCCTTGGCGGCCCAAATCTTGGTGCTCACATTCGCCAGGGACTCCAGCGCCGCGCCGGAGAGCTGGTGGTTCCACGCGATATTGGCGTCGGCCGGGGATGGGATACCCGAAGCCGCGGAGACGTAGACGTCGGAGCCACGCAGCCCGTCCATGTTCAGGAACGGGTCGTTCTCGAAACGGCGGGGGCTGACCAGGGAGCCGTACATGGCGTTGAGGTTGAAGCCGCCGGCGTCCAGCAATGCCACGCGCAGGGCCGTCTGGGCGCCCGGGAGCGTGGTGGTCGGGTACCCGGAGAACGACAGCACCTGACGGAACTGGTCCGGGTGCTTGGCGGCCAGATTCAGCGCGGCGGTGCCGCCCATCGACAGACCCGAGATGGCGTTGTTGTTGCGGGCCACGCCGAAGTGGCGCTCCAGGTAAGCGGGCAGTTCCTGGGTGAGGAAGGTCTCCCACTGGTAGTTGACCGGGTTCTCCAGGTCATAGGTGGCCGGGCCGTCCCAGTCCGCGTAGAAGGAGCCCTTGCCGCCGACCGGCATCACCAAGGTGATGTTGTCGCCCTGAAAGGTCTGGGCGGCGTTCGTGTCCACGAGCCAGGCGTTGGAGTGCTCTGTGGCGCGCAGGCCGTCGAGCATGTAGTACGCGGCGTTTCCGCCCTGGGTGGCGGCGACGATCTGCACCGGGATATCACGTCCGTTGGCTTCTGACCAGACGTTGCAACGCTGGACCCACCACCCATGAGCGTCCCATACACATCCCGCGCTCTCGCGCAGTACGCCACGGGATGCGTGCGCGGTGCCGGTTCCGGCGGCGACCAAAGACGTGCCGAGCAGCATGGCCACGACGAAGGCCAGGACCGCGCGGCGGATACGATGGAGTCCAGCGAGTGCGGACATGCTTTCTCCTCGTTGTGGGTTGTGAGGTCATCTACGGTTTTATCGTCGGCGCAAGCACCGGCGTTAACACGGGATGGTAAAAATCGTTACTTTACCGTGATCTGCTTTTGAAGCATAGACCACGAAGCTACTCCGTCTTAATTGTCGCGGGCCATGCGATCTCCACATCGGGGGGCTGGACTACCGCGTTCACGTCCGCCGCGGGGCGGCCGGCGTCTGTGTCCCGGACGTAATCCTCAATCGCAGTGACCGTGCTTTCCTCAAGGTGATCACGGGGATCCAAGGAGAATTCCAGGGTTCGCCCAGTGGTCAATGCGAAGCCGATGTTATCGAAGAAGCGCCCCGCCGTCAGGGGGGCCCGATAAGATTCAAAAAGCTCCACGAATTCAGGGGTATGGAGCGCAGCACGCGCCAACAACGCCTCTTCCCGGTCGTACCAGGCGGGCACCTCGTCCAGATCCGCGTCGGTGTCCGCGATCTGCCACTCATAGGGCAACCACTTGTCGTGGCCGACCCGCCCGTCCGGATCGCGGGGCTGGCGGGCTCCCACCGGGCTGGAGAGCCCCACGGTGTCCAGCACGCGCATGTCCAGCGGCGCATGCATCCCCGTCATCCCTAAGTTGATCAGATACATCGTCGGGGGCAGCGCGCGCAGGTTCGTGTCCTGCTCCTGACGTGGCTGCGTGAACCAGGAGTAGGTCTCCGGGTCGCTGCTCACGATGATCGGCACCATCATCGCGCCGTTGCGCGACATGATCTCGTCGACGGAGTCGTCGAAGTCGCCGAGGACCTTCGCCTGCAGGAAGTCGTCCGCCGTCCGCGGCGGATCGCCGGGCTCCCGGCGGGTGGCGTTCGTCCAAAACTCCCGCTCGTCGACGACGCCCAGCTCCCCTTCCTCATACTCCTGCCAATCCACCTCATGGCCGCGGTCGACGGTGGCCACGGTCCACCACAGCAGCACGAAGAAACCCAACCCCAGCGCCGCCACCGGCGCCCACCGGGCCAGACCGGAATCCCGGCGGGAAAGATCCACGACGGGCACCACCATGAGCGGCAGCAGCAGCGCGAACAACGGCAGCAGGAGCATGCGTCCGTGCATGAAGTCGCCGCCGACCCGGATCACGTACAAAATGTGCAGCCCGGCGGCCGCGAGAATGAGCGCGATGACGCCGGTCCGGGAACGCACGCGCATCCGACCGGCCCGCGCCTCCCCCGCGGAGGAGGTGACGGCAGAATCGGCGGGGCGGGCGGAGACCCGCCAGAGCAGCGCCGCCGCCATGCCCACCAGCACCGCCAGGGCCAAGAACAGCGTGTACGGGTCAGTGAGGTCCCGGACGTATCCCCAGCCTTCGCCCCACATGGAGTCGCTCGCCGATTTCGCCACGGCGGTGTGCGGGGTCAGCAGCCCGTAGTAGCCCATCCGGAAAATCTGGTACCCCAGCGGGACGGGCAGGGCGACGGCGAGAATCCCCGCCGCGGTCTTCCAGGAGCGGGCCGCGACCAGCAGCAGGATACCCACCAGTCCGCCGTACAGGGCCAATTCGGGACGCACGAGCCAGGACAGCCCGCACCAGAACGCGAGCAGGTACACCGCCCAATCCACCCCCGGGGCGCGGTGGCGACCCGCCGGCCGGGCGCCCTCGGCCCAGCGGACGAGCAGCGCCCACAGCACCGCCAGGTACAGCAGGGACAGGCCCCACTCCAGACCGGAGGTGGCGAAGTCGCGGGCCGGGGGCAGCGCCAGATACACCAGCCCGCCGGCGGGGACGAAGATCAGCAGACCGCCCCGCGCACCCCAGAGGCGGGCGGTGGCCAGCGCGGCGATGAGCAGAGCCGCCGTGGTGCAGAGCAGGGCCGCCCACATCGCGATGGTTTCCAGGCGGGCGTCCGTCAGCAGGCCGCCTAAGTAAATGACGTACTGCCAGAGCGTGGAGGTGTTGGTTTCGACGCGTTCACCGGCGTTGAACACCGGCCCGTTGCCGGCCAGCAGGTTCCGTACCGTACGCAGCACGATCAGTCCGTCGTCGCTGATCCACCGACGTTGCCAACCGCCGACGAAGGCGAAGACCGCCAGGACTGACGCGGAAAGGACCGCCGTCACCACGGTCAGCCGTGGGGCGGCGGTCCTGCGAGACGTGAGCGCAGTGGCCATGTGTTCCAGATTAGGTCGCCAGCGCCGGAACGACGTACACCGCCACCACGATGGTCAGCACCCAGACGACGGCCAGGATCTGCAGCACCCGGTCAGAGAGCGCGATCTCGTCGGGTGCGCCGCCGTCGCCGCGGTCGATGGTGGCGGCAAAGCGCAGGATCGCGATGATGAACGGCACCATGGAAATCTGGTACCAGATCGCGGCGGCGCCGCCGACGCTGTTGGACAGCTCAAACGCCCACAGGCAGTAGAAGATGACCACGCCGCCGCCGGCGATCGTCCAGACGAAACGCAGGTAGGTGTCGGTGTAGCCTTCGAGCGACTTACGGATGTTCGCGCCGGTGTTCTTGGCCAGCAGGTATTCCGCGTAGCGCTTTCCGGAGGCCATGAACAGCGAGCCGAAGGCCGCGACCAGCAGGAACCATTGCGACAACACGATGCCCGCGGCCACGCCGCCGGCCATGGCGCGCAGCATGAAGCCGGAGGAGACCAGGGCGATGTCGATCACCGGGATGTGCTTCCAGCCGAAGCAGTAGCCCAGCTGCAGTCCGATGTAGACCGCCACGACGATCGCCAGTCCGACGCCGGAGGAGGCCAGCAGCGACAGGCCGACGGCCAGGACGATCAGGGCCACCGACATGGCGTAGGCCAGGCCGATGGGCAGCATGCCGGAGGCGATCGGGCGGAAGCGCTTGGTCGGGTGCTCCCGGTCGGCGTCGACGTCGCGGGCGTCGTTGACCAGGTAGATCGACGAGGCCGCCAGGCAGAAGACGACGAAGGCGAGCAGGACGTCCAGGGCGGTGCGCGCCGTGAACGCCTCTGCGCCGGCGGCCAGGGGGGCCGCCACGACCAGGACGTTTTTGACCCATTGCTTCGGACGCAGGGACTTGACCATCGCGTCCGGCAGGTTCTTCGGGGGCTGTCGTTTGCGAGTGTTGTCGATGCCCTCGGTGTGCGGTTCCGAGTGCAGGATGCCCGGCGTGTGTTCGGACGGGTAGGGCTGCTGGCTCACCTGGTTCGCCTCTCAATCTCGTGGACTGCTCCCGCGGTGGCGGCGCCGATCGCCGCACCGACGATGGTGTCGGTCGGGTAGTGGACTCCAAGCACCGTGCGGGACACCATCATCACCGGGACGCCGACCAAGGGCCACGGGGACCCGGTCAGCCGCGCCAGCGACACCAGTGCGGCGGTGCTCGACGTCGAGTGCGAGGACGGGAACGACAGGGTCGACGGGGTGCCGACCCCGACCGTGATGCGCGGGTCCACCGGCCGACGGCGGCGGACGATGCGTTTGATCACGACGGAAGCCGCGTGGGAGGTGAAGGCGGAGACGCCCATCGCGACCCACTGGCGGCGACGACGCTTGTCGACGGCCGCGCCCGCCGCAGCCGTGCCCATCCAGCCGAGCGCGTGCTCGCCGAAGTACGACAGGCCGCGGGCGACCTGCTGCACCCGGGGGATCTCCAGGGCCACGCCCTGGATCCGGATCAAAGCGTCGACTTCGGCCTCGTTGAGCTTATGCAACGGGTCACTGGGCATCGAAGACCTTCTTCCACTCCTCCCGGCTGGTCAGCCGGTCCTGCGCGGCGCGGTAGGTGGCGCGTAGCTCGTCGAAGTCGCGCTCGATCTCCTTGTGCAGCGCGGTCGTCTCGTCCCACAGCCGCTTGGCCAGGTCGCGGTCGCGCTTGCGGAAGGTCACTCCTGTGCCGCCGGCGGTGGTCACCGTGGCGGAGTCGACGCGCGCCAGCGTGAACCAGCGGGCTTCGCCGGCGGTGAGGTTCAGCTGCGGGACCTCGTGGTGGCGCCCGTCTTCCTTGCTCAGCAGGTGCTTCGCGGATTTCAGCAGCCAGGGGATCTTCTTGATTTTGCCCAGGCGGCCGCCGATGTCCGCGGTGGGCACGCCCGGGGCGCCGGAGGCGGCGGGCAGCTCGGCCGCGGATTCGATGACGCGGGCGTCGGAGTACTGCTGGCGGATCTTCTGGATCCGGGGCAGGGAGGTCTCCAGCACGTCGAAGAGCTGCTCGGGACCGGCGAGGAAGTCGCGCATGGCCTCGAGCTGGATCGCCAGGGTCGAGTATTCCATGCACATGATGTGCTTGAGCGTCGTCTTGCGCAGTGAGGCGATGATGCCGTCGACGTCGCCGTCGTGGTTGAGGGCGGCGACGATCAGGCGGTTGCGCAGGTGGAAATAGGCCTGCCAGTCGATGGCGTCGTCCTTGTCGGCCCAGGCCATGTGCCAGATGGCGGCGCCCGGCCAGGTCACCGTGGGGAATCCGGCCTTGCCGGCGCGCAGCGAGTACTCGGTGTCGTCCCACTTGATGAACAGCGGCAGCGGCTGACCCATCTGTTCCGCGACGACGCGGGGGAACAGGCACATCCACCAGCCGTTGTAGTCCACGTCGATGCGGCGGTGCAGCGCGCGGGAGTCGTAGACGTCCGGGCGCTTCTCGTCCTCCGGGCGACGCTTGTGGCCGAGGGGGTACTTGGCGAAGTCGTGGTCGTAGACCGAGTGCGGGGCGGCGCCCCACATGAAGTCGTGGCCGTGGACCTGTTCGCCCATGGTGCGCAGCTGGGAGCGTTCCTGCAGGTTGAGCATTTGGCCGCCGACGATGATCGGACTCGCGGCGTAGCGGGCGGCCTGTACGGCGCGCAGGATCGAGTCCGGTTCGATGGCGATGTCGTCGTCCATGTACAGGATGTACGGGCTATTGGTCTCGGCGTCGGCGATGGCCTCGTACATGATGCGCGAGTAGCCGCCGGAGCCGCCGAGGTTGCCCTGGCGGAATTCCCGGAAGCGGTCGCCGAAGTGGGCGACGGCCTCGTCGTAGCCGGGGTGGTCGGCGGGGTGCTGGTTGCCTTGATCCGGCATGAGGACGGCGTCGATGAGTTCGTCGACGACCGGGTCGATCGCCAGTTCCGTGAGCGCGTTGACGGCGTCGGCCGGGCGGTTGAAGGTGGGGATGCCCACGGTCACCCGCTTGTCGAAGGGGCCGACCGTGGAGCCGTCGGGCATCGTCTGCGCCGCCGGGGCGTGCGGGGCGCACCAGGCGGCCTCCGAGATGGTGGTCTCGGTTTCACAGGTGACGTCGAACCACAGCCAGCCGCCGTCCTCGAAGTTCTTCAGCTCCAGTGCAAACGTCGCCGTCTCGTCGGTGATCAGGCGCGACTCGACGGCCACGCGGGTGCCGTCGGACTTGGAGCGGTACACGGAGACGTTGGCGCTGCCGGCGACCGTCAGGGTGAGCAGGACGGTGTCCAGCTGCGACCAGCGGCGCCAGTAGGAGGCGGGGAAAGCGTTGAAGTACGTCTGGAAGGACACCTCGGCGCCGGCGGGGACGGTGAGGGAGGAGCGGTCGCCCCAGTGGGCGCGGTCCTTGTTGTGGTCGGCCTCGATCAGATAGAGCATGCGCACGTCGTGCGGCTCACCGATGCGAGGAAGGAGAATGCGCGAAAGCACCTCGGGAGCGGTGGTGGTGTCGGTCACGGTGGGAGCTACTTCCTTTCGGCCCTGGTGGACACTTCTGTCGACCCAGCGTAATGGGTGGCGGCGACAATCGAGAGCCGTACACGCCTGCGGCGCGCGCAACCCGGGCGAGATTCACGGCACTGCGGGGCTGGCTGGGACCTGCGACACACCAAACGCCGCCGTTCCCGGCACTCGAGGTGCGGGAAACGGCGGCGTGCGTCGATCCGGTACTGACCCGGCCCTGCCGGTTAAGCGGCCAGGGCGGCGCCGGAGGCGACCGGGACGTCCAGGTTCAGCAGCAGGGCCTGGACGCGGGCGCCGAGGTCGTCGGCGAGCTCGCGGGTCTGCTCCAGGGTCATGCCGTCGGTGCGCTGGAAGTCCCAGACGAAGGCGCGCAGGGCGTTGATGTCGTGAGTTTCGTTCGGCGTCAGGTAGACGACGGCGGCGACGGACTCGAGCGTGCGCTCGCCGCCGCGGTAGATCGCGGTGTCGCGCATGTCCACGCCGCGTTCGGCGGCCACGGACTCCATCTGGGAGTCGTGGACGTTTTCCGGGTGGGTGGCCGCAGACGCGGTCAGGACGGCGTCGCCGCCGAGACGGGACGCGATCGCGGCGGCGGCGTCGGCCAGCGCGCGGTTGCCACGGGAGACGAAGACGATGCGCTTGCGGGCGTCCGAGGCGACGCCCTCGTCGGCGCAGAGTGCCTCGATCTTTTCGACGGCTTCACGCTCGACGAAGATGGGGAGGAACTGCTCGACGGCGGCGGTGCGCTTGTGGGCCGCGTAGGTTTCGTCGACGATCAGGTCGATGGTCTCCGCGTCGACGGCATGGCCGTAACGGTTGTGCAGGTCGTGACGGATGGTCTTGAAAATGGTGGCGTTCATGTCGCCCTCCTTGAAAAGTGTGGAGACCCTCGTTGAGTCTCGGATGGACTTGCTAGTTCTTCGGTTGTGGTGCGCAGGCATTCCGACGACGTGATAAGGGACGTCGAGGGTGCGCGCTTAGCGGCCGTGAGCCCCGGAAGCGGGGCCAGGGTCCGGCGCCATAGTGATGACTTTGATGGGATCTGCCCTCCTTATCTGCAAGTCGGGAACGTGATGACGGATCCAACTTTTGAAGTTAACCGTCAGGCCGTTCTTTGTTCACCTAGTGTTAACCTACCCGGGTAGGCAGATCCTGTCAACCGGAAGGGGTTGCACCCCTGCCACCGTTGAACTGGCGATATACCCGCGAGGGTCCTCACGTAGGGGGGGACCGGTGGAACTGCCGGCCACCCGGAGTTAACTTAGGGTTAACCTTTGCTGCCAAGCATGACCCTACACTTATGGCTTTGCGGCGGGCGGGAATCCGGAAAAAATTTCCCGCTCCCCCGCCCCCACCCCCGCAAGGCGCCCGGCAGGGACATCCAGCCCCGGCGACGTTGTTCGTCGCTGCGATGGCTCACCCCACCGCGGCGTGTGCGCCGGCGCGAACGCCCAGCTTCGCCAGCCGGCTGACCGGCGGGGCGGACGGATCATGCCAGCGATGCTCACAGCCAGCTCCCCTGTCAGTGCGCGGGGCGGGAGCCCCCGAACAGGAAGGGCAATCAACCCCAGCCTTGCGCCGTTTACCTACCGTTAACCTATCCGGGATTAAAGGACTGGTCAAATTAAATGGCGGGGAAAGACCTGTTCGCTACCCGATAATGCCAGGTCGAGCCACGGGATCCAGTCACCGAAACCGTCGGCACACCCCGGCCACAGTTAGCAGTGCGCCACTTCGGGTGCACCTTGCCGGCGACCAAAGAATCGCCAGAGCAACCAGACCCCCGCCGCCACCGCGGCCCCGAGGACGTAGCCCGCCACCACGTCCGTGAACCAGTGGACGCCCAGATAAAGCCGTGTCATCCCCGTGGCCGCCGCGAGCGCCCACAGCCCCGCCACCAGCCACGGGCGTCGCCCGGCCAGCAGCAAAGTCACCGCCATGGCGAAAGCCGCCGCCCCCATGGCGTGCCCGGACGGCATGGCGGGGTTGTACTCGTAGATCAGCTGCAGCTCCAGGCCCGGACGCTCCCGGCCGATCACCGCTTTCAGCGCGTGACTGAGCAGGTTCGCCGACAACACCGCGACGGGCAGGTACAGCCACCGGGGTCGAGACCGGAACACGGCGACGCCCGCCACGGCCAGCGCATACAGCAGCACCACGGACGGGCGGGTCAGTTCGGTCAGCGCCCGCACCGGGGGCGTGAGCCACTGGGCGCGGACGCCGAGGAAAAGATCCAGGATGAAAGCGTCGATGACGCCTCAGTTTAGGCGACGCCCGCCAGCACCCCGAGCCGGTCCAGCAGTTCGCGGACCCGCCGCTCGATGTTGTCGGCGATCTCCCGGACTTTCATCTCCGATCGCCCGGCCGGGTCCGCCACCGGCCAGTACTCGTATCGGTCGCCGGGCAGATCCGGCGTCTCCTCCACCCCGAGCAGGACGATGACGTCGCTGCGGTGGACGGTGCGCGCGATGATCTCCTTGTTGTACAGCCCTGCTTCGCTGATGCCCCGCTCGCGGAGCACCTTGAGCACGGATTCGGAGGGGTCGTCGTTGCCCTCGATCCCGACGGCGCGGACGAAGACCCGATCGCCCGCCAGGTGGTGTGCGTAAGCCGCGGCGAACTGGGAGCGCCCGGCGTTGCGCCCGGAGACGAACAGCACTTCCGGCCGGGGTTTGAGCCCGCCGACCACGCTCGTGACGGCCAGCTCCTCGAGCTTGTCAATGGTGGCGCGGCCCACGGTGACGGGCAAAAACGTCGTGACGGAGGCGGTGGCCTCTGCTTCGGCGGCGGTCTCGTCCAGGACCCGGTCGATGACGGCCGGGTCCAGCTGATCGTCGTAAGCGCGGTGAAGGTCTTCGCGGACAATGCGGTAACGGTTACGGTCAATCATGACGGGGGCTCCTTTTCCGATCCGGGGCGAGTCAGCCTGGCTTTCCCGCCCGTTAACCTGAAGTTAACTTTACTCCCCACACCGGCCGCCCCGCAAAGGTTTCCTCGCCGAAAAGGCACCGAAAAAGCCCCTCGCCGCACTGCGGGGAGGGGCCGGCGTCGGCGCGGCTAGTGCCCGCGCTCCTGCTCCAACGGAGCGCCTTCCACAAAGTGCGGCGTCAGGTGGTTGTCCACCATCATCAACGCCGACGCGATCGCCATGTGCATGTCCAGGTACTGGTACGTGCCCAGGCGGCCGCCGAACAGTACCTTGTTCTGCCGGGATTCCTCCGCCGCGCGCTGACGGTAGGACTTGAGCATGTCCCGGTCCTCGGGCGTGTTGATCGGGTAGTACGGCTCGTCACCCTCCTGGTCCGCGAAGCGCGAGTACTCCTTCATGATCACGGTCTTGTCCTTCGGATACACGTCCTCGCGCTCCGGGTGGAAGTGGCGGAACTCGTGGATGCGGGTGTAGTCGACGTCCGCGTCGTTGTAGTTCATCACCGGCGTGCCCTGGAAATCACCGGTGTCCACCACCTCGGTGTCGAAGTCCAGGGTGCGCCAGCCCAGCGTGCCGTCGGCGTAGTCGAAGTAGCGGTCGAGCGGGCCGGTGTAGACGACCGGGGCGTCCGGCGAGGCCGCCCGCAGCTCGTCGCGGACGTCGAACCAGTCGGTGTTCAGGCGCACCTCGATGTTCGGATGCTCCGCCATGCGCCCCAGCCAGGCGGTGTAGCCGTCGACGGGCAGACCTTCGTAGGTGTCGTTGAAGTAGCGGTTGTTGAAGTTGTAGCGCACCGGCAGGCGCGTGATGTTGGCGGCGGGCAGGTTTTTGGGGTCGGTCTGCCACTGCTTGGCGGTGTAGTGCTTGATGAAGGCCTCGTAGAGGGGCTCGCCGATCAGCGAGATCGCCTTCTCCTCCAGGTTCTTCGCCTCCTTCGGGTCGCGGCCGCCCTTCTGCGACTCGATGAGTTCGCGCGCCTCGTCGGGCGAGTAGTAGCGGCCGAAGAACTGGTTGATCAGGCCCAGGCCCATCGGGAACTGGTAGGCGTTGCCGTCGTGCATGGCGAAGACGCGGTGCTGATAGTCGGTGAAGTCGGTGAATTCATTCACGTAGTCCCACACCCGCTTGTTGGAGGTGTGGAAGAGGTGGGCGCCGTACTTGTGGACCTCGATGCCGGTTTCCGGCTCGGCCTCGGAGTAGGCGTTGCCGCCGAGGTGCTCGCGGCGCTCGACGATGAGCACCTTTTTATCCAGCTGGCTGGCCAAGCGTTCCGCGACCGTGAGTCCAAAGAGACCGGAGCCGACGACGAAGAGATCGTAAGTCATGTCCCCAGCTTATCGACGCTACGGCCACTCCCGCTCGTCGACACGGCCACCCGATGCCTCACAGCAAACTCACAACTATACCACAAGCAACACCAGAAACACATACAACTTTGACTACTTGCTTCCCAAGAATCACGAATCTCGGATAGACTGCCTATCGTTTGGACTACCAGCGCTCACCACTCGGGGCGTTGATCAATATTTATTTTTAGGGAGTTTCCACAGTGCAGCAACGACGCCGCCTTAATGCGAGCGCTCACACCGCGCCAGCATGGCTGATGCCTGCGTTGGCGACACTCCTCGTCGTCGCCCTCGTCATCGCCGCCGTCTTCGGCGGCAACACCGTCCTTCAGACCCAGTCCGACGGGTCGGACCCGATCACCGCGGACGAAACCGCCGTCTCGCTCTCCAGCGGCGACAACGTCGTCGTCGACGACGCCGCCATCGCCACCCAAGGCACCGGCGAGGACGCCCGCACCGTCAAAGAGTTCGCCTCTGACGAACCCTTCTCCATGTTCGCGTTGACCTGGTACGGCGAGGCGGACATCGCCGCCTTCGTCCGCGCCGAGCGCGAGGACGGCTCCTGGAGCGAGTGGTACCAGACCGATCCGCTCAACATCGTCAGCGAGGACGGCAAGACCGGCACGGAGCTGATCTACGTCGAGCCCACCACGCGCGTGCAGGTCAACGTCAGCGGCGTCGACCTCGAACTCCCGGGCGACGCCGGAACCGCAGAGGCCCCGGCCCAGGAGGCGCCTGCTGAGCAGGCGCCGGTTCAGGAAGCTCCGGTTGAGCAGGCTCCCGCCGAGCAGTCTCCGGCGCCGGCCCAGGCTCCCGCTCCGGCCGCCGGGGCGGGCGCGCCCGTGCCCCCGAGCTACGACGACATCAAGCCCGTCGCCGACGTCACCGAGGTCGCCCAGGCCGGTTCCCGCTTGAGCGCCTCGGACATCGAGGCCGTGTTCATCGACGGCAAGATCGCCGACGACGGCATCACCCAGGTCGTCGACGGTTCCAACACCAACGGCATGCCGGAGGTCATCTCCCGTGCCGGTTGGCGCGCAAACGAGTCCATCCGCTGTGGCTCGCCGAGCTACTCCGACCCGGTCAGCGCCGTGACGGTGCACCACACCGCCGGCTCCAACAACTACTCGGAGAACCAGTCGCCCGGCATCGTGCGCGGCATCTACCAGTACCACGCGAGCAACCTCGGCTGGTGCGACGTCGGTTACGGCGCGCTCGTCGACAAGTACGGCAACATCTACGAAGGCCGCGCCGGCGGACTGGACAAGGCCGTCCAGGGCGCGCATGTCGGCGGCTTCAACCAGAACACCTGGGGCGTGTCCCTGATGGGCAACTACCAAAACGCCCAGCCGACGCAGGCCGCCCTCGAGGCCATCGGCGAGCTCGCCGGCTGGAAGGCCGCGGTCCACGGCTTCGACCCGAAGGGCACCGACGAGCACTACGCCGAGTTCTCCTTCTCCGGGTCCCGCTACGCGCAGGGCCAGGGCGACACTTTCCCGAACATCAACGCCCACCGGGACTTCCACTACAACGAGTGCCCGGGCCAGTACCTCTACGCCGAGCTGGACACCATCCGCGACATCGCGTCGCAGCGCTACAACGCCATCGGCGGCGGCCTGGCCGGCTCCGACACGAACTCGTCGACGAGCTCGACGAGCCCGACCACGTCCTCGACAGTCAACAAGGCCGCCGACACCAACGACGCCGCCCAGGAACCGGCCACCGGCAGCGACGACGGCTCCTCGCAGGCCGCCGGCCCCGCCTTCGGCACCATCACCCACCTCGTCGAGTCGCTGACCTCCGGCGACGAGGAAGCACTCGCCACGGCGGGCGCCTCCGTCGTCCTGCTCGTGCTCACCGCACTCCTCGACGGCGGCGCCCTCGAGGGCCAAGCCTCCGAGAACGTCGCCGCCGGCTTCACCCGCGGCGCCGGGGTCACCGACCTGCCGAATCTCGGCGGGGAGCAGCTGTCGATCGCCGGCGGCTCCGACGTCGAGCGCAAGTGGAACGAGGTCTATCAGCTCTACGGCGGTGTGCTCGGCCAGCCCAACGGCGGAGTCACCGGCGCCGCCGACACCGGCCTGGAGGTCGCACTCTTCGACCGTGGCCTGATCATCGACTCCGACGCCGTCGGCGCCCGCGCCCTGTGGGGCGGCATCGCCGACGCCTGGGCCGCCCAGGGCCTCGACGCCGGCCCGCTCGGCCTGCCGCTGAACGAGGAGTACGCCACCGGCGAGGGCGATCAGGTCCGCGTCGACTTCGAGGGCGGCTCCATCACCTACGACCCGGCGACCCAGACCACCGACGTCCAGACCGCTTAGTCGGCCAGACCGTAGGACTTCTCGACGGCGGTGTTCCAGCCGTCGACAAGCTTCCTGCGGTCCTTGTCTCCCATGGTCGGCGACCAGGACCTCTCGACGCCGACGAGCCCCGCGATCTCCTCCAGACTGGAGAAGATCCCCTCCCCCAGCCCCGCCGCATACGCCGCGCCCAGCGCGGTCGTCTCAATGTTGGCGGGGCGTTGCACGTCCATCCCCAGCACGTCCGCCTGCAGCTGCATGAGCAGGTCGTTGGCCACCATGCCGCCGTCGACGCGCAGCCGCTCCGGCGCCACCCCGGAATCGGCGGACATCGCCTCGGTGACTTCCAACGTCTGCAGGCACGTGGCCTCCAGCGCCGCCCGGGCGAGGTGGCGCCGGTCGACATACCGGGTCAGCCCGACGATGACGCCGCGGGCGTCGGCACGCCAGCGTGGCGCGAACAACCCCGAAAACGCCGGCACGATGTACACCCCAGCGCTGTCGTCGACCTGCGCGGCCAGCGTCTCGGACTCGGCGGCGTCGCGCACGATGCCCAGCTGATCGCGCAGCCACTGAATCAACGAGCCGCCGACGGCCACGGAACCCTCCAGCGCGTACACCGGCGCCTGCCCCGCCACCTGCCACGCCACCGTGGTCAACAGCCCATGCCGCGAGATATGCGGAGTGGGCCCGGTGTTAAGCAGCATGAACAGCCCCGTGCCGTAGGTGTTTTTGGCGTCGCCCTCCGCAAAACAGGCCTGGCCGAACAGCGCCGCCTGCTGATCTCCGAGCACGCCCGTGATCGGCACTCCGGGCAGGATGCCGCGGCTGCGCGCCCGGCCGAACTCCCCGATCGACGGCCGGATCTCCGGCAACATCGCCGGCGGCACCCCGACCTCCTCGCACAGCTGCGGATCCCACTGCAGGGTGCGCAGATCCATCAGCAACGTGCGCGAGGCGTTGGTGACGTCCGTGACGTGCAGGGCCGGGCGCCCCGCATCGCCCGCCGCTCCGCCCGTGAGGTTCCACAACAGCCACGTGTCCATCGTCCCCGCCAACAGCTCGCCGGCTTCCGCGCGCTGCCGGGCACCGTCCACGTGATCTAAAATCCACGCGATCTTCGGGCCCGCCGGGTAGGAGTTCGCCAGCAGGCCCGTGCGCTCCAGCCAGCGTCTCGGATCGTCCCCGGCGACGTCCGCTGTGCGGGTGTCCTGCCAGACGATGGCGTTGTGAATGGGCCGGCCCGTGCGTTTGTCCCACACCACGGCCGTCTCCCGCTGGTTGGTCAGCCCGATCGCACCGACGTCCTGGGGTGCGGCGTCGATCTCCACCATCGCGGCGGAGACCGCACGCCGCACGTTGTCCCAGATCTCCAGGGCGTCGTGCTCCACCCAGCCTTGGCGGGGGAAGATCTGCTCGTGTTCGAATTGGGCGGAACCCAGCACCTGCCCGGCGGCATCGAGGATGAGACAACGGCTGGAGGTGGTCCCCTGATCGATCGTGGCGATCAACGGGGTGTGATGAACGGCGACCATATCGCTCATTGTGCCCGATCGCGGCGGGGCCCACGTCTTCCATGGGGTCGGTTACCGGCAGTTACAGATACACCACGCTAATGGACACGACCGGCAGGAGTGTGGGGTGGCGTTTCGGTCCTTGCAGGAAAGCATCGATACGTCTTCCTCCGGTGGAAAGCTGGTCTTCCACATCTTCGCCTCATTGGCGGAGTTCGAACGTGACCTCGTCCGGGAACGGACCAGCGCCGGGCTGAAGGCCGCCCGAGCGAGGGGCCGGGTCGGAGGTCGGCCACCGATGCTCAGCGGGGACAAGCTGCGCACTGCCCGGAAGCTGTTGAGCAAAAAGACATGACCGTCGTCCAAATCGGCGAAGTCTTCGGAGTTAGCCAAGCGACGGTCTACCGGGCATTGTGCAAAGAGACTGGAACACTACCCGCACGGCAGAAGAAACCCACAAGTCCACATAACCGGGCACTGCGACAGGTCGGCTCTCGGAATCTGCGCCAGGGACTTCTGCCATGTGTGCCAACGCCTTCTGGCCCTGACACGTCCACAAAGGATCCCCCGCCCTATTGCCCCGCGATCTCTCGGAGCGCGGCCACGTGCCCGTCGTATGCAGCCTTGCCTTTCTGCGTGAGCTGCACCCAGACGACGTCGCGGTCACGGCTGAGCCCGTACTCGCGGTTGCGGTGCACGTACCCGGCTGACTCGAGGTGGCTCAGCTGCTTGGACAGCGTCGCGTCGGAAACCCCCACGTGATCGCGCAAGGTCGCGAATTTCATTTCGCGGTGCACCTCGCCTTGTGTGGCGCCGGCGGCGTTGAGCGTGGCGCAGATGCGTAGCCGGTTGATCGGGTGGATGACGGGGTCGAGTTCACTCATCGGAAATACACGTCCTGATATTTCATGGCCACCCGCCAGGTCAACGGGGCGACGACGAGGCCCGCGGGCACGGCCAACCACCACAGCGGCGGCAGCACGTTGGCGACGGAAATCGCCAACACGGGGAAGAACGCGGACCAGCGGCTGCGTTCACGACTCGTAGAGGTGTCCACCGGTTGCCGGGCGGAGTCGCGCACTCCGGGCCTGCAAAAGATCCAGACGATGTAGTAGACGACGATCGCGGCCATGACGCCCAGCATCCACGGGAGGAGATTCATGATCGTGACGGTGACGCCTAGGCCGACGAGGACCGCGAACACCGCCGCAAAACCAGTTTTTCCAGGTGCTTTCGCCCGGACCTCTGCATCGGCGACCACGTCAAGGGCGGCGTGCGCTTCTGTGCTCTGCAGGGAGAAGTCATGTGGTGTGTTCATCGGCGGCGGTCCTTTTCCACCAGCACCCACCCGGCCGCTGCACCGAGCAGCCCGACCACCAGAGCCGACGGCCAGGACGGCTCACCGAAGACCTTCAGCAGACTCGGGAAGGGAATCAGAATGAGAAACAGGAGAATCGGCCAGTGCGTCCGCCAGGACCAGGCTTCCTGCACCCCGACCGGCTGCCGGACGGACTCGCGGACGGAGCGGCCGCGCACAGCGAACCACGCCGCTGCAGCCGCGACCAGGATGACTAATGAGAATACGGTCCAGAAAACAGTGTTGAGCGTAAGAGCGAATAAACTGGCACCGTAGGAAAGCGCCACGAGGGCCCCTGGCCACCAGGGCCGTGGTCGGGCGTCGCCCTCCACCTCTGCCACCGCTTCAAGGGCGGCCCGGGCTTCTTTGCTGTCCATGGTGTTCAACCTATTGCTTTCCATGGTGGAAATCAATGGTTAAAACAGAGATGATGTCCATGTCTAAACGCATCTCACGAGGTCACCAAGGGCGAACCCACGAGGCGTCCCGACCCCTAAAGAAGAACCCTAGAACCAGCGCTCGAGCACGTCGGCCACGCCGCCGTCGTCGTTGGCGGCGGTGATCTCGTCGGCGGCGTCCTTCACGGAAGGGTTGGCGTTGGCCATAGCCACGCCGTGGCCGACCCACTTGAGCATCTCGATGTCGTTGGGCATGTCGCCGAAGGCGATGGTGTCCTGCTGATCCACGTCGTGCATCCGTGCCAGAGTCGCCACTCCGAGTGCCTTGGTCACGCCGGGGGCGGCGACCTCGAGGAGGCCTTCGTTCATCGAATACGTGATGTAGGCCTGCTCCGGATCGACGTGCGGGATGATCGCGTCGTACATCTCGGCGGCGGTCAGCCGGCTGTTGCGCAGGATCATTTTCACCGACGGACGAGAAATCACCTCGTCGCGCTCGGCCATGCCGAAGCCCTGCTCCTCCCAGGTGTGCATGTAACCGGGGCCGATCACGAAGAGGTCCTCGGCCAGGTCTTTCGACGACACGCCGACCCGTTCAGCGGCCACGGCGACGCCGCCTTCAGAGGCGAGTGCCCGCTCTGCGACGCTGAGCACGTGCTCCATCGTGTCGGAGGCCAGCACGTGGGAGTCGAGGACGCGGTCGGCGGCGGAGTCATAGAGCACCGCGCCGTTGGAGGTCACGCAGACGGGGCGGATCGGCAGCTGCTCCAGGACGGGGTAGATCCAGCGGTGCGGACGACCGGTGGCCAGCGCGACTTCGCAGCCGGCGGCGGTGGCGCGGCCGATGACTTCACGCAGCCGCGGAATCACCCGGTCGGCTGAATTGAGCAGCGTGCCGTCAATGTCACTCGCCACCAGCTTCGGCGCCGGCCTGGTCATCTCCACAGTGTCAACCCCTTGTTTTTAGCGTCTAAGCAGCGACTTTAGTCGACGCAGCAGTCCTGGGCCATTGCCCAGCGCGCGATCGGCTTTCCGGTCGATGCGGCGGGCAGTGGATTTTCCACGCTTGGCGGTTTTCGCCTCCCGCTTCGCGTCGCGCTCCGCCCGGTAGGCGGCTTCGATGCGGTCGGCGTCAGCCAGGCTCGGCGCGGCCCCACCCAGGGAGGCCGGTCGCCAGGCCAGCCCTTCCGGGAAGGGACCGTATTCAGTCTCGTAGTCGGTACGGACCTGGGTGAGCAGCTCTTGCATCGCGGCTTTCAGCCGGGCGGTGGCCTCTTCCGGGGTCCCCGAGGAATCGACGGGCGCGCCGACCCGGATAAACACCGGGACGTGAGAACGGCCGAGGTTTTTGTCCAGCCCCTTGGTCCAGATGCGCTGCCCACCCCAGGTGACCATGGGGACCAGCGGAGCGTCGGCGGCCGCAGCGATGCGCACCGCACCCGTCTTAAAGTCCTTGAGCTCGAAGCTGCGGGAGATGGTGGCCTCGGGGAAGATGCCGACGATCTGACCGGACTGGATCCGGTTCACGGCCTCGTCGATGGAGGTGCCGCCCCGCTTACGGTCGACGCTGATGTGATCCATGGAGCGCATGAACGTTCCGACCACCGGGGCGTCGAACACTTCTTTCTTGGCCATGAAGCGCACCAGTCGGCGGCCCCGGACGTGGCCGGGGATTTCACCGAGGATGAAGTCGTAGTAGTTCGTGTGGTTCATCGCCAGCAGGGCCCCGCCCTCTAAGGGCAGGTTCTTCGCGCCGAAGCAGGTGACCTTGACGCCCTGGGCACGCAGGATGGCCTTGAGCGCGCGGATGATGAAGCCATTGTAGAAGCGCTCCTTGGCCTCGACCGGATGGTCGGGCACCTCCGGCAGATCGGCGGGTACGCGAAATTGCCCGCCGGCGATCTTGAACTCCATCTACCGTTACTTCCCCGGCTCGATGACGTCCTTGCCCACGAACGGGCGCAGCGCCTCCGGGACGACGACGGAGCCGTCGGCCTGCTGGTGGTTTTCCAGGATTGCGACGAGCCAGCGGGTGGTGGCCAGCGTGCCGTTGAGGGTGGCGACGGTCTGGGTCTTGCCGTCCGCGTCGCGGTAGCGGGTGTTGAGGCGGCGGCCCTGGAAAGTGGTGCAGTTCGAGGTGGAGGTCAGCTCGCGGTAGGTGCCCTGCGAGGGGATCCAGGCTTCGGTGTCGAACTTGCGGGCGGCGGAGGCACCCAGGTCGCCGCCAGCGACGTCGATGACGCGGTAGGGGACCTCGATCGCTGCGAGCATCTCCTTTTCCATGTCCAGCAGCTTCTGGTGCTGCTCTTCGGCCTCGGCCGGGTCGCAGTAAACGAACATCTCTAACTTGTCGAACTGGTGCACGCGCAGGATGCCGCGGGTGTCCTTGCCGTAGGAGCCGGCTTCGCGACGGAAGCAGGAGGACCAGCCGGTGTACTGCAGCGGCCCGTCGGAAAGGTCGATGATCTCGTCAGAGTGGTAGCCGGCCAGGGCCACCTCGGAGGTGCCGACGAGGTACAGGTCGTCGCGCTCCAGGTAGTAGACCTCGTCGGAGTGCTCGCCGAGGAAGCCGGTGCCGGCCATGATCTCCGGGCGGACCAGCACGGGCGGGATCATGAGGCTGAAGCCTGCGTCGCGGGCCTTCTGGGCGGCCAGCATCATCATGCCCAGCTGCAGGAAGGCGCCGTCGCCGGTGAGGTAGTAGAAACGCGCCCCGCCGACCTTGGTGCCGCGCTTCATGTCGATCATGCCCAAGGATTCGCCGAGTTCCAGGTGGTCCTTGACCTCGAAGTCGAACTCCCGCTTTTCGCCGATGTGCTCGAGCACGACGAAGTCGTCCTCGCCGCCGGCGGGGGCGCCGGCGACGACGTTGGAGAGCTTGAACTGCAGGTCGTGGACCTCGGCTTCGGCTCCCTTCTGACGCTCTTCGGCGTCCTTGACCTTGGCCTTGAGCTCGTTGGAGCCCTCCAGCAGCGCCGGGCGCTCCTCCGGGGAGGCCTGGCCAATCTTCTTGCCGAAGGCCTTCTGCTCGCCGCGCAGGACATCGGCGGCGGAAATGGCTTCACGGCGACGCTCGTCGGCGGCGAGCAGCTGGTCGACCAGGGCGGGGTCTTCGCCCCGGTTGACCTGGCTTTCACGGACGACGGCGGGGTTTTCGCGGAGGAATTTGAGGTCAATCACACCTTCAGACCTTACCGCGACTTCCCGCTCACCGCGCCCACGCCCCGCCCCCGCGCGAAGGCCCCCACTGGTCATAACCAGTCCGGTAGGATGGAAACCATGTCTGAGCATGACGCTTCTTACCTTCTGCCCCGTGAGATCACCGAGGGGCCGCCGCCGAAACACGCTCAGCTGCGCGCCATCCTCGAGGAACTGTGCTCCACCGTGTTGAGCTCGGGAGACATGCTCCCCGGAGAGCGCGCCATCGAGGACTTCTACGGGGTCTCGCGCATCACCGTGCGGCGCGCCATCGGGGATCTGGTCGCCGAGGGCAGACTGCACCGCATCCGCGGCAAAGGGACCTTTGTCGCCCCCAACCCACTGATTTCTCGCATGGAGCTGGCGTCTTTCTCCGCGGAGATGGCCACGCAAGGAGTGCGGGCCTCGTCCCGCATCCTGTCGTCCGAACGCGCCCCCGCCCCGCCCGAGGTCACCGCCTTTTTCGGCGTGGATCCGCGCCAACCGCAGATCCACCTGCGTAGACTGCGCCTCGGCGACGACCAGGCCTACTCCATCGACGACGCCTGGTATAACGCCGACATCGCCCCGAATCTGCTGGAAAACGACGTCTACCGCTCCGTGTACGCGATCCTGGCGGAAGACTACGGCGCCCCGGTGACGCACGCGGAACAGACCGTCACGGCGGTCTCCGCCACCCGCCGGGTCGCCGCAGAGCTCGACGTCGACCCCGGCACCGCCCTGCTACATGTGGTCCGGCAATCCCTGGCCGGCGACCGGCCGGTGGAATGGTGCGCCTCCTTGTATCGTTCAGACAGGTATCGGCTTCATTCCCATATCGCCCGAGCAATATGATTTTCGGGCCCGACGCGTGCACAATAGGAGCACAATGAGTAGCAGCAGCTCCCGCCGTGCCTGGCGCTCCGCAACTGCGGTGAACGTCGGGCTCATCGGCGCGCTCGCAGCGGCCGTCGCCGTCGGCTCCTACCAATACGTCGCGGACGGCAATGGCGCGGACACCGCGGCGGGCGGCGACGCCACGACGTCCACCAGCACCGCGCCAGGCGAATCCGCGACCGACGTCCCGCGCGCCACCCCCTTCACCACCGCCGACGCCGGAACCTGCCTGACCTGGGAGTTCACCCCCGACGGAGAGGTCGAATCCTTCGAACGCATCTCCTGCGAGGAGCCGCACCGCTTCGAGGTCTCCTCCCGGGAGGACCTGGCCGCGTATCCGGCCAGTGAATTCGGCCGCGACTCCGAGATCCCCAACACCACCCGTCAGGCGCAGCTGCGCGAAGAACTGTGCTTGAACCCGACCGTGCGCTACCTCGACGGCAACTACGATCCGCTGGGTCGGTACTCCGTCGCCTCGATCCTGCCCCCGCCGGAACGGTGGGCGGCCGGCGACCGCACCCTGCTCTGCGGCGTGCAGTCCACCGACTCCTCGGGCCAGCCCGTCAAGACGACCGGCTATGCCGCTGAGCAGGACCAGGCGCGCGTCGCCCAGCCCGGAGAATGCCAATTCGTCGACGGCTCTGACTCGCTGAACGTGGTCGGCTGCGATGAAGACCACCACATCGAGATCACCGCCGTCGCCGACCTCTCCGGCGTCTTCCCCGACGGCGCCCCCGGCGTCGAAGAACAAGACGCCCACCTGCGGGAGGTGTGCACCGACGCGGCCATCGACTACCTCGGGGAGGAAGAAGATCTGTACCAGTCGACGCTGCAGCCCTACTGGAACGTCATCCCGTCGGCCTCTTGGGAGGGAGGATCGCGCTCCACGAACTGCGGGCTGGTCCATGCCAACGAGGAGACCGAGTTCTTCTCCGTGCTCAACGGCTCCGCGACCGACGGCCCCGAAGGCTTCACCATCGACGGCGAGCAGCCGACGCCCCCGCCGGAGCGCGACCCGGTGCGCCCACCGGCCCCCGCCCCCGAGGACGGACCTGCCCCGGCAGAAGGAGGCGCGCCCGCCCCATGATCTCCGTGAGCGAGGAGCGCTTCGACGAGATGGTCGACGACGCGCTGGACAAACTCCCCGATGAGTTCGCCCGTCGACTCCGTAACGTCGTGATCCTGGTGCGCGACCACAACGAGGACGACCCCACCATCCTGGGGTTATACGAGGGCGTGGCCCTGACCGAGCGCACCCACGACCACACCGGCTTCCTGCCGGACGCGATCTTCATCTACAAGAAAGCCCTCGAGGCCATCTGCCATTCCGAGGAGCAGCTCGCCCACGAGGTGGAGGTCACCGTCTTCCACGAGATCGGCCACTACTTCGGCATCGAGGAAGACCAGCTGCATCTCCTCGGCTGGGGCTGACGTCTCCGTCAGCCTCCCCGCCCCAGTAGGGGCGTGACCACGCACCATGATGACCACGGCCCAGAATCGGCTAAGTCGCGTAGGTGCCTCTCCTCCGTAGTCGATGTGTGGCAGAGTGGCGCGCATGAACTACTCGGCGGTCCTGGAACTGGAGAGTTCCCACAAGAAACGTCCGGACGCGCTGACCGCGCTGTCCCTGTGGACCGGCCGCCACATCCTCGTCGCAGCGGTCGCAGCGCTCGTCGTGGCAGTGCTCATCGGCCTGCCCAGCGTCCTGATACCCAACCCCTTTTTCACCCGCGACATCCCCGCGGTGGGGTGGAACTACCCGGTGTGGATCCTGACCTCGATCTTGTCGGGCATGCTCATCGCCACCTTCGTGCGCACGCCCGGCGGCGACGACGATGACGACGACGGCACGGAAACCCCGCAGCAGCGCCGGGCCGGGCGTTTCGGGATGGTCGGCGGGATACTCGCCTGGTTCGCGGTCGGTTGCCCGGTGTGCAATAAGCTCGTGCTCCTCGCAGTGGGATACTCGGGGGCGTTGACCTGGTTCGCTCCGGCACAGCCCTATCTGGCGGCGGGTGGGCTGGCGCTCACGGCGGTGGCGCTGTACTGGCGGCTCCGGGGACAGGTGTCCTGCCCCGTGCCCCTGCGTCGAGAAGGAAAAGAATGAGTGACACCATCGACGGGCACCCCTCTAGCCTCCTTGGTTCGCTGAGCATCCGGGTGGCTCTGCTCACCGGTTGTCTCTGAGTCCCCCACGGGCAGGTCAAGTCACTGGGGCAGCCGTTCGAGCACCGCGAGCACGTCCAGAAACTCCTCGTCGAGCTGATATTCCTCCAGTCGCAGTACTCGAGCCTGCTTTTCGTCGAGGCCGCCCAGCAGCTCGCGGTATTCCGTGAGGCTCTCCCTCGGCACCGACGGCGGCGGGCCGTGCGGGCTGTCGGGGGCGTGGGCGATCCAGACCAGCCGTCCGCCCGGCGCCAGCCACTGCAGCGCCCGGCGCAACGGTTCCAGCCCCGAGTGGAGATACGCCACCACGATCAGATCGAACTTCACCGACCCGTCCGGCCACCACTCCGCCACGTCCGCCGTCACCGACGTGATGCGTTCAGTGACGCCACGATGCTCCGCGTCGCGGCCGACTACGTCGTGGGCGGAATCCGCGAAATCCACGGCCGTGACCCGCATCCCCAACCCCGCGAGAGCCACCGTGTGGCGTCCGGCCCCGGATCCTAGGTCGGCGGCCTGCAGGTCGCCCGCTCCCCCGCCCGCAGACGATGCCCGGGCGATCAGTTCCTCGGCCTGTTCCACCACCACCGGGTGAGGATCCACCCCGTCGGGCGTGTGTCCGTCTTGGTCCCGGTAACGGGATTCCCACATCTCTTGGTTGTTCATACTCCCGTTATAGGACTAATTCCCCGGCGCCGCCATTGGTTTTAGAACGAGTCGCCCCACCGGGCCACGGACCACTGGCCGAAGTTCCGGCCGTTCGGTTCCAGCACCACGAAACGGCAGTTGTTCAGGTAGTTTTCCAACGCGAACGTCGGCTCCAGGCCCGCCGCATGCGAGGCCACCGTCCGGATTGCGGCGCCGTGGCTGACCACCACCGCATCCCCATCCGGATGCGTGTCCGCCAACTCTTCCAGCACCGGCCGGTATCGGCCGAGCAGCTGCGTGTAATTTTCGCCCCGCGGGGTGCGTGCCTCCGGGTCGCCGCGTAACCACCCGAACATGGCCTGCACGTATTCCCGATGGGCGTCGTCGTCGCCGCGCATCTCGTAGTCGCCGGCGGCGACCTCGTGGATGCCCGCACGCACCTGCACGTTCATCGCCCGGCGCGGCAACGTGGCGGCGTGCTCGAGGGCGCGCGCCAGGATCATGGAGGTCTGTTGCGCGCGGATCGCCACCGACGTGGTCACCGACTGGATGCGCCCCTTGTGCCCCGGCGCGACGCCGCAGAATTCGGCGAGCTCCACCCCCACCCGGTGCGCCTGGTAGCGGCCCATGGCGGTCAGTTCCGCGCCGGGTGGGAGGGTGTCGAGTTTGCGCACCACGTTGGAGGTGGTTTGTCCGTGGCGGACGAGGATGAGGCGTCCGGTCACTGGTCCGCCTTCCCGGTGCGGGCGGCGGTGACCCAGGCGGTGGCTTCGTCGAGGCGGGCGAGGTCGGCGGCCAGGGCGTCGTCGCGGCCGTCTTCGTGGGCGGAGGGCCAGGAGCCTAAGAAGGAGATGTCTTCGGCGCGCAGCCACAGCGCGCGCAGCGCTTCGGCCAGCGGCAGGTCGTCGATGTGGGCGACGGCGTCGACGTAGAAGCGGTAGGTGCGGGTCTTGTCGGGGTTCGGACGCGAGGCGATCCGGGAGAGGCTGACGCCGCGCTGGGCGAATTCCTGCAGGGCGTAGACCAGGGTGCCGGGTTCATTCGGCAGGGTGAACACCACCAGGGTGGTGTCGTTGCCGGTGCGGGCGGTGGGGGCGTCGCGGGCGCCGACGACGACGAAGCGGGTGCGGGCGTCGTTGCGGTCGGCGACGCCTTCGGCGAGGGTGTCCAGCCCGAAGATCTCGGCGGCGCGGCCCGGCGCGGCGGCGGCGTCGGCCTTGCCTTCGGCGACGAGTTGGGCGGCGGCGGCGTTGGAGGAGGCGGGGACGAATTCGGCGTGGGGCGCGTGTTTGGCCAGCCAGTGGCGCACCTGTTGGTGGGCGATGGGGTGGGTGGCGAAGGTGGTGACGTCGGCAAGCGTTGTGCCGGGGCGGACCATGACGTCGAAGGCGATCTCGATTTCGAGTTCGTGGAAGATCTGCACGGAGCGGTCGCCTTCCACGAGGGCGTCGTAGGTGCCGGTGACGGCGCCGTCGACGGAGTTTTCGATGGCGACGACGGCGTAGTGCGCGCGGCCGTCGCGGATCGCGTCGAGGGCGGCGGCGGGGGAGGCACACGGCAGCGGGGTGACGTCGGCGGTGCCGAAGGCGCCGCGGTCGGTGAATTGTTGCAGTGCGGCCTCAGTGAACGTTCCGGCCGGCCCCAGGTAGGCGACGGTGGTAGTCATGACCGTCAGCTTATCCAGCCTTAGAGTAGAACGCATGGTCCACACCCTTGAGCGTCTCGCCGCTCATCTCGCCGCGCTGTCACCGGAGGAACACGGTTTCGTCCACGTCGATCTGGACAGGCGTCCCACCGGGGCGGGACGGTTGGACGGGTGGGTGATCCCGGCGAAGGACTTATACGACGTCGCCGGGATGCCCACGACCTTCGGGTCGGTGCGGCGCATCCGGCCAGCCGAGTACACCGAGCCTTTTCTCGCCCGCCTGGAAGCCCAGGGCGCGGTGATTCCGGGCAAGTCCGCCGTCCCGGAGCTGGGGTTGACCATCCACACCGAGCCGGTGGGCCTGCCGGCGCCGGATAATCCGCTGTATCCGGGCCGTACTCCGGGTGGCTCGTCGGGCGGCGCCGCGGTGATGGTGGCGCGCGGGCTGGTGCGGGCGGCGCACGCCTCCGACGGGGGCGGGTCGATCCGGGTGCCGGCCGCCGCGACCGGGCTCGTCGGGTTCATGCCGGCGCACGAGGGGCTGTCCGCGCAGGGGTTCCTCACCCGTTCGGTGGCCGACTCCGCGTTCCTGCACGGCCTCGTTCCGCGGCGTCGTCACGTCCGGGTCGGGGTGCTCTTCGAGCCGCTGTTCGCCCCGGTCGAGGTGGACGAGGACTGGCTGCGCAGCGCCGAGCAGGCCGCCGAGCGGCTTGCCGACGCCGGGCACACCGTCCGCCGCGTGCGCCCCTGGGAGTACGCGGCGGAGACTTTCGAGGCTTTCACCGACCTGTTCACCGCCAAGCTGGCGCCCCTGCCGGAGGCCGAGGGGCTCGCCGCCTGGTTGCGCTGGCGCGGCCGCGAGGTCACCGGCGCCCGGTTGGCCGCCGCCCGGACGCATGCGGCAGCGTTGCCGCGGGCACTGCACGAGTCCTGGGACGTGGACGTGCTGCTGACCCCGACGTTGGCCGCCGATCCCCCGCCCATCGGGCATTTCGCCCGGCAGGCGCCGGAGGATAATTTCCGGGCCCAGACGCAGTGGTCGCCGTGGGCGTCGCTGTTCAACGTGGCGGGCACGGCGGCGATCTCGGTGCCGTGGCCCCGGGCCGGGCGGCCACCGACGGCCGTGCAGCTGGGCTCCGTCACCGTCGACGGAGCCACGCTGCTCGGCCTGGCGCAGGAGCTGACCGATGACCGCTGAGACCATGCCCCGGAAGACACGGCTGCGCGCGGAAATCCTGCTGGTCCTGACCGTCACCTTCGGCATGTCGGGCTTACGCAGCGTGCTGCGACTGATCGACGACCTGCTGGCCGAGGAAGCCCTCAACGAACAACAAGTCACCCTGAACGTCTCCCAGTCCGAGTTTCCCTGGCTGGATCTGGCGCTGCAGCTGTGCAGCGCCGGAGTGTTGTTCGCCTGGGGCGGATTGGCGTTGTTCTTACTGATCATCGACGGCGTGCGCATCCCGCGGTGGCGCTGGTCCGACCTGGGGTGGGGCGCGGTGCTCGCCGCCGTCATCGGGCTGCCCGGCCTCGGCCTCTACGTCTTCTCCGTGCACACCGGGCTATCGAAGGTGGTCGTGCCCACCGGCATGGCGCACCCGGAGATCGAAGTGCCCGTGCTGTTGCTGTGGTCGCTGGCCAACGCCTTCGGCGAAGAAGTGGTCGTGGTGATGTGGCTGTTCACCCGGCTGCGCCACCTCGGGTGGGGCCTGCCGGCCGTGCTGGCGGCGTCCTCGATCCTGCGAGGCTCCTACCACCTGTACCAGGGGGTGTCCGCCGGCTTCGGCAACATCGTCATGGGCCTGGTCTACGGATGGTTCTACCACCGCACCGGCCGCGTCTGGCCGCTGGTGATCGCGCACTTTCTCATCGACGCGGTCGCGTTCGTCGGCTACACCGCCCTCGGCGGCGATCTGAGCTGGTTGGGGCTGTGAGCGTGGGCGCACACGCGCCGAGAACAGTTCCTGCGGAGCGGGTCTGCGGGCTACGCTATGCCCATGACAGACTCAGGACGCGAGGGGTCCCGCCCACCCAACGACGGCCGGCCATCCCACGATGAGTACGTCCTCGGCGCCGACGGCAGACCGATCGTCGACCGCTACGGACGCCCCGTCCGGCGTCGTCCCCCGGCCAAGCGGGCGTCGCAGGGCACGCCGGGCGCCCGCACCAACCCCAAGCACCCGCCGCGACGCCGCCCACGCCGTGACCCCGATTCGGGCCGTGCGGCGGGCAGGGCAGGAGCTGCTGGAGCCGCCGGAGCCGCCGGAGCCGCCGGCGGGGCGTCCGCGGCCCGCCCCGGCCCGGCGCAGCCGGACCAGACCCGCTTCGACGTGCGCGGGGCCGGACAACCGGCCCAGCAGCAACCGCCCCGGCAACAGCGCCCGACCCAATACCCGCCGCAATCACCGTCGTCGCAGCAGCGGCCACCCCATCCACAGCCCCGCCCCCGCTCTTCGGAGCCCCCGCAGGCCCCGCCGCGTGCCTCCCGGCCGGTCCGGCAGCGCGCGCCGCGGCGCCGCCGACGCCGCGGCCCCGGCTGCCTGGGCTGCTTCGGCGTAGTCGTCGCGCTCATCGCGGTCTTGACGGTGGTGGTCACGCTGTGGGCGGACGCCCGTCTCGTGCGCGTCCAATCGACCCCGGAGCAGCAGGTGGCCAACACCCCGGGCACCAACTGGCTGCTCGTCGGCTCCGACTCCCGACAAGGACTGACCGAGGATGAGGCCGCGGAGCTCGGCACCGGCGGCGACATGGGCGCCGGGCGCACCGACACGATCATGCTGCTGCACATCCCCCGTCTCGGCGGCGGGGAGACCCGGCTGATCTCCATCCCGCGCGACAGCCTGGTCACCGTCCCCGGATACGGGGAAAACAAGATCAACGCCGCCTTCGCCTACGGCGGCCCGCAACTGCTCACCGAAACCGTCGAAGCCGAGACCGGCCTGCACATCGACCACTACGCGGAAATCGGCATGGGCGGGCTGGCCCGGCTGGTCGACGCCGTCGGCGGCGTCGAGTTGTGCCCGGAGTATCCGATCGACGACCCGCTGGCGAACCTGGACGTCCAAGCCGGGTGCCAGGAGATGGACGGGCCCACCGCGCTGGGGTACGTGCGCACTCGCGCGACCCCCATGGGCGACCTCGACCGCGTGGAGCGCCAACGCGAGTTCTTCGCGGCGCTAATGGGTGAGATCGCCTCGCCCGGCACGTTGATTAACCCGGTGCGGATGTTCAGCCTGATCAACAGCGGCGCCGCCACCTTCACCGTCGGCGAGAACGACCACGTGTGGCACCTGGCCCGCGTGGCGTTGGCGATGGGCAGTGGCGTGTCCACGGAAACCGTGCCGGTGTCCGGGTTCCTGGACACCTCCGTCGGCAACGTCGTGATGTGGGACGAGGCCCCCGCCGAAGCGATGTGGGAGTCGATGCGTTAAGCACAGAAACCGTGCGGCGAGATCCCCGTCGTCCCCCTTGACCTGGAGGACGGCGGGGATTGTGCGTACTGGCCTCCCGACCCAGCAACTGTACCGAACATGCGTTACAGTTACTTCCCATGCGACGACGCTGGATTTTTCTCCTGCTCTTGAGCCTGGGCCTGTTTCTCGTCGGGGTGGACAACTCCGTGCTCTACACCGCGCTGCCGACCCTGCGCGCGGAACTTGACGCCAGCGAGCTCGAAGCCCTGTGGATCATCAACGCCTACCCGCTCGTGCTCGCCGGCTTCCTCCTGGGCACCGGCACCCTGGGCGACAAGATCGGCCACCGCCGGATGTTCACCGCCGGCCTGGTCATCTTCGGCGTCGCCTCCCTGGCGGCCGCCTTCGCTCCGAGCGCCTGGGCATTGGTCGCCGCCCGTGCCCTGCTCGGACTCGGCGCCGCGACGATGATGCCCGCCACCCTGGCGCTGGTCCGCCAGACCTTCCGCGACCCGAAGGAGCTGAGCACCGCCATCGGCGTGTGGGCGTCGGTGGCCCTGCTCGGCGCCGCCGCCGGGCCGGTCATCGGCGGAGCGCTGCTCGAGCACTTCTGGTGGGGCTCGGTCTTTCTCATCAACGTCCCCGTCGTGCTGGTCAGCCTGATCGCCCTGCCGGCGCTGGCGCCGCCGAATGAGCCGCACCCGGACAAGCACTGGGACTTCGCCTCCAGCCTGTACGCCCTGGTGGCGATGTTCGGACTAGTCATGTTCATCAAGGAACTCTCGGCGGGGCGCTCGCCCGTCGTGCTCGCCCTCAGCGCGGCGGCCCTGGCCATCGGCGCGACGGTCTTCGTCCTGCGCCAACGCAGGCTGACCGAGCCGCTGTTGACTTTCGACGTCTTCCGCGACCGGCTGTTTACCGGCGGGGTGCTCACCGCCGGCCTGGGCATGTTCGTGCTCGCCGGCGCCGAGCTGCTGACCACCCAGCGCTTCCAACTGAGCGCCGGGTTCAGCCCGCTGGAGGCCGGGTTGTTGACCGCGGCCGGGGCGCTGGCCTCCTTCCCCACCTCCATCGCCGGCGGCGCGCTGCTGCACCGCCTGGGCTTTCGCACCTTGATCACCGGCGGCTTCACCGTCGTCGCCCTCGGCGGCGCTGCCGTCTACGCGGGCGTGGCCGGCGACACGCTCTGGCCGGTCATCGCCGGCATGGTGGGCGTCGGAGCGGGCACCGGCGCGGCGTTCGGCGTGGCCTCCACCGCCATCGTCGGTTCAGCGCCCCGGCACCGGGCCGGCATGGCCGCCGCCGTGGAAGAGGTCTCCTACGAATTCGGGACCCTGCTGTCCGTCACGGTCGCGGGCAGCCTTATCACGATGTTCTACGCCCGGCAGGTCTCCGACTCGGAGAGCTTCGACGCCTCCGCCTACGACGCCAGCTATCTTGCGGTCATGGCCGTGTTGACCGCCGTGGCCGTGCTGGCGGCGGCGCTGACCGCCATCCTGTTCCGCGGCAACCCTAAGGAGACGAGTTATGCGCACGAACAAGAAGACGCAGATCCTGCAGGCGATCGAGGAGATCGTCGAAAAGTCCGGGCTGTCGGCGGTGACCTATGAGTCCGTCTCCCAGGCCAGCGGGCTGAGCAAGTCCGGGCTGATCTACCACTTCCCCTCCCGCGACGACATGATCACCGATCTGCACCGGTACATGGCCGCGGACTGGGACGACCGGCTCGAGCAGATCGTCGGCTGCCCCGCCGCAGAAGCCACCCCGGCGCAGCGGCTGCGCGGGAACCTGGCGATGGCCGCCCACCGGGCCACGCGCAGCGACCTGCTGGTCTCCCTCGACGCCCTCGACCATCCCGTGCACGCTCAGATCTGGCGCGAGGTGCTCGACAAGTGGAACCCGTCGCTGGACAAAGTCGGCGAGGACGACGACGCCACCGCCCGCTACCTCGTGCAGCTGGTCGCTGACGGGCTGTGGGCCGGTGACCAGCTCAACCTGGTCACCACGACGCAGGCGCAAAAACAGGCGCTGCTCAGGGCCGCCGAACGCCTCATCCCGGACGACGACTGACCCGGGCCCCACCACGAAAGCACGCCACGCGGCCCGGACGGGGGCGGCGTGGCGTGAGGCGGACGACGGGTCGTCGACTAGCGGATAGTGACCTGACGGGACTTGATGTTTTCGAGCTGCTTGCGCTCCTCCGGGTTCAGCTGGGCGTCGTTGCCCAGCTCCGCGGAGATCAGACCGTCCACGCGCTCCAGCTCGGCGACGTAGTCCTGCGGCTGCGCGTCCTCCGGCAGATCCCAGACCGGCACGATCAGGCCGTGGGTGCGGAACACGCCGGCGAACTTGGTGCCCTCCCCGAACGCGAGGTCGCCGGCGGCGGCGATGCGGGCCAAGGCGTTGAGCAGGGCGGTCTCGTTGTCGTCGACCCGCACCCAGCGGACGTAGGTCTTGCCGCCGCCCTGGTCGGCGAACCAGGCGGCGCCCGGCACGTCGGCCTCGATGCGGCGGGTGATCACGACCGTCTCATTGGCCTGTTGGATGGCGTGCTGGATCTCAACGGGCACGTCCGCCTTCTCCGGCACCCACCAGTTGAAGTCATCCTGGATCTGCACGTCCAGCTCCGCGTCCGTGTCAATCAATTCGGACAGCTCCGGCTGCGTGCCGTCCGCCACCGTGGACTGCAGGGTCTCGCCGGGGCGGGCGTCCTTCGCCCAGTTCAGCGCGTACGCCAGGTCGCGGCCCGGGTTGTGGGAGCGTCCCTTGACCTGCAGGGCGACGAAGGCGTCGCCGCCGAATTCGGAGTCGCGGACCTGCACGGCGCCGGCGCCGGGCAAAATGCTGCACACGTAGATGTCGCGGTCGGCGCCCGTGACGTCCACCTTCGCGTACCCGGAGGCGATGAATTCCTGCAGGGCCACCAGCTCGGCCTCTGCCGTGAATCCGGCGAACGGGCGGGGGTCTTTTTCCAGGGCGGCGCGCTCGGCGGCGCGGGCGGCGAGCTTCGCCTGGCGCCGGCTCATGCCCTCGGGCAGGGCGTCTTTGTTCTTACGGTTCTTCTTGGCCATGCGCCTAATCTACAGGCCTGGCGCTCTCGAGGACGTCGAGGGCCAGCTGCGGATCATCCGTCGCCAGCACCTCCACCCCCAGCTGTTCGGCGAAGCGCATGTCCTCGGCGTCGTTGACCGTCCACATGTAGCTCGGCAGACCGTGCGAGCCCACCAACGCCGGCCTGCTCCGCCCCGCCCGAATGGACAGCCCCAGGCCCGTCGGCCGCGACAGCAACAGATCTTTCCGGTTGAAGCGGATCTCCCGGTCGTGACGCAGGTAGTAGCGCTCCAGGTCAGGCGTCAGCCGCGCCATGCGCCGCATCGCCGCGTGCGAAAAAGAAATGACGTGGATCCGTGGATCCGTGAGCAACCCGGCGCGGCGCAGCCGCAGCGCCACCTGTTCCTCGATCACCTGGCTGGTCAGCAGGGGGTCCTTGATCTCCAGGTAGAGGTGTTTGTCCCCGGCGTCGGCGACCATGCCTAACAGTTCGTCGAGGGTGAGCATGCCCTGCGGGTTCTCGTCGGTGCCGATGTTGAGTTCGCGCAGCTCCGCGAGGGTTTTCTTGGCCACGGGTCCGCTGCCGTCCGAGGTGCGGTCGACGGTGACGTCGTGGTGGACGACGACCACGCCGTCGGCGCTGATGCGAACGTCGCATTCCACGCCGTGAATGGGCAGGCCCAGGGCGTGCTCGAAGGCGGCCGGGGTCAGTTCCGAGAATCCCGGGGCGTTGCCGCGGTGCGAGACGATCTTCACAGCGTGTTTTCCCAGCTGTCGATCTTGCGCAGCTGGATGCGGTTCTTGCGTTGGCTGTTGCCCAGTTTGGCGGACATCCGGTTGAGGATGGCGATGGCGTCGTTGATGTGGGGGCCCTTGTTCAGCATGACGGACTCGGCGCGCAGGGCGTAGGCGGCGTCGGTGATTTCCGCACGGGTGGGCAGCCCGGACTTGGCCAAAGATTCCAGCACCTGGGTGGCCATGATCGTGGGCACGTGGGCGGATTCGGCCAGGTTCATGATGAAGCGCGGCACCTCCGCCATGCGCTCGAAGCCGAGTTCGACGGCCAGGTCGCCGCGGGCGACCATGATCCCCAGGTTCGGGTGGCGCATGCCTTCCAAGAGCACGGAGCCCAGCTGTTCATAGGCGGGAATGGTCTCGATTTTGAGCACCACGCCCAGTCCGCGGGCCCGGTCGCCGGCCTCGTGGCCGGACTCGGCCTCGATGTCGTCGGCGATCTCGGCCAAGGCGTCGAGGACGTCGGCGACGTCCTCGGCGTTACGGATGAAGGAGACGTTGACGATGTCTCCGTGCCGGGCGACGAAACGGAAGGCCTCGAGGTCCTCGTCGGTCAGGCTGGGCAGCGGCAGTTCCGTGTCGGGCAGGTTGATGCCTTTGTGGGCGGCCAGGTTGGTGCCACCGAGTCCGGCGCGGGTGATGTCGAGGGTGACTTCGGTGTGCTCGCCAACGGTGTCTTTGGCCGCGGCCACGGCGGCGATGGCGCCGTCGTCGAAGAGCACCTTTTCCCCGACCTGGATGGCTTCGACGGCTTCCGGCAGGGTGCAGCCGATGATGTGGCGGTCCGCCTGCGAGGGGTCGACCGGGGTCTGGTCGGTGGTCAGGGTCAGCCGGTCGCCCGTGGCCAGACGCAGTTTCTGCTCGCTGGCCTCGATGCCGGAGACCCGGGTGCGCTGCCAGTCGTGCTCGATGAGGGTGGTGTTGGCCAGGTAGGCGTTTTGTTCGCCTTCGGCGTAGGCGCAGCGCATCCCGTCCGCCTCGTGGACGTCCCGGACGTAAAAGACGCGTTTGGAGTCGCGGACGTCCACGAGCCGGAGTTCGCTGCCTTCGGTGAGGTCGTCCAGCCACGCCGGGTCCACCTGGAGGGACAGCGTCGGGCGGCCGGGTTTGGCCGGCGGCTCGGGGGCGGATGTGCCGGCGGGGGTCAGCCACAGCTTCGCCGGGGTGATGATCTCACCGACTTTGGTGCGGGTGACGCGCGCCCGCTCGATGGCGGGGCCCGGCGCGATGTCGCCGGTGCGCAGCTTTGGCCCGGCCAGGTCCATGGCCACCTTGATCTCCCGGCCCACGGCCTCGGCCGCGGCGTGGACGTTGTCGATCATGCGCGCCCACACTTCCGGGGCGTCGTGGGCGCAGTTGATGCGGGCCAGTTCCATGCCGGCCTCGGCGAAGCCGCGCACCAGGTCGGGGTCGTCGCCGGCCTCCGTCGGCAAGGTCACCATGATGCGCGAGTGCGTGCCGTCGAGGTGCTCGCCGAGCAGTTGGTTGGCGTTGGCCTCGAGGATGTCGTCGGCCAGGTTGAAGGCGCCGGTGACTTCTTCGCTGCCGTATTTCAGCTCCTGGCCGGCGTAGGCGCTGAGCACGTTGCGCGCGACTTTGAGGCGGGGGATCACGGAGGGTTCGGTGGTGGTCAGCCGGGTGGCGCCCACTTCGGACAGCCGGGCCTGCAGGGGGCGGATGTCACGGGAGCGCAGGGTGGTGTAGTGGACCAGGTTGAGCGCGCCGTCGCGGTGGTCGGGGTGCACCTTGTCGATGGCGGCGCGGTTGGACTCCTCGGCGTTGGCCAACCGCTCCATGAGGTCGTCGATTTTGGTGATGGTTTCGGCCAACAGGTGCTGGTCCACGTCATACCTCCCGGGGCGCGGTGGATGGGGTCGGCTAGTGCATGTGCGTCTTCTTCATTGTGCCCGCTTCCGGCGGGCCCGGCATCCTGGGCCGTGGGGATGCCTGCGTGCGGGCGGTTGCGGGCCCGCATGCGCGGGGCGGGGGCATCTGCCACAATTGTCGCTATGTCAAAAAGCCCCCGTGTCGTGCTGCGCAACCTCGCCCGCCGCGGCGCCGTCGGGGCGTTGAAAGTCGCCGTCGTGGCCCTCGAGGTCTATGCGGATCTGCTGCCGGGGGTGCGCATGACCAAGCGGCGTCGCCTGCCGGAGCAGCTCGGCGCCGGGATATTGGGGGCGGAGGCCGCGACGTGGTGGGCGATCTCGCCGTCCCTGCTGCCGCGCCCGTGGTGGGTCACCGCTTTGAACGTGGCGTTTTGCCAGGGCTTCGGGCACGCCGCCGCCACGGGTGTGCGGTTCACCGTCAGCCGGGGCTTCGATCTGGTGGGGTGGCGGCCGCGGGCACGGGTCACGCAGCGCACCCACGAGGTGCTGCACGCCGTGATGGGCACGGTCACCGCCACCGTGACGGTGACGTCACTGCTGCGGCAGGAGCAACAGGCGCAGCTGGTGAGCACGCCCGGCCGGGAAGGGCGGCGGGACGCGGTCGCCGGCCTGCTCGTGGGCACCCTGGGCTACGGCGCCCTGCTGCTTGTGGGCGAGACGGCCCAGCAGTCGATCAACCGGATGAGCCGCACCCTGTCGCGCTGGTTGCCGCCGGTGGTCAGCTGGCCGTTGGCGCTGGTCGCGCTGGTTCTTGTCCTGGGCGTCACGTCCGACCGGTTCGTGATCCGTCGGCTGCTCAACTCCGTGGGCCGCAGCGCCCAGGAACGCAACCTGTCGATCTTCCCCGGCACCGTGCAGCCCTGGGAGCCGGAGCGCTCGGGTTCCCCGTGGTCGCACGAGCCGTGGTACGCCCTGGGATCGCAGGGTCGTGCGCTGGTCTCCGGCGGCCCCCGGGCGCGCGACATCCGCGCGGTGACCGGCCACGAAGACGTCCGCGAGCCGATCCGCATCTACGTCGGCCTGCGCCGCGGCCGGGATTTTCGGCAGCAGGCCGACCAGGTGCTCCGCGAAATGGACCGCACCGGCGCTTTTCGACGCCCGACCATCGTGATGATGGCCGCCGCCGGCACCGGCTGGCTGGCGGACTGGTCCGTCAGCTCCGTGGAGTTTCTCACCGGCGGAAACTGCGTCACGGTCGCCATGCAGTACTCCTACCTGCCCTCGGCCGTCGCCTACGTCACCGACCACGACTCCCCCGTCGTCTCTTCCCGTATCCTCATCGACGCGGTGCGGCAACGGCTGGCGGAGATGGATCCGGCGACGCGGCCGAAGCTCTACGTCTCCGGCGAGTCCCTCGGCGCCTACGGCATCGTGGACTCCTTCCGGGACTACGCGCAGCTGCTGGAGCAGGTCGACGGGGCCGTCTTTTCCGGGCCGCCGCGGTTTACCCGCATCCACCGGGCGCTGACCGAAACGCGTGACCCCGGTTCCCCGGAGCGGCTCCCGGTTCTCGACCGCGGCCGTCACGTCCGCTTCGCCGCGGTGCCGGCGCACCTGCGCCACGACTTCTCCGGGGCCGACCTCGCGGAGGACTGGCAGTCCCCGCGCATCGTCTTCGCGCAACACGCCTCCGACCCCATCACCTTCTGGGACTGGAACCTGTTTTTCACCCAGCCGGCCTGGCTGCGCGAGCCCGGCTCCCGTGGGGTGCCTGCGCCTAAGGCACAACAACTCGACGTGTTCGAGGGCATGCGATGGGCGCCGTTCATCACCGGCTGGCAGGTCGGCCTTGACCAGATCAGCTCCCTGAAGTTCCCCGGCGGCCACGCCCACCAGTACCACGGAGAAATGCCGTATTACTGGGTCGGCGTGCTCGGCGAGCAGGTGGTCGTCGACTTCGACGACCGGCTGGCCCGCCACATCGAACAGTGGGTGCGGGTCCACCTGATCAAACGTTGATCGACCCGGGTTTAGGATCGAAGACCATGCAGATCGGATCCGAAGTGGGCGTCGTGCTTTTCGACTTGGACGGCACGCTGGTCGACCATGACGCCGCGGCGCGCGCCGGGGCCGTGCATCTGGCCACCAAACTTGGGCTGCCGTCCCCGCAGGAGCAGTGGCGGCGGTGGGCGGAAATCGAGCGCAGGTGGTTCCTCGAATTCGAACGCGGGACCGTCACCCACACCGGGCAGCGCATCCGGCGGTGCCGGGAGTTTCTGGGCGACGATCAGCTTGACGACGCCACCGCCTTGCGGATCTACGACGTCTACGTCGAGGCCTACCGCGCCGCCTGGCGGACTTACCCGGACGCGGCCGACGCTTTAGAGAGGGCGGCGGCCTCTGGCCGGGAGGTCGGGATCCTCACCAACGGCGCGACGGAGATGCAGGCCCGCAAGCTCAGCGCGACGGGACTTGATTTCGACGGCCTGCGGCTGTTGGCGGCCACGGACCTCGGGGCGGCGAAACCGAATCCGCGTGCCTATGCGGCGGCCGAGGCCAGGTTAGGGGTGGCTGGCCCGGGCAGCATGCTGCTGATCGGCGACGACTGGCACAACGACGTCGCGGCCGCCCGCCTCGCCGGGTGGCAGGCCATCTACCTGGTGCGGGAAGGGATCGCGCCACATCGGGCCATGCCACAGGAGGAAACCCCGGTCGCTTCCCTCAGCCAGATCGAGTTCTGAACCCGCCGTGGGCTAGGCCGGCAGGGAGCAGGCCACCCCGGTGGAGTGGTGCGGGCAGTATCCGTCCGGGACCTTGTGCAGGTACTGCTGGTGGACATCTTCCGCCAGATAGTACTTCCCGGCGGGGGTCTCCGTCAGCGTCTTGACTTCCGTGGTCACGTCGCCGAAGCCCTTGCCCGCGAGCAGCTGGGCGTAGTGGTCGACGATGTCGCGCACACGGGCCTTCTCCGCCTCCGCGCCGTCTCCGACGGTGTAGATCGCGGAGCGGTATTGGGTGCCGACGTCGTTGCCCTGGCGGTTCTTCTGGGTCGGGTCGTGCGCCTCGAGGGCGGCGGCGACGATGGCGTCCAGGCTGATCTTCTCCGGGTCGTAGACCACCTCGACGGCCTCCGTGTGGTTGGTCCGCCCGGAGCAGACCTCGCGGTAGGTCGGGTTCGGGGTCACGCCGCCGGCATAGCCGACGGAGGTGCCTTCCACCCCGTCCATCTCCCAGTACATCCGCTCGACGCCCCAGAAGCAGCCGATGGCGACGATGATCGACTTCTGGCCGTCCTGCCATGGCCCGGTGATGGGGGTGCCGAGCACGGCGTGCGGCCGCGGGTTCTCCAGAACGGGCATGGAGCCGCCCTTGAGGGTCTGGCCCTCGGGCAGCAGTTCAGGGGTGGGTTGAAACATCCAGTACACGGGCGGTGCCTCCTCAAACAGAGTGTCTGTGTCCCTTCAACGTCAGCCGGCCCGAAAAGATTCCGGCGGAAATAAATTCATCGGCGCTCCCAAGGCGCCCGCGCGTTAGGCCAAGCAATTCAGACATAACTTCGTTGCCGAAATCCCATTCTTGCCTATAGTGGAGTCTTAGAGCGCTGCACTTGCTTCGGCTGGTGCGACGCTGAACGAAACACCCGAAGAAAGGAAACTAGACCATGGCTGTTTACGAGCTGCCGGAACTTGATTACGCCTACGACGCCCTTGAGCCGCACATCTCGGCCGAGATCATGGAGCTGCACCACTCCAAGCACCACGCCAACTACGTCGCCGGCGCCAACGCCGCCCTCGAGGCCCTGGAGAAGCTGCGCGAGGAAGGCACCAACCAGGACGCCGTGCGCGCCCTGTCCAAGAACCTGGCGTTCAACCTGGGTGGCCACACCAACCACACCATCTTCTGGAAGAACCTGTCCCCCAACGGTGGCGGCGAGCCGACCGGTGAGCTGGCCGAGGCCATCAACCGCGACTTCGGTTCCTTCGAGAAGTTCAAGGACCACTTCTCCAACGCCGCGCTGGCCCTCCACGGCTCCGGCTGGGCAGTGCTGGGCTACGACCACATCGCCGATCGTCTGATCATCCAGCAGCTGACCGACCAGCAGGGCAACGTCTCCGTCGACTTCACCCCGCTGCTGATGCTGGACATGTGGGAGCACGCCTTCTACCTGCAGTACAAGAACGTCAAGGCCGACTACGTCAAGGCCGTCTGGAACGTCTTCAACTGGGACGACGTCGCCGCACGTTACGCCGACGCCAAGAAGTAAACGACGTAACTTCTCTCTGCCAGCCGCCCGCCCCGAATCGGGGGCGGGTGGCTGCCGCGCTTTCCGGCCCCGGTGGGGCACCATAGACGCCATGGGCGAGGAGAACCACCAAGGGTTACGGCGAGGCCACCGAGACTACCGACGGGCCACGTTGGCCATGCTCGCGGTGGGCCTGGCGGTGTTCAACGCCCTCTACGCCACCCAGGCGATGCTGCCGATGCTGACCGCCGACCTGGAGGTCTCCCCCACGGCGGCGGCCCTGACCGTGTCCGCGGCGACGGGCGCGCTCGCCGTCTGCATCGTGCCGGCCTCGATACTCTCCGAACGCTACGGCCGTGGCCGGGTGCTGATCATCTCCGCCCTGGCCGCCACCGCGGTCGGCCTGCTGCTGCCGCTGGCCCCTGACGCCGGCACCCTGATCGTCATGCGTGCCGTGCAGGGGGCGTTGGTCGCCGGCACCCCGGCGGTGGCGATGACCTGGCTGAGCGAAGAGGTCGACCAGCGCGACCTGGGGCGGGCGATGGGCCTGTACATCTCCGGCAACACCCTCGGCGGCCTGTCCGGCCGCCTGATCCCCGCGGGTCTGCTCGAGTTCACCTCATGGCGGTGGGCCCTGTTCATCACGGCCGTCGTGGCGCTCGTCTTCGCCGTGATCACCGCCGTGGCGCTGCCGAAGCAGCGCCGCTTCACGCCGCGTTCCATCACGCTACGGCACGAGGTGGCCGCCATGGCCCGCCATGTGCGCACCCCCAGTCTCGTGGCCCTGTTCGCGGTGGCCTTCGTCGGCATGGGCGTGTTCGTCTCGGTGTACAACTTCTTCGGGTTCCGCCTCATCGACGACTTCGGGCTCTCCCCCGCCCTCGTCGGCGCCGTGTTCGTGATGTATCTCGCCGGCACCTGGTCCTCGGCGCGCGCCGGCGCGCTCTCCGACCGGATCGGCCGGGGCACGGTCATGTTGGGCGGTGCGGTCGGCATGTGGCTGGGGCTGTGGGCGGTCGCCGCCGGGTGGTTGTGGCTGGCGTTGACGGGGTTGTTCGTGTTCACCGCGAGTTTTTTCGCCATGCACTCGACCGCCTCCAGCTGGATCGGCGTCATCGCCACCGAGAACCGAGCGGAGGCCTCGAGCATGTACCTGTTCTGTTATTACACCGGGTCGTCGCTGCTCGGCGGCGCCTCTGGCTGGGCGTTCAGCGCGCTGCCCTGGACCGGTTTCATCGCGGTGTTGACGGCCGTGCTCTTCGTGGCGGTGGCCGTCGCGGCCGTCATGGCGGCGCGCGAACGGCAGCGCTGAGACGCTTCACCCGCCCCGGCTTTTTGACCGGGAAATGACGTTTTTAATGTAGTAACGTTGATCCGCATGAGCCAGCAGTTTCCGACCAAAGAGTGGCGCTCCGACACCTGGCACCGCAAGGCCGCCCGGCCCGTCACAGTGTGGATGGCCATTTTCCTCGTCGCCGGTGTGACGCACCTCTGGATCCCCGAATACCGCTGGGTGCTCATCCATATCTTCACCCTCGGCGTGCTCACCAACTCGATTGTGCTGTGGTCGCAACACTTCACGGAGAAGTTCCTCCGGCAACGCCTGCCGGACTCGGCCCGCCCCTGGCAGCTCCGGCGCACCTATCTGCTCAACGCCGGCATCGTCGTCACGATTCTGGGCGAGGTCCTCGTCTACTGGTGGGAGCGGCACTGGATCCTCACCCAGATCGGCGCCGCAGCCGTGGCCGTGGCGTTGGGTTGGCACGCCGTGGTGCTGGCCCAGCAGTGGCTGCGCTCCGAGAAAAGCAAACGCTTCCGGACCGCGGTCTTCGCCTACGTGCTCTCCGGGTTCGCGCTGCCGGTCGGCGCCGTCTTCGGCGCCCTCCTGTCCATGGGGTTGCCCGATGAGCTGCACCTGCAGCTGTTGATGGGGCACACCGTGATCAACCTCGGCGGGTTCCTCGGGCTGGCCGCGGCCGGTTCCCTAACGGTGCTCTTCCCGTCCATCTGGCGCATCAACGGCCTCAAGGACCGGTCGGTGCCCATGATCTGGCTGTTGAGCATCGGCGTCGTCGCCGCGACAGTCGGCGGAATCCTCGACTCCGGGCTCCTCGCCGGCGGTGGGCTGATGGTGTACGCGGCCGGCTGGATCGTCGGGTTCCAGGCCTGGCTCACCAACGTCCTCGACGTGGCCAAGGACCCCCGCGACCGCATCACCTACCCATCGGCGTCCATCCTGCTGGCCGTCCTCTGGCTGATCGGCGCGGTGGTCTTCTACGCCGTGCAGCTGATCGCCGCGGGTTCGGAGATCTACCTGGTGGACTTGCCGACGATGCCGCTGCTCATCGGCTTCGCCGCCCAGCTGCTCATCGGCGTGATGAGCTACCTGTTGCCCACCACCATGGGCGGCGGCCCGGCTCCCAAGCGGGCGGGCCTGGCGGAACTCAACCGGGGCGGGCTGTTCCGGCTGACCCTGATCAACCTGGGCTTCATCTTCTGGCAGCTGGCGGACAATTCCTGGCTCAAGGTCGTGCTCAGCGTGCTGGTCTTCGGATCCTTCGCGGCCTTTGTCCCGCTGCTGCTCCGCTCGGTGAAGTCGCAGAAGGCGGTGCTGCTGAAGGAAAAGGACTTCCCGCGCCCGGAACAGCCCACCACTCCGTGGGGCCAGGTCACCGCGGGCATAGCGGTGCTGGCGTTGATTCTCGCGCTCTTCGGTGGCCTGAAGGAGACCGGCGGGACTGCCGCGGTGGCGCCCACCGGCACCGAGGAGGTCACCGCCGTGGACGTCCGTGCCGTCGGCATGGCCTTCGACCCGGCGGTCGTGGAAGTCCCCGCGGGCAACCAGGTGATCATCACGCTGACCAACGACGACGCGCAGGCCCATGACCTGAAGATGGCCTCGGGCGTGCAATCCGGGCGGCTGGCGGAAGGGGAATCAATGGAGATGGATTTGGGCGTGGTCAGCGCCGACATGCACGGCTGGTGCACGATCGCCGGCCACGAGATTCAGGGCATGACCTTCGACGTCGTCGTGGTGTAGGCCGGAGAACCGCATCGACCCAGTTGCGGAAACCTCACAGTCGCATCACGAAAAGCTCTGACCGAGCCCACACTGTCTACCCTGGCGGGTACCCGACGACCATGCCCCGACGAGGAGCGCCATGAGCATGAGGACACCTGTGAAAGTGGCGGCGCTGACGGCCGCAGCCGCATTCGCTTTAGCCGGATGCGCCGACGGCGAGGCTGACGGCGAAGTCACCACCGTCACCGCCACCGACAACGCCCCCACCCAAGACACCGCACCGCCCGAGGCACCGCCGGCGCCGACCACGGATACTGACGCCGCGGTCGAGACCACCACCCAGACCGGCGGCCCCGGCGATGAAGTCCCGGCCGACGACCTCCCCTACGAACCGGTGGGCAGCGAAGTGACCATCGCCGGCGAACCCTCCACCATCTGCATCCACGGCGACGGCTGGGGCACCAATATCTGGGCCGGCAACGAGAACACCAGCTGTGAATTCGTGATCGCCACCCACGAAGCGCTGATCGAGGGACTCAACGCCACCGAGGACGATATCCGCGACCACCTGCGCAATCAGGTCGAGGTCTACAGTCCGGTCACCGAGCAGGAGTACACGCTGACGTGCGCTCCCCGCAACGAGAAGCTGGTGACCTGCTCCGGCGCGGACGACGCGGCGGTGCACTTCTACTAAAAGTCCTCGGCGGAGGGCACGCCCGGCGCGCCGTCGCGGAGCCAGGCGCGCACGGCGGCGGTGGCCCGGGTGTCGTCCTCGTTGTAGCGCAGCAGAGTGGCCCGGGCGCGCATCCCCGTCTCGTCGGCCGCCTGCGCCCGGCGCCAGGTGTGGACGGAGTCCTCCCCGTCGAAGCCTTCGTCCGCCCAGGTGTACCCGGCTTCGGGGGCGACGATTTTCAGGCCGACGCCGTGCGGTCCGATCAGGTGACGGCGCACCCAGACGAAGACGTCGCGCCACTCGTCGGAGGCGATGAAGGCGTCGACCTCGTCGAGCTCCGGCACCACGACGCGTCCGAAACGACGGCCGCCGAAGCGCGTGGCGGTGGAGCGGAACCAGTGGTTTTCGCCGTTGGCGGAATAGCAGTAGGCGGCGAAGGTCAGGCCAGCGGCGTGTGTGTCTGCGCGCCTAGTCATGAGCCAATCCCAGAAGCGGGCGAAATTCTCGGCCTCCGCGGCGCCGCCGAGACCCTCCCAGGTGGCGAAGCCGTGGTAGTCGGCGCCGTCGAAAGCGCCCCACAGGTAGGCGCCGTGGTCGAGGTAGGCCTCCATGTCGACGTCGATTTCCACGTCGGCGTGCGGGCCGGTGACCGCCCCGGCCGCGAGGCGTCGCAGCAGGGGCGTGCCGCTGCGCCAAGCGGCGGCCAACGCGGAGGGCTCGCCGGCGCGGGCGTCGATGAGGCCGGTGACGGTGGTGATTCCGCCCTGGCGGAAATCGCGCGCCTTGTCGCCGGGAAGCACGAGGCTGATGTCGTCGGCGGCGACCAGTTCTGGCTCGCAGCGCGACCAGAAGCGGCAGGTGGCGCATTCCTTGACGCGGCGGGCCACAATCGGCCAGCCGGCCTCCAACGCGGCGGTCAGCGCCGGCTGGAATCCGGCGGTGTCGGTGAGGAAAACGGTGGTGCGGTCCTGCCCGATGGCGCCGCCGCGGCCGCTGTCGCGCCCGATCTCTGCCAGCGCGCGGGCGGCGAGTCCGAGCCGGTAGCCGTCGACGACGTGGTGGCGCGGCCGGTAGCCGACCTCCAGCGGCCGGCTGAGGCCGAGCCGGTTGGTGGCCACGGCCTGCATCACGGAATGCTTGTCTGGCCGGGCGACGCGGTGGTTGCTGACGATGACCGGGGCGTAGTTACCGTCCTCACGCCGGACGAGCACATCGACGACCACCCGCCACCGGTGGCCGGCGTCAGAACCGGTGAACACGGCGCCGGTGATCAAGGTGGCGTCGGCGGCGATGGCCGCGAGGGTGGACAGCTCGGCGTCGTCGGGGTCATCGGCGCCGGGGAGGTCGACGCGCAGGAAAAGCTTGCGGCGGCCGTCGCCGAGTCCGCGGCGGGTCGGCAACAGCGCCAACATCGCCTGCAATTCAGCGTCGGCGCGTTGCCGGCGGGCGACGGAGGAGTCGGTGGGCGGCACGTCCGGGAAATGTTGGCGCTGGACATAGCGGTACCGGCAGCCGACGAGGTCGGATGCCGTCACCTGCCGCGGGTCCATAGCGCTCACAACCTTGACAGCTTAGTGGACAGAAAACGGTAAGGTGAATGGCGTTAGGGAACGACGAAACTTTAGGCAGGACACGATAACCATGGGCATTCTCTCGACGATCCGTAAGCAGCGCGCCAAGGCCCGGAAGGAGATCAAGTCTGCGCAGACCCGTGCCCGCCAGGAAGTCAAGCAGTCCGCGAAGACGCAGACGCGCCGCGAGAAGTTGCTGGCCAACCTGGAGAAGGACCTGGTCAAGACCGAGCAGAAGAACCTCAAGAACAAGCGTAAGCATGAGGAGAAGCAGGCCAAGCAGGAGTACGAGAAGATCAAGGCCGGCAAGGTCAATCCGCAGCGGGTGCGCCGGTGGATCGGGGCCGCCCGGGTCGCCGCGCCGGTGCTGCTGCCGCTGATTTATCGGGCGATCACCGCTGGCCGGGAACAGCTGGTGACGGCACGGGCGAATCAGGCCGGGATCAGCAGCGACCAGCTGGCGCAGTTTTCGGGGCACGGCGGGCAGGTCAAGGCCCGCATCGAGGGCGTGCGCGCCACGCTGACGGAAGCGGAGTTGCCGACCGGATTCACCCGCGACGCCGAAGATCGCCTGGATGAGCTCGTCATCGCCGTCGACAACGCGGAATACATGAGCCCGGAGCAGCGCCGTCGTTCCTTGTCCGCGATCAACCGGGACCTGGACAAGGTGGCGCAGGAGATTCAGCAGAAGATCACCCGCGGTTAGCGTGTTGTCGGCGGTATCGCCCGGGAAACAAAGAAGTATCTACATGCCTTCGGCCCCCACCCTTACCGGGACCGCAGCCCTACCCCCGCACACCTTCCGGCACACAGGTGTGCCGGCGGGGCCCGCCACACACCGACGTCCCGCCCGGATTCAGCGCATCCGACCAGCTGAGGCCGCCTAGTCAACTGAGTTCGGGGCCATGCGCAGGCGATTCCGCGACCTCATGCCCCTCCAGCCAGAGTGCCGGGGATATACCCCCGGAAGAGGAGGCGGCGACGGAAAGCTAAAGTGTTTTCCATGGTCGCCCCCACCCCCTCTCTCTTCAGATGAAAGTTGCAGCGACAACTATCTTCGCCACACCGGCAGCGCGCGCCGCCCCGACCCAGCGTGCTTTTCGGCCAGAAAGCCGACCAACGGCGCCCGCCCTCCAGGACGTCATCGAACGCAACGGCCTCGACGCCGCCGGGCACGCACGTGGCCAGGAGGAAGGGGCGTGGCCGCCAGTTACGTCGTCATCCCGTGATGCCCCGCAGCCCGACCAGGGATAATCGCGACACGTCATTACCGGGAGACTGGTTCACCGCCTCTTTCTGGAGTCGCCCCCGCCACGAATAGAAAACAATTTCCATCCATTTCCTCATATCTGAGGAAATAATTCACACAGACATTTCAACGATTTCCCCCGCCATCTCCAGCCACACCGCTTATCTTGTAGGAAGAATCGCTTGACCAGGAAACACAAATTATAGTATTTTAAAATATGATATAAAGATGGCGTACCTTCCCCCTTCGTTCCACCCCATTTTCACAGTTTATGGCATAAGAAAAAAGAGCATGAACACAAAGGAGAATACCCATGGCACGCCGTGAAATCACCCAATACTTCGACGATCTGGATGGCTCTGCCTTGACTGAAGAAGAACTGAATGTCGTTCGTTTCAGCTTGGACGGCACCGATTACGTACTCGACCTTTCCGAAGACAACGCCCGAGAGTTCCGGGAACTCCTCGCCCGCTACTTGGAGGTCGCCCGCGAAGAAACCGCCAATGTCCTGGAAAAGGCCGACCCCGCGGACATCCGCCAGTGGGCCCAGAGCAAGGGCATGGACGTCGCCAACCGCGGCAAGATCCCCCACAGCATCATGAAGGCCTACCAGGAGGCCCACGCCTAAATCGCCGAGGAACATCCTCGGCGTTCGGTCATGCGACCGTCAGAGCACGCCCTGCTCGCGAGCGGCGGCCACCGCCGAAGTCCGCGACCGGACCCCCAGCTTGTCGTAGATGTGCACCAGGTGAGACTTCACCGTCGCCTCCGACAACATCAGCTCCTGGCCGATCTCGCGGTTGGACGAGCCCGAAGCCACCAGCTGCAGCACTTCCAGCTCCCGGGGCGTGAGAGACATCCGGGGCGTACGCACCCGCGTCATCAACCGGTCCGCGACCACCGGCGACAAAGCGGAATCGCCTTCGGCGGTGGAACGCACGGCCGCGAGCAACTCCGACGGCGGGGAGTCCTTGAGCAGGTAGCCCACCGCACCGGCCTCAATGGCGCCGAGAATGTCGGCGTCCGTGTCGTAGTTGGTCACGACCAGCACCTTCGGCGGGTTATCCATCGCCGCCTTGATCGCCGCGGTGGCCTCCGCGCCGGTGGTCACCTTCGTGCCTTCCACGCCGGCGCCGAAACGCAGATCCATGAGGATCACATCGATGCCCCCGGCCTGAGCGGCGGAAATGGCGGCCTCGGCGGTCGCGACTTCGCCGACCACCATGATGTCCTCCGCCTCTTCCAGCACGGCCCGGAGCCCTAGCCGGACAATCTCATGGTCGTCCGCAAGCAGCACGCGAATCATCGACTTTAGGTTCCCTTCATATCTACGGCGAGATAACTATCTGCTCATAATAGCCGGTGCCTCCTATTCCTCCGGCACCGCGGAGTCTTGGTCCGCCTGCAGCGGGATCGCCACCGACACCGCCGTCGGCCCGCCCGGCGCAGATTCCACGAACAGCTCACCGCCCTGTTCCCTGGCCCGCGACCGCATGGCGGACAGCCCGACGTGGCCCAGGCCCGCCGGCGTGCCTTCCACCGTCTCGACGTCGAAGCCGGCGCCGTCGTCCACGACGTCCATCCTGACTTCGTCGATGAGGTAGGTCACCGTCACCCGGCAGCGCGTCGCCCCGGCGTGCTTGACGACGTTGCCCACGGCCCCCTGCGCGATGCGCAGCAGCGCCGCTTCCACGCCCATGGGCAGCTGGTGGTCCTTCCCCGTCCCGCCGTCCTCCACCTCGACCGTGATGTCCAGCTCGCCGACCTGGGAGAAGGACTCCACCATGCGCTCCAGGGCGCCGGACAGGCTCGTCTGGGCCAGGGAGGCGGGTTGCAGGGCCGCGATCATGGCGCGGGCCTCCGCCAGGCCGTCGGCCGCCGTGGAGCGGGCCAGCTCGATGCGTTGCAGGGCGTTGCCTATCTGTTCCGGCGTCCTCTCCCGCTTCAGGTCGCGCTCCGCGACGTGCAGGAGCATTTGGATGCTCGACAACCCCTGCGCCACCGTGTCGTGGATCTCGTGCGCGAGGCGTTCACGTTCTTGCACCACGCCCGCCGAGCGTTCCGTCTCCGCCAACTGGTGTCGGGTGCTCACCAGTTCCCGCACCGCCTGTTCCCGCTCCCTGGTCAGTCGCTGCATCCGCCGCACCGCGTAATGCATCGCCAGCGTCACTGCCGCCGCGACCGTCGGCCCCATGACCGCCCCCAGCGTCACCCCGCCGGGCATCTGCAGCACGATGGCGATCGCGGTGACGAAGACGACGCTGACGGCTCCGCGTAGGTCGTCCATGGCCCGCAGCAGGACGAAGTACAGGGAGAAGACCAGATAGATGGCCACCGGGGAGATGAGCATGTCGAGGATCCACACCCCCGTCATCGCCACGACCCACATTTGCCGCCACGTCTCACCCCATTTGTCCAGGCTGTCGAATCCGACGAAGTAAAACACGGCGAACACCGCCACCAGCAGCAGGTTCATCGCCGCGTCGATGAATTCGAGGGCGAAGGAGGAGGCGACCGTGACGGCCAGCAGCATCAGGGTGAGAACGTGGATGCCTTGCCGCATCGCCGTCTCGTTGAGAATGAACTCGTCGGACGTCGGGGACGACGCCTTCACCGGGGAACTCATGGCTCTGAGCCTACCCAGCGGGTGGCGTGCCTCAGCGTCACCGTGCGGAGCTCGTCCACGCCGATTGCCCGTTCCGGCGCCCACTGCACGTACCATCAAGATCGTATTTGTCTGCCGTCGGCTCTGCCTGAAGAAGAGGGACACCTTTGCTGGAGATCTTCGTCTACCCGGTTTCCGCCGTGATGAAACTGTGGCACCTGCTGCTGCACGATGTGTTCGGCATGGACGAGTCCACCGCCTGGGTCGTGTCCATCGTCGGCCTGGTGATCACGGTGCGCGCCCTGATCGCCCCGTTCACCTGGATCATGAAACGCTCTGGCCGCGCCTCCGTCCTCATGCGCCCGGAGCTGGCGAAACTGCAGGAACGCTACGGCGACTCCACCGAACCGGAGGACGTCTACGCACTCGAAGACGGCAAGAAAGAGTTGCAGGAGAAGTATAATTACAGCCTCGCCGCGGGTTGTGTGCCGGCGCTGATCCAGCTGCCGGTGTTCCTCGGCCTGTACCGCATGCTGTTGTGGATGGCCCGGCCGGATTCGCGCGCGGACGCCGAGGCTCCCATCGGGGTGCTGTCCCGCGCCGACATCGAGTCTTTCCTCCAGGCGGAGATCGGCGGCCAGCCGGTGCAGGCGTACCTGGCCATGTCCGATGAGCGGCTGCTGGAGTTGGGCACCACCACGACAGAGGTGCGCTCCTTCGTCGTGCCGTTCCTGCTGGCCGCGATTGTGTTCACCACGCTGAACCTCATTCTCGGTCTGCTGTGGAGCTGGCGGACGCTCGACTGGTCGTCCGGCACGGCCCGAGGCACATTCAAGTTTCTCGTGGCGGTCTCCGCGATCGTGCCGGTGCTGCTGCTGTTGCTGGGGTTGTTCGGCCCGATTCCGGTCGCGCTGATCTTCTACTGGTTCTGCAACGGGCTCTGGACGCTGGGACAGACGGCCGTCATCAACACGGCGGTGGCCCGCAAGTGGCCCCAGCTGGAGGAACACCGCGAACTGCGGGAGAGCAACCGCGCGGCCTTCTACGCCGCCCGGGCCGAGGAGAAGGACGAGGAGAAGTGGGTGAAGCAGCGCCGCCGCGAGGCCCGGCGCGCCGCCCCGGAGGAGGCCGCGGCCATCCGCGCAGAGATCGACGAGTTCCTGCAACGGAAAAAGGACGCCGCGGCGGAGGAGAAGAAGGCCCGCCGGGAGCGCACGCGTGCCCAGACGAAGGCCCGTAATGACCGGCGCCGGCAGCGCAACGAAGAAAAGAAAAAGGCCCGTCGGCCGGAGGGGGCTGACGGGCAGGACGCCGGTGACGGAGACGATAAGGGTCAGATCGAGTAATCGGCGGGCGGCTCGGCGAGCATCTGCCGCGCCAGGTCGCGACCTGTCTTCAACGGCCCGACCTCGCGCAGCAGGCGGGCGCCGGCTTGTCCACCGTCGAGGAAGATCAGCAGCTGATCGGATTGGGTGCCGGAGGGGTATCCGTTCTTTTCGCTGAGCAGTGCCGTCATGGTGGTGTGCATCCACTTGCGGTGTTCCAGGCAGGCGGCGACGATGGCGCGTTCGCCGTCCGTGTCCGGCTTCGGGTATTCGTTCGCGGCGTTGAGGAAGTGGGAGCCGCGGAAGTTCTGTTCCGGTTCCTTGTCGATCGCCATGTCGAAGAAGGCCAGCACCTTGCCGTCGACGTCGGCCATGTCCGTGGTGCGCTCGGCCCATTCGGCCCGGTACTCTTCGTCCAGTTCCTGGATGTAGGCGGCGACCAAGGCGTCTTTGGATCCGAACAGGGAGTACAGGGAGGCCTTGGCCACGTCCGCTTCCCGCAGGATGCGGTCGATGCCGATGACCCGGATTCCTTCGGTGGTGAATAGGTTGGTGGCGGACGCCAAGAGCCGCTGCCGGGGGCTCGGCCGGTTTCGGCGGCGGCTCGTCGTCTTCTTCTTGGCTGTGCCTGAGGCCATCTCGGATCTTTCCTCTCCGCTCGGGGCCCTCCCTCGGCGCTGGCGGTCGCCGCGGGGAGGGAAAGTCTCAACTCCAATATAGACAAACCGGTACGTTCAGACTAACCCGCCGGGCCGATGCCACCAGACAGAATGAAAAGACCCGCCCGCAGGCCTCGCGTAAGCGAGGGGCCGGCGGGCGGGGCAGAGGTCGGGCACAACGTCAACGGCGGATGGCGTTGACGATCGTCAGCAGGATCACCGCACCCAAGAGACAGGTGAAGAAGCTGAGGATCCATCCCCAGCCGGCGACGTCGAAGCCCAGCAAGGCCAGCAGCCAGCCACCGATCAGGCCGCCGATGACACCGACGACGATATTCGCCAACAGTCCCATCTGAGCGTTAGTGCCCTTGATCATGGAAGCGACCCAGCCGGCCAGGCCGCCGATGACGATCCAGGCGATCCATCCCAGTGAAAGAGCCATGTGTGTTGTCCTCGTTTCTTTGTTCGGGTGCTTTCAGGGTTATGTCCCCTTTATATAAGAAACGTGCGACCTTAGCCGGGCTGCGAAGAGATTGAGACTCAACCGCAATAAACCCGTCCCCTCTCCCGACCTGGGAGAGAAGACGGGTTCTGTAGCGTCTCAGAGGATGAGCCGCTGGCCGGCGTCAGGCGGTGACGCCCGGGCGGACCACCATCAACGGCGACGGCGCGGACTGCAGCAGCGCGCGGGAGGTGGAGCCGATCAGCATGCCCTTGAAACCGCCGCGGCCGTGGGAGCCGACGACCATCAGCTGCGATCCCTCGGCCTGCTCCGCCAGGGCGCGGACCGGACGGTCGCGGGTGATGACCTTCTTCACCTGCACGTTCGGGTACTGCTCGACGAGCGGCTGAAGGCGCTCCTCCAGCAGGCTAATCTGCTGCTGCTCGATCTCGTTCCAGTCCGCCTGCGCGGCGGTCACGCCCGCCAGGGAGGACTGCATCTGCATGTCCATCCAGGTGTGCACGGCGATCAGCTCGGAGTCGCGGGCGTCGGCCTCCGCGAAAGCCACCTCCGTGGCCTGCTGGGAGACGTCGGAGCCGTCCACGCCCACCACGACCGGGCCGTACTTGGTGGTCTCGTCCAGCGGGTTGTCTTCGCGGACGACGACGACCGGGCACTCGGCGTGGGAGACCACGGCCGCGGAGACAGAACCCATGACCATGCCGGAGAGTCCGCCGAGGCCGCGCGAACCCATGACGATCATGGTGGCGGTCTTGGAGATCTCCAGCAGCATGTCGATGGGGGAGCCTTCGACGATGGTGTGGCCGATCTTGATCTCGGGGGCGGTCTCATGCGCGATGCGGCGGGCGTCGTCGATCTTGCCCATCGCCTCGTTCTGCAGGTCGTCAAAAAGTTCCTGCGGCGGCACCATGCCCTCCGCGTACAGGAACTGCGGCATGGTGTAGCTCGTCGCGAGCTGCAGCGGGATGCCGCGCTTGTTCGCGGTGTTCGCGGCCCATCGCACTGCGTTTTCAGAGGCCGGCGAGCCGTCGACGGCTACAACAACAATGTCTTCGTGGGTGGTCATGGCGTTGCCCTTTCAGTCCGGGTGCGCGTGGAAACTTCCGGGCCGCCAAGACCCTGAGTTCCCTTTACACCTTCCAGTGTAGCCGGTTAATACCTGCCTCGGGACTGGTTACTACCAGTGATTTTAAAATATTTTAGGCCGGGATGATGACGTCCTCGGCCGGCCCAGCGTTAGCCGGGTACAGCAGCTCATAGAGGAAGATGGCTGCGTCACGCAGCATCGCACCCACGCCCTCCGATGAGAAATCGGTGGCGGCATTCAAGATATCGTCGAAGTTCATGTCAGACAGATTAATACACTCACGGGGTCGCCGGGAACCTTTGCCCATCCGGGACGGGCTCAACCCCACCCGCGCCCGGGTGCCCGAGGGGCACGCCCCGGTCAGCGCCCGGGACTTCCTGCACACGTTGATCTCCACCCAGCGCCACCGCCACCCCGCCGACGACGCCGAAGCCCTGCGCGCCCGCTTCGATGACGGTGAGGTGGTCTTGCGCGACGGCACGCCCCTGCACCCGGACTCGCTGATCCCCGCCGGCCAGGACGTGTGGTTTTACCGCATGCCCGCACCGGAAACCCCGGTGCCCTACGAGATCCGGGTCATCGAGGAAGACGACGCGCTGCTGGTGGTGGACAAACCGCCCTTCTTGGCGACGATGCCGCGCGCCCGCCACATCACCGAAACCGCCACGGTCCGGCTGCGTCGGGCCACCGGCAACAACGATCTAGTGCCCGCCCACCGCCTCGACCGGCAGACCTCCGGCGTCCTGGTGTTCACCAAACGCCGCGAGGTCCGCGGCGCCTACCAGCGGCTGTTCGCGGAGCGGAAGGTGGACAAGGTCTACGAGGCGATCGCCGACCACGACGCGACACTCGCCGACGCCGCCCCGGTCCGCTGGGCCTCGCGCATGCACAAGGTCCACGGGGAGATTCAGGGCAGCGTCGTCGACGGCGAAGCCAACGCCTTCACTGTCCTCGACGACGTCACTGCGCTGTCGGAGACCGAACAGGCAAAGATCGAAGCGGTCCATGGCCCCCGGCCCCGCCAGGCCCGCTACCGACTGCGTCCGGAGACGGGCCGCACCCACCAGCTTCGGTTGCACATGTGGGCCGCCGGCGTGCCCATCCTGGGCGACGGGATCTACCCGGTCATCCACCCCGCCGAGGACGAGGATCTGGGGGTGCCGCTGCACCTGATTTCCCGGGAGCTGGCTTTCGTCGATCCCCTCAGCGGCGTGCGGCGGACCTTCACGGCTCTCCGGCGCCAGGCGTGGGGCTGACCCCGTAGGCCCGTGCGACCCGCCGCTGCAGCTGCTCCCACTGTTCGACGGGGTTCAACTCCAGCGACAGGGTATGCAACTCCACTCCGTCGCTGACCGCCCGTTGCACCATGGTGCCGGGCATGAGGTTCATCAGCAGCATCGCCATTTGTCGGCCGGATCCCGCCGGCAGCAGGAAGGGCGCGGAGACGACCTCCGGCTCGATGTCCGGGGTGCGCTGCACCGCCCGCCACGCCACGTCCGCGCCGCCGACCGCCGCCTGAGCGAGGAACCACCCGGCCAGGCGCACCGAGCCCCACGCCCGACCAGGCCAACCGCGCATGCCGTCCCGCGCCGGCGGGAGAAGCGCCAGGCTCAACGCAGTCGCGGCGCCGACGCTGAGCAGGCCGTACGCCGCGTAGTCCGCGTCCCAGCCGGCCAGTGAGACCCACGCCGCCGTCAACAGCAGGGCGCGCAACACAATGGCCGTCAACCACCTCATGATCCGGCCCCCCACGTCAGCAGGAAGACGACCACACCGGCCCCGATCAGCAGCAGCGTGGCTTTACCGGTGTTCGGCCAGGTGCGCTGCGTCGTGTCGGCGCGCTCCAGGCCACGCTGGGTGGTCTCGGCCACGCGGGCGCCCAGCGTGCCGACGCCCGCCCCGAGGCGCCGCGTGCCGTCGTGCAGCCCGTCCAGCGCCCGGCCACCCCAGCGGCCGAGTCCCAGGACAGCCGCGTCCCCGGCCCCGACGAGGTCGCCCGGCGGGATCTTCGAGCCGCTGACAGGTCGCAGCCGGGCAAGCAGGGCGAGCGCCAGCCCGAGCAGAATCGGCCACGCCATGTCCCAGAGAGTCGACCAGTCCCAGGTCGGCGCCTCAAGCCCGAGCCACTGCCGGCCGACCCACCAGGGCACGGTCAGCCCCGCCAGACACACGGCCAGCCAGCCGAGCAGCTCACCGTCGATACGCCCGCGGGAACGCTCGCCGTGCCACATCACCCACGCGGCGCGAAGCAGCAGCACCGTCGAGCCGGTCGCCACGAGCGGCAGAATCTCATCCAGCCCGACGCCCCAGACGGACACCTCCACGACGGCCTCCTTGCCCATGTATTTCGCGAAAGCCCCGGAAGTCCAGGGGGCGCCCGCGATCGCCAGACCCGCCCAGGCCATGCCGAGAAGCACCACCGCCCCCAGCGGGCCCCGGCCGTGCCGCTTGACCACCGGCACCCCAAGGAACAACGCCCCCTTGGCAAAGCCGTGGTGGACGCCGTAGAGGACGACCGCGGCCGTCACCGCCGGCGCCGCGCCGGGCATGAGCACCCCGGCGGCGATCACGGCGCCGAGGAATCCCATCTGCGAAATCGTGGAATAGGCGAGGATGACCTTCGGGTCGTTCTGCAGCACGCCGACCACCGCGGCGCCGAAGGCCCCGAGCAAACTCAACGCCAGCAACGTCCATGCCAGCGCCTGGACCGCGCCGCCCCCGCCGGCCTCGCCGAGGGGGAAGAACCGCAACCAACCGACCACGCCGGCCTTGACCATCGCCCCAGAGAGCACCGCCGAAGCGGCGGGCGGCGCGGCCGGGTGCGCCAACGGCAGCCACACGTGCAGCGGGACGACGCCCGCCTTGATGCCGAAGCCGAGGAAGAACAACACCAAGATCAGGCCGGTGCGGGGGGCGTCGATGACCGCCTGCGGGGCGTCGGCGACGGCCGCGCCGCCGGCGTGGACGGTCATCATCAGGGCCGCGAGCAACGCGGTTTCGCTGAGCACCGCCATCACCAGGTAAATGACCGTCGCCCGGCGCGCCTGATCACTGCGGTAGTGGATGACCAGCCCGACGGCGGCGAAGCTCATCACCGCGAACGCCAGGTAGAAGCTGACCGTGTCCGCGGCGACGTACACGCCGATGTTGCCCAGGTAGCTGGCCAGCAGGAAGCCGGACAACGTGGCGGCGCGCACCTCTGCGTCGGCGCTCCGGCGCCACCCCACGGCCGCCAACGCCGCGCCGTAGAGCACGCCTGCCGTCACCAGCAGCGGCCGGCCCACCTCGTCGAGGGCCGCCGTCGACCCGAAGAGCAGCCACGGCAACTCGACGGTGGCCGATCCCTGTACGGCCAGGACGACGGCCGGCAGCACCGTGGCGGGGGCGACGGCAGCGGCGGCGCGCCGCGCTCGGGGCCGGACCCCGTCCGGCAGCAGCCCGGCGCCGGCGATCACCGCGAGAATAACGGCCGGCAGACAGAATGCGAGGAAGAACATCACTGAAACACCCCTTCCGCGATCTGCCGCGAAATATCCAGCGGCAGAAACGAGGCGGACGCCACCAGGCCGAACACGAGCGTTCCGGCGGCGGTGGTCAGGGCCGGATACAGCATGGACTTCGGCTCGGTCACGCGGTCAGGGGTCTCCTCTTCCTCCGTCGGCTCGGGGGCCTGGAACCAGAGCCGGTAGACCACGGGCAGGAAGTACATGGAGTTCATCACCGAGGAGGCGATGAACACGGCGACCACCCAGGGGTACTCGGAATCCAAGGCGCCCAGCCCCAACTGAAATTTAGAGATGAATCCCGCCGTGGCCGGCAGGCCGATCATGCCGAAGGCGCCGACCGTGAACGCCACGGAGGTGCCGGGCATGCGCCGGCCCAGGCCGCGGAGCTGGCGCACGTCCTTGGCGCCCAAGACCTCGGCGTAAAGGCCCGCGCAGAAGAAGAGCGTGATCTTCATGACGCCCTGGTGCACCAGGTGTGCCAGGGCGCCCGCGACGCCTGTGACCGTGGCCAAAGCCAACCCGACCGTGATGTAGTTGACCTGCGAAATCGTGGAGTAAGCCAGCCGCGCCTTCAGGTCGGTCTGCCGCAGCGCCTGGTAGGAGCCGTAGATGACGGTGAAGCCGGCGAGGATGAGCAGCGGCGGCAGGACCCCCAACCCGGCGGCGACCTCGATGCCGTAGACGTCGTCAAGCACCCGGACGATGCCGAAGACTCCCGCCTTGACCACCGCCACGGCGTGCAACAACGCGGAGACCGGCGCCGGCGCGACCATGGCCTTCGGTAGCCAGGCGTGCAGCGGGAACAGCGCCGCCTTCACCCCGAAGCCGCCCACCAACAGCACGAAAATAGCGATCGCGATCCCCGGCGAATGTTCTGCCAGCTCCGCCACGCCGAGGGCGCCGCCCGGGGCGAAGTCCACTGGGCCCGCGTAGATGGTCAGCCAGACGACGCCGAACAGCAGCGCGAGGCCGCCGCTGAGCGTGAACGCCAGGTACGTCCGCGCCGCCCGCAGCGACTTCTTATCGCCCCAGTGCGCGACCAGCGGGTAGGTCACCAGGGTCAGCATCTCGTAGAAGACGAGGAAGGTGATGAGGTTACCGGAGAAGGAGATGCCCACCGTGGCGGTGACGCACAGGCTGAAGAAACCGAAGAACTTGCTGCGGCTCTGCCCTTCCCGCAGGTAGCCGATGGCATAGACGGTGGTGATCAGCCACAGCACCGACGACAGGGTGGCGAAGTACAGGGCCAGCGGATCCACCCGGAGCACCAGCTCGATCCCGCCCAGGAAGGGCATGCTGAATTCCGGGCGCAGATCCGCGTCGAGCACCACCGGAAACAACAGCAGCACCAGCACGACTTTCACCACGGCGAGGCCGATGTTCACCGTCGAGCGCAACCCGACCTGGTGTTCCTTCATCGGGAAGATCAGCGCCGCCGCCGCCAACGACACGAACAGCAGGACGACCGGGATCAGGGTCAGGACTTCTTCGGACAACGCGGTCACCACGGGGCCCCCACCTCCATCATGTCTGCGACCCAGAAACCGGTGAATCCGGTCAGGACGGTCAGCCCGCCGAGCGTGAACGGCACCAGCTGGGCGGCACGTTCACGGCGCGTCTGGGGCTGGGCGGGGACGCGCTCTTCTTCGTCTTCCGACGGGGCGTCGGTGCGCAGCAACGGGGAAACCATCCGCAGGACATACCCCGCGGACAACAGCGTCGCCAACACCATGACGCCCACGATCCACATGTCACCGGAGGAGACCGCCGCGGTCGCCAGTTCCCACTTCCCGCTGAACGCCAGGGAGAACGGGACGCCGGCGAGTCCGACCCCGGCCAACCCCAGGGCCATCATCAGGCGGGGATGGCGGACGCCGACGCCGCGCAGCCGGGCCAACTCGTCTGTGCCGTACACGTGTTTGAGGTGGCCGGCGACGAGGAACACCGCGGTCTTGGATAAGCCGTGGCCCAGCACCAGGGCCACGGTGCCGGTGGTGGCGGCGGCGATGACCGCGTCGTCGGTGAGCGTCGTCACCGCCTGCTCCTCGAGCAGGTCCGACTCCCGATCCACCAGGATCGGAAAGAACAGGAACCAGTAGCCCGCCTGCGCGACGGTGGAGTAGGCGATCAACGGTTTGAGCCGGTTCTGCCGCAACGCGAGCAACGAGCCCACCAAGATCGCGGCGACGCCGAGCACCGCCAGGCCCCAGCTCAGCGCCACGGTCACCGGCTCCAGCACGGAGGACTCGACGGCCCCGGGCTCCGGCTCGATGAGCGCCGCCGGGGCCGCGAGCCAGACCCACAGGCGCAACAGCACGAACAACGACGCTTTGATCACCAGCGCCGACAACAGCGGCGACACCGCCCCCGGGGCGTTGGAGTGGGCCGGGATCAACCAGCCGTGCATGGGCACGAGCGCCACTTTCATCGCCAGGCCCACGGTCATCAGCACCAGCGCCAACGCCGCCGCGGAGTGGGTGCCCGGGTCGGCCTGGATGACCTGGCCCGCTTGCAGGATATCCAGCGTGCCGGTGGCCGCCACGAGAAGCGCGACGCCCACGAGGAAAAGCATCGCCCCGGCGACCGCGACAAAGAGATAACGCAGCGCCGCCCGCCACGCCGGCCGGCCGCCCAGGGCGACCAGGCCCACCGCGGTCAGGCCGACGACCTCGAGGCCGACGTAGGTGTTGAACAGGTCCCCGGAGACGAACACCGCGTTCAGCCCCGACCAGCAGCCCAGCCACAGCGGCCAGAACGCCGGGTGCCCGGGACGCCACTGCAGATCAGGCGCGTCACCGCTGCGTGACGACGCCTCGCTCACCAACCGTTGTCCCGTCGACGCCGGCACCAGCACCGCATACACGGTGACCAGGGCACCGACGACGGTGGTCAGCAGGAGGAAGAGCGCCGACAACCCGTCGGCGCGCAGAGTGATGCCCAGCGGGGCGTCGTAGCCGCCCACGGCCAGCTCCACCGGCTGTCCGGTCGCGACGGTCGTGACCACCGGCCAGGTCAGCGCCGCGACCGTGGTGGTCGCGACCAACCCGGCTCCGCGGCGTGCGGGCGCCGGGAGCAACACCGCCACCGCCGCAATGAGCAGCGGCGCCAAGACCAGGGCGCCGAGGCTGAACTCTGCAGTCGTCATCAGTCGGCCTCCTGTGCGTCGAAGACCTCTATCCTGCGGATCAGCACCGCGGCGACTCCCGTGAAGGCCACCGTGATCACCAGTCCGGTGATCACCAGCGCAGAAAGCACCGGATCGATCTCCTCCGACCGCGCCGCCAGGGCGATGAGAGTCAGCAATGTGCCTGAGCCCAGAATATTCATCGCCACAAGGCGGGCGACGTGGTCGGCGGCCAGCAGCATGCGGATCAGGCCCGCGGCCACGAGCACCGCGGCTAGCCCCAGATACCACTGGGGAACGGTGAGGGTAGACAACATGTCGATCATGACGTCGCATCCTCTCTGATCCGGCGGCCTGGATCACTGAGACCCAGGTACAAGGCGTAAAGACCGGTGGTGATTCCTATGGTGAGCAGAACCTCGACCGTCAGGATCACCGCGAAAGCGGCGTCCATGTCCCAGCTGAGCCACGCCTCCCCCGCCAGCGGGGCGATCGCCCCGGCCAGGATGAAGACGATCACGCCGACGACCAACAACGGCAGACCCCACGTCCGGGTGAAGGCGGCGACGTTCACTCCCGCGGTACGCAGCAAGATCATCAAGCCCGCCAGGATCGCCCCCGACTGAAACGCCCCGCCCGACGTGGAACTGCCGGCAAACAACAGCCACAGCCCCAACAACAGCAACAGCGGCGCCGTCAGCCGGGTGAAGTAGTTCAAGATCGACGGCAGCTCCGGCTGCGGATCCGACGCCTGGTTCAGGCCACCGTCTCTGCTGAGCGACAACACCACCACGCCGGCGAGCAACAGCACAGCCGACTCCAGCAGGGTGTCGTAACCACGGAAAGCCAACAGCACCGCGCTGACGTCGTGCTCCAGGCCGGCGGCCGGCAATTCCGCGTCGACCGCCGCAGTCCAGGCCGGCAAACGTTGGTCGGTCCGCAGGAAGGCGGCCGTGACCCCCAGGGTGATCAGGGCTCCGACCAAGACGGCCGCAGCCCCGGTGAACCACGCTGAGCCACGGCTCGTCCTGCGCGCGTCCGGGTGGGTGCGTGGTTCCACGACGAGCCACACCAATAACGCGCTGAGCAGACCGGTTCCCAGCGAAGCCTCGGCAAAGGCGACGTCGAGGGAACCCAGCCGCAGCCAGATGAGGCTCAGGATCACCCCGAGGCTGAGAAAGGCCCCCACCTGGGTGCGACGGCTGGGCAGCGACACTGCCAACGCGACGGCGGCCACCGCAGCCAGGGTCAGGATGAGGTCGACGGCCGTGATCGTGTCCGGAGTCTGCATCATGCGCTCTCACCGCTGCCGGCAGATGCGACCTCACTGGAGTTGTCCGCTTCCACGCCAGCCAGAGTCTGGGCGGAGACAGACGCCGCCCCCAACACGAGGACCCAGGCGATCAGCAACAGTACGGCCGTGGAGCCGGATCCCACCTGTAACGCCACCCCGATCAGCACCAGTGCGAGACCGATGTTATCCGCTTTGGTCAGAGCGTGGAGCCGGCTACGGGTGTCTGGGAAACGGATGAGACCAATCGTGCCGGCAGTGAAGAACACGACGCCAACGACGATGACGGCGCCACTGAGGAGATCAATGATCACGATCCTTCCCCTCCGTTTCCGCTTCGGGCGAGACCTCTCTGTCGATGGGCGACGACCGCGACCACCGCGCTGAGCGCGGCCAGCCCCGCGAAGATCGCGGATACCTCTACCGCCCTGGTCATGTCAGGGGGGAGGAGTAGAGCAAGCACCGCGGCCACGGCGGCGCCAGTGGTACTGGAGAGCAAGAGAATCAGCAGCCAACTGCGTGATTCGCGGCGTCGGAGCACCACTGTCATCGCCACTGCGAAGTTCAGGAGCAGGACGACGACAACAACAATCAAAAAAGGCTGAATGGGGCGCTCCCTCCTTCGGCGGGCATACGACGTCAGCGTAGGGATGGGGTGCTCTGCTTAGGGTCTGATAAGGCCAGCTTAGCGAAATTCTCCCTGCCCTCGCAGAGAGGAAAGCACGAAAAGAGGGTATCTCTCATGATGTTGTCATCATGAGAGATACCCTCTCTGTACATACTGTATGTAGTTGTGTTTTGTTGTTGGTCGGCGGTGTCTTACTCTCCCACACCCTCCCGAGTGCAGTACCATCAGCGCAGGTAGGCTTAGCTTCCGGGTTCGAAATGGGACCGGGCGTTTCCCTACCGCTATCAACCACCGACACACCCATCAGAACAACACCACCGCAACCCTCCCGTACAGGAAGGCCGGCGCATGTGTGTCCTGGGCAACCATCCCCACTGGGGGTGGTGTCGTGTCAGACACTGCATAGTAGACGCGAATTATGTTTCTCATATCGTTGTTGTTTGTGCGGCAAAACGATCACAAAGGGTGTGTGTTAGTCGGTAAATTAGTACCAGTCACCTCCGCACATTACTGTGCTTCCAGATCTGGCCTATCAACCCCATCATCTTTAGGGAACCTCAACAGAAACCTCATCTCAAAATAGGCTTCCCGCTTAGATGCTTTCAGCGGTTATCCCGTCCGTACGTAGCCAACCAGCCCTGCTCCTGGCGGAACAACTGGCACACCAGAGGTACGTCCGTCCCGGTCCTCTCGTACTAGGGACAGCCTTCTTCAAGTTTCCACGCGCGCGGCGGATAGAGACCGAACTGTCTCACGACGTTCTGAACCCAGCTCGCGTGCCGCTTTAATGGGCGAACAGCCCAACCCTTGGGACCTACTCCAGCCCCAGGATGCGACGAGCCGACATCGAGGTGCCAAACCATCCCGTCGATATGAACTCTTGGGGAAGATCAGCCTGTTATCCCCGGGGTACCTTTTATCCGTTGAGCGACACCACATCCACACGTTGGTGCCGGATCACTAGTCCCGACTTTCGTCCCTGCTCGAGCTGTCACTCTCACAGTCAAGCTTCCTTGTGCACTTACACTCACCACCTGATTACCAACCAGGCTGAGGAAACCTTTGGGCGCCTCCGTTACCATTTAGGAGGCAACCGCCCCAGTTAAACTACCCACCAGGCACTGTCCCCGACCCAGATCATGGGCCAAGGTTGAGACATTCAATCCGACCAGAGTGGTATTTCAACAACGACTCCACAACCACTGGCGTGGCTGTCTCATAGTCTCCCACCTATCCTACACAAGCCGAACCGAACACCAATACCAAGCTATAGTGAAGGTCCCGGGGTCTTTTCGTCCTGCCGCGCGAAACGAGCATCTTTACTCGTACTGCAATTTCACCGGGTCTGTGGTTGAGACAGCAGGGAAGTCGTTACGCCATTCGTGCAGGTCGGAACTTACCCGACAAGGAATTTCGCTACCTTAGGATGGTTATAGTTACCACCGCCGTTTACTGGGGCTTAAATTCTCAGCTTCGAGGACTTACGTCCCCTAACTGGTCCTCTTAACCTTCCAGCACCGGGCAGGCGTCAGTCCGTATACCTCAACTTAATCGTTTTCGCACGGACCTGTGTTTTTGATAAACAGTCGCTTCCCTCTATTCTCTGCGACCCACCACAGCTCCCACCGTAAAGGTGTTCACCGTGTTGGGCCCCCCTTCTCCCGAAGTTACGGGGGCATTTTGCCGAGTTCCTTAACCACAGTTCACCCGACCGCCTTAGTATTTTCTACCTGACTACCTGTGTTGGTTTCGGGTACGGGCCATGTGCATACATCGCTAGAGGCTTTTCTCGACAGCACGGGATCACCGACATCACCCTAATAAGGGCTGCGCATCACGTCTCAGACATATGAGGTACGGATTTGCCTATACCTCGTCCTACACGCTTACACCACAATCCAATAAGTGGCACGGCTACCCCACTGCGTCACCCCATCACTTGGCTACTACCAGTTCAGGCCCCACGCACGCACCATCACCAGACCCGAAGGCCCAGACAATGGGTTGTGGGTGGTTAGTATCACTGATTCACCACTGGGCGCATACACACGGGTACGGGAATATCAACCCGTTATCCATCGACTACGCCTGTCGGCCTCGCCTTAGGCCCCGACTCACCCTGGGAAGACGAACTTGACCCAGGAACCCTTAGTCATCCGGCGGTAAGGATTCTCACCTTACTCTCGTTACTCATGCCTGCATTCTCACTCGCACACAGTCCACCACCCCTTACGGTATGGCTTCACCCCATGCACGACGCTCCCCTACCCAATATCCCCAAGGGATATTGCCGCGGCTTCGGCGGTGTACTTGAGCCCCACTACATTGTCGGCGCACAACCACTCGACCAGTGAGCTATTACGCACTCTTTCAAGGGTGGCTGCTTCTAAGCCAACCTCCTGGCTGTCTTCGCGATCACACATCCTTTTCCACTTAGTACACCCTTAGGGGCCTTAGCCGGCGATCTGGGCTGTTTCCCTCTCGACTATGAAGCTTATCCCCCACAGTCTCACTGCCGTGCTTATACCTTCACCGGCATTCGGAGTTTGGCTGACATTGCTAAGATTGTAGTCCCGCTCAACCAACCAGTAGCTCTACCTCCGGGAAGAAACACACGACGCTGCACCTAAATGCATTTCGGGGAGAACCAGCTATCACGGAGTTTGATTGGCCTTTCACCCCTACCCACAACTCATCCCCTCAGTTTTCAACCTAAGTGGGTTCGCGCCTCCACGACGTCTTACCATCGCTTCACACTGGCCATGGGTAGATCACCCCGCTTCGGGTCCAGGACATGCCACTAAACACACTCGTTAGTATTCGCTTTCGCTACGACTACCCCACACGGGTTAACCTCGCGACATGCCGCTGACTCGCAGGCTCATTCTTCCAAAGGCACGCCATCACACATAAGAAGTGCTCTGACGGCTTGTAAGCGCACGGTTTCAGGAACTATTTCACTCCCCTCCCGGGGTACTTTTCACCATTCCCTCACGGTACTATCCGCTATCGGTCATACTGAGTATTCAGGCTTACCGGGTGGTCCCGGCAGATTCACAACAGATTTCACGAGCCCGTTGCTACTCGGGCACCACAACAACACAGCACACATGGCCTTCATGTACGGGACTCTCACCCACTTCGGTAGCCCATTCCAAGGCACTTCCACTAACCACACGCGTCTATGCTCCCAGCCGGCAGACCAGGATATGTTGCGAGCCCACAACACCGCATGCACAACCCCTGCCGGGTATCACGCACACACGGTTTAGCCATCCTCCACGTTCGCTCGCCGCTACTAGCAGAATCATTGTTATTTTCTCTTCCTGCGGGTACTGAGATGTTTCACTTCCCCGCGTCACCCCCGCACACCCTATGAATTCAGATGACGGTCACCACCCATAACGGTGATGGGGTTTCCCCATTCGGACATCCTCGGATCAACGCTTTGTTGGCAACTCCCCGAGGCATAACGCAGCCTCACACGTCCTTCATCGGCTCAGTATGCCAAGGCATCCACCGTACGCCCTTAAAAAACACACACAACAACACCCAAAGGTGTTGCCTGTGGTCTTACACGTACAAAATCACAAACAATAAAGAAATCACACACACCACCTTTGATGGTGTGTACGATGCTCGCGTCCACTATACAGTTCTCACACAACACAACCCCCACCCACCACAACCCAGCCCGAACGAGCACAGATCATGACGATGTGAACGGTTTACCCAGGACCATGTTGTCCCAGACACCCAACAGTGTGCCAACCACCACCCACCATAGGGGCAGCGCTTTTGCTTCGTGACGACCATGACCCCGACGCACATTCTTGTGCGACAGGCGGTGTTCCACTCCATACTACGGTGGCAGACACACATACGGCGTCTCAACCACCAGGCGCACACCACGGCTACTGCCGCGGGTGACTGACAATAAAATCTCCTTAGAAAGGAGGTGATCCAGCCGCACCTTCCGGTACGGCTACCTTGTTACGACTTCGTCCCAATTGCCGATCCCACCTTCGACGGCTCCCCCCACAAGGGTTGGGCCACCGGCTTCGGGTGTTACCAACTTTCATGACGTGACGGGCGGTGTGTACAAGGCCCGGGAACGTATTCACCGCAGCGTTGCTGATCTACGATTACTAGCGACTCCGACTTCATGGGGTCGAGTTGCAGACCCCAATCCGAACTAAGGCCGGCTTTAAGGATTAGCTCCACCTTGCGGTATCGCGACCTGTTGTACCGACCATTGTAGCATGTGTGAAGCCCTGGACATAAGGGGCATGATGATTTGACGTCATCCCCACCTTCCTCCGAGTTAACCCCGGCAGTCTCTCATGAGTCCCCACCACAACGTGCTGGCAACATAAGACAAGGGTTGCGCTCGTTACGGGACTTAACCCAACATCTCACGACACGAGCTGACGACAACCATGCACCACCTGTACACCAGCCACAAGGGAAGGACTATCTCTAGCCCGGTCCGGTGTATGTCAAGCCCAGGTAAGGTTCTTCGCGTTGCATCGAATTAATCCACATGCTCCGCCGCTTGTGCGGGCCCCCGTCAATTCCTTTGAGTTTTAGCCTTGCGGCCGTACTCCCCAGGCGGGGCGCTTAATGCGTTAGCTACGGCGCAGGAACCGTGGAAGGTCCCCACACCTAGCGCCCACCGTTTACGGCATGGACTACCAGGGTATCTAATCCTGTTGGCTACCCATGCTTTCGCTCCTCAGTGTCAGTGACTGCCCAGAGACCTGCCTTCGCCATTGGTGTTCCTCCTGATATCTGCGCATTTCACCGCTACACCAGGAATTCCAGTCTCCCCTACAGCACTCAAGTAAGCCCGTATCGCCTGCAATCCCAGCGTTAAGCGCTGGACTTTCACAGACGACGCGACAAACCACCTACGAGCTCTTTACGCCCAGTAATTCCGGACAACGCTCGCACCCTACGTATTACCGCGGCTGCTGGCACGTAGTTAGCCGGTGCTTCTTATCCCACTACCGTCACCCCGAAGGGCTTCGTCGTGGGCGAAAGGAGTTTACAACCCGAAGGCCGTCATCCCCCACGCGGCGTCGCTGCATCAGGCTTGCGCCCATTGTGCAATATTCCCCACTGCTGCCTCCCGTAGGAGTCTGGGCCGTATCTCAGTCCCAATGTGGCCGTACACCCTCTCAGGCCGGCTACCCGTCGACGCCTTGGTAGGCCATTACCCCACCAACAAGCTGATAGGCCGCAAGCTCATCCCACACCGATAAATCTTTCCACACCCCACACAAAAGGGGCGTGAATATCCGGTATTAGACCCAGTTTCCCGGGCTTATCCCGAAGTGCGGGGTAGATCACCCACGTGTTACTCACCCGTTCGCCACTCGAGTACCCCTGCAAGCAGGGGCCTTTCCGTTCGACTTGCATGTGTTAAGCACGCCGCCAGCGTTCATCCTGAGCCAGGATCAAACTCTCCACAAAAAATCTGTCAAAGATTTCAAGCTCGTGAAAAGCCTGTACTCCCAACAAACAACATAAACAACCAGCACACCACCACACGTGGTGGCGTCACTCGTTATCCAAAACTTTTACCGACAAATGTCAGCACAAAACTCACGCCACTTCCTCAACCCTTGACGGGGCACATCAAGGAAGCGGCCATCTATGTGAGATTGTCTCTGCCGGCACCAGCAACACCCACACGATCAACGCGCAGGCCAGCTTTTAAGGATGAGGACTCCGTCACTGGGAGGAGCCCATCACCCGGCACCACCACCACACCCCAACCATCAAGGCCAGGACGTGAGGGCAGACACAATCGTCACGACCACCCACCACACCAAAAAGGCACGGCACGTGGCACTAAACAAAAGTACATTGGCACACTATTGAGTTCTCACACAACACACGCACACACTGCTTTCACGATACCCCCACAAGGTGGGCGCACGGTAGCCGGTGTGGCTTCATTCTTGGTTTGGTCCGCGACTGTTTTCCTCTCGCCACTCACCTGCACAGTGCCGGACCCTCTTTCAGAGTCTCACTGTCTGGCGGGGCGCTGTCGGTCTCGCTGACAAGAATTAAACTTACACACCACACCCCGAACAACACAAATCGCCAGCTCAACACACTAAAAACACGCCCACACAACCACGCTTACAACGCCCTAGCACGAACCAACCACTCACGCAGCCGATTTACGCATACCGAACCACACCCACACACCCCCAGAAAAAGGGCTGTACGCACGGGCGATGCGAGGCAGGAGGATCTCGAACCCGACGAAGCACGCCACGGCGAGAGCAAACAAGACCTCTTCGTAACCAGCGATAAGGGCGGCGATGCCGGCGACAGCCAGGGCAAGAGATGCCACCAGGTAGACCGCTGTCCCTCTGGTCGTCAGCTGCAGCAGCACCACGAGCACCGGCGCCCACAAGGCCGCGGCGAGAAGCCCCAGCACCCCATCCACCGTCTCCACCGCACCGAGCAACACCAGTGCAGCGGTAGCCACTGCTCCAGCCAGCGGGTTGATCAGCATCACCCAGCGGGTCTTCTTCGCCCACCGCATCCGCGATCCGCCGAAAGCCACCCATTGGGAGAAGTTGTCTCTGAAGGTGCCGTTCGCCACGGTCATCATCACCGCGACACTGACCACTGCGGGAACAGCGGAGCTCTCCGCCGCCGGACCGCCCCAGAATCGGATCATCAGCAGCCATACGGCGCCGGCGATGGCGATGCCGATCCACGCCCCCACCCAGAAGTTTCTTTGCGGCCGGACGATGAGCTCTTGCTCGAGATCCTCGACCACGAAATCTTCTCCCCGCACGTCCTTAGCCGCCGGCACGGAGCCCTCGCGCACCCGGTCCGCGAGCGTGCCGGGCTGAGAAAGGTTCGTCTCCGTCACCATCTGGACGCCGTAGAGCACCAGCACGACGCCGACGATCACCCACCAACGGGCGTAGTCCGTCCGCATAAGGATCACCGCGAAGAAGACTGCGATGACGAACAGCAGCAAGGTAAGGCCAATGCGGAAGTGCCGCTGATAAAGACCGCTGGAGAGGTTGAGCGCCCGGTAACGCGCCGCCTCCGGGCGGTAACCGACGATGGTTCCGACGGTGATCAACCCGAAGACGATGGCGTACATCCAGGTGTCGTTGCCGTCCCAGACGCTCACAGAGACAATGAATCCGAGCACGAGCAGCGTCGCGACCTGGAACCAGACGCCGCCGAAGACCAGCGGGAGGGCGAGCCGGAGGTGGTTGGTGACTGTGTTCACGCCCGCTCACCTCCCAGGGCGAGCACTGCCTGCTCGAGGGTGACTTCGCCGACGCGGATCCGGCCACTGACCTGACTTGCTGTCTCGTAGACGGACTCGGCGGCCGCCGGAGAGCTCCGGAGATCGAGCACGACCCGGCTGCCGACCGACAGCTCTTCCCGCACTAATTCCAACGGGGTGCCGAGGCGCCCCAGCATCCGGTCGACATCCTCGGTCGGCCCGGCCACCTCGATGACCGCATCAGCGAGCTCGTCGATGGATCCGTTCATCGCCACGCCGCCGCCGTCAAGGTAGAGCACCGTGTCCAGCAGCGTCTCCACCTCGTGGAGGTGGTGGGTGGACAGCACGACGGTCGTGTCCGGACGGGCCATCTGCTCGGCGAGGACCTCGTAGAACAGCGCGCGTTTCTGTACGTCGAGGCCGAGATACGGTTCGTCGAGAAGCAGCAGTTCCGCCCCGGAGGCGCAGGCGTAGATGATCGAGAGCGCGGATTTCTGGCCGCGGGACAGTCGGTTGTAGCTCGTCGGGCCCGGCACCCCGAAACGCTCCAGGAGGTCGTCGGCCCGCGCGGCGTCCCAGCGGCGGTGACGGGCGGCGCCGATGGCGAAGAGTCGGCGGGCGGACCAGCCGTCGGGAAGCGGGGCGTCGATGCCGGCGAGCGTCGTCTGATCCATGACCGCCGGGGTGTCGAAGGGGTGGACGCCGAAGACGACGAGTTCGCCGGAGAACTGCAGTTGGCCGGCGAGGGTGCGCAGAAGCGTTGTCTTACCGGTGCCATTGGCGCCGATCAGGCCGTGCACCAGGCCGGCGGCCAGGGAGAAGGAGACGTCGTGCAGCACGGGCTGTTTTCCGTAACCGCAGTTCAGGGAATCTGCGCGGATCAACGGCATGGGATCAGTCATCGTAGAGGCCTCGGCTTTCTGCCACTCGGTTGAGCAGGTCATGTAACTGATCGCGGGTGAGGTTGAGGCGGACGGCCTCGTCGACGAGTGGAGCCAGGTAGGCGGCGGCGAAGTCGTCCCGGCGACGCGCCTTGATGGCTTCCGTGGCCCCGGACAGGACGAACATCCCGATTCCCCGCCGTTTCTCCAGGACGCCCAGATCGACGAGCAGGTTCAGGCCCTTGCGCGCGGTCGCGGGGTTGATCGCGTGAAAGCTCGCCAGCTCGTTGGTCGAGGGGGCGCGATCACCTTCTTGGAGATCACCGTCCACGATCGAATCTTCGAGAAGCGTCGCTATCTGCCGGAACAGTGGCGCCGCCGCGTTGTCCATCGTCATCTCTCTCCACGTCAGCAGGGTCAGTGAGTTAGTTAGTTACTCAAGTAACTAACCTATATTGCCGGGAACTATCGTTCAACCGCACGCGTTGAATTAATTAAGGCGCATTCCAGCGTCCTGTTATCCGCCAAATATCGACGTGGCGGAGGAACTTAGTGCATGCTGGAAGGCGTACCTCAATAAAATTTAGACCGACAAAAGATACGGAATTTAGGAGCCATGCTTGAACGCACACTCGTCTTCGTCGACACCTCTTACCTGCTCGCGAGCTTTTATAACTCGTGGGAGACCGGGGCCCGCTCACAATTAGAAATTGACCTGCCCGAGGTCGTCGCGGTCTTGGGCAACATGATCACCAACCAACTCCACCAACCCATCCACCGCCAGAACTGGTACGACGGCATCCCCGATTCCGGGCCCCACCGTTACCAGCGTGCTCTCCGCGGTTGCGACGGCGTGCAGCTGCGCACCGGTACCCTCATCGAATGGGGCGACCGACGCACGCAGAAGGCCGTGGACACCCGCCTGGTCGCCGACATGGTCACCGCCGCCTGCCGCAGCCAGGTCTCCGACTTCGTGCTGGTCTCCGGTGACGCCGACATGATCCCGGGCGTGCAGGAGGCCTCCAACAACGGCGTGCGCGTGCACCTCTACGGCTTCGGCTGGGATTCCATGTCCTCCGCGCTGCGCCACTCCTGCGACACCACGACCATCCTGGACCCGCGCGAGGATTTCGCCGAGGCCATGCAACTGCAGGTGCTGGAAGGCCCCCTCCCGCCATCCATCCGGGAGCGTCCGCTCGGCGACGCGGAGCCCCTCGAGGAGCCTGGCATGAAGACCGTCCCGGGCACCGTCGTCCAGGGAGCCACCGCCCGCACCACACCGCCGTCGCCCACTCCGAAGGCCACGGACGCGCCCGCCGAGGCCGACGACACAGGCGACGAAGGCGAGGACAAGGCGACCTCCGACGGGCACGCCGCCGGAGCCCCCACGGACACCTCGGCCGCCACCCCGGCGTCGCCGCGACCGATGCCAAAGCCCGGCGACTTAGCCGGCACTCCGCCCCGCCCGGGACCGGCGAAGAAGCAGGACACCCCTACCAACACGGACGAGATCGACGACTACGACGATTTCGAGCCCTCCGAGGTCGAGGCGGAGCTGGCGAAGCACCCGCCGGAGGCCCCGAAACCCGGCGCCAAGCGTACCTCCGCACCGAAGCCGTCGATGATGGCGCCGCGTCGGAAGTTGCGCTCACGCTATGTGCCGTTGCCGGAGGAGGTCTGGGCGTCCGCCGGCTTCCAGACGCCTTTCGACGTCGGCCAGCAATACGCGACCTGGTGGTATGAGAACGCCGCGACCTCGGACCAGCGGGATCAGGCGCACCTTCTCTCCGGCGGTGGCCTGCCCCCGGAGATCGATCGCCCGTTGCTGCAGTTCGCGTGCGAGACGCTGCACGAATACACCCTGAGTGAAACCCAGCGCGTGAACCTGCGCGACGGTTTTCATTCCGGCATTCGGGGGGTACTGATCATCCGCCGTGACTGAATGATCTACATACGGCTCTGGCCCGGTTCCTTAGATGAGGACCCGGGCCAGAATTCTTTTACGGCTGAGGTCCCTGGCCCGCAAGGAAGCACTATGCGCGCGCATAGTGCGGCCGGGGCCTATTTCTGGCCGGCCTGGCCCTTCTCGTCGGCATTGCCGGCGGCCGCCTCATCGCCGCCCTCCACCTCGGCGTCCTCAATGGCCGCCTGGTTCGGGGCCTTCTTCCCCGCTTCCAGGGAAGAGGTCTCAGATTTGAGGGACGCGCGGATCTCGTCGAGTTTGGCGGAGGCCTTCATGTCGGTGCCCGCCGCCGCGATCTCGCCCATCCGGTCGTTGACGGTGTTGCCCAGGAGCTCTTGCTGGCCGAGCGCGTCCGAGTAGCGGCGCTCGATCTTCTCACGCACGCCGTCCAGGGTGGGGACGTTGCCGTCGGGAGAAAGGCTGGTGTTGATCGACTGCATCGCCTCGCTGGATTTCTGCTGCATCTCCGCCTGATCGGCCTGCGCCATGAGCTTGTCCACCTCCGCGAGCTGTTCCTTGAGCCGCGCCTCGGACTGCTGCTGCTGGGTCTGCGCCTGTTCGGCCGCCTGGGTGGCCTGTTCGTGCAGGGTCTTGGTCTGCTCGATCTCCTGCTCCACGGCCACCAGCTGGGACGCCAGGACTTCAGCGGTGTTGGAGTACTGGGAAGCCTTCTCCGAGTCGCCTTCGACGGAGGCCTGATCCGCGAGCTTGATGGCGTTGCGGGCCTTCTCCGCGTAATCGTCCTGAGACTTGACCAGACGGTCCATCTGCATTTCAAGCTGGCGCTTGTTGCCCAGGACCGAAGCCGCCTGGCTGGTGATCTCCTGATGCTGCTTCTTGGCTGCTTCCACCGCCTGCTGAATCTGCACCTTGGGGTCGGTGTTCTCGTCGATCTTCTGGTCGAAGGAAGCCATCAGGTACTTCCAGCCCTTGCTGAACGGATTAGCCATGGTCGGTGTCCTTCTTTCTGTGGGTCGTCGGGGCCGGACAGATCAGGGACCGGCCCGAGCTTCGAATCGCTGCTTTGAGTCCTTCTATGTCTGCGAGTCTACGGATTTCAGTGGGGCCCGGCCGGTCTTGCGGCGCGAAAACCCTTTCTATCCGGCAAAAAGAAGAACCCGGCCCTCCCTGTGATCCAGGGTGGCCGGGTGCTGTCGGGGCAGTGCCCGCGAGGGGTTAGTTCTGCTCTTCCTGAGCGGCGTTCTGCTCGGCGACCTGCTTACGGACGTCGTCCATGTCGAGGCCCTTGACCTGGCCGATGAGGTCCTCGAAGGCGGCCGGCGGCAGAGCGCCGGCCTCGCGGTAGACGAGGATGCCGTCGCGGAAGGCCATCAGGGTCGGGATGGCCTGGATCTGCAGGGCCGCGGCCAGCTGCTCGTTGGCCTCGGTGTCCAGCTTGGCGAAGGTCGCGTCGGAGTGCTGCTCGGAGGCCTTCTCGTAGGTCGGCGCGAACTGCTTGCACGGGCCGCACCATTCTGCCCAGGCGTCGACGAAGACGATGCCCTCGCCGGTGACGGTCTGCTCGAAAGTGTCCTCGGTGATGTCGATGGTTGCCATAAGTTACTCCTAAATTTATGTGGGGTTTGTCATGAACTCGGGCCCCACCCTAGCGGTTGACCTAGTGTGAATTCATCCTTCGTTCACCACAACACTAGCGGGACGGAGTCCATTCCCTCCCGCACGGAAAGGACTGCAGTCTGATGCAGAAGACTTACACCCTGCACGGCACTCTCAACGATTTTTCCAGGGAGAACCTGATCACGCAGGTCAGCGAGCTTCCCGGCATGCAGGGTGCAGAACTGGCCCAGTCGGAGAAGGCTTCCAACGAGTGGACCCTAGAGGTCACCGGTGAGCTGATCAGCGACGAATGGATTGAGGGCACCGTGGAGTCCGCCGGCCTCGTCGTCAACGAGGACGACTGACCGCCACCCCTTGATAGGTACCCCTCAGGGGTATACGGTCGGAGGTGGAGAGCCCCCCGAAGAAAGGTTGCACCCATGGCAGAGAACGTCAAGAATTACACCGTCGAAGGCATGACCTGCGGACATTGCGAAATGTCCGTCAAGGAAGAAGTCGGCGAAATCGCCGGCATCTCCACCGTGACGGCTTCGCACGAGACCGGACAGGTGTCCGTCGCTGGCGAGGACTTCACCGATGAGCAGGTCGCCGCCGCCGTCGAGGAGGCCGGCTACACCGTCAAGGCCTAGCCCCCTTCCGACCTCGCCCGCCACCCCGCCAGGACACGTTTCCCGGGGTGGCGGGTTTTTTACCCTTGATAGATACCCCACGGGGGTATATAGTAGGGGTCAGAACACTACCGCCGACCCCACTACGAGAAGTGAAGGACAATGACACAGACCCCCACCCCGGTGGACGCCACCCACGTGGCGCACCTGGAGCTCGGCGTGACCGGAATGACATGCACCTCGTGCTCTTCCCGCGTCGAGCGCAAGCTCAATAAGGCCGACGGGGCGAACGCGACGGTCAATTACGCCACCGAGTCCGCCGCCATCGACTACGACCCCACCAAGCTCGACGAGGGCGAACTCATCGAGATCGTCCGCAACGCCGGCTACGACGCTTTCACCATGGCCGACCCGAACGCCCCCGCCGAAGCCGACGACGCAGACGTCGCCGACGGCGCGGCGGTCGGCGACCGCCACGAGCAGGCCCGCGAGGCGGAGACGAAGGACCTGAAGTCCCGGCTGATCTGGTCGGCGATCATGTCGATCCCGGTCGTCGCGGTCTCCATGATCCCGGACCTGCAGTTCGTGAACTGGCAGTGGGCGGCGCTCGTGCTGACCACCCTGATCTACCTCTACGGCGGAGCCCCCTTCCACCGCGCGACGTGGGTGAACCTGCGCCACGGCTCCACCACCATGGACACGCTCGTGTCCCTGGGCACCACCGCCGCCTACCTCTGGTCGCTGTGGGCGCTGTTCTTCGGCAACGCCGGCGAACCCGGCATGGTGATGGAGATGAGCCTGCTGCCGCGTGACGACGGCATGGACCACATCTATCTCGAGACCGTCGCCGTGGTCATCACCTTCTTGCTGCTCGGCCGCTGGTTCGAGGTCCGGGCCAAGGGCCAGTCCTCGGCCGCCCTGAAGTCCCTGCTGGACATGGGCGCCAAGGACGCCGTCATGCTCCGCGACGGCGCCGAGGTCCGCGTTCCCGTCTCACAGCTGCAGGTCGGCGACGTCTTCGTCGTCCGCCCGGGAGAAAAGATCGCCACCGACGGCCGCGTCCTGGAGGGCACCTCCGCCATCGACGAATCGATGCTGACCGGCGAGTCCGTCCCCGTCGAGGCCGCCGTGGGCACGGCGGTCACCGGCGCCACGATCAACACCTCCGGCCGACTGCTCGTGGAGGTCACCCGCACCGGCGGAGACACCACGCTGTCGCAGATGGCCAAGCTGGTCACCGAGGCCCAGTCGAAGAAGGCGCCGGTTCAGCGCCTGGTGGACAAGATCTCCGCGATCTTCGTGCCGACGGTCATCGTCATCGCGATCCTCGCCCTCATCATCCACCTCGCCATCGGCAACGACGTGAACTGGGCGTTCTCGGCGGCGGTGGCCGTGCTCATCATCGCCTGCCCGTGCGCCCTCGGCCTGGCCACCCCGACCGCCCTGCTGGTGGGCACCTCCCGTGGCGCGCAGTCGGGCCTGCTGATCAAGGGCCCGGAGGTGCTCGAGTCCACCCGTCAGGTCGACACCGTCGTCATGGACAAGACCGGCACCGTCACCGAGGGCGCCATGTCCGTCACCGGCGTCCACGCCACCCAAGGCCACGACGAGGACAAGGTCCTCTCCCTCGCCGCGGCCGTCGAAGCCGGCTCCGAGCACCCCATCGCCAAGGCCGTCGTCGCGGAGGCGGACCGCGCGGTCGTCACCCCGGAGGCGACCGACTTCGCCAACACCGCAGGCCGCGGCGTCACCGCCGTGGTCGAAGGCCGCACCGTCACCGTGGGCCGCCCCGCAGGCGATCTGCCGGCCGACCTGGCCACGGCCTTCGAGGACGCCCAGTCCCAGGGCGCCACCCCCGTCGCCGTCTACGTCGACGACGTGCCCGCCGGCGTGATCGTCGTGCGCGACACCATCAAGACCTCCTCCGCCGAGGCGGTCGCCCAGCTGAAGAAGCTCGGCCTCACCCCGCACCTGCTCACCGGCGACAACGCCAAGGCCGCCGCGGCGGTCGCCCAGGAGGTCGGCATCGACCCGGACAACGTCATCGCGGACGTGATGCCGGAGGACAAGGTCGCGGCCGTCGACAAGCTGCAGGCCGAAGGCAAGCGGGTGGCCATGGTCGGTGACGGCGTGAACGACGCCGCCGCCCTGGCCCAGGCGGACCTGGGGCTGGCCATGGGGGCGGGCACCGACGTCGCCATCGAGGCCTCCGACATCACGCTGATGAACAACGACCTGCGCTCCACCGGCGACGCCATCCGCCTGTCGCGCCGCACGTTGACCACCATCCGGGGCAACCTGTTCTGGGCCTTCGCCTACAACGTGGTGCTCATCCCGGTCGCGGCCGTCGGGTTCCTCAACCCCGGCCTGGCGGGCATGGCGATGGCCTTCTCGTCGGTGTTCGTGGTGCTCAACTCGCTGACGTTGCGCGGTTTTAAATCCAGCCACCAGTAACTGCGGAGCAGCGCGCGGGGGTTATCCTTTAGCCGTCACAGTCGTCGGCCCTAAAAGGACGTCCCCGCAATGAGCTCCCCCGCCCCTCGACTCACCCGGAACCAGCGGCTCGACCGCCTCCCGGTCACCGGCAAGCACCGGCGTCTGCTCGTGGGCTCCGGCGTCGGGTGGGCGCTCGACGCCATGGACGTCGGGCTGATCTCCTTCATCATGGCCGCGCTGGCCGTGCACTGGAACCTCACCTCCACGGAAACCTCCTGGATCGCCTCCGTCGGCTTCTTGGGGATGGCGCTGGGCGCCACCTTCGGCGGACTGCTGGCCGATAAATTCGGGCGTCGGCAAGTCTTCGCCGTCACCCTGCTGGTCTACGGCGTGGCGACGGGCGCTTCCGCCCTGTCCACTGGTCTGGCCGTACTCATCGCCCTGCGTTTCGTGGTGGGGTTGGGCCTCGGTGCGGAGCTGCCCGTCGCCTCCACCCTCGTCAGCGAGTTCTCGCCGCGCAAGATCCGCGGACGCATGGTCGTGCTGCTCGAGGCGTGGTGGGCCGTCGGCTGGGTCGCCGCGGCCGTGATCGGCACCTTCGTGGTCGCCGGTTCCGACAACGGCTGGCGGTGGGCGCTGTTGATCGGCATGGTCCCGGCCGCCTACGCCCTGTATGTGCGGTGGGGGATGCCGGAATCGGTGCGCTTCCTGGAAAGAAAAGGCCGCCGCGAGGAGGCCGAGGACGTGGTGCGCAGCTTCGAGGCCGACGTCCCGGCCGAGGAGCTGGCCCGCATCGACGCGGAAAACGCGGCGTCCCCGGGCGTCGCCAAGGACATGGCCGCGGCGCAGGAGACGTCGATCTGGTCCCCCGCCCTGCGGGGCCGCACGATCGCGTTCTGGATCGTGTGGTTCTGTGTCTCATTGTCCTATTACGGGGCGTTCACGTGGATTCCGTCGTTGCTCGTGGCCGACGGGTTCACCATGGTGCGTTCCTTCAGCTTCACGCTGATCATCACCGTGGCGCAGCTGCCGGGCTATGCGGTGGCCGCCTGGCTGATCGAGCGCTGGGGACGGCGCCTGACCCTGGCGGTGTTTTTGGTCGGTTCCGCCGCCTCAGCGGGGCTTTTCGGCCTCGCCAGCGAAGAATGGATGATTCTCGCGGCGGGCTGCCTGCTGTCGTTCTTCAACCTGGGCGCCTGGGGCGCGCTGTATGCGATCGGCCCGGAGCTGTATCCCACGAATATCCGTGCCACCGGCACGGGCGCGGCGGCGGGGTTCGGCCGCATCGCGTCGATCGTCGCCCCGTTGATCGTTCCGCCGGTCATGGCGTTCGGCGGGGCGGCGTGGTTGTTCGGGTTGTTCGCGCTGTCTTTCGCGATTGCCGCGGTGGCTGCCTTCACCCTGCCCGAACAGCGGGGGAAGGTGTTGGACGCTTAGCGTCCGAACAGGCGGGAAAAGAAGCCCTTCTTGCGGGGGCCGGTGACCTCTGCGAGATCGTCGATGCTCCGAGGCAGGTTCAGCAGGAGGGTGTTGTCCTCCGTGCGGGCCACCATCGGGGTGTCGTCGAGCCGCGCGAAGGTCGTTGCACAGGCCGCGTCGGCGTTGATGGTCTTGATGCTCATCGCGCTCTCCTTAAAGTTGTTGTTGCTTGGCGATGCTCCCGATAGTAGCGGAGTTTGCACTGGTCAGAGCGATTGGTAAGGCAATCCTAAAAGGAGAGATTTTTAGATAGGCTGCCCTAAAACGGCCCCAAAACAGCCTAAAAGTGCGTGTTTCGGGGCGCTTAAATCCGACGGGTGCGACCTAGCCCACAAAAATGACCAATGACGTAGATCACATAGTTTGATCAGTAGTGACACAAAAGAATGATGTTTGATGAATATAAATCGACCGGGTGCCCCGTCCCCGGTCGATTCCCCTCTCCCTTCGGAGGGCCATCGCCCTCCCGGAGGGCTTTAGCCGTGCGCCATGTTCACGAAACGCGAGTAATGCAACTGGTGCGCGACCGGCACCGTGTCGATCGGCCCGCCACGGTGCTTCGCGACGATGATGTCCGCCTCGCCCGCGCGCTCGCTGTCGCGCTCCTGCGAATCCGGGCGGTTGAGCAGCATGACGATGTCCGCGTCCTGCTCCAGCGAACCCGACTCACGCAGATCCGCCAGCTGCGGCTTCTTGTCCGGCCGGTTCTCCGGCCCACGGTTCAGCTGCGAAATAGCGATCACGGGCACATCCAACTCCTTCGCCAATAGCTTGAGCTGACGCGAGAACTCCGAGACCTCCTGCTGGCGCGACTCCACCTGCTTGCCGGAGCTCATCAGCTGGAGGTAGTCCAGCACGACCAGATCCAGCCCGTGCGCCTGCTTCAGGCGGCGGGCCTTCGAACGGATCTCCATCATCGTCAGGCTCGGGGAGTCGTCGATGAACAGCGGGGCGTCCTGGATCTCATTGAGCCGGTCCGTCAACTTGTCCCACTGCGAGGCCTCCATCTTGCCGGCGCGCATGTCCGTCAGCTTGATGGCCGTCTCCGCGCTCAGCAGGCGCATGACGATCTCCGAGGCGCTCATCTCCAGAGAGAAGATCACTGAAGACTTGTGGTGCCCCAACGACGCCGAACGCATGAAATCGAGCGCCAACGTCGACTTACCCACGCCCGGACGCGCCGCGATGATGATCATCTGGCCGCCGTGCAGGCCGTTGGTCAGATTGTCCAGGTCAGTGAAGCCCGTGGGCACGCCGATGGCGGTGCCCTGGTCGCGCTGAAAAGCGGCGAGCTCATCCAGCGTCGGGGTCAACAGGTCACCCAGCACCTGGTAGTCCTCCACGGACTTGTTCTGCGCGACCGCGAACACCTCCTGCTGGGCCCGGTCGACGACGACTTCGACCTCGGCGCCCTCCGCGCCCTCGTAGCCCAGCTGGACCACGCGTGTGCCGGCTTCCACCAACCGGCGCAGGATCGCCTTCTCCGACACAATCTCCGCGTAATAGCGCGCGTTGGCCGCCGTGGGCACCGAAGAGATCAGGGTGTGCAGATACGGCGCCCCGCCGATGCGCTCCAGCTCGTTGAGCCGGTCGAGCCGACCGGACACGATCACCGGATCAATGTCCGTGCCGGAAGAGTACAGATCCAGCATCGCCTGGTAGATCAGCTGATGCGCCGGGTAGTAGAAGTCCTCCGGCGCCAGCTCCTCGACCACCTCGGTGACCGTGTTCGGGCTGAGCAGCATCGCGCCGAGCACGCCCTGCTCCGCTTCCCGGTCGTGCGGGGGCTGCCGGAAATCGCCGTAGCGCTGCGGTTCGTCGCCGCCCCGGTTCCGGAAGCGTCGCTTACCGCCGAAACGTCCGTCACCGCCGCGGTTTCCGGACCAGGAGCCCTGGTCGGGGTCCTCCGGCTCCGGCGGCGGAACGAAGTCGTCGTCGAAGCTGTCAAAGTCGCCGGTGTTGTCGCCGGCTCCGCTGCTGGTGGTCATGATGCCTTTCCGCTGGGCTGCTCGTCGCCTCCCGAAGGGTCGCGGAGCCGCGCAGGGCGCCGGGCCGGGGGAGGTCAATGGATCTGAGTGTAAGGGGTTTTCCGGCCGACATGAAAGACGCCGGCCAGCTCCTGGGGAGAACTCTCATCCGCGTGGCCGGGCTGTTTCTGCGCACGCTATGACCTCTGGTTACGCACAAGGCCTGTGCACAACTTCGCTGGAATTAACCTGCTGTGGACGCTTCTGACAACCAATGTTCCACAGCGTTTGTGGATAACTCAGGTTGACGGTGCGTAAACGGCGTGTCTCCCCCACCCTGCCCTGTGGAGTCTTTGGGGATAACTGGGCACACCTTCTCCCGATTCCGGAGTATGCGCAGGTAGCGAACTCGAGTGTCTTGTGGATAGATTGTTGTCTTTCGTGGATAACTTCCTGACCAGCCCATTTGGTCGGGTTATTTTTCCCACGTCCGCAATGAATACACACGTTACGGCAGGTGAACCTGAGGTGAATTATCCACAGCTATCCACAGGGTGAGGATGGTACCCACAGAGCGACCACTTTGACCTGGCACACTGCCCCAAAAATGCGAATGCCCCCGCACCACGTGCGAGGGCATAAGCATGCTGTTGTCATGGGCTCGTATTAGAGCCGTCGATTACCGGTGGTAACTGTGTGAGTTACTGGGCAACGACCGAAAAGTTCACCTTGCCGGAAACCTCGGGGTGCAGTTTGACTACAACCTGGTAGTTACCGGTCTTCTTGACCAGACCCTTGGGCAGCTCAATGTTGCGCTTGTCCAGGGTCGGCCCGCCTGCCTTCTTGACGGCGTCAGCGAGGTCGCCCGCCTTGACGGAGCCGAAGAGCTTGCCGTTGGCCGAAGTCTTCACCGGCACGGTCACGTCGGTCAAGCCGTCGAGCTGCTCGCGCACCTCATGGGCGTGGTCGAGATCGCGGATTTCGCGGGCAGCCTGTGCACGCTTGATCTCCTCGATCTCCTTTTCTGCGCCACGGGTGGCCGGGATAGCCAGGCCCCGCGGAAGCAGGTAGTTGCGTCCGTAGCCGTTCTTGACCTCGACGATGTCGCCGGGAGCGCCAAGTTTGTCAACGGCAGCGGTGAGGATCAGTTTCATGATCCCTGCCTTTCGTTGTTTAAAAAGGGTGGTGGTTCGATGTGTGAAGCGACGAACTCGTCATTAGAACGGGGGTTCATCATCAGCGCCGGATCCGCCGAAACCGCCGGCCGAGGGCGCGGAGTTCCACGGATCGTTCGCCGGCGCCTGGTTCTGCTGGTTCGGATTGTTTCCGCCGGGGTTGCCACCGCCGCCGAAACCGCCGCCGGGGTTTCCGCCCCAGTTGCCGCCGCCACCAGCGTTGCCACCGCCGCCAAAGCCGCCGCCGGGGTTTCCGCCCCAGTTGCCGCCGCCACCAGCGTTGCCGCCACCGCCAAAGCCGCCGCCACCGCCGCCTTCACGCGGGGTGCGGTTGACCTGGGCGGTCGCGAACTTCAGGGAGGGGCCGACCTCGTCGACCTCCACCTCGTAGACGGTGCGGTTGTCGCCGTCCTTGGTCTGGTAGGAGCGCTGCTTCAGACGGCCGTTGACGATGACGCGCATACCCTTCGAGAGGCTTTCCGCGACATTCTCGGCTGCCTGGCGCCACACGTTGCAGGTCAGGAACAGGGCCTCGCCATCCTCGTACTGACCCGCATCGCGGTTGTACACGCGCGGCGTCGAGGCGACTCGGAAGTTTGCGACGGCAGCACCCGACGGGGTGAAGCGCAGCTCCGGGTCGGCGACGACGTTGCCGACGAGGGTGATTGGTGTGTCTCCGATGGCCATGTGTATTCCTCTTCCTTACAAGTGCATATCCGGGCGATGATGCGTTCCGGAGGCGGGTGTGTCTGTTCCGCCTCCCAGTATTCCCGTTCTTACTTGTCGGTGCGCAGAACCTTGGTGCGCAGGACGTTGTCGCTCAGGTTGAGAAGACGGTCGAGCTCCGCAACAGATTCGGAGTTACAGGTCAGCTCGGCGACGACGTAGACGCCTTCTTCCTGCTTCTCGATCGGGTAGGCCAAGCGACGCTTGCCCCACACATCAACCTTGTCCACGGATCCCTTTTCCTTGCGGATGATCTCCAGGTACTTGTCCAGGGACGGGGCTGCGGTGCGTTCATCCTGACTAGGGTTCAGAATGATCATTACTTCGTAGTGACGCACGGACCTCATCACCTCCTGTGGTCTAGTAGTTTTTCGGCCACACCCAGATTAGGTATGGCAGGAGGGTCGTTGCGTCAAGCAACCCGATCAGACTACCGCAATCGCAGGTCAAAGCGAAACCAGCCACGGCGCCTCCCCGACCCGTCAGCCACCGGCGGACTCCGCGCGGGCGACGGCGAGGAAATCGCTCGCCGGCGGCACCAGGGGAGCGTCCGGCCACACCACCCGCAGCGGGCGGCGCAAGTCCACCCCCGTGGTGGGCACGTCCACGACCTGCCCCGTGCGCAGGGCGGCGTCGACCACCAGGCGGGAGAGCACCGCCGGCGCGACCCCGGCGACGACGGAACCGAGCACCGCGGAATTGGAGCTGACCTCCAGGGCCGGGTCGGCACGCCCCAGGTCGTCGAGGAGGGCGTCGAGGGTGCCCCGGGTGCCGGACCCGGGCTCCCTGACGACGAGGGCGGTGGCCGCCAGTTCCGCCGCGTCGACGGGGCGGGAACGTCGCGCCCACGGGTGGCCGGGGGCGACGACGAGGGCGAGTTCGTCGCTGAGGAGCATGTTGACGCGGACGCCGGTGACGTCCGCCGGGGATTCCACGAAGCCGATGTCGATGACGCCGGTGGCCAGCGCATGCAGGGTGTCCTCGGAGTTGGCGACCTTGAGGGTCACCTCGACCTCCGGGTGCTCGATGCGGAAACGGGCCAGCCACCGCGGCGCGAGATATTCCGCGATCGTCTGCGAGGCCCCGACGGCCAGGTGGCCGCCGACCTCGGCCCGCAGCGACGCCACCGCATGCGTGAAGTCATCGACCGCACGGAGCGCCTCTTCCGCCCAGGTGGCGACGAGCTCACCGTGCGGGCTCAGGCGCGATCCGCTGGCGGAACGGTCCACCAGGTGCAACCCCGTGACGCGCTCATAGCGGGCCAGGGCGCGTGACGCGTTAGATTGCGCCATGCCCAGACGCCGGGCCGCCTTGCCCACGGATCCCAGGTCGCCGATGAGAACCAACAGTCGCATCGTGGTCAGTTCCGCGTCTCGGCTCATGCGTTCATGATATGTGCTCATGGCAAAGGAAGTCTTCCCACCCCTCGGCCCGCAAGCCAGAATGGAAGATATGACTTGTCGTACCTCCACCTCCACCGTGGCCCCAGCCGCCGCCACGCCCGCCTGGTTCGCCCCCTTGCCCGGCCTGGCGCTGTGCCTGCTCGGCGCCCTCGCGGCGGCGGGGATCGGCGCGCTCGTTCCGGTGCTGCCGCCGCTGTTGCTGGCCATTGTGTTGGGAGCCGCACTGGCCAACCTCATCGACCTGCCGCAGATCCTCACCCCAGGGATAACCGTGGCCGCCAAGCACCTGCTGCGGCTGGGCATCGTGCTGCTCGGGCTGGCCATCGCCCTGCCCGACATCTTGAGCCTGGGCTGGGGAGTGCTGCTCACCGTCTGCGCCGTCGTCGCGGGCGGCATGGCCTTCACCGTCTGGCTGGGCCGCCGGCTGGGCGTGGACGAGCACCTGACGCTGCTGATCGCGGCGGGGTTTTCCGTCTGCGGCGCCGCCGCCGTCGCCGGGGCGCAGACCGTGGTGCGCGCCGCCCGCGCCACCGTGGTCGCGGCCTTGACGCTGGTGGTGCTGTTCGGCACCCTCGCCATTCCGCTGTTCCCCGCCCTCGCCGGGGTGCTCGGCATGGCCCCGGACGTCGCCGGGGCGTGGATCGGGGCCGGCGTCCATGAGGTCGCTCAAGTGGTGGCCGCGGCGGGGATCATCGACGGGCCGGACTCCACCGCCATGCAGTACGCCGTCGTCGTCAAGCTCGCCCGCGTGGTCCTGCTGGTCGCGGTGATCGCGGCGCTCGGGGTGTACGTGCGGCGCCGCGGACTGACCGCCGACGACGGGGAGGAAGGCGCGGATCCGGCGCACCGGCCCCCGCTGATCCCCGGTTTCGTCCTCGGGTTCCTGGCCATGGTCGCCCTCGCCACGGCCGACGCCGCGTCCGGGTTCCTGCCCGCCCCGGCGCTGGACGCCGCGTCGACGCTGCAGACGCTGTTGCTGACGATGGCGATGTTCGCCCTGGGCTGCGGCGTGAAGTTCACGGACCTGCGGCAGGTCGGTTGGCGGCCCCTGGTGTTGGGGCTGTCCACGTCGGTAACGGTGGCGGCCGTCGGCGCCGTCGGAGTCAGCGTCTCCCTCACCGGGTGACGACCCTTCTCGGCGCGCCCCGAGAATGGGTCAGCTGGGCGTCTGGGCGGCGAAAAAGATCGCCAGGGTGACGGGGACGACGGTGACGAAGATCAGGGACGTGATCCCGAGCGTCACCGGGATCCACACCGGCTTTTTCCGCATGACGGCGACGAAGGCCGTCGCGATGCAGAAGAAACCGATGACGATGGACGCAATCCCCAACATAGTGATCAGCATGACGACACTTTCTTCTCAGGGGCGTCTCCCGCTGCGTGGGAGGCGCCGTCCCGCCCGGCGGCGGATCTGCGGCTGAGCCGGTCGGCCCACCCGAAGGCTCCCGCCAGCGGGTCGAGCCCCTCGTGCGCCGCCGCGACCTTGTCGTGGCCGCGACCGAGCATCTGGCGGATCACAAGCACCATCATCACAATAATGAACGCGCCTCGGATCACGATCACCAGATTCAACAGCTCCCCCGGCGCGCCGTTGTTCTCCACGCCGTGCATGTGCCACATCAACACCGGCCACACGAGCGCTTCCGCGGTCATCCAGCTCAGCAGCAGCCGCCACCGCGGCAAGGCGAGGACCGCGGGGATGAGCAGCCAGAGGGAGTACTGCGGCGACCAGACTTTGTTGACGAGCAGGAAGGCCGCCACGATGAGGAACACCAGTTCCGCCACCCGGGGCCTACGCCGCACGCGGAGGCCGAGCACGAAGATCGCCAGGCAGGCGCCGGCGAAGAGGAGGAAGGTCACGGCGTTAAGGATGGTGGGGGCGCCGGCGCCGGAGTCGAAGCCCGTCCAGCCGGTGGCACGGGCGACGACCGCCCAGACCGTGGTCCATTCCCAGCCGCGCTCGCTGTTGAGGCGGAGGAATTCTTTCCACGCCGCGGGGTAGGCGAGCAGGACGGGGACGTTCACGACCGCCCAGGACGCGGCGGCGGTGATCGTCATGCGGGTCATCGGCCGCCACTGCAGCGAGCGCACGGCAAGCACGAGATAGGCGCCGAGGATAAACAGCGGCCACAGTTTGAAGGCGGTGCCCAGGCCGACGGCGACTCCCGCCCAGCCGGGTCGGCCTTTCTTCATCAGCAGCAGCGCCGCCGCGACCGCGGTGACCGACGGGATGTCCCAGTTGGTGAAGGCGTGGACGACGACCAGCGGGGAGGCGGCGACCAGGACGGTGTCCCAGATGCGGTTGCCGGCCAGGTCGGCGACGATGCGCACGGTGATCACCCACAGGCCGGCGAGGAGGAAGGCGGTGAGGCAGAAGTACCAGGCGGCCTCCGCGATGGTGAAGGGCAGCGCCTCAATCACCGGGTAGGTGAGGCGGGTGAGCCAGCCCGTGAGTCCTTGGAACAGTCCGGCGAGGACCGGGTACTCCATGTAGCGCGTCAGGTCGCCTTCCTGCCAGGAGTAGGCGTAGGGAAAGCCCGGCTGGTCGAGCCCGCGTCCGTGGTACAGGGGGATGACGTCGTTGTAGCAGGCGGAGACGTATTGGCGGTTGCCGGACCAGTCCAGGTCGACGCCCCCGCCCTCGCCGCGTGTCCCTTGCAGGCAATTCGCCTTGCTCAGGAAGCCGAAGGCCAGGAACACCAACGACGTGAGGGTCAGGACACGGACGGGGGTCCACCATCGGGCGACACCGACGTCGGCGTGGCGGCCGATGCGGCCGCCGAGAAAGGTGATGAAGCCGCGGGCGAGGGGTTCTTCCATGGCGGGGGAGGAACGACGGGCGGGGTGTTCCGTCGGGCCGTGGGGGCGGCGGGGTGCGCCTTTCTCCGGTGCTCCGCTCATCTGGGGTCTGCTTTCTGCCGTGCATTCACGTGATTGACCGTAGCCCCCGTACAAAGCGCAACGCGCACGCGGTGTGCGTGCGCGTTGCGGGGCGGGGCCAAGACCTCGGCTGGTTAGAGGCTGTCGAAGAAGTCGCTGACTTCGTCGGGGATGACCTCGTCCAGACCGGGGACCGGGGCCGGTTCCGGCGCCGGTTCTGGCTCTGCCGGAGGCTCCGGCGGGGCGGGCTCGCCCTCGGGCGGCGGCGCCTGGTCCCCTTCCGGCGTTTCGCCGCCTTCCGGCGTCGCTGCGCTGGGGCTGACCTCAGGGGCGGTGGTCGCCGGCGCCGGCGCCGGGGCGGCGGTGCTGGTGGCGGCTGAACCGCCGCCGGTGGAACCCGTGCCGGCGGACGGTCCCGTGACGTAGTAATTCAGCCCGTACGTCACGGGCTCGGGAGTGGCGAAGTAACGGATCTCCTCGTCGGCCAAGGCGTTGTCCAGGACGTCCTTCCAGATTTGGGTGGGGGCGCCGGAGCCGTACATGTTGCCGCCCCACTGGCTGAAGATGGGGGTGGTGTTGTCTTCGGTGCCCACCCACACGGCGGTCGACAGCTGCGGGGTCGCGCCGAGCATCCAGGCGTCCTTGTTCAGGCCGGTGTCGCCGAGCTGGGCGGTGCCGGTCTTGGCGGCGGAGGGCCGGCCGCCGGCCAACTGGGCCCCGTTGGAGTATGCGGCGATGGGTTCCATGGCGTGCAGCAGGTTGTCGGCGACCTGTTCGGAGACGCGGCGCTCGCCCTTGCTGTCGTCGAACTCGTAGAGGACCTCGCCGGAGGCGGTTTCCACGCGCTCGACCCAGTGGGTCTGGTGGTAGACGCCGCGGTTGGCGAGGGTGGCCATGGCGGCGGCCATGTCGAGGGGGCGGGACTGGTACTGCCCCAGGATGATGCCTTCGTAGGGCTGTTCGCCGTTTTCGGTCAGGGTCGCCGGGATGCCCGGCAGGGAGCGGGCCATGCCCAGGGCATGCGCCATGTCGGCCGTGTCCTGGGTGGTGTTCTCCAGGTCCTCTTGCAGCCGGATGAAGGAGGTGTTGTAGGAGCGGTGCAGCGCGTACTCGATGGAGCAGGTGCCGCAGTAGCCGGTGACGTTGTCCACGGCGAACCCGCCCGGCAGGGTCAGCGGGGCGGAGGAGTACTGGGCCGCCAGGGGGATGCCCTGCTGGAGGGCGGCCGCCAGGCCGAAGATCTTGAACGTGGATCCGGTCTGGTATGCGGCGTTGCCGTAGTCCCAGCCGGCGGCGTTTTCTCCGCCGTAGTAGCCACGGACGGCGCCGGTGCCCGGTTCCACGGAGACGACGCCGGCGGCGGCGTCGTCCTGCAGGGGGGCCAGGTGGGTGGCGACCGCGTCCAGGGTGGCGTTCTGGGTGTCCATGTCGATCGTCGAGGTGATCTGCAGGCCGCGGGTGGTGACCTCTTCCTCGGTGATGCCGACCGTCTCGAGTTCGGCGATCACGTGGTCTTTGATGTGGCCGTTGGTGCCCTCCGCTTCGGTGTAGGCGGAGTACTCGGCGGGGTCCCGGGTGGCAGGGAACTGCAGGGAGTCCCGGGTGGCCGGGTCAAGGTTGTCTTCCTCCACCATGCCGTCGAGGACGTAGTTCCACCGGCTTTCGGCGCCCTCCGGGTTGGCCCAGGGTTCGAGCTGATTGGGCATCTGGATGACGCCGGCCAACAGTGCGCCCTCGTCGACGGTCAACTCGCTGGCGGGCTTGTTGAAGTAGGCGTTGGCGGCGGCCTCGAGGCCGTAGGCGTTGCGGCCGAAGTACACCGTGTTCAGGTAGGCCCCGAGGATGGTCTCCTTGTCCCACTGGTTGGTCATCTTGATGGAATAGACCAGCTCTTTGGCTTTGCGTTCGATGGAGTGCTCGTTGCCGACCAGGACGTTTTTGACGTACTGCTGGGTGATCGTGGAGCCGCCGCCGGCGGACTCGTCGCCCGTCAGCTGGCCGATGACCGCGCGGCCGAAGCCCGTCACGGAGAAGCCGCTGTTGGTCCAGAACTCCCGGTCCTCGGCGGCCAGCACCGCGTCCTGGACGTGTTCCGGCACCTCTTCCAGCGGGATCTGGCGGCGGTTCCCGTCCGGCGGGACGATGCGCGCGAGCTCGGTGGAGGAATCGGAGGCAAAGACCGTCGACACCTGCGCCGTCGTCACTTCCTGGGGCTCCGGGACGTCGATCCGGATGTAGTAGGCGAGGAACGCGCCCACCGGGATCGCGACGATCACGGCGAGGACGCCGAGAATGATTTTCCAGGCGTTCTTCCGCCCGGGGGGATTCTTCTTCGCCGCGGACGACGAAGATTTCGATGAGGGTGCAGACACTTCTCCGGCTACCTGTGCCCTTCCTTAAAGAGTGTGGCAATGAGCGGTTAATGACCAGCGTTGACCGATCAGCGTTTTTACGGCCGAGACCTCATAGATCCGCACATGATGCGCTACAACCCGATGAGCTCCCCGTATCTTCAACAACCGAGGATAAGACTACTTCCTTCCCCGATGGGCAGAAAGTGGCAGAGTCGCCTCCCCCCTTCGGGAGCGTCACTCCGGGCTCGCGACCGTCGCCGTCAAAAGGTGATTCCACCGGCATTCGACGCACACCTCGACGAGGTGCACCGTGATGTTGGGCACTGTTTTGATGATCTCGGCGATCTCTTCCTCGCTGCGCGCCGTGCCGGAACGCCGCCCGAGGCGTTCGTGGTAGATCCAGCGCACCTCACGCAAGCTGTCCCGGCCGCACACGGGGCAGGCCCGGTCGACGGCGTAGCCATGGTGAGTCGCCGCCGCGACCAGCAAGAAATCGGCGTCGCACAGGTTCTCCCGGAGGACTTCCCCCTCCCCGAAAGCTCGGAGCAGGGCTTGCCGACGCCAGCGGTGCGAAACTTCATTACGGTAGACGATCACGCCTTCCATTGTAGGAAGACCGCGGAGGGCCCACCGGCAGACTCCGCCCCAAAAGTTTCGGGAGCAAATGTTTGTCGACGATTGTTTAGGATAGACACATGACTTCGTCCACCCCCGCGAACATTGCCCGCCGTATCCGTCCTGCCATGACCAAGCTCTACGTGATGTATTTCCGCATCGCGGAGCAGTCCGACCTGACGGGGCCGCAGCTGTCCATCATGTCTCGACTGCAGGAAAACGGGCCGTCGCGCATCAGCCAGGTCGCCCGCGAGGAAGGCATCCGCATGCCCACGGCCTCGAACGCGCTGCATCAGCTCGAGCAGCGCGAACTGGTGCACCGGGTCCGCGACGAGTCGGACCGCCGCGGCGTCCGCGTGGAACTGACTCCCCTCGGCGCCGCCGAGCTCAACCGGGTCGGCGAAGAGCGCGAAAGGTACCTCGCGGACATGATCGCCACATTGAGCGAGGAAGACGCCCAGGAACTGGACAAGCTGGCGGACATCATCCTCAAGCTCGCGGATTCCTACGGCGTCGACTCGATTTCCAAAGACGGCAAGTAAACAGCGATAATATAACCAGTGAACGCCGGTTACCGTACGGTAACCGGCGCCGCCGCAGCGCTCGTCCCCAATCCACTGGTTGAAGGAATGCCGACACACGACACCTCCCCCGACGCCGATCCGCTCCGGATCCTGGTGGCCTGGCGTCCTGACGCCGACGGAACAGAAGCCCTCGAATTCGCGGCCTGGCTGGCCCGGACCACCATCGTGCAGGTCCGCGTCGTCATGACCTATGTCCGAATCTGGCCTACCAGCAGCCGGAATAAAACGAGCTCCAAATACAAAAAATGGCACCGCCACCAGGCGGAACGCTACGCCAAGAAGGTCAGGTCCACCCTCACGGAGGTCAACCTCGACCAGTCCCACTGGGACGACCGCGTCGCCGTGTTCAGCGACGGGACCTCCGAGGCGACCATGCTCACCCAGGCCGCCGAGGACTATGACGCCGATCTGCTCGTGTTGGGCACGAACGCGACCGCCCCCAAGGGCCGTTTCCGCGCCGGCTCCACGGCAGAGACCTTGTTGCACTCGTCCCCTCATCCCGTGGCCTTGACTCCGCGCGCCGTGAAGTTGTCCAAGCGCGGGGTCACCCGCATCAACATGGCGCTGCTGGAGTCCGACTACACCCAGCACACGCAGCTCCTGCACTTCGCCGCGCAGCTGGCCGACCGCTGGAAGGTCCCCTTGCGGCTGGTGGCCTTCTCCCCGATGGGGCTGACGAAGACGTCCGACAAAATTTCCGCGGACATCGCCCGCACCATCTCCGACGAGTGGCACGAACAGGCCTTGAGCATGCTCGACCGGGCCCGGGACGCCGTGATGGAGAACGTGCCTGACCTGGACGTCAGCACGGACATCGGCGCCGGATCCGGGTGGGGCGGCGCCGTCGACGCCCTGAAGTGGAAGAAGGGGGACCTCATCTGCCTGGACTCAGTCGAGCGCGGGCCGATCGAGCGGGTGTTCATCGGTTCGACCGAAGCGGAGTTCCTCCGCCACGTGCAGGCGCCCGTCCTGCTCAATCCCGCGCCTCGCCGGTAGGAACCCCTCCGGCGGAGGGCTAGGCTGGGGGCATGTCCCACCCACGAAAGCCGAATGATCGTGAGCACCCGGAAAACGACCTGATGGACGACGACGCGGACTTCGCCAACCGTCGTCCCCCGGAGCCACGGTCGGCCGAGGAGCTCGCCCAATCCGGCGACCCGGCCGAACGCGCCGCGCGCAACCGGGCGTCCACCCGGCAGGCGATCCGCTACCTGATCGGCTCCATCGTGGCGACCGTCCTCGTGGCCCTGGTGCTCGGCGTGATCGCCCGCCTCATGGGCGGCCCGCTGTGTGAGGCGGGCGAGGAGACGTGGCTGTGCACCGAAGCTTCGCAGGTGTGGTGGTCGATCGGCGCGTCGCTGACGCCGATCATCGCGATCACCGGCTGCGGCGTGATCATGGTCCGCAAGCTCAACGCCTACCTGCGCTGGCGCCCCTGGATGGGCGTGTTCTGGGCCCTGGTGCCCTTCACCATGGCCTGGCTGACTTGGACGCTCGGCCGGCTGGCGCTCGTCGTCTAGCTACGACGCAGGACCCGCGGGCTCAGCGCAGTCGAGGCACACGGCCGTGGCCGGGTCAGCGACGCAATTCTCGCAGATCAGCACCTGCTTCCGGCAGGTGTCCTCGTTGGCGCAGTTGACGAACACGTCGTTCGGTTCCCCGCAGTGGACGCAGTGGCCGAGGCGGGCGTAATCTTCGCCGAATTCGGTGTGCATGCGGCCGTCGAAGACGTAGAGCGAACCCTCCCACAGGCCCTTGTTGCCGTATTTTTCGCCGTAGCGGACGATGCCGCCGTCGAGCTGGTAGACCTCCTCGAAGCCGCGGTTTTTCATCAACGCGCTCAAAACTTCGCAGCGGATGCCGCCGGTGCAGTAGGAGACGACGGGCCGGTCTTTCATCCAGTCGTATTTTCCGGAGTCGAGTTCGGCGATGAAGTCGTGGGTGGTGTCCACGTCGGGCACGACGGCGCCGCGGAACTTTCCGATCTGCGCCTCCATCGCGTTACGGCCGTCGAAGAAGACGACGTCGTCTCCGTGCTTGTCGACGAGCGCGTGGACCTCCTCCGGATTCAGGTGGGCGCCGCCGCCGACCACGCCCTCCTCGTCGACCTGGAGTTCTTCCGCCGCGCCGAAGGCCACGATCTCATCGCGGACCTTCACGCTGAGCTTAGGGAAGTCTTCCGCGCCGCCCTCGGACCACTTGAACTCCATGTCCTTGAAGCCCGGGTAGTCCTTGGTCTTGCGGACGTATTTCTTGCACGCCGCCATGTCCCCGCCGACGGTGCCGTTGATCCCGTGCTCGCTGATCAGGATCCGGCCCTTCAGTCCCAGGGATTCGCACAGGTCGCGCTGCCACAGCATGACCGCGGTGGGGTCGGCGATGGGCGTAAACGTGTAATACAGAAGAATTTTGCTGAGGGACACGTGAGCAGAGTCTAGTCGGCGGCGACCCGGATCCACGGATCCGGGGCTGAGACATTCAGCGCTTGTGGTACAATGCCTTGCGCCAGTACACCGGCTCGGAGGTGACCAGCACGCCCAGGTTGCGGAAGATGTCCTCGTCCACCGACCCGAGGATCGTGGTGGTGTGGACGTCGCAGCCGACGAGGTTCTGCAGTTCCGCCAGGGCGCGGCGCGCCTCGTCGGAGGTGGCGGCGGACACCGACAGGGCGATGAGCACCTCGTCCGTGTGCAGACGCGGGTTGCGGGAGCCCAGGTGCCTGGTCTTGAGGGTCTGGATCGGTTCGATGGAGGCGGGCGAGAGCAGCAGCGATTCGTCGTCGATGCCGGCCAGGTGCTTGAGCGCGTTGAGCAGCATCGCGGCGGAGCAGCCCAGCAGCGGGGAGGTCTTGCCGGTGACGATGCAGCCGTCGTGCAGCTGCATGGCCGCGGCGGGTTGTTCCGTGGCCGCCGCCACATCCAGCGCCGGCCGGACCACGGCGCGGTCCTCCGGGGAGCAGCCGGCCTTGCTCATGATCACGGCGATGCGCCCGGAGACAACGTCGTCGGCGTCGTTGACGCGTTCCTCCACCAGCGCTTTGTAGTAGCGGCGCACGATTTCCTGGATCGCGGCGTCGCGACAGACGTCGTCGTCGGCGATGGCCCGGCCCACCATGTTCACGCCCATGTCCGTGGGCGAGCGGTACGGCGACTCCCCCGCCAGGTGCTCCAGCATGGTCTTGAGCAGCGGGAAGACCTCGACGTCCCGGTTGTAGCTGGTGGCCTGCTCGTTGTAGGCGGCCAGGTGGTACGGGTCGATCACGTTGATGTCGTCGAGGTCCGCGGTCGCGGCCTCGTACGCCAGGTTCACCGGGTGCTCCAGGGGCAGATCCCAGATGGGGAAGGTCTCGAATTTGGCGTAGCCGGCGGAACGGCCGCGCTGAAATTCGTGGTAGACCTGGCTCAGACAGGTCGCGAGCTTGCCGGAGCCCGGGCCCGGCGCGGTGACGAGGATGACGTCGCGGGAGGTGTCCACGAAGTCGTTGCGTCCGAAGCCTTCGTCGGAGACGATCTTGGCGCTGTTCGTGGGGTAACCGGGGATGGGGTAGTGGCGGGCGACTTTCAGGCCGAGGCGCTCCAGGCGGCTGATGAAGGCGTAGGCCTGCTGGTTGTTTTCCTCCAGCTGGGTCATGACGACGTTGTCGACGAGGAAGCCGCGTTCCCGGAAGACGTCGATCAGGCGTAGGACGTCGTCCTCGTAGGGGATGCCCAGGTCGGCGCGCACTTTTTGGCGCTCCAGGTCTTTGGCGCTGAGACAGATCAGGATCTCCAGATCGTCTTTGAGGCGGTCGAGCATGGCGATCTTGTTGTCCGGGGTGAAGCCGGGCAGGACCCGGGAGGCGTGCATGTCGTCGAAAAGCTTGCCCCCCATCTCGAGGTACAGCTTGCCGCCGATCTGTTGGCGGCGGGCGTTGATGTGATCCGACTGCATCTGGATGTAGCGTTCGCGGTCGAACCCGATCTTCGTCGACATGGCTGCCTTTCCGTCGTCTTTTACCGCCTTGCACTCTACGCCGTGTCCGCGCCCGACCACGACCCGGCCGTCCTTCCTGCGCACTCGTGGTTCTGGCCCGCCCGGGGCGGCGATAGACTTGTCATTTATGCCCGAAGGTCATGTCATTCACCGTCTCGCCCGGGAATTCAACCGCGATTTCACCGGCCGCGCCCTCACCGCCACCAGTCCGCAGGGCCGTTTCTCCGCTGAGGCCGCGCTCATCGACGGCCACCGCCTCATTGAGGCCGAGGCCCACGGCAAGCATCTGTTCATGCACTTCGATAACCCGGAGCCCGAGCACATCGTCTACATCCACCTCGGGTTGATCGGCCAGCTGCGCTTCGAGCCCAACGACGGCGCCCGCGGGCAGATCCGCCTGCGGCTGGACAACGGCACGGTCGCCGCACATCTGCGCGGTCCGCAGTGGTGCCGGCTGATCACGGAGGAGGACTACGCGGCGGCGGTGGCGAAGATCGGGGCCGATCCACTCCGCGCGGACGCCGACCCGGAGTCGATCCGCCCGAAGATCGCCCGGTCGCGGCGTTCCATCGGCTCGTTGCTCATGGATCAGAAGCTCTATGCCGGGGTGGGCAACATTTACCGCGCTGAAACCCTGTTCCGGCAGGGCGTCTCGCCCTTTACCCCGGGCAAGGAGGTGACGGACGCGCAGTTCGACGGCCTGTGGGAGGACCTCGTGGAGATCATGACGATCGGCGCGGAGACCGGCCAGATCGACACCGTGCGCGCCGATCACATGCCCGAGCAGATGGGCAGGGCGGCCCGCGACGACGAGCACGGCGGCGAGGTCTACGTCTACCGCCGGGCGGGTCTGGACTGTTATGTCTGCGGCGCCCCGGTGCGCCAGCAGGTGATGGAGGGCCGCAACCTCTTCTGGTGCCCGCGGTGCCAGCCGGAGTGATCCAAGGAGGGAAAACCGCCCTGAAATGCAGGGCGAAGCGGGTACAGTCGGCGACATGCCCGCCTTGAGTTACGCCTTCCCCGCCGACGTCGTCCGCGCGGCCGAACAGCCGCTGATCAACGCCCAGCAGGAACCCGACGAGCTGATGCGTTCCGCCGCGTACGTGGTGGCGGTCGCCGCGCAGACGATGTTGCGCTCCCAGCCCACCCGGCCCGGCGCCGAGTCGGTGTTGCTGCTGGTGGGCGGCGGCGGCAACGGCGGCGACGCCCTGTACGCGGGGGCGTCGTTGGCGGAGTTCGGTTATCCGGTGCATGCCGTGCTGCTGGATGCGCAGGCGCGCGTCCACGAACGCGCCCACGAGTCTTTCCTCGCGGCCGGGGGCCGGGTGCTGGAGGGGTTCCCGGGGCGCGACCTGAATTCTTATCGGCTGATCATCGACGGCGTTTTGGGCCTCGGCGGGGAGGGCGGCCTGCGGGAGTCGCTCGCGCACACGTTGTTGCCGCTGCGACGGGCGTACGCTCCGGTGCTGGCCGTCGACGTCCCCTCCGGCGTGGAGGCCGACTCCGGCGTCCTGCCCGAGCCCTTCGAGACGGACCTGCAGGAGCGGGTCCCCGCCCACATCGACGCGGACGTGACCGTCACTTTCGGTGGCCTGCGCTACGCGCACTGCCTGACCGCGGCGTGCGGGGAGGTCATTCTCGCGGACATTGAGGCCGGCGGGACGTCCTTGTCCTCCCAGCTGGCCCAGCAGCAGTCGACGGGTAAAATCCCGCAGGTCTTCGCGGTGCGCGCCATCCCCTACCGGCGCGATTACGAGTGGCCGGCGACGTTCGTCTCCCCGCAGCCGGAGGACATCACCGCCGTGGAACCCGGCCCCGCGGACGACAAATATTCGGGCGGGGTCGTCGGCGTCTGCGCGGGCTCCGCGCAGTACCCGGGCGCGGCGATCTTGTCGACGCACGCCGCCGTGCGGGCGACCAGCTCGATGGTGCGGTACGTGGGCACCCAGGCCGACGAGGTGGTGCGCGCCTTCCCCGAGGTCGTGGCCACCACGACGCTCGAGGACGCCGGGCGGGTGCAGGCGTGGGTGTTCGGCCCCGGCCGGGGCGTCGACGACGGCGCCGCCGCCGAACTGGCGGACCTGTTGGACGAGGAGGCGGCGCTGCTCATCGACGCGGACGGCGTCACCCTGCTGGCCGAGCGCCCCGAGTTGCGTGCGGCGCTGATCGAGCGCACCGGCTCCACCGTGCTCACCCCGCACGCCGGGGAGTTCCGCCGCCTGGCCGACGCCGTGTCCGGGGACGTCCCCGACCCGGAGCAGGACCCGATCGGCGCCGTCACCGCGATGGTGCGTGAGCTGCGCTGCGCGGTGCTGCTCAAAGGCCGGTTCACGGTGATCGCCCGGCCGGCCGGCGAGCTCGTCTCCGTCAGCACCGTCGACGCCGGCACCTCCTGGGCGGCCACCGCCGGTTCCGGGGACGTGCTCTCCGGGCTGCTGGGCGCCCGGATGGCGCACAGCTCGGTGGTCGCTTCCGATGAGATGCCGCAGTATTCCGAGGACGAAGAATTCCACCCGGGCCTGTATTCGCTGGCGGACGGGGTGCAGATCCACGCCGTGGCCACGTGGTTGAGCGCGCAGACCCCGGACGGGGCGGCGCCGACGTCCGCGAGCCGGATCGCGAAGTATGTTCCGCGGGCGACGGCTCGGCTGTCGGCGCTGGGCTGAGCACCGCCCGGCCGAGCACAGGCGACCGCCCTGCCTCTCGACGAGGTCGAGGGGCAGGGCGGTCGCGGGCTTTCGGTCGACGTCAGATCCGGCCGAACGCCGGTGAGGATGGCGGGGAGCGGTTACTCGCTCAGGTTGCGGCGCTGGATGCCGGCGGGCACGGCCATGACCGCAATCAGGGACAGCAGCGAGATGACGGCGATGTAGGTGCCGATGGACAGGGACGTGCCGGTGGCGCTGAAGAGCAGTTCGGCGATCATCGGGGCGAAGGCGCCGCCGATGATGGAGCCGATGGCGTAGCTGATGGACACCCCGGAGAGGCGGACGCTGGCGGGGAACATCTCGGCGTACAGCGCCGGCTGGGGGCCGTAGGTGATGCCGAGCAGCACACCGAGGACCACCACGGCGACGCCGAAGAGCAGCGGGTTCGCGGTGTCGATGAGCAGCCACGTCGGGATGGCCCACAGGATCATGGCCAGGTAGCCGAAGGCGAAGGTGCGCTTGCGGCCGATCCGGTCGGAGAGATCCCCGAAGAAGAGGGTGGCGACGATCCAGGCCACCGCGGTGAGCGAGGTCAGCAGGAGCAGCACCGAACGGTCCATGCCGAGGACCCCGGTGCCGTAGGACAGGAAGTAGGCGATCGCCAGGTAGCCGGCGGCGTTGACGCCGGCGAAGATGACGGCGGCGATCAGGACGGTGCGCCAGTGGGCGCGGAAGAGCTCCGACAGCGGGGCGGAGGCCTTCTTCTTCATCTGCTCCATCTCGGAGAAGACCGGGGACTCCTCGACCAGGCGGCGGATCAGGAAGCCGACGACGATGAGCACGATGCTGAAGAGGAAGGGGATGCGCCAGCCCCAGGACTCGAATTGCTCGGTGGTCAGGGCGCTGGTCATGACGAGCATGAAGACGGTGGCCAGCAGCATGCCGGCGGGCACGCCGACCTGCGGGAAGGCGCCGAAGAAGCCGCGGCGGCGGGTGGGCGCGTGCTCGACGGCGATGAGGGCGGCGCCGCCCCATTCGCCGCCGGCGGACAGGCCCTGCAGGATGCGCAGCAGCACCAGCAGCAGGGGTGCGGCGATGCCGATGGTCGCGTAGGTGGGCAGCAGGCCGATGGCGGCGGTGGCGCCGCCCATGCCGACGAGCGTGATCACCAGCACGGGTTTGCGCCCGAGTCGGTCACCGAGATGACCGGCGATGACGGCGCCGAGCGGGCGGAAGAGGAAGCTGATGCCCAGCGAGGCCCAGGAGACGATGAGCGCGAGGCTGGGGTTGTCGTTGGTCGCCGGGTTGAAGAACTGGATGGCGAAGATCAGGCCGGCGGCCTGGGCGTAGATGAAGAAGTCGAACCATTCGATGGTGGTTCCGACGAGGGCGCCCGCCAGCACTTTGCGGTGCTCGGGCGTGATGTTGCCGGTGTCCTGCGTGGTCTTGGTCGCGGTCTCGTGCAGCCGCTGATCAGAAGTAATTTCTGTGGTCATCGGTGGGAGCTTTCTGTGGGGCGGCCCAGTGGGGGTTAGGCCGGAAGTGGAGACGACAACGGCACCAGGCCAGACGGACTGGGTGGCACTGGTGCCGTGAGAGAGAAAAGCGAGGAGAGGGAGAGTTACTGGGCGGGGCGGTTGTCGACGATGCGCTTGGCCTTGCCTTCGCCGCTGTTGACCTGGTCCCGGACGTCGACGTCGACGGAGACGCCGATGCGGTCCTTGATCGCGCGGCGCAGACGCAGACGGGCGGCGTCGATGTCGTCGCGGGAAACGCCCGGGGTGTGCTCGACGACGAGGGTGAGGTGGTCCATGCGGCCCTTCTTGCTCAGGACGCACTGGTAGCGGGGGCGCAACGTGCTGTCCTCGACGATGATTTCCTCGAACTGGCTGGGGAAGCAGTTGACGCCGCGCAGGATGATCATGTCGTCGTTGCGGGCGTTGATGCGCTCGATGCGGCGCATGGAGCAGGCGGTGCCCGGAAGCAGGCGGGTCAGGTCGTGGGTGCGGTACCGGATGATGGGGAAGGCTTCCTTGGTCAGCGAGGAGATGACCAGCTCGCCGTACTCGCCGTCCGGGACGGGTTCGCCGGTGACCGGGTCGACGATCTCCGCATAGAAGTGGTCCTCCCAGATGGTCAGCCCGTCCTTGGTCTCGATGGACTCCTGGGCGACGCCCGGGCCCATGACCTCGGAGAGTCCGTAGATGTCGGTGGCCGAGATGTCGAAGCCCTCTTCCAGGTCGCGGCGCATGCCCTCGGTCCAGGGCTCGGAGCCCATGATGCCGGCGCGCAGGGACGTCTCGCGCGGGTCCTGGCCCTCGGCGCGCAGGCGGTCGAGCACGTTGAGCATGTAGGAGGGGGTGCCCACGATCGCGTCGGGTTGGAAGTCGCGCATGACCTGCAGCTGACGTTCGGTCTGGCCGCCGGAGGTGGGGATGGCGGTGGCGCCGAGCTTTTCCACCCCGTAGTGGAGGCCGAGGCCGCCGGTGAACAGGCCGTAGCCGAAGGTCACCTGAACCTTGTCGCCGGCGCGGACGCCACCGAAGCGCAGGGAGCGGGCGACCAAGTCGGACCAGGTCTCGATGTCCTGACGGGTGTAGCCGACCACGGTGGGCAGGCCCGTGGTGCCGGAGGAGGCGTGGATGCGGACGATTTTGTCCTGCGGGACGGCGAACATGCCGAAGGGGTACTGCTTGCGCAGGTCGTCTTTCTCCGTGAAGGGGAAGAGCGAGAAGTCCTTGAGCTCCTTGAAGTCGTCCGGGTGGACTCCCTTGGCGTCGAAGGCGCGGCGGTAGTGCTCGACGTTGTAGTAGGCGTGGCGCAGCGTGTTGCGGGCGCGGGCGGTCTGCAGGGTCACGATCTCATCGCGGGAGGCGTACTCGATCCCGGTTTGGGGGCCGTTGTGGCTGGAGGTGACGAGGGCGGCAGTCATGGGTTGTCCTTTCACTGGAAAACCTTCGCAGGTTCCCATTCAATGCAGTTCCGGGTGCGAAAATACTTCCCGAGTAAAAACTAACCGATCGGTCGGTTCGTTGTGAGTCAGACTACATGCACCGCCATTCCAGGCAAGTGATCACAGGAAAAACCATTTAAGGTAATCCTATAGCCACCCCCGAACGGCCCCCCTCCCCGAGAAACCCCCCGAACCACCCCCAGGCTAAGCGCGACTGAGCAGGCCTTTCATGATGAGACTAGCGACCGCCCCGCTCAACTCCTCGGGGCCGAGCTCGCCATCGACGCGGTACCACTCCGTGAGCGAGTTGACGGTGCCCAGGGTCAACCTCCCGGCCAGACCGGCGTCCAGGTCGTCGCGCACCACCCCGTCCTCCTGCGCGTCGCGCACAAAAGCGACGAAGTCCCGGGTGATGCCGCGGCGACGCTCCATCAACTCCTCCTCCACGTCGGTGTTCCCACGCAGGCGCAGCAACAGCGTCACTTCGTCCGGGTACGTGCACAGCACCCTGGTCGCGCCCACGATGGCCGCCTTCAGCCGCTCCCGGGAGTCGCCGGCCAAGGCGCCCGCCTCGTCGAGCGCCTCGGTCAACAGCTCGAGGGCCCTGCTGGTGGCCCCCACGAGAATCTCCTCCTTGGAGGAGACGTGGTGGTAGATCGCGGACTTGGTCAACCCCAATCGCTGGGCCAACTTGCCCATCGACGTCGCCTCGTAGCCGTAAGCGTTGAATTCGGCCACGGCGATGCGAATGACGTCCTCACGCGAATACCCGGGGCGGCCGCGGTGACCGGAGTCGTTCTGGGTGGGGGTGGCGAGGGAGGTCGAAGAATTCTCGGTCATGACAAACACTTCCTTTAAATGGGGTCGAAAGGCGCGCAACAGCGGGCGGGGGTAGACGGATGTCGGATCCCTCCCCGAAAGGTTGGGCCCAACCTACACTGCCCAACATTACCTTCCGATCGGTAGGTAATTGCCCCGACCCCGAGGTTTCTCCATGACCCACACCGTCACCAACCCCACCGCCCACCAGATTCTGGCCCCCGGCGTCGCGGACGACGCCCGCTTCGAGCACGTGCGCGCCATGTTCGCCGCCGACCGCGCCTCCCAGGCGCTCAAAATGACCGTCACCCACCTCGACCTCGAGGAGGTGCGCGGCCACTTCACCGTCACCGAGGACATGTGCAACGGCCACGGCACCGCCCAGGGCGGCATTCTCACCACCTTCGCGGACGCGCTGTTCGCCGGCGCCTGCAACGCGCCGGGCGATATCGCCGTGGCGGCGCAGCTGTCGATGCACTTCATCTCCCCCGCCCGCGTCGGCGACGTCGTGGAGGGCCACGCCGTCACCCGCGCCGCCTGGGGGCGCAACGGCATCACGGACGTCGCGCTGAGCTGCAACGGCACGCCCGTCGCCGAGTTCCGCGGCACCTCTCGCACGGTGCGCTCCGCGTAACCTGAATCACCCCCGGAGCGCCCCCGCGGCCCGCCCCCCATTGACGTGACGCAGACCGCATTCATATACTGACCGAACGATCGGTAATTAAGTGGTTCGCCACATTCAGCCGACGACCACCGCCAGACTGAAGGAGGACAGATGACCACCACGCTCACTCCCCCCACCACCGGCCATCTCGACGACGACGCAGCGGGCCAGGCCCACTTCGACCAGCTCATCGCCGACGACAACCGCGTCGAGCCCACCGACTGGATGCCCGCGGCCTACCGCAAGACCCTCGTCCGCCAGGTTTCCCAGCACGCCCACTCCGAGATCATCGGCATGCAGCCGGAAGCCAACTGGATCACCCGCGCCCCCAGCCTCAAGCGCAAGGCCATCCTCATGGCCAAGGTCCAGGACGAGGCCGGCCACGGCCTGTACCTGTACTCCGCCGCCGAAACCCTCGGCACCCCGCGCGACGAACTCGTCGACCAGCTGCTCAGCGGCAAGGCGAAGTACTCCTCCATCTTCAACTACCCGGCGCGCACCTGGGCCGACGTCGGCGCCATCGGCTGGCTGGTGGACGGCGCCGCCATCGCCAACCAGGTCCCCCTCTGCCGCGCCTCCTATGGCCCGTACGGCCGTTCCATGGTGCGCATCTGTAAGGAAGAGTCCTTCCACCAGCGTCAGGGCTGGGAGATTCTGTATGAACTCGCCCGCGGCACCGCGGAGCAGAAGCAGATGGCCCAGGAAGCCATCAACCGCTTCTACGGCCCGGCTCTGCAGATGTTCGGCCCGCCGGACGACGAGTCCCCGAACTCCCAGCAGTCGATGGCGTGGAACATCAAGCGCTTCTCCAACGACGAGCTGCGCCAGCGCTTCGTCGACATGATCGTCCCCCAGGTGGAGGCCCTCGGCCTGTCCTTCGAGGATCCGGACCTGAAGTGGAACGAGGAGCGCGGCCACTACGACTTCGGCGAACTCGACTGGAGCGAATTCAAGGCCGTCGTCCGGGGCAACGGTCCCTGCAACGAGCAGCGCCTGAACCACCGCCGCGCCGCTCACGACGAGGGCGCCTGGGTTCGGGAAGCGGCGGCGGCCTACGCCCGCCGACAAGCGGACCAGCCCGTCGTCGACAGCGCCCTGATCGCCTAACCCCTCCCGCAGAACAAAGGACTATTTCCATGAGCAACAACACCTGGCCCCTGTTCGAGGTCTTCGTGCGCACCGGCCGCGGCCTCTCCCACGTCCACGCCGGCTCCCTGCACGCCGCCGACGCCACGATGGCGCTGCGCAACGCCCGCGACCTGTACACCCGTCGTAACGAAGGCTCCAGCGTCTGGGTCGTCCCGGCCGCCGCGGTCAGCGCCTCCGACCCGGATTCCAAGGGCGGCTTCTTCGAGTCGTCCTCCGGCAAGAGCTACCGCCACGCCACGTACTACACCAAGGCAGAAGGAGTGAAGCACCTGTGAGCATCACGACGAACGAATCCGCGACCAAGCAGAAGATGGGCGACGGCATCACGGCCGAAGCCATCGCTGAATCCGGCGTCCGCGCCGACGAGAACGTCGCGCGCTACGCCCTGACGCTCGCCGACGACTCCCTCATCCTCGCCCAGCGCCTCGGCTGGTGGGTCTCCCGCGCCCCGGAAATGGAGGAGGACATCGCGCTGACCAACATTGCGCTCGACCTGGTCGGTCACGCCCGCTTCCTCTACACCTACGCGGGCACCGCGTGGGACAAGACGGAGGACGAGCTCGCCTACTTCCGCGACGAGGAGGAGTTCCGCTCCGCTCGTCTGGTCGAGCAGCCCAACGGCGACTTCGCCCACACCATCGCCCGCCAGCTGTTCTACTCCTACTACGCCTACGGCCTGTACGGCGCGCTGAAGGATTCCCAGGATCAGACCCTGGCCAACATCGCGGCCAAGGCCATCATGGAGCTGCAGTACCACGTGGACCACGCGTCGCAGTGGCTGCTGCGCCTGGGCCTGGGCACCGACGAGTCGCACGCCCGCATGCAGGCCGGACTCGACGCCATGTGGCCGTATGTCGACGAGCTCTTCGAGGACCTCGAGGTGCATACTTCCCTGCCTGGTGTGGCCGTGCCGCCGTCGAGCCTGCGCGCCGATTTCGACGCCGCCGTCACACACATCATCGAACGCGCTGACCTGCAGGTCCCGACGACCAAACAAGCCATGTCCGGTCATCGCACCGGTCAGTTCAGCGAGCACCGCGGCTACATCCTCGCCGAGATGCAGGTGCTGGCCCGCCGTCACCCGGGGGCGACATGGTGAGCGACTTCTCCAGCAGCATCGTGACCGACATCGCCCTGGATCCGACGCCGAACCTGGACCATCCGTTGCGCCCGGACGACGCCGCCCTGCAGCGCATCTGGGACGCCGCCGCCGACGTCCCGGACCCGGAGATCCCGGTCATCTCCATCGCCGACCTGGGCATCCTGCGTGGGGTCCGTCTCGACGGTGACACAGCCGTCGTCACGATCACCCCGACCTACTCCGGTTGCCCGGCGATGGACACCATCACCACGGACGTGCAGGCCGCCCTGGAAAACGCCGGGTATCCCGGCGCGCAGGTGGATCTGCGTCTCGACGAGGCGTGGACCACCGACTGGATCACCGACCACGGCCGCCAGGCGCTCGAAGACTACGGCATCGCGCCGCCGTCCGAGCAGGAAGAACGCGCCGCCGGCCCAGTGCCGCTGACGCTCAGCCCGCCGGTGTCCTGCCCCCGTTGCAAGTCCTTCAACACCAGCAAACTCAGCCACTTCGGCTCGACCTCGTGCAAGTCCCTCTACTCCTGCAACGAGTGCCACGAGCCCTTCGACTACTTCAAGGTGCTGCGATGACGACCTCCACTGTGCCCCCGACGACCACGACCCGCCGCCGCGCGACCTTCAACACGTTGACCGTGTCTTCCGTGCGCCCGCTCACCGACTCTTCCGTCGAGGTCACCTTCGACATTCCCGAGGAGCTGCGCGAGGACTACAACTACCTGCCGGGTCAGTACGTGGCTCTGCGCCGCGACTTCGACGGCCAGGAAGTCCGTCGCTCCTACTCCATCTGCGACGTCTCTGACCCGACAAAGATCAGCGTGGCCATCAAGAAGGACCTGGGCGGGTTGTTTTCCACCTGGGCCAACGAGGAGCTGACCCCGGGCATGACCATGGAGGTGATGAACCCGCAGGGCGCGTTCACCCCCAAGATACACATGACCAGCATGAACGAACCGGAGAAACTGGTCGACGAGCAGGCCGCGCGCACCGACCGCGCGCACATCGTCTCCTTCGCCGCCGGCTCGGGCATCACCCCGGTGATGTCCATCTCCCAGGCTTTCCTCGACCGCACCGAGGACGCCACCGTCGAGCTGGTCTACTCCAACAAGGGCCAAAACGACGTCATGTTCGCCGAGGAGATCGGCGATCTGAAGGACAAGTACCCCACGCGCCTGGCCGCGCACCACATCCTGACCCGGGAAAGCCGCGCCAACCCGCTGTACTCCGGCCGCCTGGACCAGGAAAAGCTGGACGTCCTGCTCGACCGGATCATTAACGTCGACTCCGTCGACGAGTGGTTCCTCTGCGGCCCCTTCGAGTACGTGCAGCTCATCCGCGACACGCTGGCCGCCCGCGGCGTGCCGGCCGAGCGCGTGCGCTTCGAACTGTTCACCACCGGGGATCCGGGCAAGGGCCCGTCGCCCGCCCGTGGCCGCCAGATCGAGATCAAGTCCGACGAAGAGACCGTCACCCTCAGCTTCCACTTGGAGGGCACGGACTCCACCGTCGAGTCCCCGGTCTCCGCGAACGAGACCGTGCTCAACGCCGCGCTGCGGTCCCGCCCGGACGTGCCTTACGCCTGTGCCGGCGGCGTGTGCGGCACCTGCCGCGCCAAGGTCGTCGAAGGCGACTTCGAGATGGACGAGAACTACGCGCTGGAACCCGATGAAATCGAGGCCGGCTACGTCCTGACCTGCCAGACCCGCCCGAAGGGCAAGAACCTCACCGTCGACTTCGACGCCTAACCCATCCGACTCCCTGGAGGATCCCCACATGATCGACGTCCACGTTGACTCGCACAGTGCGGTCGCCGAGATCGTGCTCAACAACCCGGCCGCACGCAACGCCCTGACCGAGGCGGACCTGGCCGAACTCTCCGCCGCTTACACCGAGGCGGAATCCGCCGGCGTGCGCGCGCTGGTGCTGCGCGGCGAAGGCAAGGGCTTCAGCGCCGGACGCAACATCAAGGGCCTGGACCCGGCGGACGACGACGCCACCGATTACCTGGCCAACAAAGTCACGCCGGTGCTCAAGCAGATGAGCCAGTTTCCGGCCCCGACGTTTGCGGCCGTCCACGGCGCCTGCCTGGGCGTGGGCCTGGGCCTGGCGATCGCCACCGACGTCGTCTACGTCGCCGAGGACGCCAAGATCGGCTCGCCCTTCGCCAACTTGGGCGCGACCTTGGATTCCGGCGGCCACCACCTGTTCACCGAGCGCCTCGGCGCGCACCGCACGATGGATCTGATCATCACCGGTGACCTGCTCTCCGGCGCTGAAGCGGTGCAGGCGGGGTTGTTCTCCCGCGCGGTGCCGGCCGAGGAGCTGGTGGACTTCACCCGGCAGCGCGCGGCCTCCGCCGCCCGGGGCGCCACCCAGGCGTTTTTGGCCAGCCGCCGGCTCGTCCACGACATCCGCGACGAATCCGTGGGTCTGTGGGCGAGCGTCGACAAGGAAAACGTCGAGCAGGGTCGCCTGTGCTCCACCGAGGACTACGCCGAAGGCTTCGCGGCCTTCAACGCCAAGCGCGCGCCCGCTTTCGCGGGCCGCTGACCCGCCCACCCCACACCCACCCCTTTCATTCCTGAGCCTGTTTTAGCGAGGAGAGTTTCCGTTCATGAGTAACCCGAACGCTTACCTGGTATCCGGCCGACGCACCCCCGTCGGCCGCTACGGCGGAGCATTGTCCTCTGTCCGGCCCGATGACCTGGCCGCCCTGACCATCCGCGCCGTGATCGAAGAGTCCGGCGTCGACCCCGCGGCCGTAGACGAGGTCATCTTAGGCAACGCCAACGGCGCCGGCGAGGAAAACCGCAACGTCGCCCGCATGGCGTGGCTGCTGGCCGGTTACCCCGACACGGTCCCCGGCATCACCGTCAACCGCCTGTGCGCCTCCGGCATGTCCGCCATCGCGCAGGCCGCCGCCATGATCAAGACCGGTGAGGCGGACGTCGTCGTCGCCGGCGGCGTGGAGTCCATGTCGCGCGCGCCTTGGGTGACCGAAAAGCCCACCACGGCCTTCGCCAAGCCCGGCGAGGTCTTCGACACCTCGATCGGCTGGCGCTTCACCAACCCGGTGTTTCAGGCCCAGGAGAAGACGACCTTCTCCATGCCGGAGACCGCCGAGGAGGTCGCCCGCGTGCGCGACGTCAGCCGCGCGGACGCCGACGCTTTCGCCGCGCAGTCGCAGGCTAAGGCGACGGCCGCTATCGAGGAAGGCCGCTTCGACGCCGAGATCGTGCCCGTGGAGGTCACCGACCGCAAGGGCAACGTCACGGTCGTGGACACCGACGAAGGCCCGCGCCCCGGCACCACCGAAGACGCGCTGTCCAAGCTGCGCCCGGTGGTCAAGGGCGGAGAGGTGGTCACCGCCGGCAACTCCTCCTCGCTCAACGACGGCGCCTCCGCCATCCTCGTCTGCTCCGAGGCGGCCATCGAGCGCTTCGGCCTTAAGGCACGTGCCCGGGTCGTCGGCGCCGCCAACGCCGGGCTCGCCCCCGAGATCATGGGCTTAGGTCCGGTCCCGGCGACCCGCAAGCTGAGCGAACGCATCGGTTGGTCGGTCCAAGACTTCGACGCCGTCGAGCTCAACGAGGCCTTTGCCACCCAGTCGCTGGCCTGCATGCGCGAACTCGAGCTCGACCCGGAGAAAGTCAACCGTTGGGGCGGGGCGATCGCGCTCGGCCACCCGCTGGGATCTTCCGGCTCCCGCCTCACCATCACCCTGCTCAACCGCCTCGAGGCGGAGGGCGGGACGAAGGGCCTGGCCACCATGTGCGTGGGCGTCGGCCAGGGCTCCGCCATCGCGATTGAAAGGGTGTAATTGACCATGACCGTCACCACCGCCACCGAGTTCACCTCCCTGATCTTCGAGGAGACCGAGGACCGCGTCACCGTCCGGCTCAACCGCCCGGAGGTGCGCAACGCCATCGACGACACCATGGTCGCCGAGCTGCACGAGGTCTGCGCGCGTCTCGAGAACGACCCCAAGATCCTGATCATCACCGGCTGCGAAGCAGGCGGCAAGGGGATCTTCGTCTCCGGCGCCGACATCGGCCAGCTACGCGAGCGCCGCCGCGACGACGCGTTGCGCGGCATCAACAACACCGTGTTCAACCGCATCGCCGAACTGCCCTCGCCCGTGATCGCCGCCGTCGACGGCTTCGCCCTCGGCGGGGGCCTGGAGCTCGCGCTGGCCGCGGACTTCCGGGTCGCCACCGAGCGCGCGAAGTTCGGTCAGCCGGAGACCGGCCTGGGCATCATCGCCGCCGCCGGCGGGCTGTGGCGCCTGCGCAAGCTCGTCGGCGAGGCCTTGGCCAAGGAGATTCTGCTGGCCGGGCGCATCCTCGACGGCGCCGAAGCCCGGGACGCGAGCCTGGTCAACGAGATCCACGCCCCCGAAGAGCTGCTCGACGGCGCCCAGGCGTTCGCCGACCGCATCGCCAAGCAGGACCCGCTGGCCGTGCGCATCTCCAAGGCCGTGATGGCCATGCCGGAGTCCGCGCACCCGGCCGTCGACAACATCGCCCAGGCCGTGCTGTTTGAGTCGGACGCCAAGTTCGACCGCATGCAGGCCTTCCTCGACCGCAAGAAGAACCGTTAAAGGAGACCAGCCCCATGACGACTCAGACCACCACCCAGACCCTGCCCACCGATCTGTCCGTCCCCGCCCGCGTCGGCGTGCTCGGCGGCGGCCGCATGGGGGCGGGCATCGCCCACTCCTTCCTCGCGGCCGGCGCGCACGTCACCGTCGTGGACATCAATGAGGACGCCACCGACGCCGCCCGCGAACGCATCATCCGCGACACGGAGGGCTCTATCAAGCGCGGCGCGGCGGGCACCGTCGACGAGTGGCTCTCCCGCCTGAGCACCTCCACCGATCACGCGGCCTTTACCGGCCTGCCGCTGGTGGTGGAGGCGGTGCCGGAGTCCATGGAGTTGAAGGCATCGTCCTTCGCCAAGATCGCGGAGGTCGCCCCAGAGGCCGTGATCGCCACGAACACCTCTTCGCTGTCGGTCTCCGACTTGGCGTTGACCGTCGGCAACGACGTGATCGGGCTGCACTTCTTCAACCCGGTCCCGGCGTCGAAGCTGGTGGAGATCGTCGTCGCCGACTCCACCCCCGCCCCGCTCGTGGAACAGGCGCGCACCTGGGTCTCCGGGCTGGGCAAAACCCCGATCGTCGTCGCCGACGCCCCCGGGTTCGCGTCCTCGCGCCTGGGCGTGGCCATCGCGTTGGAGGCCATCCGCATGGTCGAGGAGGACGTGGCCAGTCCGCAGGACATCGACAACGCGATGGTGCTGGGTTACAAGTTCCCGGTGGGCCCGTTGGCGCTGACCGACATCGTCGGGCTGGACGTGCGCCTGGGCATCGCCGAGTACCTGGAGTCGACCCTGGGCGAGCGTTTCGCTCCGCCACAGCTGATGCGCGACATGGTCGCCCGCGGGGAGCTCGGTCGCAAGGCCGGCAAGGGTTTCTATGACTACAACTGAGTCACCGCTTATCGACGATGGCGTTGGTGATCCGCGCCGTGCACAGCCGTCGGCCGGCGTCGTCCTCGATGACGATCTCGTGGCTGGTCAGACGCCTGCCGAGCCGGATCGCCGTGGCCGTGGCCGTCACCGTGCCCTCGTGGCCGGAGGCGTGGTGGGTGGCGTTGACGTCCACCCCCACCGCCGCTTTGCCCATCGTCGAGGCATGAATCACCGCGGCCCAGGACCCCACGGCCTCGGCCAGGGCGACCATCCCCCCGCCGTGCAGCAGTCCCAGGGACTGCCGGTTGCCGTCGATCGGCATCGTCGCCACCACCCGTTTGGCCGACTGTTCCAGCACTTTCACGCCCATTTTCTCGTCGAGCTCGCCGAGTTCGATCGTCCAGACATCAGCCATTAGTCCTACCCCTTCTCTTTGATTTTCCTGCGGGGGGTTACAGATTCCGCCCGCGGACTTATACTAGCCATAATTCCTGACCGTCCGGTCGGTCACTTAATCCGATCGGGTCAGGACCACGCATTACCCCGGAAGGACCACACCATGACTGCGATTCTCACCGACACCCTCGTCCCCTCCTACCTGAGCGGCCAGTGGACCAGCCCGGCCGAAGGCGCCCGCGCCAAGGACGTCCTCGACGCCAGCACCGGCGAGGTCGCCGCCCGTGTCAGCGCCGAGGGCCTCGACATCGCCGGCGCCGTCGATTACGCCCGCACCGTCGGCCAGGCCAACCTGCGCGAGCTGACGATCCACGAACGCGCCGGCATCATCAAGCAGCTGGCCATGCACCTCAACGACAACAAGGACGAGCTCTACCGCCTGGCGGCCAAGGCCGGCGCCACCGCCCGCGACAACGGCGTCGACGTCGACGGCGGCATCTCCACGATGTTCGTCTTCTCCTCCAAGGCCCGTCGCGAACTGCCGAACTCCACCGTCATCGTCGACGGCAACACCGAGGTCCTCTCCCGCGACGGCAGCTTCCTGGGCACCCACGTCTACACCACGATGACCGGCGCGGCCGTGCAGATCAACGCCTTCAACTTCCCCGTCTGGGGCATGCTGGAAAAGTTCGCGCCCGCCTTCATCGCCGGCATGCCGACGGTGGTCAAGCCCGCCACGCCCACCGGCTACATCAGCCAGGCCTGCGTGCGCCTGATGCTCGACTCCGGCCTGCTGCCGGAAGGCTCGCTGCAGATCATCTCCGGCTCCGCCCATGACCTGCTGGACCACCTGGACTACCGCGACCACGTCGCGTTCACCGGTTCCGCGCAGACGGCGGCCACCCTGCGCTCCCACGAAGCCGTCCAGCAGCGCGGCCTGCGCTTCACCGCCGAGGCCGACTCCCTCAACGCCGCCATCCTGGGCGAGGACGCCGCTCCGGGCACCCCGGAATTCGACCTCTACGTCAAGGCCGTGTTCAACGAGGTCACCTCCAAGGCCGGCCAGAAGTGCACCGCGGTGCGCCGCGCGATCGTGCCCGCCGCCCACGCCCAGGCCGTGGCCGAGGCACTGGCCACCCGCCTCAACGAGAAGGTCGTGGCCGGCGACCCGCGCGCCGAGGGCACCACCATGGGCCCGCTGGTCTCCGTGGACCAGGCCCAGGACGTCGCCGAGGCGACCCAGAAGCTCATCGACGCCGGCGGCCAGGTCATCACCGGCGGCCCGGAGCACGCCGACGGCGCTTTCTTCGCTCCGACCGTCCTGCTGTTCGACGACGCAGACACCGACGCCGCGCACTCCGTCGAGGCCTTCGGCCCGGTCGTCTCGGTGCTGGGCTACCAGGACACCGAGGACGCGGTCCGCCTCGCCGCCCGCGGCGAGGGCTCGCTGGTCGCCTCCGTCGTCACGCACGACAACGAGATCGCCGCCCGCATCGGCCTGGGCATCGCCTCCCACCACGGCCGCCTTCACTTCCTGGACCGCGACGACGCGAAGACCTCCACCGGCCACGGCTCCCCGCTGCCGCACCTCGTGCACGGCGGACCGGGCCGCGCCGGCGGCGGCGAGGAGCTCGGCGGCGTACGCGCCATCAAGCACTACATGCAGCGCACCGCCCTGCAGGGCACCCCGAACCACCTGACCGCCGTGACCGGCCAGTGGCACCGCGGCGCCGACGTCCAGCGCGTCACCCGCACGGAGGTCGAGGCCGGCACCGCCGAGCACCCCTTCCGCAAGGACGGCGCCACCCTGCGCCTCGGCGACCAGTTCGCCTCCGACCCGCGCGAGGTCACGATGCAGGAAATCCTGGACTTCGCGGAGACCACCGGCGACAAGTTCTACGCCCACGTCGACCAGGAGGCCGCCCAGGCCAACCCGTTCTTCCCGGACCGCGTCGCCCACGGCTACCTGCTGGTCTCCTGGGGCGCCGGGCTGTTCGTCGAGCCGGCCCCGGGCCCGGTGCTGGCCAACTACGGCCTGGAGAACCTGCGCTTCACCCAGCCGGTCACGGCCGGGGACACGGTGCGCATCGAGCTGACCGCCAAGCGCATCACCCCGCGCGTGACCGACGACTACGCCGAGGTCGTCTGGGACGCGGCCATCCTCAACCAGGACGACGAACTGGTGGCCACCTACGACGTGCTCACCCTGAACGAGAAGGTCAACACCACCTACGCGAACTGGGACAAGTAGCCCCGACGAGCGTCTGACCGCCCACACCCCCGCGCCTGCCGCGGGGGTGTTTCGCTGCGTGGTCCAAGGCACTGCCTGGCTGCCGGGACGCAATGAGAGAAGCTAAAACGTCTGTGCTCTCAATGATCAGATTTTCCAATCATTGTGTTTTCCATCGCAACAATCCGGCCCCCACCAGCGTGAACTCATATAATTACAGGTCACCCACGATGGAAGCAGCCAATTATGGAGTCACCCCTGAGGCTCGGGGCCGGAATTCAGGCTCTTCGCCGCTCGTCAGCGCTGCCCCTCAGCCGACGTCCCTGCCCACCGCCACGCCGTCCTCGACCACGAAAGGCCAGCTCAATCCGTTTTTGGTGAGCACCTGCGGGCGCAGCTCCTCGGGCAGGGCATAAGATTTATCAGCGTAGCCGAGCAGGTACTCGTCGAAGGCGGGCAGGCGGTAGGTCGCGGCGAGGGCGGCCTCGAGCTCTTCGGCGGTCACCGCCTCCTGCCACGCGCCCAGCCAGTAGGTCTCCCCGCCGGCGGAGACCTCGAGGACGTCTTCCGCCGCGTCGAGCCCGGCCCGCAGCACGCGCGATCCCAGGCCGGTCCACCAGACCAGGTCCTTCATCGTCGCCGGGCCGTGGGAGTGCAGATAGCGGGTCAGCAGCAGACCCAGCGCCTGATCGGGGTCGGGGTCGTTCTGGGCGACGCGCAGGGCGTCCAGGTGCAGGAAAGTTTCCGTCTTGCCTTGCCGGGGGCCTTGGACGACGTCGCCTTCGCGGCCGAAGGTCCGGATCAGGTACGGCCCTCGCCCGTCCGTCGGATCGACCCCGGCGGCGGCGAAGGTCTGATAGACGGCGGGGCGGGTGAGCGGGCCGTCGGCAAGCAGGGCGTCATGCAGGGCTCGGCGGGCGGTGGCCACGTCCTCGGGACTGAGCCCGAGCGCCGCGAAACGGGTGGCGGTGGACCGGGCCACGCGCGGGTTGCCCAACCGCAGCATCCACCGGGCGTCGGCGGTGGGGATGAAATGTAAGGTGCCGCGCTGCGGCCAGCACCGGACGACCTCGTGCTCGGCCACGGCCTTGAGCACCGCCTCCTCCCCATACCCGGCGCGCAGGCCCAGGGCCCGAATCCCGGCGTCGTAGGTTTGTCCCTGCACCGCGCCCATCCAGCGGATGACCTCCGCGACGGTGCCGGGTCGTGGGCGGGCGGCGGTGGGGGCGAGTGCCTGGGCGATGAGGCGGCGGGCGCGCAGCTCAGCGGGGCGGGAGAGATCCATGCCGGCCAGGGTAGCCAGAAAGCAGCGGGGTTTATGCGGCCGGCGCCAACATTCGGGTGGCGCCGTCCATGACTTCCGTGGCCGAGTCGAAGGCGGGCAGCAAGGAGCGGTTGTGGGTGACCACGACCCCGGCCACGCCCGTCTCGTCGACGATCTCGCGCAGCAGCGCGATGATGGCGCGGGAATTCGCGGCGTCCAGCGCGGAGGTCGGCTCGTCGGCCAGCAGCACCTTCGGCGAGCCCATCAACGCCCGGGCGACGCCCACGCGTTGGCGCTGGCCGCCGGAGAGCTGGCTGACCTTGCGCGGGCCGTAACCGCCGAGCCCGACGCGCTCGAGCAGGTCGTCGGCGCGGCGGGCGCGTTCCCGCAGCGCCTTTCCGCGCAGGCCGCGGATGTGGTCGGTGATCAGCAGCTGGTCGCGCACCGACAACGCTCCCACCAGGTTGGGCTGTTGGAAGATGATGCCGACGTCGTCGCGGCGTACGGCGGTGCACTCGGGGTCGGCGGCGCCGTCGATGCGCGTGCCGTCGATCTCCACGAGTCCGCTGTCGGGGGCGGTCAGGCCGCCGGCGACGGCGAGCAGGGTGGATTTCCCGGAACCGGATTCTCCGACGATGGCGTGTAGTTCACCGGCGTCGACGGCCAGGTTGGCCCCGTCGAGGGCGGTGACGGTGCCCTCGCCGTCGGGGTAGCTGACGTAGACGTCGGAAATGTGCAGGACAGTCATGACAAGTTCTCCTTCGGGGAGTCTGCGAATCGGTTAGGCGGCGTTGAGGGCGGCGAGCGGGTCGATACGGGTGACGCGCCGGGTGGCGACGAGTGCGCCGATCAGGCCGAGGACGACGATGCCCAGGGCCGGGGCCAGGGTGGTGGAGAGATCGAGCTGGAAGGGCACGGCGGCGCCGGCGATCTGGCCCAGGCCGGCGCCGAGCACGGCGCCTGCGCCCGCACCGACGATGAGGATGGCGGCGGCCTGGCCCAGCGAGTCACGCAGCAGGTAGCGCGGGGAAGCGCCGAGGGCGCGCAGGACAGACAGGTCGCGCGTGCGCTGGATCGTCCACACCGTCAGGAAGGACACGGTGACCAGGGCGCTGATGGCGTAGAGGAAGACCTGCATGAGCAGCAGGGAGCTGTTCTCCGACTGGTAGGCGGGCAGGGCGTTGAACGCGCCGGTCATGGTCAGCGCGTCGGTACCGTTGGCGGCGGAGGCCTGCTCCCACTCCTCGCCGGCGAGGGAGCCGGTGAGCATGATCGCGGAGCCGACGACGTCGTCCGCGGCGTGGGCGATCTCGCGCCAGGTGTCGGTAGCGACCCAGAGCACGGGGGAATGCGAGTAGTACTCGTCTGCGGCGGTGGCGGTGACGTCCACGTCCTGGCCCGCGAGGGTGACGGTCGCGCCGGGGGCGGCGGCGTACTCCTCGGCGAGCTCTTCGCTGACGACGGCGCCGTCTGCGGGGACGGTCTGGCCGTCGGGCAGCGTCATGCCGGCCGGGACGCCCAAGACCGCAACGGAGGTGGTCGCCTGCGTGGCGTCCATGACCGTCTGGGCGGCGCCCAGCGGGATGGCCTCGTCGACGCCGGTGGCCGCGGACCACGCGGCGACGTCGTCGGCGGTGACGGTGGAGGCGGTGAAGGTGTGCTCTCCGTCGGCTTCGGCCAGGGCGAAGCGGTCGGGGCCCAGTGCCTCGAGGGCGGAGGTGTTTTGCTTGCCCAGTCCGCCGGTGAGCCCGGAGAGCATGACGACGAGCAGGGTGATCAGGCCCACGACGGTGGCCACCAGGGTGAAGCGGCCGCGGGCGGAGGCGATGTCTCTCAGTGCTAGGAACATGATGTTGATCCTGCTGTCCCGTGGGCCGAAAACAATCGACTGGCGAGGTGAACCTGCGATCAACCGGTCGGTTGATTACGGGCGCCGAAAGGCTGGCTACCGTGGGGGAGTGTGAATGCTCCTTCTTCCCTGTCGCAGTTGTTGGCCTCCCTGCGCGTCGGTCTGCACGTGCTGTTTGCCGGGCTGTTGGCCGTCGCAGTGGCGGGGGCGGGCGGCGCCGGGAACCTGACGGCGGCCGTCGCGGTGCTGGTCGCCCTGTTGGCGGGGGTGTATCTCGCCGGCACGGTCGCGGAGGCGCGCGGCGTATCCACGGCGTCGTCGCCGTGGGCGCCGGCCTGGTTGGCGGTGGTGCTGGCGGTGTGGGCCGGGCTGGTGGCGCTGTCGGCGGAGTTCATCTGGCTGTTGTTCCCGCTGGTCTTTTTGATTCTGCATGTGCTGCCCTGGGCGGCGGGGCTGGTGGTCGTGGCCGTGGCCTTCGCCGTGGCGACGGTGCTGCCGGTGACAGTGGGACACACGGCGGCGACGGTCGGCGGGTTTCTGGGCCCGGCGATCGGCACGCTGGCCGCGGTGGCGGGATACCTCGTCTACACCTCGCTGCGCGCGGAGGCCGAGGGGCAGCGCCGCATCGCGGAGACGTTGCGCGCCACGCAGGCGCAGCTGTCCACCGCCCAGCACGAGGCCGGCCGGCTCGCCGAACGCGAGCGCCTTGCCCGCGAGATCCACGACACCCTGGCGCAGGGGTTGAGTTCGATCCTGTTGCTCTCGCGCGCGGCGGAGAAGTCGCTGGCCTCAGACGACGGCGCCGCGACGGGGGAGCAGGTGCGCGCGATCGGCGGGGCGGGGCGGACAATCTGGCGGAGGCCCGCCGGTTCGTCGCGGGGCTGAGCTCCCCGGCGCTGCTCGATTCAGTGCCGGACGCGCTGGGGGCGTTCATCGATAAGGAACGGACGCGGCTGCGCGCGCTGGGGCAGGAGACGAACGTGCAGCTGGCGTATACCGGGCAGGCGCAGCGCCAGGTGCCGGAAGACGTCGCGGCGGCCGTGGTGCGGGTGGTGCAGGAGGCCCTGGCCAACGCGCTGCGGCACGCGGACGCGGCCAACGTGGTGGTCACCTACGGGGTGTGGCCGGACGCGGTGACCGTCGACGTCGTCGACGACGGCCGCGGCTTCGACCCGGCGCGAAGCGGCGACGGGTTCGGGTTGCCGGGGCTGCAGGCCCGGGTGGACGAGCTTGGCGGGGTGTTGTCGGTCGAGTCCCGGCCCGGTGACGGTGCGGCCATCGCCGCGCGTCTGCCCATCGATTAAAAGGAGACTGTGATGATCAATGTGATGCTCATCGACGACCACCCGGTCGTCCGCGCGGGCCTGCGCTCGATTCTGGATTCTTTCGACGAGATCACCGTCGTGGGGGAGGGCTCCGACGGTTCGGCGGTGGACGAGCTGCCGCCGGGCGTGGACGTGGTGGTGTGCGATTTGCAGATGCCCGGGGTCGACGGGGTGGCGGCCACCCGGCGGCTGCAGGAGGCGGGCGGGCCGCCGGTGCTGGTGCTGACGACTTTCGACACCCAGGCGGGCATCGTCGCCGCCTTGGAGGCCGGCGCTGTGGGGTATCTGCTCAAGGACGCCCCGGAGGAGCGGCTGCGGGAGGCGGTGGTGGCGACGGCCGCGGGGCAGCGCACCCTGGCCCCGGAGGTGGCGGCGGCGCTGGCGGAGCGGGTGACCCGGCCGCGGGAGGCGCTCAGCTCACGTGAGATCGAGTTGTTGCAGGCGTTGGCCTCGGGGGCGTCGAACCGGGAGTTGGCGGCGCAGCTGTTTATTTCGGAGGCGACGGTCAAGACGCATCTGATTCACATCTATCAGAAGCTGGGGGTGGACAACCGGACGGCGGCGGTGACCGTGGCCCGGGAGCAGAGGCTGATTTAGCCCCGCACTTTATTGAAACTTAAAGTGATAGACTGGGCGGCGAACCCACCTCAAAGGAGACTGCCTTGGCCCACCACACCACCCTGATCATCGGCGGCGGACAATCCGGCCTGGCCACAGCCTATTACCTGCTGGCCGCCGGCGTGGACGTCCTCGTCCTGGACAACGGCGTCGCCCCCGGCGGCGCCTGGAACCACCGCGCCGACAGCCTCAGACTGTTGTCGCCGGCCGAGTACTCCTCCCTGCCCGGCATGGCCATGCCGCCCATCCCCGGCCAGCTCCGGCCCGCGCACATCGTGGAATACCTCACCAACTACGAAGGACTGTTCGACGTCCCCGTCCAGCGCCCCGTCCGCGTCACCGACGTCACCCACGACGGCACGGTCTTCCACGTCGCGGCCGACCGCGGCGACTGGAGCGCAGAGCACGTGGTCATGGCCACCGGCACCTGGTCCACCCCGTTCGTCGCCGACTACCCCGGCACGATCCTCGGCCAATTCTGGCACTCAGCCAACTACCCCGGCCCAGAGACCTTCCGCGACACCGACGTCGCCGTCATCGGCGCCGGCAACTCCGGCGCCCAACTCGTCGCGGAACTCTCCGAGATCGCCGACGTCACCTGGCTGACCCGCCACGAACCCCGCTACCTGCCCGAAGAGATCGACGGCGCCGAACTGCACCGCCGCCTCACCGCCGGCGAAGACCTCAGCGCGCTCGGCGACGTCGTGCGCACCCCGCAGATCGCCCGGGCGCGCGCCGAGGGCCGAATGACCACCACGCGGCCACCCGCCTCACTCGGCGATCTCACGGTCAACCACTTCATCTGGGCGACCGGTTACAAACCCGCGCTCGGCCCGGCCCGCGGGCTCCTCGACGACGAGCTGCGGCCCACCGTCGACGGGCTGCACCTGGTCGGCTACGGCGCCATTACCGGCGTCGGCTCCGACACCCTCGCCGGGGTCGGCCGTCACGCACAACAGACGGCGCGGACGATCACCCGCGCCGTCGACAAGCGTCAACGGCGCTAACTACTCCGGCACGCCGTCATGGCTGTCCGTGCCCGGCTGGCTCGTGACCGTGGTCAACAGGAACACGCTGTCCTCCTGCGCGGTGACCGAATGGCGGAAATGCGTCAGCTCCACCAGCTCACCGGCGGTGATCTCCGTGTCCTCCTGCGCCGTCACCGTGAGCGTGCCGGTGAACAACAACAACGAGGCGGCCGGCGGAGAATTATGCTCCGCCATCTGACCGCCCTTCGTCAGGGCAATGACCGTCTGCCGCAACGGGCCATCATTGACCACCAGCTTGGCGTAGCGGCCGCGCTCGTCGGCACGCGCGTTCTCGAGGGCTTCCGTGATCTTTTTCTCCAGGTTCTTCATACTCGCCAGGCTACCGAGATTCCTCGACCAGCACCCCGTACAAACGGTCGAACTCCTCCCGAATGCCCCGGTAATGCTCCTCGCGCCCCGCAACCGGGCCATAAGGATCACCGAACGGCGGGGTGGCGCGCTCCCCGCCCGGATCAATGACGTCCAGGGCGATCAACGCCGTGCCCCGCAACGTCGCCCGCTTCATCGCCAACGGAACCACCGGCGTCCGCAACGTGTCCGCCAACACCTGCAACCACGCCGGATGCTCGCTGGTCACCCGCCCCGAGGCGATCACCCGGTCCGCTGACACCCCCAACGTCTCCAGCTCCTCCGCGATACGCCCATACGACAACGCCAACCCCTCCACCGTGGCCCGCCACATATCCAGCACCGACGTGTCATCGCTGACGCGCGCGAACGCCGCCCGCGCATTCGCCGCCCACCCGGTGGCCCGCTCCCCGGAGAAAAACGGCAACACGAACGGGGTGTCGTCGTCCGGCTCCGCCGCCAACGCCTCCGCCAGCTCCTCGTGCTCCACCGGGGCCAACGTGCGCTCCAGCCAGGCCACCGCCCGGCCGACGTCATTGAGCGCGCCGCCCACGATGCACGACGACGCCGACAACCGGTAACACCACAACCCCGCCGGCACCCGCTCCGGAATCTCCGGCAGCACCACCCGCATCGCCCCCGACGTCGCCGCCGCCACCGCCACCGTGTTCTCGTCCACCGCGCCGGGCCCGATATTCGACGGCCACCCGTCCGGGATCGCATGGAACCACGGCACCCCGTTGAGCCGCTTCCACCCCGTAGCCTCCGGATAGGCCGGCTCGTCCGGATCGAACAACGGCTGAATCACATGCTTGTCCACCCCGACTGCATCCAGGATCTCCACGTCCGGCTCCCCGGTCCGCAGATTCACGATGCCCGACCACGCCGCCGTCGACGTCGCCACGCCACGGATCCCCGCCAGCTGGAAGTAGACGTACTCGCCGATCGTCATCACCACATCCGTCTTCGCCAGCAGCTCCGGATGCTCCTCGCGCAGCCACGCCAGGCGCGCCGGGTGGTAGGAGGTGTGGAAACGCACCCCGGTGCGGGCGTGGTATTCCTGCTCGTCCAGCTCCTCGCGCAGCGTGCCGACGTAGGGGGCGCAGCGCGAATCCGCGTAGGTCACACAGCGGGTCAGCGCCTTGCCCTTCCGGCTGACCAGGATCAGCGAGGAGGCGAAGGAGTCCATGATCACGGCGCTGACCTCGAGCTTATTCTCCTTGACGAAGGCCACCACCCCGTCGATGACCTCACGGCATTCGTCGACGACCTGATCGGCGTCGATCGCGGACGTGCCGTCGATGCCGGTGCTGAACTCATGGGCGATGCGCTGCTTCGAGCCTTTGACGGGGCGCCCGGAGGCGTCGTAAAGCCCGCCGCGCGAGGCCGTGGACCCGACGTCGATGCCCAACACATATGGCCCCCGTGCCTGATCCAGGGGGATCGACATGGTCGGGATTTTCTTGGTTTCTTTCACGGTGGTCTCCCTCGGCGGACGACGGCGGCATCTCTTGGCCGTCGAGTCTAATTAGGCGTCGGAGACCGTGAAGCGCCTACCGCGATGCGCAGGGGATTCGATCTCATCGAGGATCGCCGCAGCCATGGTCCCGGTGCTGGTGTGCGAGTCGCCGTCAGCGGCCAACAGGATCTCGTCCATGCCCAACTTCGGCGCGGTGGCCTCCCCCGGGGAAAACTGCGCCTGCGGCGACACCCCGGTCCAGTCGACGTCGTCGACGCCACGCAAATACTCCAGTTGGGCGAGCTGGTTCTCCGGGATGGCGATCCAGTGCTCGGAGCCGGGCACCTTCCGGATCTCCTCGAGGAACAGCCCGCCCCGGTGCGTCAGGGAACCGGCGCCGAGGATGAAGATCAGGCGCGGAGAGTTCGGCCCGAGTTCCCGGGCCAGGGCGATGAGGTTCTCGGTGACCTCGAGATGCTGCCCGGCGTGTGCCGGGGCGACGCCGAAGGCGTTGACCACCGCGTCGAGGCCGACGACGTCGTCGGAGGTCATGGTCAGGGCGTCGATCACGTGGACCTCCACGTCACCGAGGTCGCGGGCGCGCTCGGCGTCGCGCACCAGGGCCGTGACGTCGTGGCCGCGGCCTAAAGCCTCGGCGGTGACGGCCGAGCCCGCCTTACCGGTGGCGCCGATGATTCCGATCTGCATGCTCATGGCTATGAGTCCTTTCGTTGCGTGCCTCGTGGCAGACGCCCCACGGTAGCGGGCGCCGCGCCGAGGCGGAGCCCTACGCCCCGGCCATGCTGCGCAGGATCAGGGCCAGCTCCGTCACCCCGAAGAGCACCATGCACGCGGTCACCACCGCCACCGGGACGATATTCGGCGTCATCGCCTCCCCCGCGATCCCCCACGCCCCGCGCTCATACCGCGGCCGCCCATCCAGCACGATGACCAAGGCCAAGCCGAACATCAACGTGGCCAGCACCAGAATCACCGCCGGGAATTCCGCGGACCAGCGCACCATCGTCGCCGCCACCACCATCAACGACAACGACGTGCGCGTCCAGCTCAACGACGTCCGCTCCGGTTGCAGACCAGGGTCCTCGTGCAGGCCGCGGGAAAGTCGCCGGTCCGTCACAGCGCGACGCCCACCAGCACCATCAACGCGGCGAAGACGCCGGCCAGCCCCAGCAACGGCACGATCCCCGGCACCGGCAGCGCCTTGCCGCGACGCATCGCCTTCTCCACGTTCAACCAGCGCAACGCCGCCCCGGCCGCGATCAGGATGCCGACGACGAGCATCGCCACCGCGATCCATGACTGCAGGTGCGGGTTCAGGCGTTCGATGTCGAAGGCCTCCAGCGCGATGCCCGCCGCCAGAAAAGCCAGCGACGTGCGCGTCCACGCCAGGAAAGTGCGCTCGTTGGCGAGCGTGAACCGAGGGTCCGGCTCCTGCCCGTCCGGGAAGGTCACCCGGGCGAGCCATCCCCGCTGATCCGCGCCCTCGTCCTCTCCACTGTCGTTCATGCCGTCGACCCTAATGGAATTCTCACCCCGCCACGGCGGCGCCGAGCATGGGGAGCACCACGACCGCGGCCGTCAGAATGACCACCCCGGTGGCGGCCCGCCGCAGCGGCCGCGGAAGCAGGTGGGCGAGCCACGCGCCGAGCACCGCGCCCAGGGTGTTGAACAACAGATCGTCCACGTCCGAATACCCCAGCGCGAAGACGTACTGGGCCACCTCCACCGCGAGGCTGAGCAACAGACCGACCACCCCGCCGTACGACACCGTCCGCCACAGGCGCGGCTTGCGGCCCGGCCGCCGGAAGAAGAGGTCGCGCACGAACACCGCCATCACCCCCACCGGAATGAACAAGGCCACGTTGCCCAGGGTGTTCAACCACGGCGCCCACCAGGTCGTCGGCTCCACGAACCCTTCAAACAGCATGAAATCCAGGCTGCGGCGCCGATGCACGGAGGCGTCCCACAGGCCACCGACCTCGACGAGCGCCTTGCCCATGGTCACAGCGGCGACCATCGCCAAGGTCGCCAGAGCCGCGACGACGGTCGCCGTCCTCGCCAGAACTCGGGGTCCCGGGCCTCGTCGCATGCGCGCCTCCTTAGGCCGGACGTGGCTACAGTTGGGGTCATGGGCCATTCCATCATCATCCGCGATCAGAACGGGTCACGCACCGCGCGACTCGAAGAAACCCACGACATTTTCGGGGACGGGGACCTGGAGGTCGCAGTCTCCCACTCTTCGTTGAACTACAAGGACGCGATGGCGCTCGACGGGAACCCGGGCGTCGTGCGCACCACCCCGCTGGTGCCCGGCATCGACGCCGTCGGCGTCAGCGACGGCCAGCTGATCACCGTCAACGGCGCCGGCCTCGGCGAGCGCCGCCACGGCGGCTACACCCCGCACCTGCGCGTCGACTCCGCCGTCGCGGTCACCGTGCCGGAGCGTTTCACCGCGGCGGAGGCGGCGGCCATCGGCACCGCCGGCTACACCGCCGCGCTCAGCGTCGACGCCCTCCGCTCCCAGCACGTGTCGCCGGACAGCGGAGAAATCCTGGTCACCGGCGCCACCGGCGGCGTCGGCTCCGTGGCGTTGCACCTGCTCCACCGGCTCGGCTACACCACCGTCGCGCTGACCGGCCGACGCGAAGAGCACGGCGATTACTTGCGCGGGCTCGGCGCCGCCGACGTCGTCGACCGCGCCGAGTACGCCGAACCCGGCAAGCCGCTGCAGCGCGGCCGGTGGGCCGGGGTCGTCGACACGCTCGGGTCGCACACGCTGGTCAATGCGCTGGCACAGACGCAGTGGGGCGGGGCGGTCACCGCCTGCGGCATGGCGCAGGGCACCGACGTGTCCGCGTCGGTGATGCCGTTCATCCTGCGCGGCGTGCGACTGATCGGCATCAACTCCGTCGACGCCCCTTTGCCGCTGCGGCAACGCGCCTGGGATCTCCTCGCCGCCGAACTGGACCTCGACGTGCTGGCGTCCATGACGGAGGAGATCACCCTCGACCAGGTCATCGACGCCGGCGCCGAGCTGCTCGCCGGCAAGCGGCTCGGACGCACCGTGGTCAAGGTGCAGTGATCTCCCCGGGCCGGGTTACTTCACCACCAGGTTGACCATGCGGCCCGGGACCACGATCTGCTTGACCAGGTTCTTGCCCTCGACCAGCGCGGCGACCTTCTCGTCGGCGAGCGCGACCGCCACCACGTCGTCCTGGCCGGCGTCGGCGGGCACCATGATGCGGGCCTTGACCTTGCCGTTGACCTGGACGGGCAGCTCGATCTCGTCGTCGACCAGCCACGCCTCGTCGAAGGTCGGGAACGCGGTGAAGGTGATCGTCTCGTCGTGGCCCAGCTTCGACCACAGCTCCTCCGCGATGTGCGGCGCCAGCGGGGAGACCATGACCACCAGCGGCTCGACGGCCGCCAGCGGAACGTCGTTCGGGTACGTCTTGGTCAGGTAGTTGACGTACTCGATGAGCTTGGCCACCACCGTGTTGTCGCGCAGGTTTGCGTAGTCGTCGCGCACCCCCGCGATGGTGCGGTGCAGCTGCTTGTTGTCCTCGTCGGTGAGCTCGGCGTCGACGGTGTAGACCTCACCGGTGTCCTCGTCGACCACCAGGCGCCACAGGCGCTGCAGGAAACGGTGCGCGCCCACGACGTCCTTCGTCGCCCACGGGCGCGAGGTGTCCAGCGGGCCCATCGACATCTCGTAGACGCGCAGGGTGTCCGCGCCGAAGTCGCGCACGATGTCGTCCGGGGCGACCGCGTTCTTCAGCGACTTGCCCATCTTGCCGTACTCCTGGGTCACCTCTTCGTCGCCGTGGAAGAACTTTCCGTCACGTTCCTCGACCTCTTCGGCGGGGACGTAGACGCCGCGGGCGTCGGTGTAGGCGTAGGCCTGGATGTAGCCCTGGTTGTACAGGCGGCGGTAGGGCTCCTTGCTGCTCACGTGGCCGAGGTCGTAGAGGACCTTGTGCCAGAAGCGCGAGTACAGCAGGTGCAGCACGGCGTGCTCGACGCCGCCGACGTAGAGGTCCACGCCACCGGGGTCGTCGGCGCCGTGCTTCTCCGGCTGCGGGCCGGTCCAGTAGCGCTCGTTGTCCAGGTCGACGAACTTCTCGTCGTTGGTCGGGTCCACGTAACGCAGCTGGTACCAGGAGGAGCCGGCCCACTGGGGCATGACGTTGGTGTCGCGGGTGTAGGTGCGCGGGCCGTCGCCCAGGTCGAGTTCGACATTGACCCAGTCGGTGACCTTGGCCAGCGGCGGCTGCGGCTCACTGTCGGCGTCGTTCGGGTCGTGGGCGGCCGGGGCGTAGTCGTCGACCTCGGGCAGCTCGACCGGCAGCATCTCCTCCGGCAGCGCGTGGGCGACGCCGTTGTCGTCGTAGACGATGGGGAAGGGCTCGCCCCAGTAGCGCTGGCGGGCGAACAGCCAGTCGCGCAGCTTGTACTGGATCTTCTCGGCGCCGCGCTCGTTGTCCACCAGCCACGCGATCGTGGCGGCGATGGCCTCGTCCTTGCCCAGGCCGTTGAGTCCCAGGCCGGAGTCGTTGGCGGAGTTGATGTGGGCGGCGTCGCCCAGGAAAGCCTGCTCGGAGACGTCGCCGTCGAGGACCGGGAGGATCTCGACGCCGAAGGCGGTGGCGAACTCGTAGTCGCGCTCGTCGTGGGCGGGCACGGCCATCAGCGCGCCGGTACCGTAACCGGCCAACACGTAGTCGGCGGCGAAGATCGGGATCTGCGCGCCGTTGACGGGATTCGTGGCGTAGGTGCCCAAAAAGACGCCGGTCTTGTCCTTGTTCTCCTGGCGTTCCACGTCGGACTTGGCGGCGATGTCGCGGCGGTAGGCGGCCAGCGCCTCCTGCGGGGAGGCGGCGCCGTAGGTCCAGCGCTGATCGACGTCCGCGGCGTAGGGCTCATCGGAGACCAGTTCCGCGGCGAGCTCCGCCTCGGGCGCGATCGCCATGTAGGTGGCGCCGAACAAGGTGTCGGCGCGGGTGGTGAACACGCGGATGGTGGTCTCCCCGGCGGTGAAATCCACCTCGGCGCCGCGGGATCGCCCGATCCAGTTGCGCTGCATGCTCTTGACCTTCTCCGGCCAGTCGAGCAGCTCGAGGTCGTCGAGCAGCCGGTCCGAGTAGGCGGTGATGCGCATCATCCACTGGCTCAGGCGCTTGCGGAAGACCGGGAAGTTTCCGCGCTCGGAACGGCCGTCGGCGGTGACCTCCTCGTTGGCCAGGACGGTGCCCAGGCCCGGGCACCAGTTGACCATCGAGTTGGAGCGGTAGACCAGGCGGAACTCGTCGACGGCCTCTTGCTTGGCCACGTCATCGAGGTCGGCGTAGACGCGGCCGTCCTTCGTGGTGCGGGCGCCGGACTCCAGGTCGGCGATCAGCTCGGCGATGGGGCGGGCCTTCTGCTGATCCTCGTCGAACCAGGAGTTGTAGATCTGCAGGAAGATCCACTGCGTCCACTTGTAGAACTCCGGGTCCGTCGTCGCCACGGAGCGGCGCCGGTCGTGGCCCAGGCCCAGGGAGCCGAGCTGGCGGCGCATGTTCTCGATGTTGTTCATCGTGGTCGTGCGCGGGTGGGTGCCCGTCTGGATGGCGTACTGCTCGGCGGGCAGGCCGAAGGCGTCGTAGCCCAGGGTGTGCAGCACGTTCTTGCCCAGCATGCGGTGGTAACGGGCGAAGACGTCGGTGGCGATGTAGCCCAGCGGGTGGCCGACGTGCAGGCCCGCTCCCGACGGATAGGGGAACATATCCTGCACGAAGAGCTTGTCCTCCGGCAGCTGCTGGCCATCAGCCGGGGCCAGGTCACCGACGGGGTTGGGCGCGTTGAAGGTGTCCTTGTCGTTCCAGTACCGCTGCCACGTGGTCTCGATCTCGTTCGCCTTCGCCGCGTTATAGCGGTGGGCGGGGGTTTCGCTCGGCGTCGTCATGCTTGGGAAGTCTAGTAGGCCCCACGACCCGGGGCGGGGATGGGCTGGGCGGGCGTGGGGTCGGGGCGCTGGTGCCGGGGTGTTCCTTCGACCAGACACATCGCCCTAAAAGTGTCGATGTCAGGGCGATGTGTCTGGTCGAAGGAACGGCTGCAGGGTTGATCCGTGGTTTAGGCCTGGCGATGGATGAGTCCCTCCTTTCCGAACCAGGGGCGGCGGCGGTAAGGCGGGACGACGAAGCCGGCCCCGTAGTCCTCCGGGGTGCGCAGCCTGCCGAAGGCGCTGGCGACGATCAGTTCAGCCAATATCGCAACGCCGACGACGATGGCACCCCAGCCGAGGACGACGGCCAGCGTGCCGCCGGTTTCGAAGAGGAAGAAGGCTCCGACGAAAAACCCCAGGGCGATCAGGGTCTGGAAGAAGATACGTGCAACGAGTCGCATGACGGGCTCCTTTCTGGTTGCACATTTAGTCTATGATTTCCCTCACTTATTAAGAAGGCTCCCCAGGTAACGATCTCCGCTCTTTTCGCCCGCCCCTGTTATCCTGAACCGCGCTTTCAGCGCAGCGACCATCCCAAAGAAAAGGACATCGACATGGGATTTTTTGACAGCATGATGGGCAACGCCGGAAACATGGACCCGCAGGACGTGGTGAATAAGCTGGCCGAGGATCGGGTGCTCATCGACGGCGAGCGCGTGGTCAAGGCCTTCAACCTCTTCCGCGATTTCGTGGTGTTCACCGATTGGCGGATCATCTCCGTCGACGTGCAGGGGCTGACCGGCAAGAAGAAGTCCTACGAGACGCTGCCGTACTCGTCGATCAGCCGCTTCTCCGTGGAAACCGCCGGCACGATGGACATGGACAGCGAGATCGACATCTATGTCTCCTCGGCGACGACCCCGACCGTCGCACTCGAGATCCGCGATAACGAGGCACTTAAGGAGATCCAGAACCTGCTGGCCACGGCCCTGCGCAAGAGCTAAGTAGACAGCTTAGTCTGCATGGTGTAGAGTGATCGGCGGATCAGGAAGTTCGGCCCCACGCCCTTCGACGCGGCCGACTGGCAACCCGGGATTCGCCCTGTGGTGCCCTCGAAGGAAGATCCGCCCTGCGGCCACTCCGGTCCGGGGAAAGATCGCGAGTTTTCAGGAGTATCTCCATGACCGAAGACATCCACCAGCGCCATGCTGCCGTCCAGCCAATGCAGCTGCGCATGCTGCACTGCGGCTGCAAAATCTGCTCTCCCGGACACATCATCCACATGATCCAGGCCCGGGTATTCTCCAAGTGCCCGCCCGAAGACATTCACACCGCCCGCGTCACCGACGTCGGCCGCAACGAATTCACCGTCACCTACGACGGCAAGGAGCACCGCGCCTGGCACTCCTCGCACGCGGCGGTGGCGAAATTCTGTGCGGTGGCCACCAGCGAGAACGCCGTGGTGGCGAAGTTCAACCGGGGCAACATCCTCGCCGCCTACGACGGCACAGAGTCCGTCGGCCTCTCCTTGGCCTGGGACGACGACGCCCGCAGTCCTTGCGACGACAGCCCCGGCGGCCACGACGCCAACGGCGCCTCGCGGCGTGAAAACCGTGACCCGGACGCGTATTACGTCAGTACGCTGCACTGGGTGCTGCCGGCTGCTTAGATGGAGGCCATGATCCGCCCCACCCTGGCAATCGTCGCCGTCTCTGCTGCGTGTGCCCTCGTCGCCTGCGGCGAGCAGGAGACGCAGGCGACGGGAGAAGCGCCCGACACCACCGCCGCAGTCGGGCCGTCGACCAGCACGGTGGTGTCCACCTCCGTGGTCACGGTTACGGAAAACGCCCCGGCGGAGAACACGGAGCCGACCGTGAGCGACCCGACCACGACGGCGGCCCCTGCCGGGCCCTCGGTGGAGGAGCGCTGCGAGCTGGGTCGGTTGACCTCCGACATCGACACCCCGGAGCTGGACGTGGTGTCCTACTGCGACGGGGAGTGGGCGAAGATCGGCAAGAACCAGACCGACTGGATCGTGCGCATACACTGGGACGGTTCCCGCTGGGTTCAGCCGGAGTTCGACGGCGAGAAGCGCATGGGCATGACCCAGGGCTGTTACCTGCGGGAATCTTTCGCCGACATCGGCCTGCCGCCCGCAGAGCTCACCACCCCCTATTGCGAGGCAGGCGACGTCATCTACTGACCGGGCGGGGGTGATGATTCGATTATAGATTCCTCTGTCCGCGGCGAACCCCCACCACCGCGCTTTAAGATCAAGGCATGAAACCCGTGCCCGTTTTCTGCGTCAGCGCCCTCGCCTCGCTGAGCCTGGTGGGCTGCACCATCGGCGACGGCGCGACTGACGCGGCACCGACTACGGCGGAGGAATCCGTGGCCGAACCAGCACCGTCGGAGACACAGGCCCCGCCGCCGACGTCCGCGCCCCAGCTGGAGCAGACGCGCGCGCCGGAGACCACGGACGTGGCCTCCGCCGAGCGCTGCGACACGCCCTTCATCGCCGAGGCCATCGGTGAGCCGCAGAACGCGGACCGGTTGATCCAGTTCTTCTGCGACGGACAGTGGGCGCACGTGGGCCTGGAACAAACCGGCATCGAGAGCTTCTTGGTCTGGGACGGCGGCGTCTGGACATGGCTGGAATCCGACGGGCACTTCGCCGGAGTCGGACTCACGGTGGACTGCCACCTGCCGGAGACCGTCAACGCCCACGCCCCGGTCCCCGAGGAGATCGAAGAGGCCGTGTACTACTGCGGCCCCGACGACGTCCTGTACTGAGCGGCTAGCCCTCCAGGCGGGTGAAGCCGATGGTGTGATCCGTGGTGAACTCCTGGATCGCCCACTCACCGTTAAACCGACCGATACCCGAGTTACGCTCACCACCAAACGCGATATGCGCCTCATCTTGCACCGGCATCTCGTTGACATAGGTCATCCCGGCCGCAAACGCCTGCGCCACCCGGGCCCCACGATCCAGATCCTGGGTAAAGATCGAACTCGACAACCCGAACTCATGATCATTGGCAATACGAACCGCATCCGCCTCATCCGCGGCCTTGATCACGCTGACCAACGGACCAAACAACTCTTCTTGCGCCAACTCCGAATCCGGATCCACATCCGCAAACACATGCGGCGGCACGACACGCCCTTCGATCTCGCCGGAAGCCACGATCCGTACCCCGTCAGCCTGGGCCTGATCGATGCGCTCGATGTGGTTGTTCAGCTGCGAGTCGTTGATCACCGGGCCGACCAGCACCCCGTCCCCGGCCGGATCCCCGTAAGCCACCTGGGAGGCCGCGGCGGCGAACTTCTCGACGAACTCGTCGTAGACGCTCGCGTCCACGATGATGCGGTTGACCGCCATACAAATCTGCCCCGAATGCAGGAACGTACCGACCACGGCCTGGCCAACGGCGGCGTCGATGTCGGCGTCGTCGAGGACCACCAGCGGGGCGTTGCCGCCGAGCTCCAACGACACCGGCTTGATGTGCTGGCCACCCAACGCCTTCGCCCCCACACCGCGGCCGACCGGGGTGGAACCGGTAAACGAAATCAACGATGGAACCTCGTGTTCGACGAAGTAGTCGCCGATGGTGGAACCACGCCCGGCGACCACGTTGAGAACCCCGGCGGGCAGGCCGGCGTCTTCGAAGATCTTCGCGATCAACAACCCGCCGGTGACCGGGGTATCGGTCGCGGGTTTGAGCACCACGGCGTTACCCAGCGCCAGGGCCGGTGCCACCGAGCGCTGCGAGAGGTGCAGCGGGAAGTTCCAGGGGCTGATCACCCCGACCACACCGAGTGGTTTGCGGTAGACGCGTACTTCCTTGTTGGGGGTGTTCGACGGGAAGATTTGACCGGTCATCCGTGCCGGGAAGGTCGCGGCCTCGCGGGTGATCGCGATCGCCAGGCTGACTTCCTTGTTGGCTTTGATCGCGGTGGAGCCGGATTCGGTGATCAGCCAGTCGACGATCTCCTCGCGGCGCTCGGCGAGTAGTTCCGCGGCACGCGCGATGACCTTGGAACGCTTGTTCGGGGTCAGCCCCGCCCACTCGCGTTGTGCCGTACGTGCGGAGGCGTACGCCTTATCGACGTCGTTTGTTGATGCGCCCTGCAGCGTGACGATGGTCTCGTCGGTGTACGGGTTGACGTCGACGATCTCTGCGGTGTCAGAGCCGGCGGCGGGCGCGCCGTCGATGTAGACGCCGAGCAAATCCATGCCGGCAAAAGTGGCGGTGGTGGTCATCGTGCAAGTCTCCTTAAGCGTTCCGTGAGCTCGGGAAGACATCTCCCCGGCCTTTCGGGCAAGTATGCCAACGAGGGTCACGGCCGTGCCGTAGGCGCTGGTAGAGAGGTCGCAGAGGGGTAAAGGGTCGGGGTCGCTAGTCTTGCTGCGCTTGGCCCTCGAGTTCGCGCACCTTCGCACGCAGCGCCTTCTCCCGTTCCCAGCGCTTGCCCACGTCCCGCAGGATCGCGGCGATGCCCTCGATCTCCCCGGCGTCGTCTTTGAGCATGACGATGGAAAATTCCAGGGACACCCGCTCACCGTTCGCCTTCACGCCCGGCGCGGAGAGCGGGTCGTGGCCGTAGCGGGTCCGGCCGCTGTCCATGACGCGATCCCAGCCGGTCCAGTGGGCGCCGCGGTGCTTCTCCGGGATGATCAGGTCCAAGGACTGGCCGATGGCGTGGTCCGCGGTGTGTCCGAAGAGGGTTTCCGCGGCGTCATTCCACAGCCGGATGGTGCCGGAGCGGTCGGCGTAGATGACGGCGTCGAGGGTGGAGTCGGCGACGATGCGGGCCGCGGTCTCCTGCCACGAAGCGTCGGAGGTGTGCTCGGTCATAGTGTTCTCCTTGGTCCGTCGGCGAATTCAGCCGACTCGTTTCGCCTGTTCGTCGCGCTCCAATAGGAGGAATAGCTGATTATGGGCGGCGGTGATCAACGCGGAGTATCGCCACCCGTCGGCGGCGTACTCGTTGAGGGCGGACTCGAGCGTCGCCCCCTCGAGTCGCCCGTCCACCAAAGCGTTGTCCATGTCCAGCACTTTGTATTCCATGCTTTGAGCCTAGCGACGGCGAAAGAGCGCTGCGATCATTCTTTTCACCGGCCCTGACTCTGGGGCTCTGGCCTCAGCGCTGGTAGGGGTCGGCCACGCCGAGGTACTGGACGGTGGTGTATTCGTCGATGCCCTCGGCGCCGCCTTCGCGGCCGAGGCCGGAATGTTTGACGCCGCCGAAGGGGGCCGCCGCGTTGGAGACGACGCCGGCGTTGAAGCCGATCAGGCCGAATTCCAGGCCGTCGGACAGTCGCCACAGCCGGGCGGGGTCTTCGCTGTAGGCGTAGGCGGCCAGGCCGTATTCGGTGGCGTTGGCCAGCTCGTAGGCTTCTTGCTCGGTGGCGAAGGTGACGACGGGGGCGACGGGGCCGAAGATTTCTTCGGTGACCACCCGCGCGTCGTCGGTGACGTCGGCCAGCACGGTGGGGGCGAAGAAGTGCCCGGCGCCGTCGATGCGCTTGCCGCCGGTCAGCACGCGGGCGCCGGCGGCGACGGCGTCGTCGACGAGCGCTTCGACGTTGTCGACGGCCCCCGCCTCGATGAGCGGGCCGACCTCGACGCCGTCGTCCAGGCCGTCGCCGATGGTCATCGCGGCGAGGCGCTCAGCCAGGCGGGCGGCGAAGTTCTCGGCGACCGAGTCATGCACGAGGAAACGGTTGGCGGCGGTGCAGGCCTCGCCGATGTTGCGCATTTTGGCGGCGACCGCGCCGTCGACGGCGGCGTCCAGGTCGGCGTCCTCGAACACGAGGAAGGGGGCGTTGCCGCCGAGCTCCATGGAGGTGCGCAGCACGTTGTCGGCGGACTGCTTGAGCAGCTGCTTGCCCACGGCGGTGGAGCCGGTGAAGGAGAGTTTGCGTAGGCGGGGATCGGCCAGCAGCGGTTCGGAGATCGCTGACGCCGACGAGGAGGTGACCACGTTGAGCACGCCCGCGGGCAGGCCGGCGTCGAGCATCGTCTGGGCGAAGTAGTGGGCGGTCAGCGGCGTGAGCTTGGCGGGTTTGAGCACCATCGTGCAGCCGGCGGCGATCGCCGGGGCGACTTTGCGGGTGGCCATGGCCAGGGGGAAGTTCCACGGGGTGATCAGCAGGCAGGGGCCGACGGGTTTGCGGGCGGTGAGCATCCGCAGCGTGCCTTCGGGGACCTGGGCGTGGCGGCCGTATTGGCGGGTGGTCTCCTCGGAGAACCAGCGCAGGAACTCGGCGCCGTAGGTGACTTCGCCGCGGGATTCGGCGAGCGGCTTGCCCATCTCCAGGGTCATGAGCGTGGCGAAGTCTTCGGCGCGTTCGGTGACCAGGTCGAAGGCGCGGCGCAGGATCTCGGCGCGTTCGCGCGGGGCGGTGCGCGCCCACCCGGTTTGGGCGGCCGCGGCGGCGTCGAGGGCCGCGACCGCGTCCTCGGAGGTGGCGGAGGCGACGGTGGCGATCTGCTCGCCGGTGGCGGGATTGTCCACCGTGAGGGTCTCGCCGGTGGAACCGGGGCGCCACGCGCCGTCGATAAGCAGATCGGTGGGGACCTTGGCCAGCAGTTCCTGCACAGTGGGCGTCATGTACGTTCCTCCCGGAGAGTGGTGAATCAGGTGCCCGCCCCAGCGTAGGTGCAGACCCCGCGCCGCCGCTTTTCTCTGTAAATTCCCGGACTAAAGTTGTAAGATTGGGGCCATGCTCAAGCCACTTCTCATCGCCATCGGTGTGCTCAGCACTGCCCTCGGTGCAGCGGGGGTCGTGCTGCCCATCCTGCCGACGACGCCGTTTCTGCTGCTCGCGGCGTTTTGCTTCGCCCGCAGCTCACAACGGCTGCACAATTACCTGATCAACCACAGGATCCTGGGCACCTACATCTACAACTATTATCACCGGGCGATGACGCCGAAACACAAGGCGCGCACCCTGGCGGTGCTGTGGTTCGGCATCATCGTCTCGTGTCTGCTCATCGGCCGGACCTTCGCCTGGGTGCTGCTGCCGGTCATCGCCACGCTGGTCTCGATCCACCTCCTGCGGCTGCGGCCGCGCCCGGAGAACTCGCCCACCCGACTGCGCGAGCACGACTCCGAGCACACCCCGCAGCTCACCGACGGGGAGCCCTCAGAACCCGCCCGGCGCGCCTGAGCCGAGGAAAAGAGCAAGAGTGGGGCCATGGACCCCGCGCACTTCGACCTCATCGCGCTGGCCATGCGCCACGGCGTGACCGCCAGCGAGTTGGGCCGGGGGATCTACACGCACCCGTCGACGAGCGAGATCTTCAACCAACTGCTGGAGTAGGCGGTACCCTCAATTCCCATGAGCGATTCTTCCCCGCAGCGGCGGGTGTACAACGCCGACCGCAAACAGGCCCTGCGCCACCTCGATCAGGCGATCGCCGACGGCCGCCTGGACATCCAGGACTACGAAGAATTCTCCGGCGTCATCGCCCGCACCGAGGACATGGGCGAGCTCGAGGACGTGGTCCGGCGCGTCCAATCCTTGTCGACGACCGGGGCGCCCGCCCCGCAGATGCATTCCCCGGCCCCGGCGCACACCCGCCCGGAGGACAAGACCGCGTGGTTCGCCAACATCGAGCGCACCGGCGCCTGGACCGTCACTGACGGGGCGAAGTACACCGTCACCCTGGGCACGCTCTTTCTGGACATGCGGGAAGCCACGTCCTCGGCCCCGGTGGTGCGCATCAACGTCCACGTGCTCCTCGGCAGCGCACGCATCGTGGTCAGCCCCGGGGTCATCGTCGAGTCCGAGGCGGAGCTGATCATGAGCGATACGCCGAAAATCAACGTCGACCCGCCCGCCCCCGGCGCCGCCCGGATCATCGTCACCGGCCGCATCATCCTGGGTGACCTCAAGGTCGTCTCCCGTCAGGCGGGGCAGCGGCTGCCGCTGGGGTTCAAGAACCTCTGACCCCACCCCGGGGCCGGGAGGCCGGGAGGCCGGATGTCGCTCTCCCCACCCCGTCCCACCGCCATGTGCTGAAAAACGTTTGATGAAAGATCGAGTGCCCGCCCTCCCTGGGGAGGATGGACACTCGGTCTTTCATCACCCAGCTTTCACCCACCGCTGATACCGCCACCCGTAGACAAAAACCGAGTGACCCCGGACATCTCCGGGGGCACTCGGTTCAGGCGCGAGGCGCGCAGCAGTAAGAGGCGGCCGCTACGCCCTAGTGGACCCGGCTTCCGGGCCGTCGCCGGCGTAAGGGTCGACCTCCTGGATGACGTTCATGGAGCTGACCAGGCGGGAGTCGTCGTAGTGCTCGGCGCGCTTTTCGATCTTGCCGGCGGCGAACTTGTTGACGATCAGCGCGATCGCGTTGTCGCCCGCGACGTTCGCGGCGGTGCCGAAGGAGTCGATCGCGATGTAGGCGGCGATCATCAAGGCGATCATGTCGGCGTCGAAACCGAGCATGGAGCCCAGCAGGCCGGTGGCGGCCATGATCGCGCCGCCGGGCACGCCGGGGGCGGCCACCATGGTCACGCCCAGCATGAGCAGGAAGCCCAGGGCCAGCCCGAAGGAGACCTCGATGTCTGCCATATAAGTGATGGCGAAGGCGTAGAGGGTGATCTTCATCATCGAGCCCGACAGGTGCGTCGAGGCGCCTAACGGAATGACGAAACCGGCGACGTTCTCGTCGAGCCGGTTGCGCATCGCCGACTGGTACGAGATCGGGATCGACGCGGCCGAGGACGAGGTGCCCAGGGCAGTGAAGTAGGCGGGCAGCACGTTCTTGAACGCCGTCAGCGGGTTTTTGCGGGCGACGGCGCCGGCGATGACGTACTGCAGCGCCAGGTACAGCAGCGTCATCACGATCGAGAGCACCAGCACCTTGCCGAAAGCCACGAGCGTGTCGCCCAGGTTGCCGTTCATGCCCAGGTTGAGGAACATGCCGAAGATGAACAACGGCAGCAGCGGGATGACGAAGGCGGTGATCACCTTCATCACCACGCGCTCCAGTTCGCGGGAGACGGCGTACATCGTGTCCGACTTGACCACGGTCATGGCCAGGCCCACGCAGAACGCCAGCAGCAGCGCCGTCATGATCTCAAACGGCGGCGGCATCTCGATGCTGAAGTACGAGGTCAGCGCACCCTCATCAATGTCGGAGACACTGGTGTCCAGGCTCTGCCCGCCCAGCAGCGACGGGTACAGGCCCCAGGCGACGGCGTAGGCGACCAGCCCGGCCAGGATCGTGGAGCCGTAGGCCAGTCCGATGGTGACGCCGAGCCACTTGCCGGCGCCGCGCCCCAGGCCTGCGATCGCCGGGGTGATCAGGGCGAAGATCAACACGGGGACGAAGAAGTTCAGGAAGTTTCCGAACAGCTCGTTGAAGGTGATGAAAACCCGGGCCAGCCATTCCGGGAAGAAGAAGCTGCAGATGATGCCCAGGATGATCGCCACGATGATCCGGAACAACAGTGACGAAGCAATGCGCTTGAAGTCCATGGTCGGTACATTCTTTCTAGGTCCTGCCCGGTCAGCGCGACATCGTGTGCTTATCGACGCCCACGCGCACCCCGCGGCCCCGGAGCAGGCCACGGGCATGTGACGACGTGTGCTGGTCAGGCGAAAGGCGTTACCAATCTAAAACTACTAGACACACTGAATAACCACGTCATTACAACGGGCACGTTCACGATGTCGCGCCGCCGCAGACCGCCAGTGGCGCCTGCGGCAACTGCTTCGCCACCCCGTCGGCGATCTGCGTGGCCATCGCCTGGGCGTCGGCATACGTGCCGGAGGCCGGGGCGGCGGTCAACGCTACGGCCACCTCTCCGGACGGCCCGGCGACCAGGCCGAACTGCCGCACAGTGTACTTTCCCTGCAGATCAGGGCCCCAGCCACCTTTGAAACGGGCGTCGGGGAGACGGCCGATCCCGTAGGCCTGCTCCGCAGTGACCTGGCCCATGGACGCAACCACCTCATCCGCGTCGGCGATGCACGGCAGGTGCGCGGCGAAACGCGCCTGCTCACTCGGTGACCAGGCCGTCTGGCCGAACAGGGAGAACTCCGGCCGCAGCACCGCCGTGTTGACTTGGACGTCGTTGCCGCCCTCGGCGAGCACCGCGTCGACCGCGCCCGGCGGCAGCGCGGACCAGAGCCGCTGGGCGGCATCGTTGTCTGAGTACTGGATGGCCGCCGCCGCAACGGGGCCGAGCGAGGGGTCCTGCCGTAGTGCGGCGATGGCGATGGGCACCTTGATCGTCGACCACGCCGGATACGCCCCGTCATCACCGCCGACGAGTTCCGCTCCGCCGTCGGAGACCGCCACGCCCGCAGTTCCGCCGTAGACGGCCACGACGTCGTCGATGATCGGCTGCAGATCGACCGGCTGGGCGGACGGGGACGTCGCATCCTCGGTGGGGGAGGGATGGGCCGTCACAGAAGAGGCCGCCGGCGGGGCCGCAGGTGACTGAGTCTCCCGCGGGGTCTCGGGCGCAGGGTAGCAGGAGACCAGCAGCGCCGCCGCGGCGACCACACACAAGCGGCGCCTCATGCCAGGTAGACGACGGCGTTGTTGCCGCCGCTGCAGGTGACGTAGGAGCCGTTGTCGTTGCACTGCATCGAGTAGCTGACGCCGGTGACCGGGCTGTAGGCGGTGATCGTGTCATTCAGCGCCCCGGTGCGGTCGTAGTTGGCGCGCCAGGCCTGCGCGACGGCCTCTGCGAAGGGGGCGCTGGTGACGCTGGAGCCGGTGTAGACGTTGCGGAAACTTCCCGCCGGCTCCCCGCGCAGGGCTTCGGAGCTGACCGCCGTCGCACCGGCAGGCATCTGCGGCGACGCCGGGCGGGCCGGCCCTTCGGCCTCCGGTTCCGGCTGCTCGTCCTCGCCGGCCGGCGGGTCGACGAACTCGGTGACGGTCTGCACGACGGTCGACGGGGCAGAGCCCGCCGCCGTGCGCGAGGAGTCGAACAAGAACATCGCCGCACCCGCGATCCCCGCCACCACCGCCAGTGCGAGGGCGATGAGCACGCCCACCAGCACTTTCTTGCCCGTGTTCGACTTCCGCGGCGGCTCAGTCGCCGGATAGTAGGGGTTCGGCGGTGGCACCCAAGAAGGCTGCCCCTGGGGTCCCTGCGGATGTTCAGGATGAGGATGATAATTCTCGGGCATGGGCGAGCCCCTCCAGACGTGGGCGATTGAGTTACGCAAATCTTGGCACACCCTGGCAGGAAGTTGGGGCGATCACCCCGAAAGCGGGGAGCACGAGGATCAGCCGGAAATTCAGGCTCAAAGCGCGGCCAACGACGGCGATCCCCGGAATTGCCTGGTGTCGGCCCTCCGGCCGTAAAGTAAGCAGACATGACGACAATCCTCGGAACCGTGTTGCTCATCCTCGCGATCGCGCTGCTGGTCATTGGCGTCCTCGCCTGGCGCAGGAAGCTGCCGGGCAACCCGGTCATCGGCATCCGCGTGGCTGAAGTGCGTAAGTCGCAGGAGATCTGGGAGGCGGCGCACCAGGTCGCCGGCCCACTCTGGCTGGTGGGCGGCGTGGCCCTGGTGTTCGGCGGGCTGGTCGCCTTCCGCGCGGAAGGGTGGATGTGGCTGCTGCCGGTGCTCGCCGTGATTGTGGCCCTCGCCGCCGTGGGCGCGGGCGCCAACATCGGCGCCCGTCGGGCCGCGGCCATCGACGTGGCGCAGAAGTACGAGGAGGAGCATGCGCCGGCCCCCGCCGCTCCTGCGCCGAAGGTGGACATGGACGCGTTGCGCCGCGCCGCCGACGCCGCCGACGACAAGAACAACGGGGACGTGAAGTAGCGCCCGCACGCCACGGCGAAATTCATTAGCGTGGTGGCATACATTCTCCCACCCGTTTTCTGGAGGACCCGCCATGCTGATCACCGACGTCGCCGAAGGCGTGCATCTGCTCCAGCACGCCAACGTCAACTGCTGGTTGCTCGAAGACGACGACGGGCTCACCCTCGTCGACGCCGGGCTTCCCCGCACCCGGCCTCACCTGGAAAAGGCCGTGGCCACCCTGGGACACCAGATGTCCGATATCCGGGCATTGGTGCTCACCCACGCCCACTTCGATCACGTGGGCATGGCCCGGGGGTTGAAGAAAGACCTGCAATTACCGGTCTACGCCCATCCGGAAGAGCACGAACTGGCCGCCCATCCCTATAAGTACGCACACGAAAGCCCCATCCTGAAGTATCCTCTGCGCTATCCGAAGTCGTTGGGTGCCGTGGGCCCGATGGCCTTGGCCGGGGCCCTGTTCGTCAAAGGCATAGAGGACGTCGGTTCCTTCACCGTCGGTGACACCCTCAAAGTCCCGGGCAGACCGCAGGTCATCGCCACACCGGGCCACACCTTCGGGCACGTCGCACTGCACCTTCCGGAACGTGATGCCGTGATCACCGGCGATGCGTTGGTGACCCTGGACCCCTACACCGCCTTGGTCGGGCCACGTTTGGTGGCCGGAGCGGCGACCGCCGACGGAAACCAGGCCGCGGCTTCCCTGGACGCGATCGCCGAGACGGGCGCGCAGCACGTGTTGCCGGGCCACGGCAATCCGTGGGACAGGGGAGCGGCCCGCGCCACGGAGGCCGCCCGCCGCAACGGGATGAAGTGACCCCATTCACCCCTGTCCTGTTGCGGGTTTCGCCCCATGGGACTAAAATCTCATTTTGTGAGCAACATGAACGTGAATCTTCACTGGTGGTGGCGCCCTTAACCGGCGAGCCACCCACGTTGCATCCCCACATCTAACGACCAGGCCCGCCAGCTTCGATCACCGAAGCCTCGCGGGCCTTATTCAGGTCCACCCCTGGCAGCGCAGTAGCCTGGAGAGGAAGCGAGAGCGGCGAGTCGGAGCACACCGGCAGGCACCACCTCGACACTCTGAAAGGCCTCACGAGCAGCCATGAGCACATTGATCCGCAGGGGGCGCGCATGAACGCGACGTTCGCCCCGGAAGTTTTCACGCGCCCCGTGCGCTACCACGCCGACGCCTCCAGCCTGTTCGCCTACGTCGGCGGAACCGCCGCCACCGACTCGGTGCTCTTCGAGTCCGCGGACATCACCACCCGCAGCGGCGTGGCCTCCGTCGCGGTGCTGGAGTCCTCCCTGCGGCTGACGTGCGCTGGCGACCAGGTGCGCGTCGATAAGCTCAGCCCCTCCGGCGAGGCCCTGGCCGCGCGCCTGCGCAGCCAGCTCAGCGAGTACCTGACCGGCGAGGACGCCTACGTGTTCCCGCCTTCCGAGGCCGTCGACGAGCGCGCCCGGCTCACGGCCGTCTCCTCCGTCGAGGTGCTGCGCGCGCTGACCCGCGACGCCGGCTACACCGACGAGACGGAGACGCTGCCCATGCTCGCCGGCGGCATGGCCTTCGACTTCCTCGAGACCTTCGAAGATCTGCCCGCCGTCGAGCCCAGCGCGAACACCTACCCGGACTACCAGTTCGTGCTGGCCGAGATCGTGCTGACCATGAACCACGAGCAGCAGACCGGCACACTGTCGGCCGTCGACGCCACCGGCGACCCGGCGGCGCTGAGCGCCCGGCTCGACGAGCTCACCGCGCTCATCGACGCCGCCGACCTCACCGACGCCCACGCCTACGAGGTCACTCCGCACGACGGCGACACCCTGACCGTCGAGGCCGACATCCCCGACGAAAAGTTCCGCGCCCAGGTCACGCGCCTGAAGGAGCACATCCACAACGGCGACATCTACCAGGTCGTCCCGGCCCGCACCTTCACCGCGCCCTGCCCGGACGCCTTCGCCGCCTACCGACAGCTGCGGGAGACCAACCCCAGCCCGTACATGTTCTACGCCCGCGGTTTGGACGTCCACGGCGATCCCTACGAGCTGTTCGGCGCGTCCCCGGAGTCAAACCTGAAGTTCACCGCCGCCACCCGCGAGGTACAGCTGTATCCGATCGCGGGCACCCGCCCACGCGGGCTGAACCCCGACGGCAGCGTCAACGGCGAGCTGGACATCCGCATGGAGCTCGAGCTGCGCACCGACGCGAAGGAGATCGCCGAGCACACCATGCTGGTGGATCTGGCGCGCAACGATCTGGCACGCGTCGGCGTGCCGGGCACCCGCAAGGTCGCGGACCTGCTGCAGGTCGACCGCTATTCCCGGGTCATGCACCTGGTCTCCCGGGTGACGGCGGAGCTGGATCCGGAGCTCGACGCGTTGGACGCGTACCGGGCGTGCATGAACATGGGCACGCTGACGGGCGCGCCGAAGCTCAAGGCGATGGAGCTGCTGCGCGGCGTCGAGAAGCGTCGCCGCGGCTCCTATGGCGGGGCGATCGGTTACCTGCGCGGCAACGGCGACATGGACAACTGCATCGTCATCCGCTCCGCCTACGTCAGTGGGGGAGTGGCGGCCGTCCAGGCCGGCGCCGGCGTGGTGCGCGACTCGAATCCGCAGGGCGAGGCCGACGAGACCCTGCACAAGGCCTATGCCGTGCTCAACGCCATCGCGTTGGCCGCCGGCTCCGAACTGGAGGTGATCCGCTGATGGCGAAGATCATGTTGATCGACAACCAGGACAGCTTCGTCTACAACCTGGTCGAGTCCCTGGCTGCGACCGGCCACGAGTACCGCGTGTACCGCAACACCGTGGACGTGGCGGAGGTGTTGGCGGCCGAACCGGCGCTCATCGTGCTCTCTCCGGGGCCGGGACACCCCACGGCGGCCGGCAACCTGATGGAGCTGGTCGACGCCGCGATCGGCAAGATTCCCATTTTGGGCATCTGCCTGGGCTTTCAGGCGGTGCTCGAGCACTTCGGCGGCGAGGTGGCTCCCTGCGGGCCGGAGCACGGGAAATCCGTGCCGATGCGGCTGACCGACGCCGGCGTGGCGCACCCGGTCTTCGCGGGGTTGACCGTCGACGCCAGCCCGGACATGCCGGATCATGTGGGTCGGCTCGTGCCGGTGGCGCGCTACCACTCGTTGGGGTGTACGACCGCGCCGGCGGGATTGACCCCGCTGGCGACGACGGGCACCGCCGCCGGGGACGTGGTCATGGCCGCGGAAACCGCCAACGGAATGGCACTCGGCCTGCAGTACCACCCGGAGTCGATCTTGACCCCGGCCGGCCCGACGATGCTGACCCGCTGCATCGACCAACTATTGACTAATTCAATTACAGGAGAAACCAACTAGATGACCAGTCAGAACTCGCTGGACACGCTGCTTACCTTCATGGACAACCCCGCCCCGTCCGTCGAGGAGTGCATCGAGGCCTACACCCCGCTGACGATCGGCGACTACGACGACGTGCACATCGCGGCGCTGCTGACGCACGTGCGCACCCGCGGTGAGACCGCCCACGACCTGCTCGGCGCGGCGCGCGCCTTCCTCAAGGCCGGGCGCCCGTTCCCCATCACCGGCGAGGGCGTCATGGACACCGCCGGCACCGGCGGCGACGGCAAGAACACCATTAACATCACCACCGCCGCCTCCCTCGTCGCGGCGACCGGGGGAGTCAAGATGGTCAAGTGCGGCAACCGCTCCGTGTCCTCCAAGTCCGGTTCCGCGGACGTGCTCGAGGCGATGAACATTCCGCTGGACCTCGACCCCGAGCGCGCGGTCCGCCAATTCGAGGCCTCGAAGTTCACCTTCTTATTCGCCCCGGCGTATAACCCGGCGATCGGGCACGTCCAGCCGGTGCGCCGCGCACTGAAGTTCCCGACCCTGTTTAACACCCTTGGGCCCATCCTGTCCCCGGGGCGCCCGGAGTACCAGATCATGGGCGTGGCCAACCCGGCCCAGGGGCAGATGATCGCGGAGACCTTCAAGGAGCTCGGCCGGGGTCGCGCGTTGGTCGTCCACGGCGACGGCTCCGACGAGATCGCGGTGACGGGGCCGACCCAGGTGTGGGAATTGACCCGCGCCGGCGAGATCGAGCACTACACGCTCCAGCCGGAGGACTTCGGCGTGGGCGTCCACACTTTCGCGGACCTCGCCGGCGGCGACGGGGAAGAAAACGCGCGACACCTCTACGCTGTGTTCAACGGCGAGGGAGCGCCCGCCCACCGGGACGCCATCGTGGCGTCCGCGGGCGCGATGTTCTACCTCCACGGCGACGTGGACACTTTCCGCGACGGCGCGGACAAGGCCAGAACACTGCTGGACGACGGCTCCGTCGCCACCTGGCTCAGCAAGCACGAGGAGGCCAACTATGGCGAATAACACTCATCTTCCGACCGTTCTCGAGGGCATCGTCGAGGGCCGACGCGGGCACCTCGACGAGATCCGCGCGCGCATCGCACACGTGGACCCGGCCGAGCTGCCGGCGTCCACGCGCTCGCTCTATGACTCGCTCGGCGGCGGGCAGGGGAGGGGACTCAACCGCTTCATCATGGAGTGCAAGTCCTCCTCCCCGTCGCTGGGTCTGATCCGCGAGCACTACGAGCCGGGCGCCATCGCGCGGGTCTACTCCCGCTACGCTTCGGGCATCTCGGTACTGTGCGAACCGGACTTCTTCGGCGGCGACTACGACCACCTCGCCACCGTCTCCGCCTCCTCGCACATCCCGGTGCTGTGCAAGGACTTCATCGTCGACATGGTGCAGGTGCACGCCGCGCGCTACTACGGCGCCGACGCCATCCTGCTCATGCTCTCCGTGGTCGACGACGAAGAGTACGCCGCGCTGGCCGACGAGGCCGCCCGCCTGGGCATGGACGTGCTCACCGAGGCCATCACCGAGGAGGAGGTCGAGCGGGCGCTGCGCCTGGGCGCGAAGATCCTCGGCATCAACCACCGCAACCTCCACGACCTGTCCATCGACCTGTCCCGCTCCGAGCGCCTGACTCGTAATATCCCGGAGGACGTGGTGGTGGTCTCCGAGTCGGGCATCCGCGACGCCGAGACCGTCCGGCGGATCGGCGCGCACTCCAACGCCTTCCTGGTGGGCTCGCAGCTGACCGGGCAGGAGGACATCGACCGGGCCGCCCGTGCCCTGGTGTTCGGGGAGAACAAGGTGTGCGGATTGACCAGCTGGTCGGCGGCCCAGGCGGCGCGCGCCGCCGGCGCCGTCTACGGCGGCCTCGTCTTCGAAGAGGGCACCCCGCGCAATGTTTCACGTGAAACCGCCGCCGACATCATCGCCCACGAACCCGACCTGACCTACGTGGCCGTCTCGCGACGGACCTCCGGGTACGGCGAGCTCCTCCAGGACGGGATCGGCGCCGTGCAGGTCCACGCCCCTTACCAGGGCTCGGTGGCTGCGGAGAGCGAGCTCATCCGTACCGTCCGCGCGGAGGTCCCGGAAGGCGTCCAGGTCTGGCGCGCGGTCTCCATGACCGGTGCGGACGGCCCCGCCGTGGCTCAGGCGCTCGTCGCCGAGGGCGTCGCCGACCGGCTGGTGCTCGACGCGGGCGACGGCGGCACCGGCGTCAGCTTCGACTGGGGCACGGTTCCCGACGACGTCAAAAAGCACGCGCTGCTGGCCGGGGGCCTGGGCCCCGACAACGTGGAAGCGGCGCTGGCCGTCGGCTGCGGTGGCCTGGACTTGAACTCCGGCCTCGAATACGGCGCCGGGGCAGGGGAGTGGGCGGGCCGCAAGGACTCCGCCGCCGTCAACCGCGCCTTCCATACGATCCGCAACTTCACCTACTAACCGAAGGACCACCATGACTGACAACCGTGACGGCGGCTCCACCCTGCTGCCGGCCTACTTCGGGGAATTCGGCGGACAGTTCGTCCCCGAGTCCCTTCTGCCCGCCCTCGACCAGCTGGAGCGCGAATTCGTCGAGGCGTGGAACGACGACGAGTTCATGGCCGAGTACCGCGCCCTGCTGCGCGACTTCCTCGGCCGCCCGACCCCGCTGACCGAAACCTCCAACCTGCCCAAGGAAGGCGAGGGCAAGGGGTATGCGCGGATCTTCCTCAAGCGCGAGGACCTGGTCCACGGCGGCGCCCACAAGACCAACCAGGTCATCGGTCAGGCGCTGCTGGCCAAGAAGATGGGCAAGACCCGCATCATCGCCGAAACCGGCGCCGGCCAGCACGGCACCGCCACCGCGCTGGTGTGCGCCCTGCTGGGCCTGGAGTGCGTCGTCTACATGGGCGCCAAGGACATCGCCCGCCAGCAGCCGAACGTCTACCGCATGCAGCTGCACGGCGCGCAGGTCGTCGGCGTCGACGCCGGCGCCGGCACCCTCAAGGACGCCGTCAACGAGGCGATGCGCGACTGGACCGCCACCTTCCACGACTCCCATTACCTGCTGGGCACCGCCGCGGGGCCGCACCCGTTCCCCACGATCGTGCGCGAATTCCACCGCGTCATCGCCGAGGAATCCAAGGCGCAGCTCGCCGAGCGCATCGGCAAGCTGCCGGATCTGGTCGTGGCTTCCGTCGGCGGCGGCTCCAACGCCATCGGCATGTTCTCCTCCTTCATCGACGATGACGAAGTCGAACTCGTCGGCACCGAGCCCGGGGGAGAGGGCATGGACTCCGGCAAGCACGGCTCCGCCATCACCGAAGGCAAGATCGGCATCCTGCACGGCACCAAGTCCTACCTCATGCGCGACGCCGACGGGCAGATCTCCGAGTCCTACTCCGTCTCCGCGGGACTGGACTACCCGGCCGTCGGACCGCAGCACGCGCACCTGGCCCAGACCGGCCGCGCCCAGTACCTGCCCGTCACCGACGCCGAGGCGCTGCAGGCCTTCCAGTACCTTAGCCGCCACGAAGGCATCATCCCGGCGCTCGAGTCCTCCCACGCCTTCGCCTACGCCCTCAAGCGCGCGAAGCAGGCCGAGGAGGTGGGCACCGCCATCGACATCCTGGTGTGCCTGTCCGGCCGCGGCGACAAGGACGTCGACCACGTGCGCCGCACGCTGGAAGAAAATCCCCATTACGTCCTGAAGGAGGACTAAATCATGAGCACCCGCTACGAGAAGCTCTTCGCCGACCTCACCGAGCGCGACGAGGGCGGCTTCGTCCCCTTCATCATGCTCTCCGACCCGTCGCCGGAGGACGCCCTGGAGATCATCTCCACGATCGTCGACGCCGGCGCCGACGCCCTGGAGCTCGGCGTGCCGTTCTCCGATCCGATCGCGGACGGCCCGACGATCCAGAAGGCCCACCTACGTGCCCTCGACGGGGGAGCGACGGTGGCCAAGGCCCTCGACCAGATCCGCACGCTGCGCGCGAAGTACCCCGACCTGCCGATGGGCATGCTCATCTACTCCAACGTGGCCTATGTCCGCGGCCTGGACGACTTCTACACCGAGTTCCAGGAGGCCGGCGTCGACTCGATCCTGCTGCCGGACGTCCCGGTGCGGGAGGGCAAGCCCTTCGCCGAGGCCGCCGAGCGCCACGGCGTCGACCCGATCTTCATCGCACCCGCCAACGCCGGGGCCGCCACCCTCGAGGGCGTCTCCGCCCGCTCCAAGGGCTACATCTACGCCATCTCCCGCGACGGCGTGACCGGCACGGAACGCGCCTCGGAAACCACCGGCCTGAAGGACGTCGTCGACAACGTCACCCAGTTCGACGGCCCGCCGGTGCTGCTGGGCTTCGGCATCTCGCGCCCGGAGCACGTCTCCGACGCCATCGCGGCGGGTGCGGCCGGCGCTATCTCGGGCTCGGCGATCACGAAGATCATCGACAAGTACACCGAGTATGAGCACCCGAACCCGGGGCGCATCACCGACATGGACGCGCTCAAGCGGGAACTGACCGAATTTGTCAGCGCTATGAAGGCCGCCACCACGAAGTAGCCTTCTCCCACCCCTCGGCCCGGCCCCTCGATTTCTTCGCGGGGCCGGGTCTTTTGTTTCACGTGAAACTCCCCCTCGAAACACGCCCCACGCCTTACCGCCCCGACGGGGGCGGCCCCCGTCGCGGGCATACTGGAGACATGCCCTTCGGAACCTTCTCCACCCCCTCGACAACGGCCGTGAAGGAGTGAAGTTTCACGTGAAACACAGAGACGCGCCAGCACTAGAAATTACCGAACTAGTCAAGACTTTCGGGGACTTCCGTGCCCTCGACGGACTGTCCCTGACTGTGGAGCGGGGGAGCGTCCACGGCTTCCTGGGCCCCAACGGCTCGGGGAAATCCACCGCCATCCGCACCCTTCTGGGACTTCTCCACCCCACGGAAGGCTCCGTGCGCGTCCTCGGCGAGGATCCCGCCCGCACCCCGCAGGTCCTCAGTCGCATCGGCTACGTCCCCGGCGACGTCGCTTTGTGGCCCACGCTCACCGGGGCGGAAGTGCTGCGTGCCCTGGAGTCGCTGCGCGGCCGGCCCAGCAACCGCCGCAAAGAGAAAGAACTCGTCGACGCTTTCCAGCTCGACGTGAGAAAGCGGACGCGGGAATACTCGACGGGCAACCGTCGTAAAGTCAGCCTGATCGCCGCACTGTCCATCGACGCCGACGTGCTCATCCTCGACGAACCCACGGCGGGGCTCGACCCGCTGATGGAGCAGGTCTTCATCGAGCACATCCGCGCCGCCCACGCCGAAGGCACGACCGTGCTCCTGTCCAGCCACATCATGGCGGAGGTGGAAAAACTCTGCGACCACGTCACCGTGATCAAGGACGGCCGCGTCGTCGAAGACGGGACGCTCACGCAGCTGCGACACCTCTCCGCGCACCGCGTCTCGGCACGGATGCCCGACGCCGAGGCCTTCCTCGCCCGCCACCCCTCGGCGAGCCGCGACGGAGAGGCCGTCACGCTGACCGTCGACCGCGCGGACTTGTCGGCCATGTTGCGCGACGTGCTCGACGCCGGGGGAGAAGACGTCCTGAGCCAACCTGCCAGCCTGGAGGAAATCTTCCTGGAGCACTACGAGGTCGCGCCCGCGGAGGGAGGCCACCATGATCGCTGAGACATTGACCCTGACCCGGTTGAATCTGCGACTCAAACGCGGCTACCTGGCGGCGTGGCTCATCCCGCTGTGGATCCTCGTCGCGGCCTTCCCGGTGGCCTACCAGGAGTACTACCCGACGCTGGCTTCCCGGCAGGAGATGCAGGAGGCGATGAACGCCAACGCCGGCACCATCGCCATCTACGGACACATCGCGGAACCCGGCACCGTCGGCGACATGGTCACCTGGGAGGTGGCGATGTGGCTCGGCGTGCTCGGCTCCGTGATGGCGGTGCTGCTCATCACCTCGTTGCACCGCCGCACCGAATATGACGGCGTCGGCGAACTCCAACGATCGACGGGGATCAGGCCGGCGACGCCCGCGGCGGCGGCGCTGACGACGACGTTCGTGGCCACCGCCGTACTCGGCGCGGGCGCCGGCGTCATCTTGTTCGGGCTGGGCGCCGTCGTCGACGAGTTTTATGCCGCCGGGGCACTCGCCTTCGGCGTGACGGTCTTTCTCATGACTTTCGCCGGCGCGCTGCTGGCCGAACTCGTCCTGCTCTTCGTCTCCGACGGCAGCTCGCTGACCCTGACGGCGCTGGTGACGATCGTCGCGTCCTTCCTCCTCCGCGCCGCCGCGGACGTCCAGGAGATCGACTGGCTCAACTGGCTGACCCCGCTCGGCTGGCGCGCCCAGATCGTGCCGTACGACCGCGACGACTGGTCCGCCGCCGCCATCGCCGCGGCGATCTGCCTCGTCGGCGTCGTCGCCGTGATGACCGCGGAGCGGTTCCGCTCCTTCGGGTCCGCCCTGGTGCGCATGCCATTGCCGAAGCGCACTCCCGACCGCCGCGTCCAGGGCATGTTCGGGCTGCACCGCCTGCAGATCACCCCGGCCGTGGTCGCATGGTTGGCGGTGCTCGCCGTGCTGGCGGCCTTCCTCATGGCCATGTCCGGCTCGATCCAGGAGCTGGTCGCAGGCGAGGGCGCCACCGGGGAGATCTTCCGGGACCTGCTCGGGGGCACCGCCGCCTACGAGGCGTTCATCGGCTACATCGCCCAGGTCTGTGGCATCCTCATCGCCGTCGCCGCGGTCAGCGTGATCCATGGGCTGAGCCGCATCGAGGCCGACCGCACCCTGGACCTGGCGCGCTCCACGGGGCTTCGCCGGGGGACGCCGCCGGCGGTGATTTTCAGCTGGGCGCTCATCGTCGCCGTCGCCTTGGTCGCGGTCTTGCACGGGGCGGGCGCCTTCGGGCTGTGGACGCAGGAGACGACCGTGCCGGAGGATTACACCACCCTGGCGTGGGCGTCCTGGTCGCAGTTGGCGGCGGCGTGGGTCACCCTCGGCTTCGCCACGGCCGTCGTCGGCCTGCGTCCGCAGGCCACCATGGCGACGTGGCTGATCGTCGGGGTCGCCGGGACGGTGGCGCTCGTCGGGGAGATCTTCCAGTTCCCGCAGTGGGCGATCGACCTCTCGCCGTTCTCACACACCATGGTGAACGCGGAAAGCGACGTCCTGCCTATCGTCGTCATGGTGCTGCTCGGCGCCGGCTTCACCGCCGTCGGCTTGGTGGGTGCGGCCCGGCGGGAAGTGCGCTGAGCGGCCTGCCCCTTAGCGCGGGTCCGGCCAGGCGCCCCGGTGGTAGGAGTCGGGGTAGGCGATCTTTTCGCGGGCGACGCCCAACTCGTGGGCGGCGCGCAGCGGGAAGTGCGGGTCGCGCAGCGCCTCGCGGCCGACGAGGACGGCGTCCGCCCGGTCTTCCGCGATGATCGCCTCCGCCTGCTGCGGGGAAGTGATCATGCCGACGGCGGCGGTGGGGACGTCCGCACGCCGGCGGATCTCCTCGGCGAAGCGCACCTGGTAGTTCGGGCCGACGGGGATCTCCGCGGGCACGAGCCCGCCGGAGGTGACGTCGATGAGGTCCACGCCCGCGGTCTTGAGCTCTTGGGCGAGCGTCACCGTCTGCTCCAGGTCCCACGCCGGTTCGTCGTCGACCCAATCCGTGGCGGACAGCCGCACGAGCAGCGGCATGTCGTCGGGGATCACGCCGCGCACGGCGGTGACCACCAAACTGAGCAGGCGGGTGCGGTCGTGGAAGGAACCGCCCCAGGAGTCCTCGCGGTGGTTCGTCAGCGGGGAGAGGAACTGGTGCAGCAGGTAGCCGTGGGCGGCGTGGATCTCGACGAGGTCGAAACCGGCCCGCACCGCGCGCCTCGCGGCGGCGGCGAAATGCTCGGGCAGGGCGCGGATTTCATCGCGGTCGAGTTCCTTCGGCGTCGCCATATTCGGGCCCGCGACGGGGGAGGGCGCCACCGGACGCCAGCCGCCGTGCTCTTCCGGGATCGTCTGGGAGCCGTAGTCCGGCTGGCTGGGCAACGCCGGCACCGTCGAGGACTTGCGCCCCGCGTGGTTGAGCTGCACGCCCATCTTCGCGCCCTGGGAGTGAACGAAGGCGACGATCTCCGCCCACGCCTTTTCCTGCTCGTCATTCCATAGCCCCGTGCACGCCGGGGAGATCCGCCCCTCCGGGGTCACGCCCGTCGACTCGGCGATCAGCAATCCGAAACCGCCGACGGCGCGCGCCCCGTAATGCGCGAAATGCCATCCCTCGGGGACTCCGTCCCGGTTCGTGCAGTGGTACTGGCACATGGGAGGAAGCCAAATCCGGTTGGCGATCTCGAGGCCGCGCAGGGTGAGGGGCTGATGCAGGTTCGTCATGGCCCCCAGGTTATCCACCCGCCGCGGTTTAAGGCTCGTAGACTGACCGGCCATGAGCGTCTCACAGAGAATCACAAAAATGGTCAAGGGCGTCGACCCGTTGATCGTCCTGATCATCCTCGCCGTCCTGATCGCCATCGTCGCGCCCGCCCGCGGCCAATTCGCGGAGTGGTTCGCGGTGGCCACCAACCTGGCCATCGCGTTGCTGTTCTTCCTCTACGGCGCCCGCTTGTCGACGAGGGAGGCGCTGGCCGGCCTGACGAACTGGAAGCTGCATCTGACGATCCTGGCGTTTACTTTTGTCATTTACCCGCTGCTGGGGTTGGCGTTGTATCCGTTGACGTTCTTCATTTCCGACGAGCTCTACCGCGGCATCCTGTTCATGACGCTGGTGCCGTCCACGGTGCAGTCGTCGGTGGCGTTCACCTCGATCGCCCGGGGCAACGTCTCGGGCGCGATCGTCGCCGCCTCAGCCAGCAGCCTCGTGGGCGTGTTCGCCACCCCGCTGCTGGTGATGGCCCTGATGTCGACGGGGGAGGGCGTGCACATCGACGCGCAGGTCTTCCTCGACATCGCGCTGCTGCTGTTGCTGCCGTTCGTCCTCGGCCAGCTCGTGCGCCGGTGGGCCAAGGGCTTCGCCGCGCACAAGGCGACGAAGGTCGTCGACCGCGGCTCCATCACCATGGTGGTGTACTCCGCTTTCTCCTCGGGCATGGTCGCCGGGGTCTGGACGCAGGTGGCGGTGTGGGAGATCGTCTTCCTCGTGGTGCTCTCCGCCGTCGTCGTGGTGTTCATGCTGTGGCTGACCCGCGTGATCTCCCAGTGGTTGGGCTTCCCGCGCGCCGACGTCATCGCCATCGAGTTCTGCGGCTCCAAGAAGTCGCTGGCCACGGGTCTGCCCATGGCGTCGGTGATCTTCGGGGGCGCGAGCCTGGGGCTGCTCATTCTGCCGCTGATGATCTACCACCAGATCCAGCTGATGATCTGCTCTTGGTTGGCGGCGCGCTACGGCAAGCAGACGCCGGAGGCGGTGGCGGCGTGACGGCGGTGGCCGGGCAGAGAAAATAACCCCCTCTGCGCAGGCTAAAAGCTAGCAATCCCCTGAACGCATGCCGTGAGAAGCTTGCATAATGTCCACGGAAAGGTCACTATGTTTCACGTGAAACGACACCTCTACGTCCGCACCGACCTCTTCGTTCCTGGGGTGGGCGCCCTCATCAACGTCGCCCACCTCGAGGAAATCGATGACACCCGGTGCACGCTGCGCCGCATGATCGAGATGAACGGCGAGGAGGTCATCATGGGTGCCTCCGTCGACGGCCACACCGTGGGAGCCGTGAACAAGCCCAACGAGACCGTCCCGCACCCCGACACCTACGACCAGTTCCCGGACATCTCGGCCACGTACCTCGAGGCCGATGAGTTTGATGCGCTGTGGACCGAGACCGTGGCCAAGTTCCCGGAGCTGTGCTGACCTCGCCCCGGCCCATCCTGCGACGGCCAGACGACTGCCACTCACTCCTCTTCGTCGAGAGCTTCCTCGGCTGTGTCTTCCCACAGGGCGGGCCGCGATCGAATCAGGGCAGCACGCTCGTGTAGGTGTGCGACAAGGGTGTCGTCGGAAACACCCCACTCGACTTCACCGACGGCGTCATCCTTGACGACGGCCTCCGCAAGAATCTTCTGCCATGTGCCGTCCTCCGTCCAGTTCCGCAGCCGTTCCCGAACGGTCTGCCAAGGGCCGTAGCGCCCGGGCAGATCCCGCCAGGGCGTTCCAGTTCGTAGTTTCCAGAAGACCGCATTGACCATCTGGCGATGACCGCTCTCCTCGCAGTCGGCCGAGTTGCCCGGCAGCAGGGGCGCAATGCGTTCCCAGGATTTATTGGTGAGTTCTCCACGACGAACCATGCCTCCCAGTCAACCTTGTCGGGCAGAGGCAGGGCGGGGAGACACGCCGACGCGGCGGCGGCCCACGACCGGGCACACCTTAAAACACGAAGTTCACCAAGGCCATGTACGCCAGCGTGCCGGTCAGAATGGATACCGCGGGGCGACGGAAGAGAAGGTGGGCCACCAGCGTCACCCCGACGCCGAGCAACCCCGCCACCAACCCGCCGGGCACCTCCCCGGAGCCGGCGAGCGTGTACACCACCAGCACCGTCATCACGCCCACGGGCATGGTCACGCCGAGCAGCTTCACCAGGTCTGAGTCGCCCAACGCCCGTCGCGCCCGGAACGGGATCGCGCGCAGCAACACCGTCACCACGGCGACCGGAACCAGCACCGCCAGCACCGTCCCCAGCCCGACGCCCGCAGGCAGCCCCGTCACTTACTCCACCGCCACGTCAGCCGGTCGTCCAGGCGAGGAGAATAAAAGCGCGCGAGCAGCACGAGGAAATACGCGCTGAGGGCCACCAACAGGATCTGGCCCGGAAACAACACGGCCGCCACGACGCCGAGCACCACCGCGATCAACGGCAGAGACAGGTCCGTGTTCGCCTTGAACGCCTCCAGCGCCAGGACGACGAACAGCGCGGTGAGCGCGAAGTCGAGCCCCAGCAGCTCCACCGTGATCCCGGCGCCGAAGAGCGCGCCCACCACCCCGGAGACCACCCACGCCAGCTGGCAGAAGACGGTGATGGTCAGCAGGCGGGTGGAGGAGACCGGGCGGCCGTCGGCGAGCGTGCCGTCCGCGCCCCAGCGCGAGGTGATCGCATACACCTCGTCCGTGAGCGCATAGGTCGCGTACGCCCGGCCCGCGCCCGGGGTGATGCGGTGGCGCGGGTACGTCAGGCCGTAGAAAATGTGGCGGAAGTTGACCAGAAAGCCGGTCAACAGCGACGGCAGCCAGCCGACGCCGGCGGTGACCATGCCCAGCGCCAAATACTCCATGGAGCCGGCGTAGATGACGACGGAGAAGATCGGCGCCCACCACCAGGCGAACCCCATCTGGGTGACCAGCAGGCCGAAGGCCAGGCCCAGGGGAACCATGCCTAAGCCGACGGCCCAGGAATCACGCAGACCCGCGGCCACCTCGGCGGCCGCGGGGGAACGGCGCGTCATCAGTTGTCCATGGTGTCTGCCGGGAAGGTGGAAAACAGCGGCAGCGGCATCTGCTGGCGGCGCATGACGTCGCCGTAGAGGTCCTGGGCGGCTGGGGCGATGACGTCGTGCGGCAGGGCGGGGGCCAGGAACCAGTCGCCGTTTTCGATCTCCTCGTGCAGCTGGCCCGGCGCCCACTCGGCGTAGCCGGCGAACAACCGCATGCCGTCGACGAGTTCGGCCAGCGATTCCGGGTCGGCGCGCAGGTCCACGTGCGCCAGCCGGTTGGCCAGGCGGTTGAGCTGCGGGGCGTCGTTCATGTCCACCCCGGTCTTGGTCACCGCCAGGCCCACGACGGACTGTTGGTTGACGGGCCCGCCGATGTAGAGGGCCTGCGGCTTGGCGGTCACCGGCAGCCAGTCGGGCATGACGTTGTAGACGGCCAGCTCGCTGCGGGCGGTGAGGTTGACGCCGAAGGTCATGCGGTCGGAGTGCTCGATGATGAGCACCACCGAGCGGGCGAACTCGGGGGAGAACATGCCCGGCGCCGCCACCAGCAGCATGCCCGGTGCCGGGTCGTTGCGCTCCAAGGCGTTGAACAACCGGTCCGCGTAAAAGTTAGGCACGTTTCCTCCCTGTGCTCAGTCTGCTGACTTGTCAGATTCCCACCACGCGCGCAGATGCGCAATCGCAGCGTCGCGTTCCAAGGGGCCATGCTCCAGGCGCAGCTCCTTGAGGTGGGCCCACGCCCTGCCCACGTCGGGGCCCGGCTTGAGGTCCAGGATCTCCATGATCTCATTGCCGTCGAGGTCCGGGCGCACCTTGGCCAGGTCTTCCTGCTGCTCCAGCTCCGCGATGCGCTCTTCCAACCCATCATAGGTGCGCTGCAGTCGCGCCGCCTTCTTGGCGTTGCGGGTGGTGGAGTCGGCGCGCACGAGCTTGTGCAGACGCGGCAGGAGCTCGCCGGCGTCGTTGACGTAGCGGCGCACCGCGGAGTCCGTCCACTGGCCTTCGCCGAAGCCGTGGAAGCGCATGTGCAGGTAGACCAGCTGGCTGATGTCGCTGACCCGGTGTTTGGGGTACTTCAGGGCGCGCAGCCGGCGTCGCGTCAACTTGGCCCCGACGACTTCGTGGTGGTGGAAGGTCACGCCGCCGCCCGGCTTGGCCGCGCGCGTGTCGGGCTTGCCGATGTCGTGCAGCAGCGCCGCCCAGCGCAGCACCAGGTCCGGGCCCTCGTCCTCCCGGTCGATGGCTTGGCGCATCACCTGCAGCGAATGGGCGTAGACGTCCTTGTGCTGCATGTGTTCATCGGCGGTCAGCCGCAGGGCGGGGATCTCGGGGAAGACGTGGTCCAGGATCCCGGTCTCCACGAGCAGATCGATGCCCGCGGCGGGGTCGGCGCCGAGGATGAGCTTGTCCAGCTCGACCTGGACGCGTTCGACGGTGATCCGCTTGATCTCGGTGGCCATGTCCGTCATCGCCTCCCGCACGCGCGGGGCGACGCCGAAACCCAGCTGGGAGACGAAGCGGGCGGCGCGCAGCATGCGCAGCGGGTCGTCGTTAAAGGAGATCTCCGGCTCGTCGGGAGTGTCCAGGCGCCGTTCCTGCAGGGCGGCGATCCCGCCGACGGGGTCGTGGAAGCGCACGTCCAACGCCCCGTCGACGAGCACGAGCTCCACGGCCATGGCGTTGACGGTGAAGTCACGGCGCACCAGGTCACCTTCGAGGGTGTCGCCGAAGGTGACCTCGGGGTTGCGGGTCACGCCGTCGTACTGGTCGGCGCGGAACGTCGTGATCTCCACGTCCTGCCCGCCGCGCTGGGCGGAGACGGTGCCGAAGTCGATGCCGGTGTCCCAGACGACGTCGGCCCAGGCGTCGAGAAGCCGCTTGACGACGTCCGGGCGCGCCGAGGTGGTGAAGTCCAGGTCCCCGGAGAGCCGGCCGAGCAAGGCGTCGCGCACCGAACCGCCCACCAGGTACAGGCTGTGGCCGGCGTCGCTGAAGGCACGGACCAGGTCGGTGAGCAGGTCCGCGTAGCTCAGGACGGTGTTCTGGGCGCGCGCGAGCATGCCCAGGGTCGCGGGGCTGAGGTCGGTCGGCTCGATAGATGTCACGCGCGTTAGCTTAGCGGGGGATTTGGTTGGTTCCGAACCATCCCGGACGCGGTGCGGGAAGTACCGAAAGGGGTCGGTGGCGGATACGATGCGAAGAATGAACGACAACGATCGGACGGGATCGGCGAAGCCCGGTTCCGGGCCGGCGAATTCGTCGCGCCCCACCGGCGGGGACGCGCAGGCGTCTGACCAGGGCGGCGGCAATTCGCAGAACACTCAGCGACGGCGCGGGCGCCGCCGCTCGCGTCGTCGTGCCCACAGCGGGAAGAACGCTCACGGCGGTCCCCAGCAGTCACAACAGCAGGGCGCCGCGGGCGAAGCACACAAAGAATCCGGCAAGGACGAGAAGGCCGGGCAGTCCGGCGGCGGCGCGAAGCGTTCGCGTGGCCGGAACCGCTCGCGTCGCCGGCGCGGCGGCCAGGGCGGATCGTCTCCGACGAAAGAGACCCAGAGCAGGCAGAACGCAGGCGAGAAGTCCGAGAAGACTGGCTCGAAGAGCCGGTCCGGGCGGCCGTCGAAAACCTCGCGGGGCGGGCGCAACGCCCGTAATCAGCGGGGCCGGGGCGCCCCGTCCCGGGGCGGGCGGCGCCACGATTCACGCATGACCACCCGCGACGAGACCAGCGCCGGCGGCCTGGTCATCTCCGGGCTCGCCGAGGCCGTCGGCGACGACGGCGAGGTGGATCTCTCCTTGATCTACGTCGCCTTGATCGGTCGTCTCGACCGGCGCGGCCGCCTGCTGTGGTCGATGCCCAAGGGGCACGTGGAACCGGGGGAGGAGCAGTTCTCCACCGCCGAACGCGAGGTGTGGGAGGAGACCGGCATCTACGGCACGGTCCTCGCCGAGCTCGGCGTCATCGACTACTGGTTCGTCTCCGAGGGCGTGCGCATCCACAAGACCGTCTACCACCACTTGCTGCGTTACGTCGACGGCGAGCTCAACGACGAGGACCCGGAGGTGACCGAGGTCGCCTGGATCCCGGCGAGCGAGCTCATCGAGCATCTGGCCTACGCCGACGAAAGAAAACTGGCGCGCATCGCCCACGATCGGCTGCCGGAGCTGGCGCGGAAGGAGCGGGCCGAGGGAAGGGCGACGCCGAGGTGACTCGGCTGCGCCGGATGAAGGCCAGGGTGCGGACTGTGGCCGCCACCCTGGCCGCAGCCGTCGTCGCCGCAGCGGCCCCCGCGGGCGGCGTCCCGCAGGCGGACGCCCTGCCGGCCCCCACCAGCCCGGCCGATCCGGCGGTGGCCACCACCTGGGTGAACCCGGCGATCCGGCCGGGGGAGACCGAAATCCCAGTGTCCTTGCAGCTGAGCGGCTCGCCCACGATGGACTCCGGCCCGGTGGCCGCCGGTTCCGACCTCAGCGTCTCGCTCACGCTGCGCAACACCTCCGACGAGCCGGTCTCCGGCCTGGAGCTCAGCGCCCGGCGCGCCCAACCCGTCGGCAGCGCCGCGGACGCCCGCCAGGCGCTGGCCGCCCACGACTCCCAGTACGCCTGGTACGGCCTGACCGCCGTCCAGGACGAGGTGCTGGCGCCGGGGGAGTCCCGCACCGTGAATCTCACGGTGCCGACCGCTCCCGGCGCGGACGGCACCCTGACCATCCGGGACGCCGGGGTGTACCCGGTCATGTTCGCCCTGCGCGGGGTAGATGGCTCCGTCACGACGGAACGTTTCCTCCTGTCCGCAGAGGACCCTGGCTCGGCCGGGGACGCCGAGGAGGAGGCGGCGGCGTCCGTGCCGCCGTTCAGCCTGGTGTACCCGGTCACCGCCGAGGTCGACGTCACGCCGGGGGAGACCGGCGAGGCCGTGGCGGATCCGCCGTTGCTGTTGCGCAGTGAGCAGCTCGCCGGGCAGCTGGCCGACGGGGGCCGCCTCGATGAGCTGTTGCGCGTCTACGAGGACGCGACCGTCGGCGCCGGCGGTTCCCTCGAGCTTTTCCATGCTTCTTGTCTGGCGCTGGATCCGGCGTTGGTCAGCGTCGTGGACCGGATGAGTGACGGCTATCGGGTCGCGCCCGACCGTCCTGATCTGCAGGCTCCGCAGCGGTTGCGCGATTCCTGGACCCAGGACGACGAGTCCGCCGCCTCGGATCCCGGCCGGGGCGTGGAGGACGCGCAGGCGTGGCTCGAGCGGGTGCGCGCCGTGGCCGCCGAGGGTTGCGTCGTCAGCCTGCCGTGGGCCAACACGGATCTGCGCGCCGTCGCCGACGCGGATGACGCCGCGCTGATGAATGAGGCGATCGGCCGGGGCCCGGGCGTTCTCCAGGAGGCCCTCGGAACAACCGGGGTGACCAACACGGTCATCGCCCCGGGCGGGTACGTGGACCCGGCCGTCGTCGACGCCGCCGGGTGGGCCGACCACAGTTCCGGCGCGGCCGCCGAGGACGGGGCGGGCGGCGCGGCCCCGGAGGCGCGGAACCCGGTGCGCGTGCTGGTGGCGGACAACACCGTCCCCGCCCCGGCCCAGGCCGGGGACGAGGAGGCGATCGATCCCCGTTTCGTCGAGCTCGCCCCCAACGTCCACGCGGTGCGCTACCAGGGTTCGCTCGCCGCCACGTTGGCCACGGTCGGGCGACAGCCGCTGACGGTCGGGTACTCCAACACCGCGACCCGCTACGACTACCGGGTCGACTCCGAGTACTCCCGGGCGGCCTCCGCCGCCTCCGCGCTGCGGTTGACGGTGGCCGAGAACACCGCCCCGCCCGCCGCCGAGTCGGCCCCGGACCCGGTGCTGGCCATGCTGCCGCCCACCCTCGACCCGGATTCCGCGCGCCGGTTGTTGTCCGCCGCCGCCGGCGTGCTCGCCGACGGCGCCGCCGAGCCGCTCGCGCTCGGGGCGTACCTGACCCCGAACGGCTCTCCCGCGGCCCTGGCCGAAGGCGCCGAACCCGGTGCCCCGTTCCCGGATCCTTCGGTCATCACCGACACCGAAATCATCCAGGCCAGCCAGCAGGCCGGCTACCTCGACGACCTGACGCGGCTGATGGTCAACGACCCCGCCATCGCGCTCACCCGCTACGGCTTCACTCAGCCGCTGCGCCATGAGCTGCTCAACGCCCTAGCCGCCACCGGGCGCAACTCCCTGGGCGGTTACGACGACGCCGTCGCCCGCGCCTCCCGGGAGCTGAACGCCAACCGCGACACGATCCAGGAGCTGCGTGGTTCGGTGGCGCTGCTGCCGCCGGGCAACGTCTACACCCGCGCCTCCGAATCCTCTCCGCTGTTGCTGGTCGCGGAGAACCGGCTGCCGCTGCCCGTGGAGGCGACCATCGCCTACGCCGCCACCGACCCGGACGACGCCATCCGGTTGAACCGGCCGGGCACCGTCCTAATTCCGGCGGCGGGGTCCATCACCGTGCAGATGACCGCGGACATCCCGTCGGATCAGGACCAGACGCAGATCAGCCTGTGGTTGGCCACGCCCGACGGCGCGCCGATTTCTTCGCCGGTGGACATTTCCGTGCAGACCCGCACCGGCACCGCCGGGCTGGTCGTGCTGGTGGCCCTGCTCATCGTGGTGATGGGGCTGGCGCTGGTCATGCGCTTCGGCCGCCAACGACGCAAGAAGGGCGCGGACAGACCCCGGGCCCCGGCCCCCGATGACGCCGCCCAGTAACCTCCGACCCGCCTTCGACCGAGATTGGAGTGCCAGTGAGCACACCTTCCACCGATGAGAACCGCACCCCGCAGCCCGCGGGGTTGCGTCGTCGCATCGTCACGCCGTCGCCGCCGGCCCCCGTCCCCACGACCGCTCCGAAACCGCTGATCGACCCGGAGCCGGAAGACGGCGCCCGCCTCGACCGGTCGTCGCTGACCACCGCCCCCACGGCGGGGGCGGCCACCGCCACGGCCCCCGCCCCCGCGGCCCCTCCGGCGGCGCCGGCCTCGGACGTCGGCGGCGAGAACCAGGCCGCGGACCCCGTCCGGGCGGGCGACGGCAAGACCTCCGACCGGCAGGTCGTCGCCTCGACCGGGTCGATGGCGATCGCGACGCTGATCTCGCGCATCACCGGCTTCATCCGGAACCTGCTCATCGGCGCGATGCTCGGCGGCGCCGTCGCCTCGGCGTTCACCACGGCGAACACGCTGCCGAACATGATCACCGAGATTGTCCTCGGCAGCGTCATGACCTCCCTGGTCGTGCCCGTGCTCGTACGGGCGGAAAGAGAGGACCCCGACCGGGGCGCCGCCTTCATCCGCCGGCTGTTCACCCTGACCATCACGCTGATGGGCATAGTGGCGGTCGCCGCGGTGCTCGCGGCGCCCTTCCTCACCCGCATCCAACTGCGCGAAGACGGCCAGGTCAACGTGGAGCTGGCCACGTCCTTCGCCTACCTGCTGCTGCCGCAGATCTTCTTCTACGGGCTGTTCTCCCTGTTCATGGCGGTGCTCAACACCAAGGAGATCTTTAAGCCGGGCGCGTGGGCGCCGGTGCTCAACAACGTCATCGCCATCGCCACGCTCCTGCTGTACGGGCTGCTGCCGGGATCGATCAACCCCGCCGCCCCGGTGAACCTGCTGGACCCGCACGTGGTGTTGCTCGGCCTGGGCACGACCCTGGGCGTGGTCGCGCAGTGCGCGATCATGCTGCCCGCGCTGAAGACGGCCGGCGTGAATCTGCGCCCGTTGTGGGGCATCGACGCCCGGTTGAAGCAATTCGGCGGCATGGCCGTCGCGATCATCGTCTACGTGGCCATCAGCCAGCTCGGCTTGATCGTGACCACCCGTGTGGCCTCCGGCGCCGACGAGGCGGCCCCCTACATCTATTCGCAGGCCTGGCTGCTGCTGCAGGTGCCCTACGGCATCATCGGCGTGACCCTGGTGACGGCGATCATGCCGCGGCTGTCGCGCAACGCGGCGGCCGGCGACGACGCGGGCGTGATCCGGGACCTTTCCCTGGCGACGAAGCTGACGTTCATCGCCATCATCCCGATCATCGTGTTCATGACCGCCTTCGGCCCGGACATCGGCGTCGGTCTGTTCCACTACGGCTCCCTGGACTTCCAGGAGGCCTACGTCCTCGGCCTGTCCATCAGTTTCTCGGCGTTCACGCTGATCCCGTACGCCCTGGTGATGTTGCACCTGCGCGTGTTCTACGCCCGCGAAGAGGCCTGGACCCCGACGTTCATCATCGCCGGCATCACCGCCACGAAGATCGTGCTCAGCTACCTCGCGCCACTGGTGGCCGCCAGCCCGACGCTGGTGGTGATCCTGTTGGCCGCGGCCAACGGCTTCGGCTTCGTGGCGGGCGCCGTCATCGGCTCCCTGCTGCTGCGCCGCAAGCTCGGCCCCCTGGGCTCACGCACGGTGCTGCGCACCTCCGCGTGGGCGCTGGCCGCCGGGCTGGTCGGCATAGCCGCCGCGGTGCTGGTGCGCTGGGCGCTGAGCTTCGCGCTGGAGCCTGTGCTCACGGGGTTCCACCTGTCCATCGGCACCCTCGTCGAACTGGCCGTCGCCGGAGTGGTGTTCGTCATCGTCACCGGCGTCGTCCTGGCCAAGTCCGGGTTGCCGGAGGTCCAGAACGTCGGCCGCATGCTGACGCGCATCCCGGGACTGAACAAGGTGATCACCCCGGACGAGGACAAGGCCATCGACATCGCCGCGGCCGACGCCCGGGACCTGTCCGAACAGCTCTTCGCCCAAGACAGCTTCAACTCCTCGCCGGTACCGCCCCCGATGTCCGCCGGCGTGGTCCGCGGCCCGCGGCTGGTGCCGGGCGCCCCGGTCTCCGACGGCCGGTTCCGCCTCATCGCCGACCACGGCTCCGTGCCGGGCGCACGCTTCTGGCAAGCCGTCGAAGCCGAGAGCGGCAAACAGGTGGCGCTGACCTTCGTGGACACCTCCGGACAGGCGCCGCTGGCCCCGCGCACCACCGCGGAGGCCGCCAAGGTCGCCGCCGAGGTCGCCCGCAACACCCGCCGGCTGGGCAAGCTGGACCACCCGGCCGTGGCGGACAACATCCGCATCCTCGGCTACCGCTCCGGTTGCCTGATCGTCTCGGATTGGGTGGACGGGCTGCCGCTGCGCACCGTCGCCCAGTCGGGCACCGACCCGGACGACCCCACCGAGCTCAACCCGCACGCCGTGGCCTACGCCCTGGCGCCGCTGGCGGACGTCGTCGCCGACGCCGAGGCCGCCGGCACCCCGCTGGGCCTGGACAACTCCTCGCGCCTGCGCATCTCCCGCGACGGCACGGCGGTACTCGCCTTCCCGGCGGTCCTGCCGGAGGCCACCGTCCACCGCGACGCCTCCGGGCTGGCCTCCGCCATCAGGCTGCTCGCCGGCGCCTCCGCCGAAGACGGCGGCGAGGTCGACCCGACGCTGGCCCAGCTCGCCGTCGACGCCCGCGCCGTCGCCGACGAATCCGAGGAGGACCAGGCCGCCGCCCAGGAAGCCAATGAGGAACAGACCGGCAACCCCAAGATCCGCGACCTGTCTTCCCGCCTGCACACCTTCGGCTCCTACACCGAGGTCGGCACAGACGTCGCGGCAGAAACCGACGTGGCAGACGCGTCCGACGACGATCGCCAGAGTCTCGGCGCGGCGCCGCACCTGGCGGTCGCCAGTGACGCCGCCGACGCGCCGAAGCAGCTCAAGGGCGGCTTCGGCTCGCGCGGTTACTCCCGCTCCGGCATGGCCCTGATCGTGGTGACGGCGATTCTCTTCGTCTCCCTCATCGCCGCGGCCACCACCTTCCTCGCCGGGCTGATCGGCGGCGACAGCGAGCAATCTCCCGTGAGCACCGACTCCATCCAGGGCGAGCGGCAGAACGCGGCCCCGCCCCAGCTGCCGATCCTGCAGGACATCGAGGCGGTCTCCATCTGGCAGGCCGCCGGGCAGAACCCGGCCGCCGACAACCCGGAGGACGCCGCCTACCTCACCGACCAGGACACCGACACCCAGTGGACCTCCGACGAGTACCCGCAGGGACTCGGCACGAAACCGGGCATCGGACTGGCGCTGTCCACCGCCGATCCGGTGCTGCTGGATCACCTGCTGGTGCAGTCCCCGTCCGCGGGCACCCGTTTCTCCGTCTACGCCCTGCCGGAAGACGTCGCCGCCAACGAGGTCTCCGACCTCGCCGAGCTGCCGCGCGTGGCCGAGGGGGAACTGCACACCGGCCGCAACAACATCGAACTGGCGGAACACACCCCGCCCGCCGACGGGGTGATCTTCTGGATCACCGAACTGCCCAGCAGCGCCGTCGCAAACTCCGTGACCGTCTCCGAGGTCGCCGTCGTCGGACGCACCGCGACCTCGGACGCCGTCACCGACGCCCGCGACGACGCCGAGCGGGAGGCTGAGGCGTCGGAGGAGATGACCGAGCCTTAACCCGGCGTCCTTTACCCCCTCGGCGCTTCCCGCACGCGCCGAGGGTTCCCCGGGCGTGCCTATCTCAATGGGATTTCCCGGCCTCCCGACGGTGCTTCCGCCGATACGATGCGTGGTGTACGCCAACAGCATTTTTCGGGGGGAAAATCATGGCCGAACCAGCTGCGCGACCGCAGATCACACCCGCAGAACGTGCCCGCAGACGACAATTATTCGCCGACTTCAACGACGCCGAACGCGCCGAGAACCGGGAACTTCCCGACGAGTCCGACATGGACCTCGTCGCAGACTTCCTCAGCGGCGACGTCAGCGCGTTTTCCACCATCGTGGAACGCCACCGCGCCCGCCTGTTGTGGGTGGCCCGCCGCTACACCGCGGGCAACGAGGACGACGCCGAGGACATTCTGCAGGACGCGTTGTTCAAGGCCTCCCGCAACCTGGACTCCTACCGGGCGGAGGCCACCTTGAGCACGTGGTTGCACCGACTCGTCATGAACGCCGGCTATGACTTCCGCAACCACCGCTTCCGGCGGGAAATCTCCACGTTGGACCAGGATGACGCGGCACATGATTACCAGGACCGGTTGGCCCACGACCCGCACTCCGAGCACGAGACGGCGATGATGCTGCGCGCGGCGCTGGAGACGCTGCGCCCGGAGCAGCGCACCGCGTTGCTCGCCGTGGACGGGGCCGGGTACACGGTCACCTCCGTCGCGGAGTCGGAGGGCGTGCAGCCCGGCACCATCAAGTCCCGCCGGGCGCGGGGGCGGGTGGCGCTGGCCGACGCGTTGGCCGCTCTCGGAGACGGGGCCGCTGTGCAGTGACTCCGCTTACAGGGCGGTGAGCGTCTCGTACTTTCGTTGCCTCGGGCTATACAATGTCTGGCAGTCCATAGGTTCGCACCGCGCTGCCGCGTGCCGCGCCGCCTCGAGCGAGCCGTATATTTCCCCTGAATCGTTGTGGGCCCGCCCGTGCGGCCCGCGCACAGCTAAGGAGACGCCAGTTCATGTCCGACGCCATCCACGAGGTCGCCATCATCGGATCCGGCCCGGCCGGTTACACCGCCGCCCTGTACGCCGCCCGCGCTGAGCTCAAGCCCATCGTCTTCGAGGGCTACGAGTACGGCGGCGAGCTGATGAACACCACCGAGGTGGAGAACTACCCGGGCTTCCAGAAGGGCATCATGGGCCCGGAGCTCATGGAGGAGATGCGTTCGCAGGCCATCCGCTTCGGCGCCGACCTGCGCATGGAGCTCGTCGACCGCGTCGACCTCTCCGGCGAGATGAAGAAGATCTACGTCGGCGACGAGGAGTACCAGGCCCGTTCCGTCATCCTGGCCACCGGTTCCGCGCCGCGGCACCTAGGCGTGCCGGGCGAGCAGCAGCTGACCGGCCGCGGCGTGTCCTACTGCGCCACCTGTGACGGCTTCTTCTTCAAGGGCCAGCACATCGCCGTCGTCGGCGGCGGCGACACCGCCATGACCGACGCGTTGTTCCTGACGAAGTTCGCGGAGAAGGTCACCGTCATCCACCGCCGCGAAGAATTCCGCGCCTCCCAGATCATGCTGGATCGCGCGAAGCAGAACGAGAAAATCGAGCTGGTGACCAACAAGGTCGTCGACTCGGTGGAGGAGAACGACGGCAAGGTCGGCGGCCTGAAGTTGCGCGACACCACCACCGACGAGATCTCCGAGCTGGACGTCTCCGCGATGTTCGTCGCCATCGGCCACGACCCGCGTTCGACTTTCCTCGACGGCCAGCTGACGCTCGACGAGAACGGTTACGTCGAGGTCGAGCAGCCGTCCACCGTCACCAGCGTGGCGGGCGTCTTCGCCGCCGGCGACTTGGTGGACGACCACTACCAGCAGGCCGTGACCGCCGCCGGCTCCGGCTGCAAGGCCGCGCTGGACGCCGAGGCCTACCTCACCGAGCTCGACGCGTAGATAATAACCGTAGACTTCCAGGCAGAAGACGAAAAAGACTTCAGGAGGAAAACATGAGCAACGTCATCGACGTCACACAGGACACGTTCCGCGAGGTCGTCGTCGAATCAGACACGCCGGTCGTCGTGGATTTCTGGGCGGAATGGTGCGGGCCCTGCAAGAAGCTCTCGCCGATGCTCGAGGAGATCGCGGCGGAGATGGGCGACCAAGTCACCGTGGCCAAGGTCAACGTCGACGACGAGCGTACGCTCGGCGCGATGTTCCAGATCATGTCCATCCCGGCGGTGCTGTTTTTCAAGGACGGGGAGAAGGTCGATGAAGTCATCGGTCTGCGTCCGAAGCACGAGATCGTCGATAAGATTCAAGCCCAGCTGTAACTGCTAGTCTAGTTAAGATCATAAGTACTTACTCCATCAAGTACTTTCCACACCGGTTTGCAGCCGCACACCACACGGCCAAGGAGGTAGTTCGGTGACGGACAGCATTCGACCCGGCGAGTCCAGCCCACGGGTCGCCGAAGTGCGCACCACTCTCGCCGGTCTCGGTTTGCTCGCGTCCTTTGAAGGCGACGTGAGCAAGTGGAAGACCCGTAGCTTCAGCGAGGACGATAAACTCTTCGACGATGACCTCGCTGAAGTGCTCAAGGCTTTCCAGCAGTCGCGCGGCATCGTGCCCAGCGGCAAGATCGACGAGACCACCCTGCGCGAGCTGCGCCACGCCTCGTACCGCCTCGGTGCGCGCGTCCTGCAGTATCAGCCGAACCAGGAGCTGATCGGCGACGACGTCTCCCAGCTGCAAAATCAGCTGCAGGAGCTGGGCTTCTACGTTCATCGCATCGACGGGCACTTCGGCCCGTACACCCATGAGGCGCTGCGCAGTTACCAGCTCAACTCCGGGCTGCAGAAGGACGGCGTCTGCGGGCCGAAGACGCTGCGCGCGCTGTCCCTGCTGGGGCGTCGCATCACCGGCGGCTCTCCGCTGCGCATCCGCGAACGCGAGCACGTCCGCGACGCCGGCCCCCAGCTCGCCGGCAAACGCGTCGTCATCGACCCCGGGTTGGGTGGCGCCACCACCGGCATGACCGTCTCCGGCAAGTACGGCGACGTCACCGAAGAGGAGCTGCTCTGGGACGTCGCCAAACGCACCGAGGGGCGCATGATCTCCACGGGCATGGAGACGATCATCTCCCGGCAGCGCGGCGACGACCCCAGCACCCGCGACCGAGCCGACATCGCCAACGCCTTCGACGCGGATTTGATGATCAGCCTGCGGTTCGACTCCTACCCGAACGAGAAGGCCTCCGGTGTGGCCAGCTTCTACTTCGGCTCCGAGATCGGGTCGTCCTCCATGACCGGGGAGATGTTCTCCGGTTACATTCAGCGCGAGATCGTCGCCCGCACCAAACTGATCAACTGCGGCAACCACGCGCGCACGTGGGACATTCTCCGCCTGACGGAGATGCCCACCGTGGAGCTGTTCCTGGGTTATCTCAGTAACCCTAACGACGTGAAGGCCCTGACCGATCCGGCGACGCGCGACGCCATCTCGGAGGCGATCGTGGTGGCGATCAAGCGCCTGTACCTGCTGGATGAGGACGACATGGCCACCGGCACCTACCGTTTCGAAGAGCTGCTGGCCGCCGAACAGGCTTAAAGGTCAGCTCACGTGCGCCTCCGCGCCCGAGAGGAGCTTTTCCACCGCCTCCGCAGAGAGCAACCCTTTCGCCGGAGGCATCTCCAGGCGCAGCCGCGGCAGAACCGGGTGGTCGCGGACGACCTCAAAGCCCGCGGACTCCAGCACCGCTGCGTCAATCAGGCCGATGTCCTGTGGTTTTTCCGCCATGGGCAAGGGATCTTCGGCGTCTTTGCGCCAGCCGAAGGCTTCCACGGCCTCGACTCCTTTTTGCAGCAGGTCCATGATCGCGGCGTCCATCAGCACCGCCTCCAGTCCGGTGCCCTCGAAGCCGGGGTCGATGAACAACGACGTCACCACCGCCGCGTCCTCACTGACGGGGGCCGTCGGCAGCTGCCGGGCGCCTGGGGCGTCCTCGCGCGGGCAGTACAGCACCGTCGCCCGCGCCCGGCGGCGGGGCACTTCGGAGCGCGGGAAGCCGATGTTGAAACCGCAGGCGCCGAAGGTCAGCAAGACCGTCGACAGCCAGACTTCTTTTTCGAAGGGCGCGTTGCCCGCCTTCGCCACACGCCGCGCCAGCTCCGGTTCCAACTCCCAGAACACGCTCCGCGCGGCCTGCAGGTGAATTCCCCCGGCGGTCTGCGCGGTCAGCGGTGACAGGCGGGCGTCCATGATCGGGGCTAGCTCTCTCCCCGGATGAGCTGCATGATGCGCTCAAAATCTTCTTGGTCGCCGAACTCGACCACGATCTTGCCCTTGCGCTTGCCCATGGTCACCGACACCTTCGTGTCCCACACGTCGGCCAACTGCTCGGCCGCCTCATTAAGGGCGGCGGGCTGCTCGACGGGTGCGCGGGCCGGGGTCTCATCCGGCAGCTGCCCGTCGCGGTTGGCCAGGGTGACGACCTCTTCCGTGGCGCGGACGCTGAGCCCTTCGGCGATGACGCGGTCCGCCAGCTCCGCCTGTGCGTGCGCACCCGCCTTCAGGCCCAGGATGGCCCGGGCATGGCCGGCGGAGAGCACTCCGGCGGCGACGCGGCGCTGCACGCTGACCGGCAGCTGGAGCAGACGCAGCATGTTGGTGATCACTGGACGGGAGCGGCCGAGCCGGTCCGCCAGCTCCGTCTGCGTGACGTTGAACTCCTCCAGCAGCTGCTCGTACGCGGCCGCCTCTTCCAGCGGGTTGAGCTGCACCCGGTGGATGTTCTCCAGCAGGGCGTCGCGCAGCATGTCGCTGTCGTCGGTGTCGCGCACGATCGCCGGGATGGTACGCAGCCCGGCCTTAGCTGCGGCGCGCCAACGACGCTCGCCCATGATGATCTCGTAACCGTCGTCGTCCGCGTCGCGGCGGACCACAATCGGCTGCAGCAGACCGAACTCGCGGACCGAATGCACTAACTCGGCGAGTTCCTCGTGATCGAAGACCTGCCGGGGGTTCTTCTCGTTCGGCCGGATCTCCCCGACGCCGATCTCCCGGTAGGTGGCGCCGAAGTCGTTGCCGGACTGCCCCTCGTCTTGCGCCTGCTCGTGGGCGCGGGGGTCTGACTGGGCGGAAGCGGCGACGTCCCCTGCTTCGGATTCCTCCGTGGCCTCCGGCGGCCTCTGCTGGACGACCCGGCGCATGGTGGCGGGCGTCTCGCGGGAAGCGCGGCCGCCGCCGAAGACGGGCGCGCCCGGCACCTGCGCGTTGCGGGCGCCCTTGGTGCCGCCGATGATCACGTCCGCCGCGCCGTCGCCCAGCGACGGGTTGGACTTGTCGTTCGTCTCTTCGACGGGCGCGGAGGGAATCAGCGCGGCCAATCCCCGGCCGAGCCCCCCTCTACGATTCTCCTTGGCCATAGCTACTCCTCGTCACTCATGACACTTGAGTGTACCGGCTTGATCGGGCCGTCGAGCTGACGCGCGATCTCCGGGCTGACGCCGATCGGTCCGGTCGACGCGTGCGGTTGGTAGTCGCCGCGGGTGGCGAACTCCTTCGCCGCCGACAGGTACGCCATTGCCCCGCTGGACGTCGGCGAATAGTCGATGACGGTCTGCCCGTACCCGGGCGCCTCAGAGACCTTCACCGAACGCGGGATGATGTTGCGCAGCACCACGTCGCCGAACTGCTTGCGCACCTCCGTGCTGACGTCTTCGGCGAGCCTGGTGCGCCCGTCGTACATGGTCAGCAGCACGGCGGAGATGTGCAGGCTGGTGTTCAGGTGCTCCCGGATCATCGAGATGTTGTTGAGCAGCTGCCCCACGCCCTCCAGGGCGTAGTACTCGCTCTGAATCGGGATCATCACTTCGTCGACCGCGGTCATCGCGTTGATCGTCAGCAGGCCCAGCGAGGGCGGGCAGTCGATGAGGATGTAGTCGTAGCCTTCCGCCGCGACGTAGCCCTTGCGCAGGGCGTCCGCCAGGCGGTATTCCCGACGGACCAGGCTGACCAGCTCGATCTCTGCGCCGGCGAGGTCGATCGTCGCCGGGATGCAGTGCAGGTCGGGATTGGTCGGGGTGATCTGGATGGCTTCGGCCGCGTTGGCCTCCCCGATGAGCATCTCGTACGAACTGATGACGCCCGCGTGATGGTCCACGCCCAGCGCCGTGGAGGCGTTGCCCTGCGGGTCGAGGTCGACGACCAGCACTTTTTGGCCGTACGTGGCCAACGCCGCCGCCATGTTGACAGTGGACGTCGTTTTGCCGACGCCGCCCTTCTGGTTCGCGACCGTGATCAGGCGTGGGCCGTCCGGCTTCGGCAGCACCAGACGGTTCAGCTTCCGCACCTCGGCGGCACGACGTTCGTCCGCTGCCAGGGAGTCGTCATCCCACTGCGCGTCTTCCATGGAGACTTTCTCCGCCTTCCCGGTTCACGATCTGTACTTCACAAAGACTGCCTCTGGCAGTCATCCTTCCATCTTAGTAGGCGCGAGCACTATCCCGAACCGGAGCACGCCCTTCGTCCGTCACTTCACCCGCGGGATGCGGATCAAAGTGGTCGGTTCCTCGAGGTGGTCGGCCCCGACGGTGAAGATCTCGCCGTCGCCGCCGCCGGCTTTCCTGATCTGGGCGCGGTCCCGTTCCAGCTCTTCCCCGACGGAGGAGCCCTTCATCGCGATCATCGCGCCACCGACCTTGGCCAGCGGCAGCGACCAGCCGGTCAGCTTGCCCAGCGGGGCCACCGCCCGCGAGGTCACCACGTCCACCTGGCCCAGCTCGCGCACGTGCGGTTCCTCGGCACGGCCGCGCACGACGGTGACGTTGTCCAGCCCCAGCTGCTCCTTGACCTCACCCAGATACACCGAGCGCTTGAGCAGCGGCTCAATGAGACGGATCTGCAGGTCGGGGCGGGCAATCGCGAGCGGGATGCCCGGCAGGCCGGCGCCCGAGCCGATGTCAGCGATGGTGAGCCCCTCGTCGAAGGCCTCTCCGATCACGGCGCAGTTGAGGATGTGGCGGGTCCACAGCCGGGGCACCTCGCGGGGGCCGATGAAGCCGCGCTCCGATCCGTCGGTGGCCAGGGAACGGTGGTAGGCGATCGCCAGATCCAGTCGGTCGCCGAAGACGTCGGCGGCCACGGCGGGCGGGGTGGGCAGGGCGTCGTCGGACCGGGTGATCTTCTCGCTGTCGGCTGACACTGCAGAATGCTCCTTTGGCTCAGGTGCCCCGTGGATGAGGCGCTGGGATGTCTAGGCCTCCACGATAGCGGGGGCGCGCGCCTTGCGACGAACCGGGTTATCCGAGCGTACCCACCCAAAAACCCCGGCCTTCGACAGAGGTGTCGAAGACCGGGGCGGGGCGGGCGTCGAGGGGCGGTTAACCCTTCTTTTTCTTCTTCTTGCCGCTCTGGGCGCGGGCGTTCTGCGCCTGCTGGCGGGCTTGGGCGGCATCGCGGGCCGCCTGCTCGCGGGCGAGGTTGTCCTCGGTGCGTTCCTTCTTGGACTTCTTCTCGACCTTGCGGGCGCCGACGACCGGGGCGTTGGCGCGGCGCAGCTCTTCCTTCTCAGCTTCCTCGGCCGCTTCTTCGCGGTCGATCATGCGGTAGACCAGACGGGTCTGGACGTAGGACCACAGGACGTTGGAGGACATGTAGACCAGCAGGCCGATGGTCCAGATGAAGCCCGTGAAGATGGTGATGGCGGGCATGACCCACAGCATCATCTTGCCCATCATCTGCTGCTGCATCTCCATCATCTCGGCGTTGTCGCCGGCCGGGGCGTTGGTCTTGCCGGCGGCCTGACGCGCCTGCTGGCGGCCCAGCGAGTAGCGGGCCGTGAGGTGGGTCAAGGTTGCGACGAGCAGGACCATGGGCACGGCGACGAGGATGATGTCGAAACGGCCGAAGTCGACCGGCTGGAAGGCCTCGTACTGTTCCGCCGGCATGGAGATGGACGCCGAGAGCGGAACGCCGAAGACGCGGGCGTCGAGGAAGGACTGCACGTCCTCCGGGGAGAACATGTAGTTGCCGATGCTGCGGTTTTCCTCGTTGGTCAACCCCAGGCCGCCGAAGCCGTCACCGGTGCGGTTGAAGGAGCGCAGCACGTGGAACAGGCCGATGAACACCGGGATCTGCACCAGCATCGGGATACAACCGGCCAGAGGGTTCACGCCGGCCGTCTTGTACAGCTTCTGCGTTTCCTCGGCCATCTTGGCCTGGTCATTTTTGTAGCGTTCGCGGATGGCCTTCATCTGCGGCGCGAGTTTGGCGGTCTTTTGTCCGGACCTGATCTGCTTGACGGTCGGCCACACGAGCAGGGCCTTGATGGTCCAGGTCAACAGCACGATGGAAAGCAGCCAGGTCACGCCCGCGTGCGGGTCCATGACCATGCTCAGCGCTTCGCGCCAGAACCACATGATGGCCGAAATCGGCCAGTAGATGAAATTGAGCACGTCTGGTCGTAGCTCCTTGGTCTGAAATCGTCGGGACAGTCTCCGGCCGGAGGGCTGTCGCTAGGTGGGAACGGGGTCGTATCCGCCCGGGTGCCAGGGTCCGCATTTGCTCAGCCTGGCCGCCGCCATGGTGATTCCGCGGCCGAAACCGTGCCGGGACACGGCCTCCAGCGCAAACGCGCTGCATGTCGGTTCGAAACGACAGGTGGACATCATCTTAAGGGCGGAGATGTTGTTTTGGTAGAACCGAACCGCGGCGACGGCGCCTCGGGCGAAGGGGCCGCGGGGCGTGGGGATCGCTTCCCCGGCGCTGTTGTAGTGGATGTCCTCACTCACAGCGGAACGCCTGCTTTACGCAGGGCTTTCGCCAGGTCGGCGGCCAGCTGGGCGCTGTCTGAGGCGCCGGCGGCGGGAAGTGCGCGGATGACGACGTCGGTCGCCCGCGGCAGCTTGTCGACGAGGGCGTGGGCGTTGTGCCTGAGCTTTCTGGACGTCGAGTGCCTGGCCACCGCATTGCCGATGGCCTTGGAAACGACGAGACCGAACCGGGGACCGCCCGTCAGCGACGGGTCCGGGTCTCCTGGTTCGGTCGAGCGGTCGCGCACATGCACAACCAGTGTTCGGCTCCCGGCTCGGCGCCCACCCTTGATGGTCCGTTTGAATTCGGCCGGCGAGGTGAGTTTATGCCGTTTGGGGAGCACGGATACGGCTGCTTTCCGCTTAGGCGGTCACGCTGGCGCGGCCCTTACGGCGACGGGCCGAAACGATGGCGCGGCCGGCGCGGGTGCGCATGCGGGTGCGGAAGCCGTGCTTGCGGGAACGGCGGCGGTTGTTCGGCTGGAACGTCTTTTTGCCCTTTGCCATGGTGGAGCTCCTTATGTGTGATTTGCGTCGTCCCCCACGGGTAGGCCGACGTCAGCGACAGTGTGTTCATTTAAATATGAGTGCCGCACCGGATCAGAATGACCTCGCGGCGGCGCGCGCAATCCGCACACGTCTACGGCGGGCCCGGCATACCGGAGCCTCTCCCGCAGCCCGGTGTTCGGTGCCGAGAGCGCTCTCAAAGCACATCGCCGGACGTTCTCGGACCTGCCCTCGCAGGCCGGTCAGCGTTGTCCGGGGATGTAACAGACGCTCTTAGGGTACGTGAGATTGACAACCCTGAACAAATCGACACGCGTGGCGGGGGCGCTGCACACGACGGGTGTCCCCGAAACGACATTCATGTAATTCACCGCGTTTTTCCCGACCCGTACTGCGCGGAAACGTCGCCACCGAAAAGTGGCGGCCAGATTTCATAGAGATGACGTTTCCCCTCCTCCCGCCACATTTCCGCCCGCTCGACAACAATGGAAGGCCACCACCCACATTCACATAGCTGTGAGGAGCCGCCTGTGAATAACTGTGCATGGCTGGTCGACGCCCTCCGGAGTCACCCGCACAATCGGCAGGTCACAAAAGTTCATGCCGCCGATTATTCCGTCCACAACCAAAAGCGTAGACTGTGGATAACTCAGTGACATAAAATTATCCACAGGATGTGGATAAGAGTGCGAGCATCAAGGTCACAGCCCTAAAGCAGGTTGTGAGGATCTACCACCCAGTAGCTGCGCGCACTCCGCGCGATGACGGCGTACCTACGCCGTCGTCGCATCACACACTGCGGCATCCAGGCCGCCAACCGACGCCCTCTCCTCACGGGCGCCGCCGACACGACGACCAGAACGGGGAACAT